>CABIVQ010000027.1 GCA_902362365.1 Clostridiaceae bacterium | reverse complement strand
GCAAGTGTCTTGGATATAGGACACCTGCAGAGGTATTTGATGCAACATGAATATAAAGTGTTGCACTTATATTGACAATCTATCGTTTAAAAATAAATTGATTTAAACTACACCTTAAACTTTATAAAATTTTTAATGAAATTTTAATCTTTCTTCAATTTTTTTTTAATTTAAATAATTTATATTAATAATGAGATAAGAAATTGTATGAATTACAGGAGGTTAAGATTTGGAGTTTGAAATATTAGCTAAAAGCTTAATTGAGCAATACGGATTAATAAGTATATTCTTAATAGTTATGCTTGAATATGCAAACTTTCCACTACCAAGTGAGGTGGTTTTACCATTTATAGGAATAATGGTTTCAAAAGGAAATATTGATTTTGGATTAGCTCTCACAATATCAATTATTGGAGGTATAGTTGGTAGTACTATAAATTATTTACTAGGGTTATATTTTGGAAAACCAATACTTAAATATATGATGAAAAAATATCCAAAAACAAGATATTCGATTAAATCATCTATGTGGTGGATGAACAAATATGGAAAAATATCTGTTATGTTAGCAAGGGGTATACCTGTAGCTAGAACAATAATATCTATTCCCGCTGGTATAAATAAAATGAATATAAATATCTTTGTATTATATTCAACTATAGGGATAAGCTTATGGAACACAATACTAATATTTTTAGGTTATATTTTAGGAGATAATTTATCTAACATAGCTTATTTAATTAAAAATTATTCATTAATAGTTGGGATAGTGTTAGTTTCAGTAATTGTAATAATCTATAGTAAAAAAAGAAAAAAGATTGGTACCTCTTGTAGGAAGTAATTTTTATAAAGTTAAATAATATAAGTTTTGGAGGATGAGATGAAGAAAATAAAAATAGAAAATCTAAAAGATAAAATAGGAAATTTTGATAAAAAAGCCGTGATTAAAAAAACAAAAAAAGTTATAATAATAACATTAAGTTGTGCCATGTTATTAGGTGGCGCTGGTGCTTATGTTGGATACCATTTTATAAAATCAAATATAAACTACACACAATCACAATGTGAAAAAATCGCATTAGATAAAGTACCAGGAACAATAATTAAAACTGAAAAAGAAATTAATGAAGAATCTTTATCTTTAACTTATGATTTTAAAATAAAGGAAAAGGATAATGTCTTAAATAAAGTAGAAGTAGATTCAAGGAGTGGTGCAATAATAGATATTGATTACGTAGATTCTAGAAATAATTATTATAAAGATAAATATGGTAGAGATTAATAATAGAGACATAAATTAGCAAGAGGTGGCTTTGTGTATAGAATACTGATAATTGAAGATGAGGAAAATATAGCATCCTTTGTTAGGATGGAGCTAGAATATGAAGGCTATAAGGTAGACGTTTGTGATGATGGTGTAAAGGGTTTTGAAAAAGCTCTAGAAAATGATTATGATTTAATATTGCTTGATTTGATGTTACCTAAATTAAATGGGCTAGAGATATGTAGAAGATTAAGAAAAGTAAAGAATACCCCTATAATAATGCTAACAGCAAGAGATAGCGTAATGGACAAAGTATCTGGTCTTCAAATGGGTGCAGATGACTATGTTTCAAAACCATTTGCAATAGAAGAATTACTAGCAAGAATAGAAGCCTTATTAAGAAGAGTTAATGAAACAAATCAAGTTAGTAATAAGTTAGAATTTAAAGATATAAATGTAGACATTGAAGCAAGGACTGTAAAACAAGATAATGAGGTAGTTAATTTAACTACAAAAGAGTATGAATTACTAGTTTAATTAATGAAAAATCAAAATAAAGTTTTAAGTAGAGATAATTTGCTAGAAAATATATGGGGATATGATTATGAAGCTGAAACTAATGTAGTAGATGTTTATATAAGACATTTAAGAAGTAAATTAAAAAATGATGGATATATCCAAACTGTTCGTGGAATTGGATATGTAATAAGATAATATGAAAAAATTTAAACAGATGTCTACATTTTGGCAAATGTCTATTCTTACATTTTTAGCAATAATTAGCGTAATTATTATTATAATAACAGCTCAACTTTTAGTAGTTAGAATATGGACTGTAAAGTATGAAAAAGATGATATAGAAACTAAATATAATGAGATTTCAATGCTTATTAATGCTAATACTAATATAACCTATGATAAATTATTTGAGACTATGGATTTAGAAGCAATTATATATGATGAAGATAAGAATATTATTTACAATAATGTGGATGATGTACCAAGAAGTTTAGAATTTGATAATCCATATAGAATTAAATCAAGAATATTCCTTAATTTAGACCATGATAATGTAATTTTAAATGCTCCTTTAATTGTTAATGGTGAGAAAAGTTATATTTATATTTTTAATGAAACAGATGTATTTAAAGATTATTTAGAGGCAACTGTTCATATAATGATTTTTGTAATTATTTTAGTTATTATAATCAGTATATTAGCAGGAATGTTTATTTCTATAAAGTTCGTAAATAAATTAAAAAAATTAAGAGATATTATGGAAGAAATAAAAGAAAAGGGAATATCAAATAGAGTAGAGATACATGATGAGAAAGATGCGTTTGACAAAGTTAATATAGTATTTAATAGTATGATGGATGAAGTAGAAAAATCATTTAATGCTCAGAAACAATTTATAAATGATGCATCTCATGAACTAAGAACTCCATTAACAATAATAAAAGGTCATTTGAAGATGCTTGATAGATGGGGTAAAAATGATAAAGAAACTTTAGATAAATCAATAAAAGTTAGTTTAAATGAAGTGGAAAGATTAACTAAATTAGTAAATGATTTATTACAATTAAGTAGAGCTGAAAATGAATTAGTAAGAAACAATAATCTAGAGGTAGTTAGTATTGCCAAAATTATTAATGAAGTAATTTATGATTTTGAAATTATTAATAAGGATGTAAATTTTACTTACGATATAGAAGATAATTTAAACTTATATATAATGCCTGAGCATTTAAAGCAACTTTTTATAATATTTATTGATAATGCTATAAAATATTGTGATAAAGAAGAAAAGCAAATTGATATCAAGGCATATATTGATAAGAATAATACTAAGATTTGTATAAGGGATAATGGAATAGGTATACCTGATGAAGATATTCCTAAGATAACAGATAAGTTTTATAGAGTTGATAAATCTAGAAAGTATAACAATAGTTTTGGAATAGGTTTATCTATTGCAGCTCAGATAATAAAATTATACAAAGGAAGATTAGATATTGAAAGTAAAATATATGAAGGTACAAATGTAATAATTAATTTTAGCAATGTTTTAAATTAATATTGATATGCAAGTATAATAAAGTGGACAAATTAAGTTGTCCACTTTTATTATAATTTTATATTATATTTCGAGGGGAAAATAATGTTTATCGAAATAAGTAACTTATGTAAATCATACAAGACAGAGTGTATTGAAACTATAGCACTAAAAGATGCAAATATTTCACTTAATAAAGGGGAGATAGGTGTCATACTAGGACCATCAGGAAGTGGTAAATCTACTTTGATGAATATACTTGGAGGATTAGACAGCGCTGATAGTGGAAAGGTAATTGTTGATAACATTGATATTACTAAATTATCAGATGATGAACTAGTTGAATATAGGCGTGAAAAAACTGATTTTATATTTCAATCATATAATCTTATGCCACATTTAACAGTATTAGAAAATATAGAAATAATACAAAATATTAGCAAATCGCCTCTTGATATTAATGAAGTGCTAGAAGCAGTGGGACTAGCAGATAAGAAAAATAGATTTCCAAGAGAATTATCTGGTGGACAACAACAATGTGTTGCAGTTGCAAGAGCTGTAATAAAAATCCAGCGATATTACTTTGTGATGAATTGACAGGTGCATTAGATTATAAGTCAGCTATAGATGTACTTTCTCTTATACAAGAAATAAATAGAAAGTTTAACACTACAATTTTAATAATTACACACAATGCAGCTATAGGTGAAATGGCAAATAGAATATATAAATTTAGAAGTGGAGAAGTTAAAGATTCTATCATTAATAATAACCCTATTGATGCAATGGGAGTGGAGTGGTAATGAAGCTAAATAAAAGCATACTACGCGTAATGAAAGAAAACTGAAGGCAATATATAGGAATGTTATACTTAATTATATTGTCGGTATTTCTATTTGTTTCATTAACTTTAACAGCACAAAATTTAAGGTACAATAAAGATTTGTATGTAAAAAATAATGTTCAAGAAGACTTAGCGTTTCATACTGTAAATAGAGTTGAGGATATTAGTAAAATAGAATATAAGTATGATTTAAAGATGCAAGAAACACTTGTAAAAGAATATAAATATGATGAGAAAACAGTAAGATTATTTACTCCAAATGAAAAAGTAAATATTACGGCAGTGCTAGAAGGTACTATGCCAAAAGTAGGAGAAATTGCACTAGATCCTCAGTTTGCTAAAGCTAACAATTTAACTATAGGTGATGAGTATAATATTGATAATTCTTCTTATAGAATATCAGGATACATAGGTATGCCAAATTATGCATATATACTTGAAAAATAAGGAGATATGATTAACAACCCAAAAATCTTTGGTATTGGAATTCTTAATAAAGAAGACATGTATAATAGAACTTATTTATATTCAGTAAAGTACAATAATGAAAATAAAGATATATATGAACAGTCAAAAGAGCTTAAAAGCTATTTAAATAACAATAAGACAAACATAATTGATTGAGTTTATGCTAAAAATAATATGAAAATATCAATACTAGACGTTGAAGTTACTGCAATAAGCTCTTATTCAGTTATCTTACCTACAATGATACTGCTAATAACAGTTATACTAATTAGTATTGTTTTAAGGAGAATGATAAAAAATGAAATGCTAATATAGGTACACTATATGCCTTAGGATATAGAAAAAAGAAATAATGAGACATTATCTTAATTATCCTATCATATTTTCTAGTAGTGGGGGAATAATTGGAGGTATACTTGGTTTAGTTGTTCAGAAATATATATTTGATTTATTCTTAACCTTTCTCCCTATACCAATAGCAAAATTATCATACAGTCCTATTTATTTTATATTAGGTATAGTTTTAAGTATGGTATTTTCAATTATTGCAAGTTATTTATCAATTAACAATGTACTAAAATCATCACCAGTATCTTTAATGAAGAATGAAGGCAAGCAACAGAAAGTTAATTTTATTGAAAGAAAATTAAGGTTAGATAAATTTAAATTTAAGAATAAATTTGCAATCAGAGAGCAGTTAAGGTCAATATCCCGTTTAATATTTATGGTAGTGGGAGTTTGTATAGCAACAGTTCTTTTAATGTATGGATTTATCGCTAAATGTTCTATGGATTATATGGTAAATCAAGAAGGGAATGATGTATTTAGTTATAAATATGAATATATATTAAAGGAATTAAGAAATGAATCACCACCTAAAGGCGGAGAAGGAATTTCAGGAGTTAAGTTTGTTCTTGATAGTGAAATGAATGATGATTTTGAACTGATAGGTACAAATGATAATTCACAGATGGTTAGTTTAAAGGATAAAAATGGAAATGAATTAAGTGTAGGTGATGATAAATTTATTGTAACATCTACAATGGCGAAAAAGTATAAACAGAGTATTGGAGATGAATTATCTTTTATTAATATAGTTAATGATAAAGAATACTCTATAGAAATTTCTGATATCGCAAAGACAAATGCAGGAGACTATGTGTTTACGTCCTTAGATAGTTTTAGCGAAATAATGGGCTGGGAAAAAGGCGAATATAATGCAATTATATCAAAATCACATATTGATATTAATAAAGATTTGATATATATGATAAATACACCAAGCAACTTAACAAATATGTTAAAAGATTATATGCAATTAATGTCAGCCTTTATATATGGAATAGCATTTGTAGCATTTATCATAGGAGTTATTATCATATATATTGTGGCATCTATAAGTATAGATGAAAATAAAAATCATATTGCTCTTATGAAGGTGTTTGGATATAAAAAGAAAGAGATAAATTCACTGATGTTAAATGGTTCAAGAATTTATGTAATACTTGGATATATTATGGGTGTTCCTATAGGATATTTTATAAATAAATTAATATTTAAAATCTTTGAATCATTAGATATAGAATTAGAAGCAAAACTTAATTTATTTTATGTAATAATAGGTTTTGTAATAATAGCTATTACATTTGAAGTATCAAAATTTTTCTGTGCAAGAAAGATTAATAAGATAGCTTTAAGTGAAGCTCTTAAAACACAAAACGAGTAATATAAATTATAAAAGTCAGCAAGAGATTTGCTGGCTTTATTTTATGGTATTAATTATTTATTATTATTTTTCTGTTAATCAGTTGCTAAAATCATACCTAATTTAATATAGTATAAGAAATCAACATTAATGCGCTAGAAGAAGTAAAGTTAAGGATAATAAAATTTACAGAAAGTCAACCATTGAAGAAATACGATCAATTGAGATGAAATTACATGTAATACCTAGTAGAAAAATACAATATAAAAATAAAAATATAAATTAAAATAATAATAATAGACGAAGTAAGTGTAGAGATTTAAAGTGTATAATAAGAAACAATGTGGAAATAACCTTTAATTACAAACCTATAAGAGATAGTTAAAATATCTTAAAAAAGTGATATAAGCAACTAATATAGAAATAAAAATTCATCGTTAGAGAGAATATTATTTCTATCTCACTATAATTATAACATAAATAATTTTTTATTATCAGACTTTGAATATAAATATATTTTCTTGTGTAAATAAACTTAGATTGAAAAGATTTAAATCGTATAAAAAATAAGGAGAAATAAAAATGATAAAGAAAATAATAATAACAGGAATGAATTGTGGACATTGTGTAGGAAGAGTAAAAGGATTATTTGAGGAAAATAAAGATATAAAAATATAGATATAGATTTAGAAAAGTCATTAGTAATACTTGATAGTACATTGACTGATGAGGAAATAGTTAATATATTAAATTAAAATTGTCCGGTGGTTAGTATAAATACAAATATTTAATATTAATAAAATAGAGATTAAGCAAAAGGAAAGGTATGTAGTATGAAAAATAAATTAACTTATAAAATACAATATATTCTTTTAAAAAATGAATACAGAGAAGTAAAAATAGAAAGCAAAATAGAAGGTAGAGGAGTAAATATAAAAAATGCAGATATTAAATTTAGATATGAATCTAAAAAAGATAAAGGATACTTAAACTTCGGAGAATGTAATGGAAATAAATTATGTGAAATCGAAGATAATATCATAAATGAGGTTGTTTTAAATAAAGATCATTTAATTATAGAAATAAATGAAAAGACGTATAAATTATATGAAGATAGCAATAAAATATATTTTTAATATATCCATTGTATAGGAGTATTTTTAAGATGTTTAGAATCTATTAAAAAATTAGAAACTTTAAAAATATCAAATCGAATTATATTTTACCTTTTGGAAATAATAAAATAGATATTTATAAAGGAGGTAAATAAAATGCAAAGAGGTAAGTTAAAATGTAATGCAACTGATTGTGCACATAATAGAGATCATGAGTGTAAGGCAGGTGCCATACATGTAAGTGGACTTGGTGCAGTATCTGTTGAAGGGACTACTTGTACAAGTTTTGTAGATAGAGATAGTAGCAACATTGTAGATAGTCTAGCTGGAAATCCTGAAGAGAAAGAATCAATTTTTAATAGTTTTAATAGCAGTTTTGTAAATGGTGTAGGTGACTCAACTATACAACCATGTGATATAAAATGTGAAGCTCATAACTGTATATATAATGAAAATAAAGAATGTCATGCAGAAAATGTTCAAATAGATGCATATAATGCATGTTGCGATTCATTTGATTATGGAGAACATATTTAATATTATAAGAAAATACGCTAATCAAGGTCTCAATTAATATAGTTGTACTTTTTAAGACATTTAGAACAAAAATATGAAAGTGGAAAAGTTGTAACAATAATAAAAATCTTAAGATAAAGCATTAAGATTTAGGGGGAGAGATTTATGTAAAATAAGATATATATATGAAACTGCTGCAAAATTAACAACTAGTATCGCCTATAATAGTACATATATTATAAACTACCCCTAAACAAAGGTTATATTATTTAAATATGAATTGTTTAGGGCTGTATTAAAGTAAAGTATTTTAATGTTTTTTTTATATTCTTGATATTTTTGAAGCTTATCGTTTAAGTCATTAGTATCAGTTAAATTAACTATGTATATGCTGTAATGCATAGCAATTATAGATATTTCAAGTATAACTAATAAAAGAACAGATACACTTACAGTAATAGAAGGAAACCAGTCAAAAATAACTGCTGAAAAAATTATAATTATATTAGAAAGAACAGCCCAAATAATAGTGTTTTTCTTTCTTTTAACATCTGAAAGTTCATCATAGTTATTAAAGTAGTAATATTCTATTAACGCAATAATTATTGATGCAATAAAAGTTTCTAAAATAATTAAAATATTGACTGAATATATATCATTAAAAAGGTTATATATGTATATAAAGAATATTATACCTAAACAATATAGTGATGCCTTTGGTTTAACTATTGATCCAAACTTATAAATCTTATTAAACATTTCCATAAATAAATATCTCCTTTTCATTATTTAATTTCAAGTCTTTGTCTTAAAATAGGTCCATAATGACTAGAAACAATAATTTTCTCTTTGTTCTTCATTAAAGCTTCAATTCTACCAGAAGTATAACTTTTTAATATTTCTATTATTAATAACCATAGACTTACTGATTCTTATAAATCTAAGTGATGAATAATTGTTTTCTAACTCTGTCAAATTAAAACTAGTTTGATGAATATCATTTCACAGCATAAAAATACTTTTTCATATACTGATTCACAATAATAAATAGTATCAGGAGAGAGTAAGATTAATTCGTTCCTATCTTTGTAGGCAAAAATTTTCTGTGATCTTGATTTATCTTCATAAACACACTCCTTTAAATAAAGCCTTATTTTAATATAAGTATATGTTTTTATGATTTTGTTAGCAATGAATATACCTTTAAAATGTATTTTAGTAGGGTTAATATGCTTTTATAAATTTTAGTGTATTTTATGTATAAAAAGCTGTTACAAAATAACTTAAATATCAGTTATTTTATTACAGCTTTATTTTTAGTTTTTGAAAAATTATTTATTATTTTTGTCAGTTTTATACGAAAAGTTTCGTATTAACTATTGTAAAAGCTTTTACAGGGAGGTATCAACTTGAAAGATAAATTGATAGTAAAATATATAAAAAGGTGTAATCAAAAGGGGATGGAGATTTTAATAGACAATTATAGTGGCCTATTAACATCTGTAATTAAAACACATATAAATCCTTTACAAATTTATGAAGAAGAATGTATAAGTGATGTTCTTTTCTTAATATGGGAGAATATAGAAGGATTTGATAGTAAGCAAAATAATTTTAAAAACTGGATTTGTGCAATAGCAAAATATAAAGCAATTGACTACAAAAGAAAATACATTTCTAAAATAGATTTAGAAATAGACTCGGACATTTCTTATATGGATGATAATTTAATACAACTAGAGATAAAAGAAGAAATAGAAGAAATTTTAAGTTTTCTAAACTCTAAGGACAGAGAGCTATTTACTAGATACTATTTAAAAGGAGATAGACTGGAAGAGATAGCTGAAAGTAGGGGTACTACTATATCAAATTTACATAGTAGATTATCTAGAGGCAGAAAGAAAATTAGGAAAAAAATTTTTAAGGAAGTAGGAGAGTAAAGCTATGATAGATAAATTTAAGATTCTTAATAAGATAAATATCGATATTGATAAGTATGAAGAAGATGGTACTTACAATAAGGAAGATTTAAAAGGAAAAATGCAAGAGAGATTAAAATCATCAGATAGAATGAATAAAAGAAAAAATAGAACTAAGACAATAATATCAGCAGCTGCATCAATAAGTATTGTAATCATAGGAATTGGAGTGTTTAATCCTTCTTTAGCGGATAACATTATAAGAAGACTTCCTGAATTTGAGACTATGTTAGATAAATTAAAGGAGTCTATAGAAGATGATGGAAGTGTCGAGTATAGCCCGGAGCTTTATCCTGAATTAGAAGAAGAAAAGGAAGAGTATAAAAAAAGTAAACTTATTGCAACTCCAGTTAATCTGTCAAGCAAAAGTGAAGGTTTAGATATTACCATAGATAAAGTTATGTATGATAAAAAGAAAATATATCTAGATATGACATTAAAAACAGATGTGCCATTTAAGGAAAGTAAGTTTAAAAAATCAATATATGATTCTCCTTATGAGGATGGAGTGTTATATATGGATATGGACAATGTAAAAATGTATATGAATGGAATTAAACTAGATGGTTACTCTTGGTCTTCAGGAGTTGTAGAATATATAGATGAGTACACCTTAAGTCTTAGTAACCTAATAGAACTTGATCCTACAAATGATATAGATGAGACTAACTTTAAAATAACCTTTGATATTCCAGACAATAAATATAGATATAATGATGATATTGAAGGTAAGTGGGCATTTAATTTTAATATAAAATCTATAGATGATGGTAAAAAGGATATAGAAGTTAATAAAAAAGATGGAGATTATACATTAAAAAGTATAGGGATATCTAAAACTTATGCTGAGTTAAAAATGGAACTTCCTTTCCAGCCATCACTAGGTAATACTCATGATAACTTTATAATAGTTTATGATGATAAAGGAAGAGAACTAGAAATGACCGTAGCTCAAGAGGGGGCAAATAAAATGTATACTCAAATAAATGAATTAATTAATATTGGTGAAACTCCTAAATATATAGATATTTTTGTCTATGAAAATATTCCTGTTGAAGGAGAAGATTATAAGCCTTTATCTAGTTTTAGAGTTATGTTAGATTAGTTAACTTTGTGATATATAACTAATAGAATATCCCTATTTTTTACTAAATTTAGATACAAAATTAATCGTTTGTTTATGGTTTTTTGTACCTAATGTAATACACATTAATCAGGTAACACAATCATAGAACAAGAAGTTGAAGACTTTGATGGATTAACTTTCTACTTATTTAATATAAAGTAAAAATTAAGTTTGATGTGAAAGAAATTAAAAGTATTAAGAACTGTATAAAGTATGTTTTTATAGCTAGTTAGAGTGAGGAATGAGCCACTCTAACTAGCTTATTTAAATTTAATAAATAATAAAGAACTGCATCAAAGTGAGACTACAGTTTTTTTATTTATATAGAATAAAAAACAATATATTTTTTAGTACTTCACAAAATATATTGATAGAAGAGCATAAAGTAGAAGACAGACTTTAATAAGTGTCTAAAAATATACAAGTATATAAGGAGCACTTTTAATGAAATATGATTTAAAAAAGAAAACAAATAAATTTGCTAAACGAATACTCGGTACATTTAGTAGTACTATGTTTGATTTGCTAAATTATTGCTGGGAACTTTTACGAGAAGAAATTCATTTTGATGATTATCCAGAAATAGAAGCGGAAGATAGGTTATTTGAAATATTTAATCGTATGTACGATTTCTTGGATAATAGCAATAAGCTTAGAGCAATAATTCATGTAAATCAGATGGATGGAATATTAATTGAAATTTTTTTTGATATAGACGATAAAGAGCATATTGGTTTTATTACACCAACCTATGCGAAAAAAATGCCCAGTTAAAGCAATACAAATGCAAGATAAAAAGCCAGTTTGGATAAAAGATGAATGTACACTTTGTCTTGGATGTTTACATAGATGCCCAAAATTTGCAATTCAATATGGAAAAAACACAAAAAACATGGTCAATTTATAAATACAAATACAATAGTTTATAATAAAAGGTATTGATTAACAAATCAATCCATTTTATTATATTATGTTTATTTCATCCACTTTTCAGGATAACTAGTATAATCTTGGAACCTCTCTAAGAACATTCCTACATGATATCCATCGGCAACTGCATGATGAACTGTAATAGAAAGAGGCATCATTTTTCTACCATCTTTCTCAAAAAACTTTCCTGCTTGAAGTACAGGAAAAAAGCTATTAATAGGGGAATATGGTACAGGAGTATAGCTAGAAAATTTTATCCAAGGTAACATACCTATAATACAGCTATTTTTAGGAGGCATTTCAGGCTTTGCCATTATACCATGATTATTAGCATACTTATTTTGATCATCCATATAATTGCTGTAGAAAATTTCGAAATTAGGATTATACTCTGTCCATATAGTTGAAATAGTGCCATCATCTTTATGAAAAGCAGAATATGACGGATGTAAAACTTCGTAATAACCTAGTTTATTATCTAAATATGCAATCCTAAACTCTTTATATTCTGATATTACTCTTGAGCTTATATATAAATAAGCTGGAAAAAATTTTTTATTATCTTGTTTTATCATATTATAAGTATTAGTAATATCAATATTTACAGTGATACTATATCCTGTAGGCAACATTTTAGTAAAATAATAAAAATATTGTGATCGATTCCATTCATTTAAATTGATTTTATTAAATTTTGTATTTAACATATTATCTCCTCCTTCTTACATATCTGATGATTAGAAAATTAAAAATATCTTATTTAGAATAGTTATATTTTTAAGAATTTATCAATAAGTATACTAAAAGTTTTTATTCTTGATAATAAACGCTCCGTAGAGTTCAACTCTACGGAGCGTTTATTGTTTAGTAGTTTAAAATAATATAAATTAATACGTATAGCGACAACACATCTGTGTAAATGTATTATAAAACATTAAATTGAATAAAGGACAAATAATAGATAGGAGATTAGTTATGGATAGACAAAGAAAAAAAGAATTACTACAACAATTTAAAGAAATGAAACCAGAGATGGGTGTATATATGTTTAAATCTAAAAAAACAAATACAGTTTATTTAGGTTGTGACAAAAATATAAAAGCAACTATAAATGGTGATAGATTCAAATTAAAAACTAACAACCATAAATGTAAAAAATTGCAAAAAAGATTGGAATGAAAATAAAGAAGAAAACTTTGAAATAGCAACAGTAGAAGTATTACCTTATGACAAAGATGAAAGTAAGGTTGATTATAGCGAAGATTTAATAATATTAAGAGAAATGTGTAAGGATAGATTTACAGAAGAAAATGTGGAGGAAATATAAAAATGGAATTTAAATCAATTATAAAATGTGAAAATTATAAAAATGTAGATGGATATAGAGCGCCTAACTCCGATATAGAAAAAGTAGATATAGGTGTTAAGAAGAATTCAGAGAACAATAGATTAGAAATAATAGCAAAGCTTTCAAAATTAGATGGTAAATTTGATGAAATACCTGTAAATAGAATTATAGATATGGCTATTTTACTGTGTGAAGCGAGCTTATATTTTAAGGAAGCATATAGAATGCCTAAATTTTATGATGAAAATAACTTAACTATAAGTAGAGTGGGTCTTCAAGGTGATGCTATGAATATTGAAATAAATACAGATAATGAAAATTTAGATAAAGATATAATCACTTTAGCAGATGAGTTTAATAAGCAAGGTGAATTATTAGGCGAAAGATTTAGAGTACTTTCAGAAATACTAGAAGAATTAGGATATTAAAATTAAAAGTAGGAGAATATTTATGAGAAAAATAAGCAGCATATCTTCACTCTGGGGAAGAGAGTATAAGCTTGAGGAAAAACTATTTGATACTTTAAGTAGTAAAAATGTTAATACTTCAAGTAAATATTCTCCAGATGGAGGATTTGGAAAAGGACAATCAATATTAATTGATTCAATTATAGAAGCTACACATAAATATATAGATTTACTTGATAATAGAAGTTATGTTGGAGCTATTGGAACAATTGAAGATAGTATATGTGTGGAACTTCAAAGTAAAAGTGAAGATATAATACAAATTTTATTTTATAATAAAGTAAGTGGAAAATGTTTGGCTTGTAATTATAATATTAAAAACAATATATGTAATGAATATAAATTAAGAGGTCCAAGAAGTTCTAATAAGGAAAAAGGAAGCATACTATTTTTAGCTATGATGCCTCTAATATTGGAGGATAATGAAGCTATAAGTTTATTTAATGAATATAAACTTTATAGGGAAGAAACAAAAGATTTAGATGATGTAGCAATTAAGTTAATGGCAACTTTTTGTGATAATGTATATCGTAGAATATTAAAGGATGATTTAAAGCTTCTTATAGCAGAAGGTGAGCCTTTAGAAAAGATAAATAAAGAAGATATAGATAATAAAAAAATAGCATATACAAAATTACTAACTGGTAAATTTGAAATTGTTAAAGAAATAAAAGAAAGTAAAAAACAAATAGAAAACTTAAAAATAGAACAAGGAGAATTTAAACTAAATTTATCTAGAGAATTAAGTGAATATGAAAGAAGTCAAATTATAAAACTACCTGATTCTCATAGAGTTTCAAAAACAGAAATAAGAATATGCAAAGAAATAAAACGTAATTGGAATAATGGTGAAATGAAAATAGCAAACATCCTTTTATAAGGTGATGCAGGTTCAGGTAAAACACAAATGGCAAAAGCATTATCACATAATCTAGGACTACCTTATACTAAGATAACCTGTTTTTCAGATATGGATAAATCAGATGTATTAGGTTCTATATTACCAGTTGCAGATAATGAAAATAATAATTCTGATAAAGAAATCGAATATAAATATTTCCCTTCAGAAATAGTAAAAGCATTTACAGAAGGATATTTATTAGAAATACAAGAGCCTACAGTAATTCGTGATGCTGCAGTTTTAATGATTTTAAATTCAGCATTAGAACTAGATGGTACTATAAATTTACCAACAGGAGTCGTCCATAGACATCCTGATTTCGTCGCTGTAATTACAACTAACAGAAATTATATTGGATGTAAACCCCTTAATGAAGCTTTAAGAGATAGAATGCAGCATTCAGAGAAAATGGACTTACCAGAAAGAGAAGTTATGATCGAAAGAGCTATGGCGAAAACTAAATTTGATAGTATAGAGTTAGTTTCAAAATTAGTTGATGCAATAATAGTCTTAGATGAATGTGCGACTGCAAATGCTATACGAGGAGTAGCAGGGATGCGTTCATTATTTTTCTGGGTAGATGCAATAAAAAATGGTGAAGATATACGAGAGTCCATGTATTATAAAGTGCTATATAAAATAACTACAAATCCTGATGAAATAAGAATTTTGGAGGAAGTCGTTGAAAATAATACTTCTTTGTTTATTGAAACCCAAAGAAGGAGGTAGTTTATATGGATTTTAATAATATTTTAAAATTGGTAAGAGAAAATAATTTAGATCTAGAAGATAAGAGCATCTTAAAATCTAAAGAGTTTGAAGAATATATAAAAAGTATATCTAAAAAATTATACGAAGAATATAAGCTAGAACAAGATAAGTTAAAGTTTCTTATTAATGAAAGTACTGATGATGTATCTTATATAAAAAAAGATACTATTTATATAAACTTAGGTGCAAAAAGTATAATAGAAGAAAAAGACAATAAACTTAAATTAATATTAGGTTACTATGTTCATGAAATAGGACATAGAATATTCACAAACTTTTCAAAAAGAACAATTTATGAACAATCAATATTAAATAATAGATTGCTTCAGGATAAATTGGGATTTGAAGATGAAGAATTATATGAAAATATGATAAAAATTCAGAAGTATTTAAGCAATCCTAAAAAATCTGGCAAGCTATGTTCTTTGTTACTTTTCATATACGATATTATAGAGGATAGCCGAGTAGAAGAATCTATATATAAATATCTAGAAAACTATGGAAGATTAATAGATGGACTTAATAAATTAAGAGATAATCAATTTAATAGTATTAAGTCCTATCAAACAGATTTTACTGAGGATAAGAAGTTTAATGCTTTGTTAAATCAAATAATCTCTTATATAAAATTTAAAGAATTTAAAGATATAGTAGATTATAATATTAAAAATATTGATAAAGTTAAAATAGCAATAGATGAAGCTATCGAAGCTAAAGAACATATTCAAGTATTAGATAAAATTAATAAAATATGTATTCTTTTATGGGATGAAGTAGAAGAATACTTAGAAACTTTTAATGATGTATATAAAGAAGAGGAAAATATTATAATGCCATTTACGTCTATTGAAATAGAAGAAGATCTTAACAAAAATAGTGAAGCAACATCAACTATTGGAAATACAGATACAAAAGGTGGTATAATAAAAAATTCAGAAGACATTAAAGAGCAATCTGAAGAAGAGTTAGTTAAATCAGAAAATGAAGACGTTATGGATATTAATTCTGATGGAAATAGCCAACACAAAAGTACAATGGCAAGAGATAAAAATGCCTTGAAGCTAAGAAATTCTAGTAAAGAAGATAGTACAAGTAATGATTATGTAAATAAAGAAAATGAAGAATTATTTGATGGAATAACTAATAATAGTAACTCTTTTGGAAAAGGAATAATGAGACTTAGAAATATAAAAGAGTATAAAGATGAGCATAAAAGTAGTTCTAAGATTATTTCATATGGAGATATCCATAAAGGAATTAGAATAAAAGTTCATAGACCGGAATTTACTTATGATGATAAATTAAATTATAAAAGAAATAATAAAAAGTATATTGAGTATGCTAATCAACTAGCAAATCAAGTATTACCATTTCTTGAAAATGAAGTATCTACAGAATACAGTACAAATAGATACTATGGAACTAAGTTTGATGCTTCAAATGTAGCTAAAAAAGATTTTAGATACTTTAGTAAAAAAAATCCACCAAATGAATCTCCATCAATTGCAGTAGCATTAAGGATAGATGAATCGGGCTCTATGAAAGCAAATAATCGTATTGAAATGGCCCGTGCAACAGCTGTTTTAATATGGGAGTTTTGTAAAAAATGTAATATTCCAATTGGAATTTATGGTGATACAGCTGATATATCAAATAGAGAAGATGTATCAATATACGAATATTCTGATTTTGATAATCCAGATAAGAATGATTGTTATAGGATTATGCAAATAAAACCAAAGAGTAATAATAGAGATGGAGTACCTATAAAATATGTAGCAGATAAGCTATTAGATGTTGACGCTGATATTAAAGTACTATTTATAATAAGTGATGGAAAACCACTTGCAAAGCCCAATTATAAAGATGAATTAGCTAAAAAAGATTTACAAAATGTTGTAGCAGAATATTCAAGAAACGGTATAAACTTTTTCGTTGCCGCTATTGGAAATGATAGAGATGTAATAAAAGATATTTACGGAGATAATAAATTTCTAGATATATCGAATATAAATACCTTACCGAATAGAGTTTCTATGATATTAAAGAATTTAGTTTAGAAATAGTATAGAATTTAACTAGTTCCTCAGAGTGTGAAATGAAACATGAAAAAGGTACTATAAGTTAGTAGTAACGAAAGGTTGAGATTAATATCTAAGTAAAATAGGTTCAAAATTTTTATAAATTATAAAATAACTCTATCCAGTATTATAGTAAATAGGATAGAGTTATTTTAGCATCTATTCAAATTCAAAAATAAATAATTCTTCAATAGGAATACTTAATTCCTTTGAAATTCTAGCAGCTAATTCAAGAGAAGGATTATATTTCGCACTCTCTAAGCGAGCTATAGTTTCTCTTCGAACATTAACCTTATGAGCTAATTCTTCTTGAGTTAATTCATTAAATTGTCGATACTTCTTTAAATTACTAATAAACTTAACCATAATTTTAATTTTCCATATCAAATTTATAAGTTAAAAATGCCCATAAATTCATTGATATTGCAAAGGAAAGTGCTATTATTAATACTTGTAACCTATAAAGTATTAGTATATCTACTGTATATAGCCTAATTAATACACTTGCTACAACTACAAGAACAAATCCTGTATAAAGCGCTATGGAACCTGCTCGTTGTTTGTTGTAGATTAATCTCTCATCTTCATAATCTCCTAACTTATTCCACCAAATATAAGAAAGATATCCAAAGAACCCAAAAGCTAAAAGACCTAGTGGATCTCCGTTTAATTCTTTAAAGCCCCAAAATCCAAATAGTGCAAAGAAAATTGAATATTTATTTAACCCTTTCATAAATAAATCTCCCTTCATTAATGTGATATATTTATATCTCTATATTACATATATATCACATTGATTTTCATATTATTCCTAAAGTTAAAAAAAATTAGTAGGAAGTACTTTTCTAGTTAATGTATTATTAAAAATATAGTATATAATATACTATCCTATTCAAATCTAAAATTATATTATAAAATAAAAAAGTACTGAAATTGAAAGGAATGATATTTTATGGAATTTATACCAACCAAAACAATAATATCATCTAGTTATAAAGAAAACCCACATTGGTTTGGAATAAACTACAATATGAATATATACAAAGGTTGTTGTCATGGATGCATATACTGTGACTCTAGGAGCAACTGTTACCAAATTATTGAGTTTGATAGAGTGAGGATTAAAGAAAATTCAACAGAAACAATAAAAAGAGATCTAAAATCAAAAAGAACTAAAGGTGTCGTAGGAACAGGGGCTATGAGTGATCCATATAATCCCTTTGAAAAAAACTATATGCTGACTAGAGAAGCTTTGAAGCTAATTGATGAGAATAGATTTGGAGTATCTATTGCTACTAAAAGTGATTTAATCACTAGAGATATAGATATACTAAAAAAAATACAAAGTCATTCACCTACTTTAATAAAAATGACAATAACTACATATGATGATGAACTATGCAAAAAGATTGAAAGAAATGTATGTCCTACTTCTGATAGATTAAAGGCAATAAAGCAGTTATCAGATAATGGAATATATGTTGGTGTTTTATTAATGCCAGTTTTACCTTTTATAAATGATAACGAAGAAAATATAAAAAATATTATAAAATCAGCTTATGAATGTGGCGCTAAATTTGTATTTTCATATGGGCTAGGTGTTACTCTAAGACAAAATCAGAGAGAATATTATTTTGAACAATTAAGAAGAATATTCCCAAATCAAGGTTTAGATAAAAAATATATTGAAACATATGGTGAGTCATATGAAAATGGATCTAGAAATTATGATCACTTACTTAAGATTTTTAAAGAAGAGTGCGAAAAGTATAATCTTTTATATGATATGAAAGATATTATAGCAGATTATAAAAGAGCATATGAAAAAGCTCAAATTAGTTGGTTTTAATAGAATGAAAAAGTAATAAGGAGAATTTGTAATGATAAGAAAAGCTAGTTTAAATGATGTAGATAGTATAATGGATATAATAAAATCTACAGTAGAAGAAATGAAGACTTACAATAATACTCAATGGGATGAAAGCTATCCTCAAGCTAAAGATTTTATTAAAGATATAGAAAGTGAAGAGCTATATGTAGAAGCAGAAGGAAAAGAAATAAAAGGATTCATATGTATTAACTATATAGAGCCAAAAGAATATGATGATCTAAACTGGGTATCTAACAGTAAAGCAATGGTAATACACAGAATGGCAGTTAATCCTAAATTTAGACAGCAAGGTATAGCAACTAAATTAATTAAGCTTGCAGAACAATTAGCATTAGATAATAATGTTGTATATTTAAAAACAGATACTTACTCAATCAATACAAAAATGAATTCATTATTTAAAAAATGTGGTTTTAATCTTGTAGGAGAAATGAGTTTATTAGGGAAAGAAAAGCCATTCTTTTGTTATGATAAATTATTAAAATAGATGTAGAATAGATTATTATAGGGGGAATTTAGGTGTATAAAAAATATCAAGAGATTAATATCGATAAGTCATATATAGGATTAGAGGAAGGGGATACAGAAGGTGGTTATTTTTGTACACCTGTTGGTTCCAAAGTAATTGGTTGGGAAAGTTGTGGCATCCATTATTGTTTTATTAACGGTTTTGGTGAAACTGTTTTTGCTGTCAATCCAAATACTTTAACAAATGATAAAAGTGAAGAATTAAATGTATACCCTTTAGCTGAAAACTTTGAAATATTTTTACGACTGATTTTGGCGACAAAGAGTGTTACTCCTATTGAGCAAATTATTATGTTTAGCAAAGAGGAGTTTGAAAACTTTCTTATATCTGAAGATAATACTGTATTACCAGAACAGCAAGAAGTTCTAAATACTATATCTGAAAAATTATCTTTGATTCCATTTGAAAATCCTTACGAATATGTAAAAGAATTGCAGGCTAAATTTGATTACACAAAGTTAATATTCACGGATGAGTATTATGATGTTTTAGGTATAGATAGAAGATAAGTTATTGCGCAAAATCCTATTCCATTATTCCAACAAGGATTAAAATGATACAACAAGTGAATTGTGAGAAATTAATTATAGAAGCTTGTATAGAAAATAGTTATGAAAAAGCTTTACAAGCATTTACATTAAATAAAATAGTTCCAAGTATGAATGTTGCAAAAGAGGTATTAGATGACCTTATTGAAGCTAACAAAGGATATTGGTCAGAGTTAATATAATAAATTGAATTAATTAAAGAAAAGATATTGGCTAAATAGTCAATATCTTTTTTAGCATATGAATATAAGATATACATTTAACCGGTCATGAGTTTGATCTTCTAAGTATTTTAATTAAAAACCCTGATAAGGTATATTCAAGAGAATCACTGTATGAACAAGTATGGAAAAATGGATACTATGGAGAAGATAATTCAGTAAATGTTCATATTAGTAATATTAGAAAGAAAATTAAAACAGTATCAAAATATGAAGAATACATAAAAACAGTATGGGGAATTGGATTTAAATTAAATAATAATTAATAAGAATCTTTAAACTTTCTTGAATATTTATTAAAAACTTTTTTGTATCATTTTTTATCTTCGTCTTTAATTTCTTTATTTAAGAAATAAGAAATAATAGTCCTAATTATTACAATGGCTGATAAACTAAGTATATGTTTCATACTAGGATCTAAAATAGATTCTATAATATCAGCACATATTAGCACCTCAAGACTAAATAATATATAAGTACCTAAAAAATTCTTAAGCATAAGAACTTTTTTAACAGCTAATTTTCTTTCTTTACATGAAAATTCAGATTTTATAAAATCTATAAACTGTATAACAACACCGTAGATTATTATTATTATTGATAAACATTCCAATATAGCCACTAAAGCATGCAAAATACTTTTAAAATCCAAAAGAATCATCCCTTATATTTAATATTATTAATATTATAAACAATATCATAAGATAATATTATTTTATAAATAGGATTTATATAAAGGATTAAAATTAAGATATCCAAGAATATACTTTATACCAACTTTTATAAAAGAATGATGCTAGTAGTAATAAGAATAAATAGATTATTAATAGGTGTATTATACTAAATAATTATATTTTCTAAACTTTTTGTTTATATATTAATTAAATTTAAGAGGAATATGGTGGTAATGGTAGAATTAAATTTATAACAACAAATGATTATCTAAATTACTATTAAAAAACAAATGGGAGGATTTTAAATGGATAGGAAAACGATTGTTGTAGCTGGTGTGGTATCAGCTTTGATTGTAAGCAATGCATCCTATGTTGCATTAGCTACAGGTATGGAGAAAGATTCATTAGTCTTTGTAGCTGAAACTAGCAATATACAAAATGAAAATGCAGAAAAAATTTATTCTTATGAAAATATAAGAATAAATTCAGACACAGATCTTGTAGATATATCTAGTCAAGTTGAAAAATTAAAAAACTTAGAGGAAGGAACTATTGTAGCCAGATTTAGAGGAAATAATAGTGACTTAGCAAGTTTAATTAGTCTATCAAATAAAAACCAAAATAATTCACATTTTCATTTATACAAATCAGGTAGTAGAGTAGGTGTTGAAATAAGAGATGAAAGTAAAGGGTTAAATAAGCATATTTATGCAGATGTGGTTTTAAATGAAGGGTTTAATACTGTTGCATTTAAAGTAGAAAAAGATAAATCTTACTCTATATACTTAAATGGTAAATTAGTTAAGACAGAGACTAATAACGATACAAAGTTTTTAAATGATATATCGTCCCTTAATACTGCATTTATCGGTAAAACAGCTAGATTAAGTGGAAATCAATATATATTCAATGGAGATATAGATTTTATTGATATATATGATAAGCCAATTTCAGACTCTTATCTTCTAGAGAAGACAGCAGAAACTAATGCACCTTCTGAAGATGATTATTTACCTGAGGGTGCATATAAATCAGAGACGCAAGATTTATTTGCGCCAGGAGTATTAAATTCAAATGCATATAGGATACCGGCATTATTTACAACTAAATCAGGAACAGTATTGGCATCAATTGATGCTAGAATAGATAATGGTGGAGATGCTCCAAACAATATAGATACAGCTATTAAAAGAAGTGAAGATGGCGGAAAAACTTGGGATGAGGGTCAAATAATATTAGATTATCCAGATAAATCATCAGCAATAGATACTGCAATGTTGCAAGATGAAGAGAGTGGGAGAATATTCCTTTTAGTAACACATTTTGCTACAGGTTATGGATTCCAAAATTCTAAAACAGGAAGCGGATATAAAGAAATAGATGGAGTCAGATACCTTCAATTATTCGATTCAAGTAATAATGAATATACGGTTAGAGAAGAAGGTAAAGTATATGACAGTAGTGGAAATATAAGTGAGTATAGTGTTGACGAAGACCAAAACTTATATAAGTATGGAGAAAAGATAGATAATGTATTGACAGGAACAAGCCCACTTAAAGTTATGGGAACTAGCTTTCTATCATTAATATATAGTGATGACGATGGTAAAACTTGGAGTAAACCAATAGATCTTAACAAGGATGTTAAAGCAGATTGGATGAAATTTTTGGGTACAGGCCCAGGTAGAGGTCATCAAATAAAAAATGGAAAGTATGAGGGTAGATTAGTATTTCCAATATACTTAACTAATTCAAATGGATTCCAATCAAGTGGTGCAATATATAGCGATGATAATGGTAAAACATGGAGTATAGGGGAAACTGCAACTGATGGAAGAGATATGGGAAATGGTCAAGTTGGTAATGCTCAAACTCAACAATCAGGAAACCAACTAACAGAGTGTCAAGTTGTAGAAATGCCAAATGGTCAATTAAAAATGTTTATGAGAAATACAGGAAATTATGTAAGAATAGCAACTAGTTTTGACGGTGGGGAAACATGGGATGATAATGTTGTTGAAGATACTAATCTAAGAGAACCATATTGTCAATTAAGTATTATGAACTATAGTAAAGAAATAGATGGTAAGCCAGCAGTGATATTTTCTAATCCAAATGCAAGTAATAGATCTAATGGGACTGTGAGAATAGGTCTAATATCACAAAATGGAAATCATGAGAATGGAGAACCTAAATATGAGTTTGAATGGAAATATAGTAAGTTAGTTAAACCAGGATACTTCGCATATTCATGCTTGACTGAACTTCCAAATGGAAATATAGGTTTATTTTATGAAGGTACAGATGTTAGAGAAATGTCTTATACTGAAATGAATTTTGATTATTTAAAATTTAGTATAGATAAAGAATCAACATCTGCAAAATTAGAAAATGTAACTATTTTAGATCAAAAGAAATCGTATCGACCAGGGGACGAATTGAAATTAAAATTAAAGTTTGATCAAAATATAAGCATAATGGGTGATAGAAGTATAAAGGTTAAGATTAAAGATAAAGAAGTAGAACTTAATATGACTGGATATAATACTGCTAATGAAGTTATATTTACAGGAATTATACCAGATGGGATTAAAGTTGGGAAGTATAAATTAGTTGTAAAATCTAATGAAGAATTAGAAATAATAAATGTATTTAATCAGATAACATCAATAGATAAAGATATAAATACATCAATAGAAATAAAGATTAAAAAATAATCTATTAATAATGAATTAGATATGTATGGATTAAAGGTGCTAGGAAATAACTGGCACCTTTTAATTTGAATTATTAGAACACATGAACCTTCAGTGAATTTTACAAATGGGATTATATTGATATATTTTAGAGTTAATTATAAAGATAGAGTTTATAATCTTATATGATGATGTAATATATAATATGTTATGGTAAAATGTGTAATAAAGGGAAGTGAATAAATTCATTTTATAATTGGGCAAAAGGGGAATAAAATGTTATTCATATATAATAAAATTAGTGACTATATAATAGTGTTAAATAACAACGGTAAAATAGTTTTTTGTAATGAGAGTTTTTTAAATCGATTAAGCTATAATCAAGACGAAATACTAAAACTAAATATATCTAAGATAATAACAAATGGATATAATAATATACCAAAGGGTTCAGAAGAAGCAAATAAAACTTTAGAATTTCATGCAAAATCAAATGAAATAGCCAAAATAAATTAAAACATAAGTATAGAAAATTTTAACAATGATAAAAATATTTTAATTATAGGTAAAGAAGTACAGTCAAAATTATATACTATGGAAATATTAGAGGATATCTTAGATAATATTGATGTTTGTACATTTGTTGTAGATAATGACGGTAAGTATTTATATGAGAATAAGCCTTTTACAAATATATTAAATAAAAAAAGAGAGGATATTATTGGAACTTATAATAGCGAATATTGGGAAGAACATACTTATAAGACATTGGAAGAAAATAATATAGAAGTTTTTGAAGGTAAAAGTGCAAAGATATTTCATGAAGAGGTAGCTATTTGTGATAATATAAATTGGTACGAAAGTTACAAAGCCCCAATATTTGATGAATTTATCGGTATCATAGGATTAAGTTACAGTAATGGTAATTCACCTAAATTTAACAGTGATGAGTATATGAAATATATATGTAATAAAATAGCCATGCTAATTAAAAACATAAGGCTTTTAAATGAAGTATCTATTGAAAATAAAAAACGCAAATATACAGAAAAAGAGCTAGAACAGTATTTAGATGTTTCAGTTAACCTAGTAGCTATAGTAGATAAAAATGGATATTTTAAAAGAGTAAATTTTAGTTGGTACAATGTTTTAAGATGGACAGAAGAAGAATTATTATCAATGTCATGTAAAGATATTATTCATCCTGAGGAATCAATAAAATTCAAGGATAAAAAGAAATTATAGGATAAAGAAGGTATTATTACTAGAGATATTATAAAATTTAGGTATAAAAATGGAAATTATATTTATCTTGAATAGAGTAGTAAGTGTATAGGTGAGCAAGAAGCTTATATATCAACAGCAAGAGATATCACAAGAGAGTTAGAAATAGAAAAAGAAAATAGAATACTAGAGGAAGCAGTTCAATCAGAGATTGTAAAAAAACGAATTCTTTTCAAATATATCTCATGAATTTAGAACTCCAATAAACATTATATTAGGTACTATGCAAGTGATTAATAGAAACATATAAAATAATAATATAAAATTAGATTCATTAAAGAAATATACTAATTATATAAAATTTTTGATAGATATGGACAAGTAGATGAGTCCTTAAATAGAAAATGTGAAGGTAGTGGTATAGGACTATCATTAGTAAAAAACCTAGTTGAGCTACATGGTGGAAAAATAAATGTAAATAGTAAACTTAAAGAAGGTTCGGAATTTATATTCAGCATTCCTATTAATATAAAAGAAGAAAGTAATAATGAATATAATATAGATAGAAAATGTAAGCATGTGGAAAGATGTGATATAGAATTTTCAGATATATATTATATAAAATAATTATAAAAATATCCAAATCAGAAATAAAAAATAAGCTAGGCGAAGAAATAAAAACTTCTCTAGCTTATTTTTATATGTCAGAAATTTGTAAGAAGTTTACTATAAAATACAAAATATAAACAAATAAAAATATACGAGGTGGGGAAAATGAGTATTCTTAAAACAAAAAATCTAGTTAAAATATACGGCCAAGAGCCAAACATAGTAAAAGCATTAGACAATGTAAGTATAGAAATAAATCAAGGAGAATTTATAGCAATAGTAGGTACATCAGGTAGTGGAAAATCTACACTACTAAACATGCTTGGAGGGTTAGATAACCCAACTAGTGGAGAAACAATAATATCTAACAAAAGAATCAGTAAATTAAATGATGAAGAACTTACAATTTTTAGAAGGAGGAACATAGGATTTATATTTCAAAACTATAATCTAGTACCAATACTAAATGTATATGAAAACATAGTATTACCAATAGAGTTAGATGGAGGGAGAATAGATGTAGATTATGTAAACTCAATAATTAATACATTGGGATTAAACGAAAAGCTAAGTAATATGCCTAATAATCTTTCTGGAGGGCAACAACAAAGAGTTGCAATAGCAAGAGCATTAGCTACAAAGCCTGCGATAATTCTAGCTGATGAACCAACTGGAAATCTTGATAGTAAGACTAGTATGGATGTAATAGGGTTATTAAAAGTAACTAGTAGACAGTTTAATCAAACTATGGTTATGATTACCCATAACGAAGAAATTGCTCAACTTGCAGATAGAATTATAAGAATAGAAGATGGCAAAGTTGTAGTTAGAGGTGATAAATAATGAAGTTTGAAAATAACAATAAAGAAATTATAAAAAAAATTACTAATCGTTCTTTAAAAACAAATAAAATAAGAAATACTTTTGCTATTATGGCTATAGTTTTAACTACATTTATGATTTCATCTGTGTTTAGTATAGGAATAAGTTTTGCTAAAAATTATAAAACTATGAATCTTAGATTACAAGGTACTACAGCAAATGTATCCCTACCAAATCCAACTGATAATCAAATAGATAAAATAAAGTCATTAGGATTATCTAATAGCATCGGATATGAAATAAATGTAGGAAGAGTTTCACTTGACACTCTAAGTGAAAATAGAACAAAGATATTAATAAAATATTTAAATAAAGATAACTATGAAAAACAAGTATCTCCAGCGATAAGTGATATAAAAGGAAATTATCCTACAAAAGAGAGCGAGATTATGGCATCTAAAAAAGCTTTAGAGTTTTTAGGTGAAAGTGATGCTAAAATAGGAGATACAATAAAAGTCCCATGTAATATAAATGGAAAAATTATAAATAAGGAATTTATATTAAGTGGTTATTATACTAATTATGCTTTAGTTCAAGATAGCGGAAATTTATTTGTTTCTGAAAAGTTTGCAAATAAAAATAACGTAACATTAGAAGATAACGGAGCACTTTATATAAGTCTAAAGACTAAAGATAAATCTACTGCACCAGATATACTAGAAAAAGAAGTCTCTCTAAATAAAAATCAAGAGTTTTCATTTAGCTATGATATATCAAATGATTTATCAGATACAGTTTTATCAACTATGGCGATAATAGTAATAATATCTTTATTTATAGTACTTAGTGGGTATCTTCTTATTTATAATGTTTTATATATAGCAGTAAATAAGGATATTACCTTTTATGGAATGCTTAAAACAATAGGTACATCACCAAAACAAATTAAAAAAATAGTAAAAGGCCAAGCTTTAAAGCTTTCTCTTATAGGTATTTCTTTAGGATTACTTTTAGGCGCAATAGTATCTTTTTTAATTGTGCCTTTAGCTATGGGTACATTATTTGCAGGAGCTGAAGCTAGTGCAATGCCAAGGGACGTTTCATTTAATCCAATTATTTTTATAGGTGCAGGAATATTCTCACTAGTAACAGTAATGATAAGTTGTAAAAAGCCAGCTAAAATAGCAGGAAATATTTCACCAATAGAGGCACTACGTTATAGTGGCAGTACACCTAAAAATCAAAAGAAAAATAGAAGCACAACAAAAGGTTCAAAGCTATATAAAATGGCTTGGTACAATGTGTTTAGAGAAAAGAAAAGAGCTATAATAGTGTTTTTATCATTATTTATGGGAATTATAACATTTTTAAGTGTTAACACCTTCTTAAATAGCATTAGTGTAGAAAACTATATAGATAGGTATGTTAAAAATGATTTTGTTATACAAAGCGTAGAAGGAAATGATGATAAGATAGATAGCGATTTTATAAATAAGATAAAAGATATGAAGGGTGTCAATAATATAAGCTTATCAAAATCAAGTAATCTGCAATTAGATATGAGCAAAGATGTGTTATTACCAGCACTAGAAAATATTTATGAAAGATTTGGAAATACAAAAGAAGATCTTAATGAATATTTAAATGCAGTAAGTGAGGATCCAAGTTTATTACAAGTATCAGTTATAGGAATAGATGATAATCTTATAGAAAGGCTTAATGAAGAATTAGAAGATAAAATAGACGTAGAAGCATTTAAAAAAGGAAATGTTGCCATAGCAGATTCTTGGTATTATCCAGAGAATTACAAAAGTATAAAGGGAGACGTAACAATAAGAAATTTTAAGGATAATAAATCTAAAACTTTTAATATGAACGTAGTGGGAGATACTAGTGAATTATTACCTCCAGGACTAGATGCACCATTGGGTATACCAACTATTTATATAAGTAATTCAGTATTGGAAAAACTAGATAATGATGCTATAAACTATATATTAAATATAAATGTAGATAAGAAATATGAAAGTAAAATAAACAAAGATTTAAAAGCCTTAAGTAAGGCTCGTGGGTTATGGTTCGAGTCAAAATCTGAAAAAACAGAAGAGTTTAATAAATCTCAAATGGTAATGAATATATTAGGTGGAGGAATTGCAGTTATTTTAATCTTAATTGGTATATTAAACTTTATCAATGTTATGATAACAGGGGTAAATATAAGATTAAAAGAGTTTGCAATTATGGAAAGCATAGGTATGACTAAAAAGCAAATTAAAATGATGTTAACTTATGAAGGATTATATTATGCTTTAGTTACTACAGGTTTTATACTTACTTTAGGTATAGGAATTATATATGGTATTGGAGAGCTTTCGAAGAATATTGCTGACTATGCAGCATTTGTATTCCCTACTACTGCATTAGTAGCTTTAATAATTGTAATCTTAGCAGTATGCTTAATTACTCCTGCTATTGTATTTAAGGTATCAACAAAGAAAAGTGTAACTGAAAGACTTAGAGAAATAGAGAATTAAATTTATGTGGTAGGTTAGTTATAATCTACCATTTTTTGTTATAATGAGATGGGGAGATGATAATATGAATTCAATTTTAATTGTAGAAGATGATAAAATACTTAATCGTGGTGTTTCATTTGCACTAAAAAGAGAAGGGTATGATGTTATATCAGCATACTCTAAAATAGAAGGAAAAGAGATAATATTAAATAATGAAAATGAAATAGATTTTTTACTTCTAGATATTAACTTGTCAGACTGAAGTGGACTAGAACTTTGTAAAGAAGTTAGGGAGAAAGTAAATTTTCCAATTGTTTTTTTTACAGCAAACGATACAGAAGAAGATATGGTCAAAGGTTTTGAAATTGGATGTGATGATTATATATCAAAGCCTTTTTCAGTAGAAGTTTTAAAACATAAAATTAATGCCATGATAAGAATGCAAAAAGGTGTTAGCCATAATGTATTTGAATATGAAGGTTTAAAAATAGATTTTGAAAAAATCGAAGTAACATTAAATGATGAAGATGTTAACTTAACAGCAACTGAATATAAGATATTAGAATTACTAGCAAAGAATAAAGGAAAAGTTATGACAAAAGAAATGATATTAGATAAAATATGGGATTGTAAAGGTAACTATGTTGATGATAATACATTAAGTGTAAATATAAGACGTCTTAGAAAAAAGATAGAAAGAGATCCTAAAAATTGTAAATATATAATAACAGTATTTGGCATTGGATACGTTTTTGGAGAATAGCTTGTGAAAAAAAATTTTAGTAAATTAAATATGACTTATAAGCTTATATTTATAGCTGTAACAATAGGATTTAATATATGGGTGGGTTTGAGTTTGAAAAAATTAATATATCATTAGGTCTGCTTATCTTCTCATTATTTATAATTAGTATGATATTTATTCAAGAAAGATTATATAAAAATTATATGGAAGATATATTCATAGATTTATCAGATATGTTAGGAACTATTATAGATATGAAAAATAAAGTAGTATTTTCTACTATGGATGATACAATCTTCTCTAAACTACAATATCAAACAATAAAGCTTACTAATATACTAACAGAGAAAAATAAAAGAATTGAAAATGATAGAAATGAAATAAAATCTTTAATTTCAGATATAGCTCATCAGCTAAAAACACCTATTACAAATTTAAAAATGTATGGAGAGTTTTTACAAGATGAAAGCTTAAGTAATGAAGAACGTAAGGAATTCAATGAGATTATAATGATGTCTCTAGATAGACTTAGTTTTTTGGTGGAAAGTATGATAAAAATGTCTAGATTGGAGAGTGGAGTAATAAATTTAATACCACAGCTAAATGACTTAAATGGCACCGTGCTACTTGCTATAAGTCAAGTACAGAAAAAAGCAAGAAATAAGAATATACATATTAAGTTAGAAAATATAGATAAGGTTGAGACTATTCATGATATAAATTGGACTGCAGAAGCTGTTTTCAACATACTTGAAAATGCAGTAAAGTATACTCCAGAAAATGGGAATATTGAGGTAGTAGTTAGAAGTTATGAGATGTTTGTGAGGATAGATATTGAAGATAATGGAATAGGTATTGATGAAGAGGAAATACCAAAATTATTTAGTAGATTTTATCGTGGCAAAAATGTTGGTGATGTAGAGGGTATAGGTATTGGATTGTATTTGACTAGAGAGATAGTATCTAAGCAAGGTGGATATATTAAGATTAACCATAAGAAAGTTGGATCAAGTTTCTCTATGTTTTTACCAATTAATAAAATAGAGTATATGGATGATAAAGTTATAAGTATAAGTGATGATAAGCAAAATTAGATAATCTATTTTATATATTAAACTTTAATATCCAATTGAAAATAATGGGATATATTAAATTAGGGGGGTATGAAATGAGCACAAAAAATAAAATTTTAAATACTGTTTTGGTCATATTAGGAGTGACATCATTATTTACAGAAAATAAAATAATAGTATCCTTATCGACACTAGGAATGGGCATAATTATTATAATAGAGAAGATAACAGATTACATTACTAGGAAGATGCTAATAAAAAAAATAAAGCATAAAAATATGAATTGTATTAAAGTTAAAGAAAATAATAAAGTAACGATTTTAGTTTCAGTACTTTTAATTTTTATCATGTTAATATCATTAAAATCTTTATTAAATATATATCCAATAGAAAATTATAGTATTGTAGATATAAAAAATTATATCAATAACTTTGATTACTCTTATAGAATGCTTATATTTGCTTGTATAATTTTATTTATTGTTGCAATTTTAATGATTGTGCAAGCAATATTTAGTACAAGTTTAGTAACAGATGATAAGGTTATTTTTTATGATGGTTTAATTATCGATATTAATAAGATTGAAGAAATAAAGTATAAAGAACCTTTACTTATTAAAAATAAAAAAATAATAAGAATTGGTAAGGGTTTTATAGATAGAAATATAATAATAAAAATAGAAGATTTTGATAAAGTTAAGAGTTTATTAGAAAGCAAAATAGCTTTTTAATTGTAAATAGCAGATCTAAATAATTATACATATTATTTTAAAATTCAATAGAGATTCTATTGGATTTTTTATTTATATCATTATTATTTAGATGTTGGTGAATACAAAAAAATAAGAAGTGACTTAAGTAATACTTTTCTTGAATGTATTTTAAAGTAAAAATAAATAATGTGAATCTAAATGTGTAAGATTATTTAATAAATTTACTTATAGTAATTTGGGGATTAGTATAATAACAAAGGGGAGATTGTATTATGAATTCGAACAAATAAAAAATGCATAACTTGTAGTTTACTAATAGTAGTTTTAATTATTAGTGGAACAATTCTAGGAAATACTAATAAGAAATATATTATTGTTGATAGCCAAGAGGTTATCCAAGCATACAATTCTTAAAAAAATAATAAAGGAATATAACATATCGTTATGTACTGGTGTAGAGGTATGATGTTAATGATGCAAAAGGTTAAAATTAAATACATAGTTAATAAGTTATAATAAAGTATATTGACATATATAAACATAATAGTTATTATAGTTTAGTGCAAAACAAATTTACATATGGAGGTATTTCCATGATTAATAAGCTTAAACTAGGTCTTGATATCAGCAAAATTGACCATATAATCTCAAGGAAGATGGATGCTGCCGTAATTAGTTCAATCGATGACAAATTAACTGTATCACAGGCTTATGTAATAGATTTTATTTTTAATCAATGCAATAAAAAAGAAATATTCCAAAAAGATTTAGAGAAAGAATTTGATTTAAAACGTTCATCTATTAGCTTAATGTTGAATAATATGGAAAAGAGTGACTTAATAAAAAGAGTGCCAGTAACAGAGGATGCTCGTTTAAAGAAAATTATTTTAACAGAAAAGTCTATTAAACTTAATGAAAAAATTTCTGAGGCAATTGACTCAATTGAGAATAAACTATCAGAAGATATAACTCTAGAAGAAATAGAAATATTCCAAAGAGTTCTTTCTAAAATAAGAAATAATCTAGAATAACCGTTTGAAGTTTTAAAACGGTTATATTTATAAAAATATTGTTTTGTACAAAACATAAATAAGAGTAGGAGATTGAAATATGTCAAAAGTATCAAACTTTACAGAGGGTAAGATATTTTCACCTTTATTAAAATTTACTATACCAATATTACTTACACTATTTTTACAGACCATGTATGGTGCAGTTGATTTACTTATAGTAGGTCAATTTGGAGGTGCAGCAGACGTATCTGCAGTTTCAACAGGAAGTCAGGTAATGACAACTATTACTGTTATGATTACAGGTCTAGTTATGGGTATTACTATATTAATAGGTCAAAAACTTGGTGAAGGGAAATTTAAGGAAGCAGAAGATGTTGTAGGAAGTGGTATTTCAATATTTATAGTTATAGCAGTAATTATTACTATATTAGTAGTTAGCTTTGCATCACCTATATCAACTTTTATGCATGCTCCAAAAGAAGCGTTTGATAGTACTGTAACATATATAAAAATTTGTTCTGCAGGTGCTGTTTTCATAGTTTCTTATAATATTATAGGAGGAGTATTTAGAGGATTAGGTGATTCTAAAACTCCACTTATTACAGTAGGAATAGCATGTGTTACAAATATAATAGGAGACTTAATATTTGTTGGATTATTCAAAATGGCTGCTATGGGTGCAGCACTGGCTACAATAATGGCTCAAGGGATTAGTGTAATATTATGCCTAGGTATTATTAAAAAGCGTGGACTTCCTTTTGAATTTTCTAGAAAAAGTATAAAATTCCATAAAGGCATAACTTCAAAAATAATTAAATACGGTGCACCAATTTCTTTACAAGATGGACTTGTGCATTTATCTTTCCTTGCAATTATGATTATAGGGAATTCAATGGGAGTAATTCCTTCAGCAGGAATTGGAGTTGCGGAAAAACTTGTTGGATTTATAATGCTTATATCATCATCTTTCTCTCAAGCAGTATCTACATTTGTAGCACAAAACTATGGAGCTAAAAAATATGATAGAACTAGAAACGTACTTCTTTATGCTATTTCAACTTCATTATGTTGTGGTGTTGTAATGTTCTATGTAATGTTCTTCCATGGAGATTTACTATCAGGGATGTTCTCGAAGGATAGAGAAGTAGTCTTAGCATCTTGGGAATATATGAAGGCATACGGAATAGATTGCCTACTTACTGCAATAATGTTTTGCATGGTAGGTTATTTCAATGGTTGTGGAAAAACGACTTTTGTAATGATCCAAGGAATAATAGGTGCATTTTGTATAAGAATACCAGTATCATATCTTATGAGTAAAATATTACCAGTATCATTGTTTAAAGTAGGTCTTGCAACTCCTATGTCTCCATTTGTACAAATTATACTATGTGTAACATATTTTATAATATTATCAAAGAAATTATCAAAAGAGGAGACACCAATATATTCTACGCCTCAATTACAAGAAATGTAAGATAATACGTTTAATTTAATAAGGATTTTAAAGTAAATTATTTATTAAATTAAGATAAAAAATTATATTAGGTTAAATTTTAAGTCATGATTACATTAAGAGTTCAAAAAACATCCTAGTAGGAAATATAATAAAAAAATAAAAAAATACTATAATTAAAATAATTAATTTAAAATATTTATAAAGTGTATTATATAAAAATAAATAAATATTAGAGACTGATCCTATTCCATATATTCTAAAAGATAATGTTACAATATTTTTCTTTTCATTTAAAGGGAACAATCCTGATATTATCTCATCGCCAATTCCATAGAATAGTATTAATACAAATAAAGTTGTTGCTAATCCAAAATTTTTATCTCTATAATATTGAAAAATACTATATCCAAATAAAGAAATACATAAATCTGATCCGACTATCCATATATTATATAGCATTTAAAGGACTTTCTTTACATCCTAATAAACCCATTACCATCTTGCTATGACTATACCATTGATAAGGTATTGCAATAATAAACGGTACTAATAAATCTATAATCATAATAAGTAAAAATAATGCATACTCCAAAATAACCATCCTAAACAGTTTCGGGAATTTTTTAACTACAATATATAATTATTGTATCAAATTTCACAATATAATCCATTAAAAACAATTGCTGGATCTTTAGTAATAAGTCTTATAAAAGGACTTATATTTTTATGTATGTAAACGTTAGATTCAAATTTATCTCCTTTGACTTTGTAATGGCCATTATTGGTGTTTGGAGTATTTCTACCAGAACCGCCAGAAAGACTTACTTTATCTAATAACTCCACATCAGTAATATCATATATATTGTACGAATGATTCATCACCTTAATTACTTTATTATCTAATACTACAGAGGTTAACTTTGAATCCATTTGCTTATATAAAAAATTAATAGATAATATCATTATTACAATTATTGAAACTACAAATAAAAAACTATATGACAGAGAATGATATAATATTTTTAGTATCTTTATCAGATTAAAATAATAAAGTTAATAGTTTTGCAAAAGATTTAAATAAAAAATGAGTAAAAATCATTTCTATGAAATAATACCCTATCAAAACTAAGTGATATTAATATTCAATTTTATACACATGAAGTAGCTAAAGTAGAACATGGAGTACAAATATATTCAGGATCTCAACTCTTTACAATAAATGAATTTTTACTATTAAAATACTTAGAGTATAAGTACAGCAATAAATTATAGGTTCATGTTATATATTAAATGTAAAAAGGGGAGTAGAGTATGGGTATAGAAATTAAACTTGATTATGATGATAGTAAAGAAATAAAAGAATTATTTTTAGAATATACAAAGATGCTTATAGAAAAGGAACCTAGTATTGAAGAGTATTTGAAATTACAAAGCTATGATTCTGAAATAGAGCATCTTAATGATAAGTACGGATTGCCATATGGAAGACTATATATAGCCAAGTTCGATAATGAAATTGTTGGATGTATAGCACTAAGAAAAATTGATGATAAAAACTGCGAGATGAAAAGATTATTTGTAAAACCGGAATTTCGAGGAAATAATATAGCTAATGAGTTAATTAATACTATTATTGATGATACTAAGGTAATAGGCTATAAGTATATGTTATTAGATATTTTACCGTTTCTAAAAAGTGCAATACATCTATACAAAAAAGTAGGCTTTTATGAAATAGATTCTTATAATAATAGTCTTGTAAAATCATCTATTTTTATGAAACTAGATTTGAATAAATATTAACTAAAAGCCAGCAAATAATATGCAGGCTTAATTTATAATATAATATAGTTTTAAATGATAGAATAAAATGGTATTCAAATTTGATATAATTATTATGTTTAAATTTGCTGAAAAAGTATATATATATATAATAGGAAAAAAGATAATAGATGGGGGAGGTACACAATGGATGAATCAAGATTTATAGAAATGATAAAAAGAAATCCTTCTATTATAAAAACAATAAGTAATCCAACAGATGAAATGAAAATATTAGCTATCAAAGAAGATGGACTAGTGCTTAGATATATAAATAATCCTACAATAGAAATGCAAAATTTAGCTATAGAGAATAATCCAAGAGCAATCAAGTTCATAGATAAACCAACGGAAGAAATGATGATAAAAGTAGTAAGTGAAGGATGGAGTATATTAGATTATATAAAAAATCCAACTGAGAAGGTAATTAAATTAGCTATAAATCAAGCTGGATGGGCTATACAATATGCGAAAAATCCTAGTGAAGAATTACAATTATTAGCAGTAAGAAAAAATTATGATTCAATAAAACACATTAAAGAGCCTTATGAAAGTGTCCAAGAAGAAGCAGTAAAAATAAGCTATGATGCATTAAGATATATAAAATCACCAAGTTTTAATTCACAACTTATAGCTATTAAAAATAATGAGGCTGCTATTAGTTTCATAAATAATTTAGATAAAGAAAAAATACTAGAGTTTATAAAAGTAAATATCTTAGTTATAAAATATATAGAACGTGAAGTATCGAATATAATTACAAAAGATGAGTTAGAAGAATTATTAAAAGAAATTATATCAAAAGAAGATGTATCTGAAAAATATATAAGAGATTTTTTAAATTGTAGTACGATAGATAGAGAGAGTAATATTTTTAAAATAGATAAAATTATGTTTATTTATAAATATGGAAGCAAAAAAGCTAAGAGAATATCAGTAGATGAAAAACTTAAGATAATTTAGGAGAGATAACAATGAATTTTATAGAGACATTAAGAAGCGTTGACTTAGTATTATCCACTAAAGAAGTACCTTTAGTAGTTGGTGAGAGTGGAATCGGAAAAACAGCTTTAGCTAAGACACTTGCTAAGGAAAATAATTGGAGTTTAATAGTAATAGATGGTAACTTACTTAAAGAAGGTGAAATAGGAGGACTTCCAACTATAGAATCTTATGTAACTACTAACTCTAATGGAGATAAAATAGAAAAGAAAGCAACCGTATATGCTGTTCACAATAAATTAAGAGAAATTGATGAAGAAATATCTAAAGGAAATAGTGTTCTTTTATTTATAGATGAGATAAATCGTTGTGAACATACAGTACAACAAGAACTTATGAACTTAATATTAAATAGAGAAATAAATGGATACAAATTACATGATGATGTAAAAATATTAGCTGCAATGAACCCATCAAGTAAATATGGTTCAGATTTTGATTATCAAGTTGTAGATATGGATGCTGCACAAGAAAATAGATTTGTTTGGTTAAATATGGAGCCGGATTATACACAATGGTTAAGTTGGGCTATAGATGCTGGAATTGAACAAAAGGTTATAGAGTTTATATCTACATTCCCTGAATATTTACACAAGGTGAATGAAGATGATGTAAGAGCAACACCTAGAAGTTATGAAAGAGTATCTAAGGTTTATAAAGAATATAAAAATAAAATGGATATAATTCCAAGAGCAGTATTTTTAAATGTTATAAAAGGTAATGTAGGTAAGATTATTGCAGAAGAGTTTATAAGTTTTGTTGAATCAAATCACAGTCCATTAATATCTTTTGAAGATGTATTCTCAGGAGATATTTTAAATGAAAGTGTTGTAGAAAAAGTAAATAACGAAACCCATACAAGACTTTATTTATCTGCAATGAATATACTAAAAACATTAGAAGTAAATATAAATGATGAGAATTACGATAGTAGTTTTTATATAAATAGATTTGTAAAGTTCTTAAAAACATATCCAATAGATTTAATGGTAGGCATTATGAAGGATATGAAAAATACTTATGCTAAAGTGTATAATGTAGCTATTAAAAATGAAGAATTTGTAGAAGCTTACTTTGAGTCTTATAGTTCAATAAGGGGCTAATTTATGGAAAATAATTTTAACAAACAAGTAGAAGAACTTTTTATAAATGCAAATGAAATTATTAATACTGCTACTATGGTAAAAGCAAATAAAAATAGTGAAAAGTTTGAAATAGATATACAAAAAGATTATAAAAGTAAATTTTTTAAACTTATAGATAAAGTTAATTTAAGTTTAATGGAAGATAATGATAACTTTTATGGATACTTCTTATTTCAAATGTCAAGAGATATAAGATTTGATATAAGTAGTCCAACTGCTGTAAATTTTAAAGATGCTAAATATGTTATATACTTTAATCCATTAATTTTCTTACAGCTCAATAGAAGACAAATGGAAACTAGCATCAAACATGAAATTCTTCATATAATATCACAACATTTATTAAGAGCAAAAGATTTGAATAGTAGATACAGTACATTAGCTATTAACATGGCAATGGATATAGTAGTAAATAAATATTTAGATAACCTTCCACCATATGCTACTACCTTAGAGTGGGTAAATGTTAATTATTCTTTAAAGCTTGAGCCTTATGAAACTTTTGAATACTATGTTGATAAAATTCAAACAGAGTTAGATTTACAAGAAGAAGATGAAGATGGCGAAGAAAATGATGCTAATAATAATGAAAGTATAGCAACGGATTATGACCCAGAGAAAACTCATGATATTTGGGAAGATTCAGATGAGATTGATGAAAAAACACTAAAAGAGTTTACAGAAAAATTTGTTAATCAATCAAATAAAGGTAAGAATCCATCATATTTAAATGATTTAATAGCATCACTTAAAAATAATAAGGGAGAACTTCCTTGGAACTTATATCTAAAAAAGTTAATGGGAACAGTAGAAAGTAATAAAAAGAAGACTATAACAAGAAGAAATAGAAGACAGCCACACAGATTAGATTTAAGAGGAGAACTAAGAAATCATAAAGCTGAAGTTGCTGTTGCAATAGATATAAGTGGAAGTATTAGTGATGAAGAATTTAAACAAGCTATTAAAGAAGTATTAAGTATTGTGAAAAATTATAATCATGAAATTACTATTATAGAATGTGATAATGAAATAAGAAGAACATATAAGGTAAAATCAATAAAAGATGTTAAAGATAGAATTAATATACGTGGAGGAACAAAATTTAGCCCAGTATTTGAGTATGCTAATAATAGAAAGATTAACTTGTTAGTGTACTTTACAGATGGTGAAGGGGAAAGTAGATTAAGCGTAGTCCCTAGAGGATATAAGGTTTTATGGGTTATGTCTGGAAGAGGAGATAAACTATCAGTAAAAGAACCTTATGGAGCAGTTAAAAAACTTAGCAAGGTTATAATAAAAGAAGATAAACTTGATATGAGTGACGTTAGGACTGATGGATATTCAATGAATAACCAAGCACCAATGCTATAATAAATTTATCTAAAATGGAATTTCTAGAAATACTTTTAGAAATTCCATTTTTAATTAAGCAATTTTCATATTAACTTCTAAAAAAATAGTTGCAAAGACAACTAAAAAAATATATAATACATTATGTGTAAAAGTTAAATAATATTAGTATAGTTGTATAGCAACTAGTTTGTATTTAAATAATTGTATATATAAAAATTAAATAGGGGGGAATTTATGAATAAGAATCAAGAAATCTTAGGAACAGAGCCTATAGGCAAACTTCTACTAAAGTACTCGTTTCCAGCAATTATAGGAATGGTTGTAAACGGATTATATAATGTAGTAGATAGAATCTTTATAGGAAACATACCAGGAGTTGGTCCATTAGCGATTACAGGTTTAGGTGTTACATTACCTATAATGACTATAATATTAGCATTCGGTATGCTTATAGGTATAGGTACTACTACGAATATATCTATAAAGCTAGGTCAAGGTAAAAAAGATGAAGCTGAAAAGCTTGTAGGAAATGCTATTGTTTTAGCAATTATAGTTGGATTATTAATAACAACAATAGGATTGATATTTGCAGACCAAATATTACAATTATTTGGTGCTAGTGTAGATAGTTTATATTATGCGAAATCATATATAAATATAATATTATTAGGAAGCGTATTTAACTTAATAGCATTTGCTTTTAATCATATTATAAGAGGAGACGGAAATCCAAAGCTTTCAGCGACAATAATGGTTGTTGGATGTGTTACAAATATAATCTTAGATGCTTTATTTATATTTGTATTTAATATGGGAATACAAGGTGCAGCAATCGCCACTATTACTTCTCAATTTATAACAGCTATGTGGGGATTATCGTATTTCTTAAAAGGAAAAGCAAATTTAAAGTTTAGAAAAGAAAGCTTAGAACTAGATAAATCTTTAGTTATTACGATATTCTCAATAGGTGCAGCTCCTTTTGCTATGCAATTAGCAGCAAGCTGTGTTCAGATAATATGTAATAATGCACTTAAAACTCATGGTGGAGATTTAGCGATAGGGGCAATGGCCACTATAAACTCAATAATTACAATCGTAGGTATGCCAATAATAGGTATAAGCCAAGGTGCACAACCTATAATCGGATTTAATTATGGGTGTAAGAAATATGATAGAGTTGAGAAAACTTTAAAACTAGCAGTAACAGCAGCTACAATTGGCTTAACTTTAGGATGGTTAGTTGTTCAATTTACACCAGAGCCAATAGTAAAAATGTTTAATAGCGATGCACAACTAGTTAGTATTTCAGTAGATGGAATTAGAAAATACTTATTTATGATGCCATTAATAGGAATGTCAATGATAGGTTCAAATTATATCCAATCTATTGGTAATGCAAAACAAGCTATGTTTTTAGGTTTACTAAGACAAGTAATTTTATTGGTACCAATGATGCTTGTTTTACCAAGATTATTTGGCTTAAATGGTGTTTGGTTTGCTCAACCAATAGCAGATGTTATTTCTTTCGTAGTTACATTTATTTTAATAAGTAAAGAAATTAAGTCTCATAGAGAAAAATCAGTAGAAATTGCAGTGTAAATAATTAATAATATTAAAATTATAAAAGGTAGATATTTAAAGCAATATTAATGCTTTGAATATCTACCTTTTTTTGTTATCTTATACAACTTAAGAAAACTTAAATAATTAAAAACTAAGGAGAATATAAAAATGAAAAATGTATTAATAATATTTGGCGGAAAATCAAATGAATATGGAGTATCTTTAAAATCTGCATCTGCAGTTATAGATAATATAGATAAAGAAAAATACAACCTTATGATGATAGGGATAACTGAAGAAGGAAAATGGTTAAGATTCATCTATAATAGGATATCTTAATTTAATAGAAGAAGATAAATACAAAGATGAAGTACAACTTAGATATTATACAAATATAGCTTATGAGAAATCGAAGGATTTAAATATACTTATAAATGATCTATTTGAACTAACTAAACTACAAAATAATTCATTACCACTCAATAAAATTGATATCAACTTAGTGGAATTAGTATCCCAAGTAATATCATATTTAAATTATCAATTAAATTAATCAAATATGGAAATAAGAGCTAATTTCTCTGAAGATAAACTAGTAGTAAATGCAGATCTAGATAAACTTGTAAGAGTATTAGAAAACTTAATTAACAATGCAATGACATATGGCAATGACGGAAAATACGTTGATATTGCTACTAGAAAAGAAAGTAATAGAGCAGTAGTGGAAGTAATCAACTATAGAGAGCCAATACCACAATCAGATATACCATTTATCTTTGATAGGTTCTATAGAGTGAAAAATCAAGAAATAGAAATGATGGTGGTTCTGCTTTAGGACTTGCTATTACAAAAGATTTAATAGAAGCTCATGGAGGACGAATTTTAGTCAAAAGTGATAACAATAGAACTTTATTCAAAGTTATTTTGCTGCTTGATTAAATAATCATAAAAAATATTGAACAATAAAAAAATCCTTAGGTTTATAAGCCTAAGATTTTTTTATTACAAGGAAATTATAACTTACACGGTTTGTGCATGAGTAACAATTAAAATAGGATATATAAAAAATTATAAATATTCCAAATGAATAATACTTGTATACTTGTATAATTAATTAAAGTATGATAAATTTATTATAGATACTAAATGACACTGAATATAGGGGGGATATATATGGTTAATTTAAGAATAAAACCTTATAATCTTGATGATGAAGGCGTAAAATGGGTACAAGACACTATTGCAAATATGACAATAGAAGAAAAAATAGGACAATTATTTATAAACATGGGTGCTAGCCGTGATGAAGAATACTTAAAAGGTGTGTTAGACAACTATCACATAGCTGGTGTTCGTTATAATCCTGGTACAGCAGAAGAAGTATATGAACAAAATAGAATATTACAAGAAAACAGTAAAATACCTTTATTAATAGCAGCTAACACTGAATCAGGTGGTAACGGTGCTTGTGTAGATGGTACATATATAGGAAATGAAGTTAAAATAGCAGCGACAAATGATAAAAGATATGCTTATGAAATGGGGAGAGTATCAGGTGTAGAAGCATCTGCTATAGGATGTAACTGGAGTTTCGCTCCAATCGTTGATATAAACAGAAACTGGAGAAATCCAATAATATCAACTCGTACTTGGTCTGAAGATGTAGACCAAACTTTAGAATTATCTTTAGAATACATGAGAGGAATCATGGAAAGCGGTATTGCTCCTGCGGCAAAGCATTTCCCAGGGGATGGTATTGATGAAAGAGACCAACATTTATCATTTGCTCCAAATCACTTATCAGTAGAAGAGTGGGATGAAACATTTGGTAAGGTTTACGGTGGATTATTTGAAGCTGGTCTTCCATCAATAATGGCAGGACATATATCTTTACCAAGTTATGTTCGTCACTTTAATCCAGAAGCTACAGTACAAGAGCAAATATTACCTGCTACATTAAATAAATACATATTAACTGATTTATTACGTGGAAAAATGAACTTCAATGGTTTAGTTGTAACTGATGCTTCTCACATGGTAGCAATGACTTCAGCTATGAAGCGTAGTGAAATGTTACCAACTGCAATAGCTGCAGGTAGTGACTTATTCTTATTCTTCAATGATCCAGATGAAGACTTCGCTTGGATGTTAGAAGGATACAAAAATGGAATAATAACTGATGAAAGATTAGAAGAAGCTTTAACTAGAATATTAGGAACAAAAGCTGCTTTAGGTCTTCATAAAAAAGCTAAAACAGAAATATTACAACCTAAAGAAGAAGCTATGGCTAAAATAGGTTTACCAGAAAACGTAGCAATAGCTACTGAAGTTGCTGATAAAGCTATAACTCTAGTTAAAAACAATGAAGATATATTCCCAATATCTGTTGAAAAACATAAAAGAGTTTTACTTGTTGATGTAAAAGGAACTGAAGGCGGATTTGGTGCATTAATAGGTGCTCAAGGACCTAAGCCAACTGAAATATTAAAAGCTCAATTAGAAGAAGAAGGATTTGAAGTTAGCATATGGGAATCACCAATTGAAAAAATAATGAGTCTTCCGACTGAAGAAAGAAGAAAAGCTATAGGAAGTATATATGCGGCTAGGAGACCTATATCTGATTTAACTGATAACTATGACTTAATAATAAATGTTGCTGTTGTTAATCCAAACACAGATCAACGTATACAATGGCCAGCAAGTAAAGGTACTCCTGATATACCATTCTATGTAAATGAAGTACCTACTATATTTGTATCAGTACAGTGTCCATTCCACTTAGCGGATGTACCTCAAGTTAAAACTTACATCAATACTTATGACAATAAAGACATAACTTTAAAAGCATTAGTTGAAAAGATGTTAGGGCGTTCTGAATTTAAAGGTGTAAGTCCAGTTGATGCTTACTGTGGATTATTAGATACAAGATATTAATAGCTAATTATTTAATATTAATATAGAATCTATATTGAATATACTTATTACAGTATATCTTTATAGATTCTATTTTTTATATACTAAGGTATTATAAAAAATGGTCTTGTGGATAAGTTTTGATGTATAATAATGATGTGAGAACAAATGCAGAAAAGAAGAT
>CABIVQ010000026.1:30790-44640 GCA_902362365.1 Clostridiaceae bacterium | reverse complement strand
GAAGATGGAACAATAGAGTACCATAAAGCCGAAGGCATGCCAATTTTGATATGTCCTAATTGTGATGCAGATTTTTACTACAAAGATGGTGATAACAAATAAGAGTGGCATTAGCCACTCAAGGTCCCCTTTAGGGGATTTTTTTATAATACCTAAGATACACTCAATGAAGTTTAGAACTAAGTTTAAAGAGACATGGAAATACATTGAGGTTAAAGAGGTAGACAAAATTCCAATTGATATTAATACTTGTAGCAAATATCAACTAAATTATACTCAAGATGATGTCCTTAGTCTTAATGTAGATAAGAGAAATAATGATCTCTTGAATGCCAATATGGCTATAGTAGATATATTAGAAAATGGTGATGTAGTCGGTATTCTATACAATTTTATTCCAACCGGTGAGCGTGAAAATAATTATTTTAAAAAAACTTACAAAGAAAATATTAGTAAGTATAAGGATGGATATACATTAAAGAAAAGTAAAACAATATTAGACTTTGGATCAATAGCACTTAAATTTTTAATAGAATATATTGAAGATTTTTTAGGCAGCATACAAAAGGAAAAAAGAGCAAATAGAGAGATATTTGTTTGTGCTAAGAAAGATATATCAAATAGTACGAAAAGAAAAGCTAATAAATCAATTTGTAAAAGCCAAACTTTAGTTATTTCAAAAAGTAAGGACAAAAAGAAGGAGAAAGATTTAGGTATAAGTTTATGCAACAGTTTTAAGAGTATATCTGAAGATAATGAATTAACATATAAAGAAATTAAGAAAGATATTGATATAATGCGACCTATTATAAATAATGTGTCTATAAATAAAACTACAGTAGAAGAGTGTCAAAGCTTTATATCATTACCAGGACGTGAATTAATTGAACAATATAATATGATAGAACATAATAAAATTATCGATAATCCAGTTCCTAAATGTTTACAAAATGGTGATATGTTTATAGGATTAGTTAATTATAAAGAAGAAGTGTATAAGGCATATTTTAGTATGCACAAAGAGTTTCAAAATTTAGAAAGAGTTTTAATAGGTTCTAAAGGTAGTGGGAAGTCATATAAGATGATGAAAATGGCTCACAATGCAATTGAGTTAGGTAATGGAGTAGTTGTTATTGATATTATAGGAGATTGTAAATTATCTAAATCTATAGCTAATAAAACTCCTAAAGATAAGCTTGTTAGAATACGTTGTAATAACTTTGATGATATTCAAGCATATGTATATAATGAAATACCTATTAATGAGAATATGACACCTTATCAAATAGTATCTAATGCAATTCAACGTACACAACAGCTACAAGTATTAATAGATGCAATAAATGATGATAATAGCAAATTATCTAGTAGAATGATAAAGTTTTTATTTGCAGCAGGTGCAGTTGTCTATAGTTCTAAGCATAATGCTAGTTTATCAGATGTATTAGAGTGTTTAGAGTATCATGAAACTAGACATAATTTTATAGATCTATTAAGTCCTGAATTATCTAAGTTGTTAGAAAAGAGAATTAACAAACTTAAAGAACTTGATGATACAGATAAAAATGGCAAAGTTAAAGGTACTAAAGATTCAAAAATTGAGGGGATATTAGATAGAACTGCATTATTAGAAATGAGTTCACATACTGAAGTAGCATTAAATAAAACTTGCGATGAAAATATTAATTTTGTTGATGCTATTAGAGATAATAAAGTTATTCTAATAGAAATACCTGAGCAAGAATTTCCTTCACAGATGATTAGAAATATAATGGCAACATTCTACTTATCCAAAGTATGGTTGGCTAAAATTTTGTTAGATAAAGAATATTATCAACCAACTACAGAGCTACTATTTGATGAATTCTATAAATGTCCTAATTGTCAATTGTTATTTGAAATAATATTTGCTGAGGCTAGAAAATATAAACTTATATCAACTGTAGCTATACATGCATTAGGTCAATTATCTTCTAAATGTAGAATGACACTCAAAGCTGGTGGAGCATCTTATATGTTATTAGCAGGAGCAGATATTCAAGCATATAGAGAACTTCATACACAATTTGAAAAATATGGATATGATGAACAAGCATTCCAGGACTTAGAGACATATAGCGCCTTATGTTTAATTAAAAATGAAGAAGCTAATTATAGTGCATTTGTTGCTAAACTACCTGCTTAATAGTGGGTAGTTTTTATTATATTTAGTTTATGTTTTAAAGTGATGTTGAAAATGATATAATAAAATTTGTTACACAATTGTTATATAATGTTGAACAAAGGTACTGTTGATACCATATAGATAAATAGTAATTTCTAAAGAGAGGTGAAAGATATGAAAAATATAAGTTATATAGGATTAGGGCTATGTTTAGGGGTTGTTTTAGGTTCAGTGTTTGATAATTTAGCTGTTGGAATTGGCGTTGGTGTAGCTATTGGAGCTGGATTAGATGGACTAAAGAGTAAAAATCAAAATGATGAAGAGGAAGATAAGATGGAGTAAAAATAAATTCCAATTTAGTGAATAGATTTAACGAACAATATTAATATATTGAGAACAAAAGTAGGAGAAAGTAATTTATTAGCTCCTACTTTTTATTATTGAAATAGTTTCTAAAATCAACATTATATTAAAACATAGCCTATTTTAAAGTAAATTAATTTGATTTTAAACTTTTGGTATAAACAATATAGATAGTTTTTATTTTAAAAAGTGGATTATCAACCTTTCAGAATTTGGGGATGTAAAAACTCCATACCTAGTAATTCCAATGGTTAGGCCTATTTTATTAAAAAAGCATAGATTATGGCCAGGTCACTCTAACCAATTAACTGGTCGTTCACCAATATCTTAAACAAGTTTAAGAACACTACGTTTATTAATTCACTTGTTAATAGAGTGTATGCAAAATCACATCAAAAAGGTTACACTTTTACCATAAAATTTTAGTTTTATAGTAAATTATATTTAATTGTTATAAATAAATAGATTGATTATTTTAAGAAACACAAGAAAAGTATGATTTTATCAAAATTTAATCTTATCTTATATCCTTATATAGTATAATACAGTTATAAAATTAATTTAAATGAGGGGGATAATTGAGTGAAGGTTTTAGATATTGATATGGATTATTTTTTAGAAGATGTACCTTATTCCATACCTCAAGAGTGTACAAGTAGAGTTAGTGAAGATTATAAACCTTGGAATAAAGAGAAAATTATTGATTTTATTGAAAATAACTTGGGACTTTCAACAAACAGTAAAATCAAAGGTAAAATAGTACAAAATCACCATGAAGCATTATATTATTGGAATGATTTAGTAAGTATTGAAGCCCTTAGAGCACCTTTTGAAGTGATACATGTAGACTCGCATGCTGATTTAGGGTTAGGTTTTGCTTCTCAATTTTTTATTTTTGAAAATTTATTAGGTTTAGATGTAGATAAAAGGGTTAATATTCCAAATTACGAAAATCTATTTGAAGAATATAGTTTGCCTGGAATAGGTGATTATCTTCTATTTGCAATTGCTTTTAGATGGATTTCTAAACTTACATATGTTGCTAATCCAAATGGATTTGGTGATGATTATCCAATATTTATTATGAAAAATTTTCAAGATTCAAGCGGAATAATACAATTACCCTATAATAATAAATATAAATTAACAAAATTATTTGAATTATTTGGTGACAATAGAACTAGTATGGAAAAAAAATACTTAAATAATTCAATATTAGAGCCTGAAGTTCCATTTGAGATTAAAAAAAATATTGATGATGTAAAATATAATGGAGATTTTGACTTTATTACATTTTGTATTTCTCCTAATTATACTCCTAAAAGTGCAGATTTTATTATTGATATCTTTAAAGAGTATATAGAAATAGATTAATTCACTTTTTGTAGTATATATAGTTAAATTTTTACAATAAAATTTCATTTAAATTCGATATTTTATTTTATATAAGGACTCCGAAATGTTTTGGAGTCCTTATTATATTTCTATTTAAATAAGAGCATACCATAATCAACTAATATAGCTAATAAAATAATCCCGATAACTCCAGTATCAATATATCAATTTATAACTATTTCTAAAAAGTAATCATATGAAACAAATTACTCACCATATTTTAATCTTTGACTTTCTTTTATTTTAAGATCTAATTCTTCAGGAGAATATTTAGTAAATGATTCTTTAAAATTATGAAAGCTAGTTTTCTTAAACTCATGTTTAATACTACGGTTATTAAATTTTTTACTTTGGACTTCGAATAAATGTTTCTCTAATGCTTCAGCACTACCAAAACTAAATATAGCGTCATTATTAGATCCAGCATTAAATCTATTTTTATGGTTGTACTTTGGCTCAAAATTGTCTATAATATTATTATAATTTTGTATATTTGATTTGTTAAAGTCCTTGTTATTGCGAGTAACAGGGGCTTTTTTCTTTTCTATAAAGTTTTTATCATTGTTATATATCTCTTTTATATATCCAAAAGTATAAGACTCTGGATTGATTTCATTAGCAATTTCTATAGATTTTAATAGTTTATCTGTATTACAAGTAGACACAAATTCTTTTTGCGTATCAGTTAACTTTCTTTTAAGTTTGCACTTAGTTTCTACTATTGTTACATTAATGTTTTTATCTATTGACTCTTCTTGTTCATGATGTTCTTCTACAACTACTGAATAAGTATTATTATTAAGTATTATTATAGAGTCACAGTCTCCAGAGTTACAGTCTGTATCTATGGATTTATCCATGTGCATAGTCTGTGTAATTGGTGTTTTTTCAACGTTTTTATCTACATTCACAGTCTGTGTATCTGGACTATTTCCATTTACAGAAACTATAGTACCCTTCTTTTTAAAACCATTGTTTACAGTTTTATAAACATTTTTCTTTATTTCTTTAGCCTTATTAAACCTATCATCGTCATTTAACTCTGATTCATCTAATAATTCATATTCGTAGTAGAAAGTACCTGTCTCTTCATCTTTCATTTTGTATACTTTTAAGTATCCTAATTCTTGTAACTCTTTCCATGTTCTATCAAATGCAGTTCTACCTTCTTCTGAAATCTCCATTAAGAAACTTTTGTATAAATCAAAATCTGGTATAGTTATGTAACTTTGTATTAAAGAGTAAAGTCCCTTGGCACTAAACGATAAGAACTTATCTCTTAGTGCATAATTACTAACTTGAGTGAAGTATATTTTTTTCTTTCTAAATTTACCATTATTATTTTTCATTTTATTATCTCCTTAACATGTTTTGATGCAAAACATATTAAATTGAATTTGTTGACGTCACCAAAAGATTTTGTATCCATTATGACACCATTAAACATCATCATGCTATAACTTATATCTAATAAACCCTAGTATAAAGCAACAATAATGAGCATATAAGATGCTTATAACAATAAGTTCTCTTGGAATAGCTGGCCTTCCTGGTACAGCAACAATGGCTGTTTCAGTAGTTTTATCAGGTGTTGGCTTAGGCGCTCATTTCCCACTAGCTGCTGGCATAATAGCAATAGATCCGATATTAGATATGGGACGTACTATGATAAATGTAAATGGAGCTAGTACAACAGCTATAGCAGTTGGAAAGTCTTTAGGTAAATTAGACAAAGATGTCTTCAATGGTAATGAAAATAAGAAAAAGAATAGTGGAGAAATAGCTTAGATATTTATATTGAAAAGAGTTGCTTTTAGATTATTAAATTTAAAAGTAACTCTTTTTTGTTGCATTTATAAATATGATTTTAAATAAATTAATTAAAAAAATTATATATTATACTGTAAAACTAAAATATTTCGTATTATTACAAATTAATTAAAAAAATAATATTCAAGAAAAAGAAATGTGAAAAAAGTAAAAAAAAATATCACTGCATACATTGCAAATAGCTAATAAGCACCTTTTGACAAATATGTCAATTGACAATCTAGAAACGAATAGTTACAATTTAGTTACATAATCTTAAAAAGCATATAATATAACTTTTATATAGAACATTTAAATTTATAAAAACTTTATAGGATTATAAATAGGGGGATAATTATGAAAATTAAAGAGAAAAAAATAATTGTACTATTTTTAGCTACGTCACTATCAATAGCAGTTTTTTTAGGAGGATATTGGACATTAAAAAAAGAACAAATATCTTTAATAGTAAAAGGTGAAGAAATAAAAATATCTTCATTTAAGAAAACTGTAAGAGAACTACTTAGTGAAAATGAAATTCAGTATGATGATGATGACATAATAACTCCAAGTTTAAGTTCAGAATTAAAGGATTATATGGAAATTAAGGTAGTCGAGGTAACTCAATCGCAAGTAACTGAAAAGGAGGATATACCATACTCAGTAAAATTAATAGATGACAATGATTTGCTAAAAGGAAAAACAAAGGTAACTCAAGAGGGGAAATCAGGAGAAAAAGAAATAACTTATAATCTTACATATTATGATGGTAAGTTAGTTAAAAAAGCTTTAGAATGTGAAAAAATATCGCAAGAACCAGTTGATAAAATAGTAAAAAAAGGTATTAAAGAAGAAGTAGTTGTAGCATCAAGATCAACTACATCAAGAAATAGTAGTTCTTCTGAAAGTAAAACAAGTAGTACTTCAAATAGTGCTTCAAAAAATGGAAAACATATGGTAGTTCAAGCAACAGCTTATGCAGGAGATTCTATTACATCTACAGGTACAGTGCCAAAATGGGGAACTATAGCAGTAGATCCTAGAGTTATTCCTTATGGATCTAAAGTTTATATACCTCAATTCAATAAAACTTTTATTGCTGAGGATTGTGGTGGGGCAATTAAAGGTAATATTATTGATATATTTATGAACAGTGAATCGGAGTGTTATAAGTGGGGTAGAAGGACTATAGACATATACATAAATTAACAGATTTGCTTTACTAAAATTATAAACTATATTATTATTAAAATATGTATTTATAAAATATACTAAAAGATTTAGATTTAAAAGGAGAAATTAAATGGGATACAAAAACAACTACGAAACATGGTTAAATAATCCTTATTTTGATGGAGAAACAAAAGAGGAACTAAATTCTATTAAAGACAATGAGAAAGAAATAGAAGATAGATTCTATAAGAATTTAGAATTTGGGACAGCAGGACTTAGGGGAATAATAGCAGCAGGTACAAATAGAATAAATAAATATACTGTAAGAAGAGCAACATTTGGGCTTGCTAATTACATAATAAAAAACACAACAGAAGAAGAAAAAAACAGAGGTGTTGTAATTGCACATGATAATAGATGTATGTCTAGAGAATTTTGTATAGAAACAGCTAATACATTAGCTGCATGTGGAATAAAAGCATACATATTTGATGGATTAAGAACTACTCCAGAATTATCTTTCGCAGTAAGAAAGCTAAATACTATAGCTGGTATAGTTATAACAGCAAGTCATAATCCACCAGAATACAATGGATATAAAGTATACTGGGAAGATGGAGCACAAGTTATGCCAGAAATAGCAAATGCTATAACTGATGAAATTAATAGTATAGAAGATTACAGTAAAATACCTACTATAACTGAAGAAAATAAAAACTTAGTTGTGATGCTAGGTGAAGAACAAGATACTGCTTTTATTGAAGCTGTAAAAACACAATCAATTAGAAAAGATGTTATAGAAAAAGTAGGAAAAGAATTTAAAATAGTTTACACTCCTTTATGTGGAACAGGAAATATACCTATAAAAAGAGCTTTAAATGAAGTTGGATTTGAAAATGTATTAATAGTACCAGAAGAGGAAATGCCAGATCCTAACTTTGCAGGAATAGAATATCCTAATCCAGAAGAAGAAAAAGCTTTAACAAGAGGTATAGCACTTGCAAAAACAAGTGGTTCAGATCTTGTAATAGCAACTGACCCTGACTGTGATAGAGTTGGAGTAGCTGTAAAAACTGTAAGTGGAGAATATGCACTTTTAACAGGTAACCAAATAGGTGGACTTTTAACTAACTATATAATAGAAGGATTAAAAGAAAATAACAAATTAAGAGAAGATTCAGTTCTTATTAAAACTATAGTTACATCAGAATTTGGTGCAGACATAGCAAAAGCTAATAACATAGATGTATTAAATGTACTTACAGGATTTAAATTTATAGGTGAAAAAATAAAATCTTTTGAAGAAACTAATAAAAACACTTATTTATTTGGATATGAAGAAAGTTATGGATATCTTGTAGGAACTCATGCTAGAGATAAAGATGGTGTTGTAGCATCATTATTAATAGCTGAGATGGCAGCTTACTACTATTCAAAAGGTATGAGTTTATATGAAGGATTATTAGAATTATATAAGAAATACTCATTCTTTAAAGAAAAGACTATATCAATAACATTAAAAGGAATAGAAGGACTTGCAAAAATACAAGAAATAATAAGCTACTTTAGAAATACTAATATTGAAGCAATAAATGATATTAAAGTAGTTGAATTAAAAGACTATAAAGAAGGAATTGATAATCTTCCTAAGGCAGATGTTTTAAAATATTTCTTAGAAGATGAATCTTGGATAGCAGTTAGACCTTCAGGAACAGAACCTAAGCTTAAATTCTATATAGCTGTAAAAGGGAAAGATGAAGAAGAAGCTAATGCTAAACTAGACGGAATAAAAAATAGTTTAGATAAAATACTAAGTAATGTAATGGACTTACAAACTGTATAAGAAATATAAATACAATTTAAAATAAGATGATAGGGCTGATGTATTAATTTATAACTAAGTAGCTAAAATGCTACAAAGTGAATTGAATTTGTATGTTAGCCCTTTATTTTTTTAGCATAATTTGTGGCAGTGTAATTTTAACGCAAAAATATTTGTGTATTTTATTCATATTAATTAAATATTATATTAGTATAGAATGAGGAGGTGGATAGGATAAAAGAATGTTAGAGTTAAATAAAGAAAAAATTATTAAAATTATAAGGACATCACGATATGGAGAGATAAATTCAAGGGCTGCAGAGGTATCATTTTATTTATTACTATCCTTATTTCCTTTCATATTATTTACGATAAGTATTGTAGTTTATATACCCATAATACATATTAATAGATACATATATTTATTACAAAATATAATGCCAGAAGCAGCTTTTAATATAGCTAATTCTATAATACAATCAGCAATAGAGAATAGAAGTATTAGTTTAGGAGTTACAAGTTTTTTTCTGACTATGTGGACATCTTCAAGAGCTGTTAGAGCATTAATTAAAGGAATTAATAAATCTTATAATATTCAAGAAACTAGATCTTTTATTAAAGTATTTAAGATAGCTATGATATTTACTATTATGCTTTTGTTTTTGATTTTTTCTTCTATGATATTTTTAGTATTTGGAGAAAAACTGGGACACTTTTTATTAGAGATTATAGGAGTAGATAAAGTATTAATAAATATATGGAATGTATGGAGAAATTTAATAGGAGTAATTACTATAGTTGTAATATTATTAAGTTTATATATATACACACCAAATAAAAAAATAAAAGTAGTTGATTCTATACCAGGTGCTATAGTAGCGACTTTATCTTGGTTTTTAATATCATATGTTTATTCTTATTATGCAAACCACTATGCTAATTATGAAGTTATTTATGGGAGTATAGGTGGGATAATCATATTAATGACTTGGATTTATTTAAGTAGCTGGGCTATATTAATTGGTTCGGAAGTTAATGCAAAGATTTTTTATAGAAAGAATGTAAAATATACTACTAAGATAAAGAGAAAAGTATTTAAAAATTATTAATTATATAAAAATAAATTAAAATAATGAATTTAAATATAAAATAGAATATAATAAAAAATAATAAGCAAAATTTCTCAAATGGATAAATAATATTGAGATATATGGATATATTATTTGAAAAATACAAAAAATATATTATCAATAAAAAGTGATGAATAGGAAGAGTAAATTTAATTCGGTTATCAGAGAGGAAGGCTGAAAGGCTTTCTTAATTAGATGAATTGAAAACTACCTAGGAGCTGCTATCTGAAGTTATAATTTAGGTTTTAGTAAGAATAGACGTTTACTGCGTTAAAGTTTTAAGTGAATCTTATTATGGATTAAATTAGGTGGAACCGCGGGAATATACTCTCGTTCTTATGTTTAAGGATGGGAGTTTTTTTGTATACAAAAACTAATTTAGCTTGAAGTACGAACAGAGTCGTCCTGTTGTATAGGTAGGTGTCTGTTTTTATATAAAAATAAAAAATGGAGGTAAAAAAATGAGAATAGGTATATTGGGTTATGGGACAGTAGGTAGTGGTTTAATAGACATTATAGATAAAAATAAAAATAAAAAGGATATTGAGATAGTTAGTATATTAGTAAGAGATAAAAGTAAATATGAAGGGATAAATCATTATGATAAATTAACTACAGATATAGAAGAAATATTTAGTAAGAATTTAGATGTTCTAGTAGAAGTAATAGGAGGTTTGCATCCTTCTTTAGAATATATCAAAAGAGCTTTAAATAGTAAAATCAACGTAGTTACTGCAAATAAGGACTTATTAGCTGAGCATGGGGATGAGTTAGTAAAACTAGCAAAAGATAATAATGTAAGTATAAAATTTGAAGCTTCAGTTGGTGGAGGTATACCAGTACTTAAGCCATTAATAGAATCTTTAGAAGGTAATAATATAAATAGTATATGTGCAATATTAAATGGAACAACAAATTTTATATTATCAAAAATGCATAATGAAGGTTTATCTTATAAAGAAGCATTAAAACAAGCACAAAAATTAGGATTTGCAGAAGCCAATCCAGATTCAGATGTATTAGGATATGATGCTGCTAGAAAGTTATCGATTTTATCTACATTGGCTTATGATAATAGAGTATATTGGAAAGATTTATACTTAGAAGGAATAACTAATATTGATGAAAAAGACATTGAATATGCTAAAAAGCTAAACTGTAAGATAAAATTAGTTGGACAAAGTAAGTATGAAGATAATAAAGTCAGTGGTTTTGTAAGACCTGTATTAGTAGGTTCTAATAGTATACTGGCAAATATAGAAAATGAATTTAATGCCGTAGTTTTAAATGGAGACTCTGTTGGAGAAGTATCTTTTGTAGGAAAGGGTGCAGGAAAGCTTGCTACTGGTAGTGCAGTATATGGTGATGTAATGGATATTTTAAATAATAGGATTTCTTCAATAGATTCATTTACTAAAGAAAAAGTAGATGTAAATAAAGTTTTAGATGAAAATTGTAGTGCTCTTCTTAGATTTGAAAGTAATCATAAGGATGAAATATTTAATGTATTAAAAGAAAAAGTAAGTAATTATGATATATTAAATGAAGATGAAGAACTTGCTGTATTAGTATATGCTAATTCTGAATTTGAAATAAATGATATATTATCAGAAATACAAAATAAAGGATACTGTAGCCAAGTAAATAAATTAATAAAAATAAATTAAAATATATATAGGTTCTCAAAATATTAGATTAGCATATTTTGAGAACCTATTAATTTTTTATCTAGTAAAAATAAAATCTGTATCACTAGATAGATTCTCGTTATATTTGTAACCATTTAAATTAAATGATTTCAGATCTTCTAAATTATCTATTTTATTTTTTATAATAAATCTAGCCATATGTCCCCTAGCTTGCTTTGAATACATACCTATAACTCTAAATTTATCTGTTTTATCATTGTACTCTTTAAACTCAACATTGACGAATTTACATGAATTACCTAATATTTTTAAATCGATAGCTTTCACATACTCAGATGATGCTAGATTCAATAATATCTTATTATCATGTGTAGATAATTCTTGAGCAAGGAAATTCGTTATCTTAGGCTTCCAAAATTTATATAAATTACTACCTTCATTATTTACAAGTTTAGCCTTCATTTCTAATCTATAAGGTTCAATTAAATCAAGTGGAGATAATACACCATATAATCCAGAAAGAATTCTAACGTGATTATTTGTAAAGGTAAAGTCATCATCTGTAAAATCAGAAGTATTCATACAGCTAAATACCTCACCATCAAAAGCTAATATACTTTGGCATTTAGGATTAGTACTTGAACCATGATTTTTATATCGACTTAAGTTTAAAGTTGCTAAGTCGTCACTTAAGTTCATAAGGCTTTTAACTTCAGATAAGTTTAATGATTTTAATAAACTCATTAAGTAATTAGATTCATCTGAAAAATAAGGTTCTGAGTATATATTTAAATTTATGTTTTTATCAAAATTCATAGTAGTAGTTGGAGAAATTATAGTTATCATATTAAGTCACCTCTTTTTAATAATATTTCTATTTATACCAATATAATTTTGTTTAAATCAAAAAATCAAAAACATCACTTGTATATAATAAATAAAAATATAAAAGAATACAAAATAATTTAGAAAAACTATCATATATTTATATTAAATTACATAAGTAAGTATAGTAAAGAGAAGTTTAAATTGTTTTTTAATAGCAATAACAGTAGAATATATTTTAAGAGAGTTTGTACTGAAAAAGTGTATACTATATATTATTCTTGTTGCATATTAACATCTTAATGCATTATTAGTTTGTCATAAATATAAAAAATATACAAAATAAAGTATTGTAAATAAGATAAATATGATATACAATATCAATATAGTATACAATAATTATACAAAAATATAGTATTAGGGGTGTTTAATAAATGTTAAAAGTAGGTATTAATGGCTTTGGAAGAATTGGAAGAAATGTTTTAAGAATTGCTCAAGAGAGACTTGATAAGGATATAGAAATTGTTGCAATAAATGCTAGAGCAGAAGCAGAGACATTAGCACATTTATTTACATATGATTCTTGCTATGGAATATTTAAGGGTAATGTTGAAGTTAAAGATGAAAATACAATAAAAATAAATTCTAATGAAATCAAAATACTTAGACACAATGATCCAGAAGAAATACCTTGGAAGGAATTAGGTGTAGATGTAGTTATAGAATCTACAGGATTATTCACTCAAAAAGAAAAAGCTAGTAAACATATTAAAGCAGGTGCTAAGAAAGTAATTATAACAGCACCAGGAAAAGGTGAAGATATAACTATAGTTATGGGTGTCAATGAAGATGATTATGATAATGAAAAACATAATATAATATCAAATGCTTCTTGTACTACAAATTGCTTAGCACCAATGGCAAAGGTATTAGATGAAAAATTTGGTATAGAAAAAGGATTAATGACTACTATTCATGCTTATACTAATGATCAAAGGATACTAGATAAGAATCATAAAGACTTAAGAAGAGCAAGAGCTGCTGCAGAGTCTATGATACCAACTACAACAGGAGCAGCAAAAGCTGTATCTAAAGTATTGCCACAATTAGAAGGTAAATTAAATGGTTTCTCAGTAAGAGTTCCTACTCCAACAGTATCTATGGTAGACCTTGTTTGTGAGTTAAAGAAAGATGTTACTTTAGAAGAAGTAAATAATGTGTTAAAAGAAGCTTCAAAAGGTAAATTAAATGGAATTTTAGGATATTGTGATAAACCTTTAGTATCAATAGATTACAGAGGTGATAGTAGATCTTCTATAATTGATGCTTTATCAACTATGGTAATAGATAAAAATATGGTAAAAGTAGTTTCTTGGTATGATAATGAATGGGGATATTCAACAAGAACAGTAGATTTAGTAAATTATGTAGCTAAAAACATGAACTTAGCTAATAATATATAAGATAATAAATTAATTATAAAATCAATATGAATAGTATAATCTTTATGACTTATATTA
>CABIVQ010000026.1:0-30540 GCA_902362365.1 Clostridiaceae bacterium | reverse complement strand
AAAAACAGCTTAGTTATAGATATCTAATTTTACGTCAGCATTCAATTTAATATGAAGTTGTCATCATATTGCCACCATAATTAATTTTATGGTGGTGTATTTATTATAGCACATCTTCCCAAATATTAACTGCTATTTCCTCTAGTTTATTACTAGATTTTAAATATGTTTGTAATGTTGTTTTTACATTTGCATGTCTTAAGCGACCCTGTATAGCCTTAATAGATGCTTTATTTTCTAGTAATACTTGGCCATGTAAATATCTGAAACTATGAGCTGATACACGTATATTAATTGTATTATAGATCTTTCTACAAATCCATCCAAAGTTTGAATTAGTAATTGGCGACATTTCTGTATTAAGACATACAAATGAGTTATTAGGATTTTTATCAATCATAATTTCCTTATATAACATTAATTCATTAATTAAGGTGTCACCCAGTAATATATCGCCAACTGAAGATGGCGTTTTGCACTCAACTAATAACATCTTACCATCTTTATATAATGATTGATGATGGATATGCATAACTTTATTTTCTATATCAATATCATCCCATTGTAAACCAAAGCATTCACTCTTTCTAACACCTGTGTTGTACATTATTAAAAAAGGAATGTAATAACTAAATCTATAATTTTCCTTTAAGTAGTTTAATATATTTTTAGCATCATCTATTGTTATTCTATTAGTTTTAGGTGGTTTAAATTTATATTTAAGCTTAATATATTTACATGGATTTTCTTTTATTAACTCATATGGAAATACAGCCATATCAAGTGAATATTTTATGACATTAAAAATTCCTTCCATGGTTTTCTTACTTATATCTCTTAAATAATGTTGGTCAAGAAATTCCTTAACTTTAGCAGGAGATATGTCTTTCAAATAATAGCCACCTAAATATGGAATAATATTAGTATCTATAATTCTTTTGTATTCAACTTGTGTTCTATATCTACAATTTAATAAAACATAATTGTCATACCAGTATTTTAGATACTGATCAATACTAAGATTTTTATCATTTATAATTCTACCAGTATTTTTATATTGTATTTGAGCTTCTAATAAGGCTTCTTCACATTCTTTCTTTGTAGTAAACCCACCTTTGCTTTTACGTTTTCTTTTTCCATTTTCATCTTTACCTATATCAAAATAATACTCCCAAGCTTTTCCTCGTTTTCTAATAGGCATTTTATCACCTCCTTTTACGATTATTATAGTACAAATAATTCTAATTATGCAATTTAGAAAATAGTAATAATTTAGACTACAAAATAAATGATAATATTTATTTAATATACTCATAATATAATAAAACCTATTGTAAATCAAAGTTGGATGAATTTGATTGACACAATCATTGAAAATAATTAATTGTATTAATTTAAGAAAAAAGTGATTAGGAGGAAATTTATGTTGCAAAGTGAAAATAAAATGTTAGGAGACATAAATGTAAGAGCGATTTGGAGACTTTATATTAACAATATATGTTATAGAAAAAATGCTTTCTATACGAAGGAAGAAATACAAAATATATGTAAAAAAATAGAAAACCCATACGATAAATTTATAATTTATGGATTATTCAATAATATACCCAATAAGGTGATGCTGAATTTAAAAGAAAAAGACATTCCGAAAGATAGGTCTTATATAGATGTAAAAGGCAGGAGAATTATATTTGATGAATATATGAAGTCCATAATAAGGGAATGTACGGGGGAGGTTTGTAATTATTTTTTAAAGCATTATTACAAATTTAATAACAAATCAGTATACCTTATAAAAAATAAAATAGGAACACCTAATGATGGGTTGAACTCAATGACATTACAAGCTATAGATCGTAAATTGGAGAAAGCTACTAAAAGATTTAGCTATGAAGAATATATTTTTAACAAAGCATCTTTAAGGGTAAGTGGAATTATATATTACATGTATTTAAAAGAAAAAAGTGATTTAGTGGAATGGGATATAGAAAAAGTAACAGAATACCTAGGCGTGAATGGAATAAAATGTGATCCAGAAAAAATATATAGATGTTATCAGATAAAATATAATAACAAGGTAGAACTTGAAGAAAAAACATATAAAATATCAGATCGTATACGCAAGATAAAAGATAAATTTTAAGATGTTATCTAATATAGATGAAGATGAGAAAATAAAATACCTATGTACTAATAGTACAGGGGTACTTCAAAATAATACAGAATACTGGTTTTTAACAGAAGACGGACTATATGAGGTATTAATGCAAAGTAGAAAACCAATAGCAAAGCAATTTAAGAAGGAAGTTAAGAAAATCTGTATTTATTTCTGCATCATGTACTATATCTAACAACCTACTTCTTACTTCTTTCGCAACCTCTGAATCTCTTAATAACATTCCTATTCTTAGTAATGCTCTTTTTGGAATTAATATTAATCCTCTCGATGGTATTTTAAAACCGACATCGTGTAGGTTTTTAGTATTTTCAACGGTTTCAAGTATTTCCTTTATTTCTTTTTGTCTATATACCCTTAATCCATCTTCAGTTAAAAAAATACCCCTGTACTATTAGTACATAGGTATTTTATTTTCTCATCTTCATCAACTGTTTTTATCATTTGTCCAACTTTGTCGCTGAAATACCCTATCCAGTTAGATACATCTTTTGCTAAGTTAGTTAAATTTTAACCTAGGTTAGCATAATAAGAGTATATGTATTTAATATATCCTCTTAGAAGTAACAGTGAGTTACCTTTAATACTGCTCTTAATTCGTTTTTCAACCGGCTGAATTTTCTGCCCGTTGTTCAAAATTTATTTAAAGGTTATTCATATTCAAATAAATTGATAACTAATTCAGTATTATTTTATTCATACATTAAATAGTTATATCATTAATATATTTTTAATTATCTAAAGATTATTCGGATATGAATAAGGTATAAATAACACCTTAAAATTAAAAGTAGTCATTTTGTACCGTTTTTATGAAAAAAGTAGTCATTCTATGCGGTTTTTTATTTCAGTAGTCATTTTGCGACCTAAATTAAATCCACTATTTTTCAAAGTATAATGGATTTGTTAATTTAATTACTTTAAATAATTAACCAGAACAACTGTGTTCTCATTCAAAATTTAAGTCAAAAAAGGTTACAATATTGTAACTATTATGGGGAAGCAAGGCATATCATTTAGTATGAATCGATAATTTATAAAATTGATATATGTTAGTATTTGCAATATTTACATATAAAATATTATATAAAAAAATATTTATATAATGTATAAAAATAAATTTGACAAATAAGAATTACACAATGAACTTCTACTAATATATTGATTAGACGAAGTTCGTTGTGCTATAATGATAGTATAGCCATATTATACAAAATTTTATTGTTGTTTTTTCATGTCTATCGTTCTATACTATAAGTATAGACATCAAAGTACAAATCTTATTAATTACCATTTATTAAATATACAATAGATTAAATCAATTAAGTTAAAGAAGTATAAACTTTTATACTACAATATACGTACTTAAAGTACGGAAAGGAGGAATAATATCAGCATTTTAAAAGACAAAAGAATTGAATTAGAACTAAGTAGAAGGGAGGTTGCTAATTTTCTAAAAGTATCTATACATACAGTAGAAAGTTGGGAATTATTAAGAAGATCAATTAATAGTTGTGACTTAAACAGAGTTATTGAGATTTATAAGTTAAATTCTAAAGAATTACATTTATATCTAGACCAAATAGAAGAGGCATATAGAATAAATAAAAAATAAGGAGTGGTATTATGGAAACAATAGAAAGAAATGTAGATATGGAGTTAGTAAATAAAATATTAAATGATTTTAATAACGGAGAACCTATAGACCCACATAGATACTTTACAGATTATGGGCTAATTAAAAATAAAGAAATTTATACAGATGCAATTTGTTACATTAAAAATGAAAAATTAATAGAAGGATTAAATTATGCAATGAGAGAGGGTAAATATGTAGGGGTAGTTTTTTATGATAAAGCTAAAATAACTGAAAAAGGCAAAATATTATTATAAATATTAAAATTAGGAGGGGATTATTGAATGAAACAATACAAAATAAGAGAAATAAAAATAAATGGGGAACAAGAAGAAATAACACTATCAGAGAATGATGCAATAAGACTATATAAGATATGGAAAGCAGATCGAAACGAAGATATAGAGGAATGTTTAGAATCAATTATAAAAGTAGACTTACCAAATCATAAACATAAAGCACTGAAAATGCTTAAAGATGGTATTAAGGTTGATGGTGAAATGTATGTATCATTTGCAACGACACCAGGATTAATGAAAAAATCAGGAGAGGGATATAGCTGTGAATACTTTTTTATTAATGAAGAAGAGAAAGACTTTATAAGTACCTTCTACGATGTTATATCATTAGGTAAATTACCTGAAAAATTTAATACTGAGTTATGCATTAACAAAGATATCATTTCAAGAGTAGGTTTAGCATTTTCAACTGGTGAACGAGTCAATATAAAATGTAAAAAAGCTATATTGTCTGAGATGACTTATACATATATAAATAACTATTTACAGTTTGCAGAAAATAAAAGTGGAAAAATTGATTTAGATAATTTAAGATTAGAAAAGCATTATAATAAAGAAGTTAAGCACATTGCAATGGACGGATCAGGATTCATGATGCCTGTTATAGCCGATAAAATTGAGAAAAAATTAAATTTAAAATACAAATTATCTTGGGTAGGAATAAGAGAATTAGGAGTAGCTTCAAAGGGATTATTAGTTAAATTTGACTTTAAAAAATATCTAAAAGAAGAGCATGGATTAAATAAGCTTATTGTAAAAGATTTCTGGGGAGATGATGTTGATTTATTTGATTGCGACATAATTATGAACGAATCTCAAGTGAAATGGGGGAAATATTTTAAAAATCAAGAAGAAATAGAGAATTTAAAGACATTAGAAAAATACAAGCCTTATAAAAAGTTGCTTGACGGATTTACTATAACAAAAATTAACAAAGAGCAGCCTAAAAAATATACAGAAGCAAACTATCAGATATTATCAAATCTAAATTTAACACCGAAAGAATTAGACACTTTGAGTAAAGAAACAGAAGACATTTATAACAGAGTCATAAATGGAGATATAGATGCAATTAGAATAATGCTAGGAGATGTAGCTAGAGAAAATGAAGAACAGGATGTGCTATCTGCAAGTACGAAATTACATAAATTATTACAATTAGATGAGAATATGAAAAATTTACAATATACATATAAGACGATAGGAAATCTAATAAATAAAAAAGTAAATAATCTAGCTGGGGGAGGTCTGTACTTAAAAGGAAATTATAAAGTGATTTTAAAAGATGCATTTAGCTATATCGATAGTTTAATAAATCAAGAGTATAACGAAAAAGGAGAACTAGTAGGGAAAATAAGCTCTAGAGGATTGAAAGATAATACACATTATGTACCAGGAGAAGTTGTTGGAAAAAGAGTATTAGCTAGGTCGCCATTGAATTCAGCAACAGAATTAATTAAAACAGAATTAGTAAATCATAGCTTATATAATAAATACTTTGGGGAGTTAGCAAGCGATATATGTTTTTATCCTTTTAACGATGATATGTCGAAACAAAGTGGTGCAGACGAAGATACTGATATAAGTTTTGTAATTGATGAAGAAATAATCTATAACTCCGTAATTGAAGACATAGATGAAGACGGGGTAATATGGTACTTTAGAAATCAGTTTGACGGTACAAAGCCAGATATAAGATTATTTAATGATGATAATATGTATGAATCCATTCTAAATGTAAGGGGCAATTTGATTGGAAAACTTTCTAACTACGGAGCGAAAATAAGTAACAAAATTCAAGAATTACCTTTTTACGATAAAGTAAAAGATTCTTATTGCGATTACAGAGATTTAACTGATAAACAAAATTTGGTAGATTATAAGGAAATTGATGATGAAATTATAAAGAAACATATTTACAATAAGTTTCAAAAATATAAGCTTTATAGTTACTATACATTGTATTTGCAGATGGTGGCAATAGATAGTCCTAAGACTTGTGTTATGGTGGGTAAACACGACCTAGAACCATTAAGAAATATATCACTAGGTAAAAAACCGCAATATATATATTATGCTAAATATAAAAAAGAAGATAAATTAATAACATTTAATGATGTATCTTGGACTAATAGTTTATTAAATAACTATAGTAGCAGAATAATTAGTTTCTATGGCTATAAAGCAAGGTCTATTAACGAAAAAGAATACAATAATATCCATTTATTTAAAGTATTAACAAAAAAGAATGATGTTGAAATTAAGGATGAACTACTACAAGAACTTTCTAATCTAAATAATGAATATAACCATCGAAGAGAAAGTTTAGATATACATAAAGATATATCTGAAATAAAAGTCCTTTTATCTAGAGTAACAAGTAAATCAATTGAAGAAGCATTAAAAGCAAAATTAAATGAATTAAATGATATAAAAAACACTGAATATACAAAGATAGATATAGATATTTCTGATAAGTATAAAATTTTGATTAAAGATAAATATGATTATTTAGAAATATTAAAAGCTTTATCTATAATTAAAACAACAAAAGGTAATAGAATTTCAAGTAGATTTATAATGGAGTTTTGCTTTGAAGAATTAGTAAAGCATTTATTAAAACTAAATAATGGATTAGGAACAATATATATTCAAGATAAACATGGGGAAATTCGATATTTATACGAAAACTACAAAAAAGTAGATGCTGAAATTAGTGAAGTAGATTTGACTGAAAAAGAAAATTTTAAGAAACGAGAAAAATTAGGACAATTAATAAAATGTAGAGTAGGAAAGTTAACATATAAAAAATTAACAAGCAAAGTTATTTTAGAGGATAAAAAAATTTTTAATTCAGAAAATGATTTGTTAGGAACTCTATATAAAAAAGTAGATATTGAAAATGGAATATATGATGCAGAGTATGACTACATAAATGATAAATGTAATGAATATGAAAAGGCTAAGAGTATGAGTATATACCTAATAGTTTAAAAGGTACGCCCTAAAAAACAGGGCTTTCCTCCTTTTAAACAGGGGAAGGTGAATGGGTTATAAATATAGCCTTAATAAATTAAAAAGGTAATGGAGGTTTATAATGATAAATTTAAAATGTGTAAGAAATTTTAATGATGCAAATAAATTAATTGAATTAGGCCATAAGCTAATTAGGATTGATAGAGATAAAAGAGATAGAAGTTTTATGGTTTTTCTATTTGAAGCAAATGAAAAAATAGTAAGAGATTTGAAAAATTTAGAAAGATAAAACAATAGTGATGGTGAAAGGTGATGTAATATATGAAATTGAGATATGTAAGTAATGAAGTAAATATTTCTAGTATAGACAAAAATAAATTTAACTTAATTATTGCTGGTTGTGGTACAGGAAAAACATATTTTGCGGCTAATAAATTGAGGCAACAAATAAATGAAATATTTGGAGAAGATATAAAGCCTTATGAGTGCAGAATTGTTACAAGCCGTAAATTAGCAAGAGATCAACAAATTGAATCGTACGAAGAGTCAACATCGGAATTACATGATATTCAGACAATATCATTATCAATTGAAGATGAAGATTATAGAGAATTATTTATAGATAGTGGATTTGGTACAGTTAAAGAGAAAAAGGAAAAATATACTAATAGAATACCTATTATAACTTATAATAAATTTGAAAAAGAGACTGATGACTTGATATGTAAAAATATAAAGTTGGTTGTATTTGACGAAGCACATACAATTTTATCAGATGTATCTTTTAATGAGACATTACCATTTACTAAAAAATTCATAGAAAATAAATTAAATAATAATTCTTCAACATATATAGTTGCTATGACGGCTACGGATTATGAATTAGATGAAGATTCAATTAATGTGAAATTTAATTATTTATTAGATAAGCCAATTTTTAATTATAAAATAACAGATAAAATAATTTCTATACCAGAGCTTAAAGATGTTATAAAGGTATTAAAAAAAATAAATGGGACTACATTAGTAATGACAAATAGTGTAAAAAGAGTCATGGAACTAAAAAAGAAATTGGGAGATGAAGCAGCAGTATTAATAGCAAATAGTAAAAAAAATAAAGAGTTCTATACAAAAGAAATGTCTGATTTATCAGAATACATAGAAAAAAATAAATCATTACCACAAGAAATAAAGTATTTTATTGCAACATCATGCGCAAGAGAAGGTTTTGAATTTGAATATACAGAATCCTTTAAAATAGACAATGTGATAATTTATAATGGAACAGTTGTAGATATAATTCAATTTGTAGGACGTTTTAGAGGTAATATAAAAAGGCTTTATTTAGCATATGATAGGCGATATAAATTGATTAATAAGCCATATAAACAAATTGAACAATATAATTTATGTAAGAACTTTGTACATAGAAGAAATAGAGATGGTTCTATGATGTCTAAAGAAATATATTTAGAACTTATTAAACATTTAAAAAATATAATATCAGAAAATATATCTATTGAAGAATACTCGAATAAATCAGTCAAATTAAATAATGAAGATGAGTTTATAAGATGGATTGAAAAAAATTGGATATATAGAACGATATGTAATTATCAAAAAGATATTATAGTTAATAAGGCTAAAGAATTAGGATTAAAAAAGAAAAATAGTAAACCTCATACTTTTAATTCTATAGTTAATCAAATTATCTTAAAAAATGATTTTGAGTTAATTTTGGATGGTAAATTACGAACAGTTAATAGCAACAATGAAAAAGTACAAAAATACTTAAAAAAAGGTGACAAAATACCATCAGGAAATATAAGGGTCTATATAATAGGCAAAAAGAACATATTTGGCAATTTTATATAACTTCTATAGAAAATTAATATATTTAATGAGATATTATTACTTTAATTATTATTTTTACCTTATTTTTATTGAAAAAATGAATATTGTAAAAAGAACATATTTGGCAATTTTAAACTCCTGAGGGGGGATTTTAAGGGGGTGTCAGGTGAATTTAGCAATGGTTTTTATTGCTAAAGAGGAAGACCCACCTTAATGAAAGAGAATGTTATAGAAAATATGAAATAGAAGTGGAAAAATTTTAGGATTAGACAATGTCTAGTCTTTTTTTATTGGGATGAAAGGATTGAATATGAATGATAAAGTTAAGAGATTACCAGATTGAATGTGTTGATAAAATATTAAACATGAAAGATGGAGATAGAGGGTTAGTATGGATTAGTACAGGTGGAGGTAAAAGTGTAATACTAGCATCTGTAATAAATAAATTAGTTAATGAAAATAAAAGAGTAATGATATGTATGGATCAAATAGAAATAAGAGATCAGATAATTAATTCATTGCTGAGTGTTAATAAGGATTTGGAAAAGGAAATAGGTATAGTCCAAGGTAATAGTGATCAGATAAATATTGGAAAGATAACTATATGTTCAAGACAAACATTAGCCTATGATAATTTTAGACGTTTAGATAATTTAAGCAGAGACTATAGCCATATTTTTATTGATGAATGTCATAGAGGTGTATCAGCTTTAAACAAAATAGTAAATAGATTAGATGATAATATTATTTGCTGTGGATTTACAGCCACTCCATACGGAGAAACAAGTAAGTTATTTAATAAGCTAGTTTATAAGAAGGATATAGAAAGTTTAATTGAAGATGGTTATTTAGTAAGTCCAAAATCTTTTAAAGTTAGAACTGATATATCGCTTCAGGATATAAAGATTATAGGAGGAGAATTTGTACTTAGCCAACTAGACAAAAGAATAAATGTTGAACCTAGAAATGAAATAATTGTAAAGAGTTATATTGATTATGTTCAAGCGGATAATAGAAAGCATTGTATTGTGTTTTGTTCTTCAATAGATCACTGTGATAGTTTAGTAAATACATTTAAAAAATATAATATAGATGCTAGAAGTATAGATAGTCAAGATGATGCAAAAGAAAGAAAAAAGATACTAAATGACTTCAAATCTGGTAAATTTGCTATACTTTGCAATGTAGGGATATGTACCACGGGATTCGATTATCCACCAACTGATGCAATATTGCTTGCTAGGCCTACAAAGTCGTTGACTTTATTTACTCAAATGGTAGGTAGAGGATTGAGGATTAGTGAGAATAAAAAAGATTGTTTAATTATTGATATATCAGATAGCGAAATAAATTCTTTGTGTACATGCGAAAATATATTTGATTTAAAACAAGGTGAAGATTTTAAGGAAAGAAATAAACGAAAACAAATAGAACAAGATAAGCGTGAAGAAGAATTAAAGAAAGAAGAAATGTTAAGACTTGAGGCTGAAAGAATTAGACTAGAAGAAATAGATTTACTTAATAAAAGCATATATTCAGTACAAGAAATAAGCAACTTGGATTGGTTTTACAATACAATTAACAATTACAATATATCAATTCTAAGTGCAAATCCAAGCATTGACTTCTATATTGTCCAGACAGATGATACATACATATCATACAAATTTACAAAACTTGAGAATTATAACACTAGACTAGAAGAGTTAGAAAAGAATGATAATCTATTAGAATTATTAGAATATGTTGAGAAGAAAGCAATTCAATTAGGTAGTTCATTTATAAATAAACATAGCAAGTGGAAAAAAGAACCTATAACACATGCTCAAGAAAGAATAGTATATAAATCTAAAGAAAGAATTAGAACAAAATGGCAATGCCATAAATTTATATCGAAGAGAAATTCTTATTTTGCTCTAAAAGATATATATTTTTAAAACTATACAAATCTAGTACTTTTACCTACTACTCTACAATTTTTATATTCCAAGCGCAAAACTACTGTAACGGAAACGGTAGGAGCTAAAGAGTATTGGAAATAATTTGCCATTTTATTTCCTCCAATTTTATTATTTGTTTGTTATTAAAGTATCTCTATCCAACTAATTGGTGGTGCTTTTAGTTAGATAATGTTCGGTAGTAGAGTAGTAGATAAAAGTACTAGATTCAAATGAAAGGAGATGATTAATATTTTACTAACACAAGAGAGCATTAAGATTTTAGAAAAAGAACGCAAAAGAATAGTTGAAAAACAAAATGAATTACAAATGAAAGTCCAAGAGTGTCAAGATAGAAAAGAAGCAATAGATGAACTGTTAGAACAAGAGATAGAAGAGTTTATAGAAGATTGTAATGAATTGACTTCTTTATATGAGATAGTAAACAAACAATTATTTGTAAGTATAAATCTAGACAAATACTTAAAAGAACAATATAAATATGAGGAGGAATAAGCAATGAAATTATTTGAGAAACTTTTTAATAAAAAGGATAAGAAAGAAGAAATAAAAGATAAGGAACTAGATATGGAGTATGAGAATTTAATATATGCTTGTCGAAAATTAAATTTGATAAATGCAGAAGGTCAAATGAAAAATGATAAAAAACATTTAATAGAGATGTTAGAAGAACGTAATATTTTATTTAAAAAGTATAGATTAGATAATGTAGATATATTATTTAAAGAAATAGAAAAATATGATATAAAGGATTATTCATGTGATGAGTTACAAATGTTATGTGATATTTATAATGAATTAGTTATTGCATATTTTAAAGCGAGTAAAATAAACTCTTTGTGGAATGAAAGCTATTTCATATCTATGAGATATAGTATAGATTTATATGATGCAAGAGCGTATGCTAGAAATAACTTAATAAATAAACTTGACAGATATAGTATAAATAAAAAGATATATGATAATTTAAAGTAAATGAATAGTAGAAATAGAAAATGAAAATGTTAGATAGAGTATCAATAAAAGAAGTGAATTATAAATCATTTTCTTGGTACAATGATAATAAAAGAGAGAACGTAATTGAAAGAGTTGAAGTACATGCAAGTATAGATAATGTTCAAAACATAAGGATGATATTTAATACTGATACAGTATTAACATTAGATAAACTCAAAGAGTTAGTTTCGAAAGAGATAGAAGATAAATGTAGTGAAGATATTAATGATAATGAAAGCATAGATGAGATAAATGTAAAAATGTCATTTGATGCAAGTAGATACGTAAACAATAGTACATATTCAAGTAGGTAAATTTCTTTTGTGTGCTTATTATAGTAATTAATTTCTTAGTAGAGATATATTAAGAAGGTGATAACAGTGTTAATTAAATGTCCTCATTGTTTAAAAGTACATGATAAATATTTTAAATGTCAAGATAAGAGAATTCATGAAAGTATTAAATCAGATATAGAAGAACAGTGCGATAGGTTCTATCAATCAAAGAATTGGAGAAAGAAGAGAGAAGAAGTATTAAAAGAATCTAATTATTGTTGTGAGATATGCTTAGCATTAGATAGAGTTACGCTTGCTAATGAAGTGCATCATATAGTAAAGATTAGAGAGAGTTGGGATAAGAGACTGGATACAGAAAATCTGATTGCGGTGTGTAAAGAGCATCATAGAGTAATAGAAGGCAAGACAAGAGATGAAATATTAAAATTTATTGATGAAAATAGGGGATAGCCCACTTGAACATTAGAAATATTGGGGAATGAAAAGGCGAAGGGGGTTTTTATTTCACAAAATGTGATTTTTTCAAACTTTTTAGGAAGGAGGGTACGAGATGAATAATTTTTATTCTCGGAGAAGTGCAGAAAACTATGAAATGACTGAGAGGTTAAAAGAATTTAATAATAACAATTTGAGTTTAAAGACTCCTCACTTAAAAATTAAAGATAAGAACTGGAAAAAGAAATTTAAATTTTATACTGAACTACTTTCAACCAGTGGACTATTATCTGATTTGGATTTAGGTGTATTGGGGAATTTAATATCTACAGAATTAATGTTAGAGAGATTGCAAGTTCAGTTACTTGATGAGGGAATAGGTATAGTTGAACAGAGTAAATTACTTAATAGTTATCAGAAATTATTAAGTAGTTATAATACATTATGTTCTACTGTTGGACTAGGTGTAAAAAATAGAGGTCAGATATTAAAGAATCAAGAAAAGAAGATTGAAGAAGATAATGATCCATTACTTGAAATATTGAGTGGTGGGAAGTGATGGAATATTTAAGAGAACATAAGGCATATAAGTATGCTTTAGATGTTGTAAACGATAATATTAAACATAATGAAGAAATAATTCCTCAAGCTAAATATGTAAAAATACAATGTAAGAAGTTTTTAGAAGATTTAGAAGATGAAAATAGTAAATACTTCTTTGACATTAATGAACTAGAAAAGATTACAAATTTAACCAAATTAATTAATTTGGGAGATGGACTTAAAGCAGGAACTTCATCTTATGAATCATTAGTTGGCTTCCAATGGTTTTTTATAGCAAATATATTTTGTTGGAAACATAAGAATAAGAGAGATAAAAGAAGATATGAAACATTAACATTATTAATAGGAAGAAAATCAGGAAAGACCTTTTTAGTAGGTCTTATTTTTATACTATTAATGTTAATAGAACCAAGGTATTCTGAGTTTTATTCAGTTGCTCCAGATAGAGATTTGTCATCAAAGATAAAAGAAGAAATGGGTAAAATCATAGACTCTTCACCATATATTAAGAAGAGATTTAAAAATATTAACTCAGAAACAAAATGTTTACTAACTGAATCAAAGTTTAAAGCATTAGCATATAGTGAAAACAGAATGGATGCAAGAAAAGCAAATGTATTTGTTGCTGATGAAGTAGGCGGATTAAGAAAAAGATATCCTATTGATGCAATGAGATCATCACAAATCAATATGTTAAATAGAACGGGAATATTGATATCTACAGCATATGAATCAGAAATAAATCCGATGGTTGAAGAAGTGGAATATGCTGAAAGAGTATTAGATGGCTTGATAGAGGATGAAGCTTTATTTGCATTATTATATAAACCAGATAATCCTAAAGATTGGACAAGTGACTTAGCATTATTTCAATCAAATCCTTTGGCATTTGATTTAGAAGACAACTTAGAATTTTTAATAAAACAAAGAAAAGTTGCTTTCGATATGCCTAGTACGGTTGGAAATTATAAAACAAAACATTTAAATCTTTTTATTGCTCCAAGTAAGGGGAATTCATATATTTCAGTTGATGATATTAAACAATGTTCAATTGAAAGTTATGATTGGAATAATAAAGAAGTTGTGTTAGGTCTTGACTTGTCTATGAGTGGTGATAATACAGCAGTTAGTATTCTTACTAAAGAAAAAGGTGAATACATATCACAATCATGGTGTTTTGTACCAGGAGATTTAGTGGAAGAAAAAAGTAAAGTTGAAAAAATAGATTATAGAAGATTTATAAATGATAATCATTGCTTTGCTTGTGGAGATAGGATAATCGACTACTCATTTATAGAAGATTTTATATTAAGTTTAGAAGATAAGTTAGGGTGTAAGATTAAAGCAGTATGTTATGACAAATACAATGCAATATCAACTGTCCAAAAGCTTAGTGAGTTAGGATTAGATTGTGTAGAAACACCTCAAAGTTACTTTGTATTACACCCTGCTACTAAATTATTAAAGGAATCTGTATTAACTAATAAGTTTAAATTTATTAATAATGATTTATTTGTACTAAATGTTAGTAATGCAATAGAAGTAACTAATCCTTCAGGATCATTAAGCATAATAAGTAAGAAGTCAAGTAAATTTAAAATAGATATGCTAGCAAGTTTAATTAATTGTTTTACAATAATTGACGATTTACCAGAACCTTCGGTTTATGATAGTGGAGGTATTACATGGATATAAGGAGGTGAAAAGATGGGGATATTTAGCAAGTTAATTTCAACAAGTGATTTACCCGACACCACAAAAGTAGGTATTAACGATACAATTGTAGATGGTGAAACTATAAGTTTTACTAATGTAAATGAAGAAACTGCAAGAAAAGTTGTAGCACTTCAGAGTGGGATAGATTTAATAGCTAATGCAATAAGTACATTACCATGTTACCTTTATCGTAGAAATAAAGATGGTGAAAGAGTAAAAGTTGATGATTATAGAAACTATTTACTTAATGCTAGTCCCAGTGAGACAGTTGTAGCATCAAATTTAAAATACAACATAGTTAAAAACTTAATACTGAAAGGTAATTCTTATACACTTATAACCTATGACAAGTTAGGTAAAGTTAAAGAATTATTATATTTGAAGAATGTTACTGTAGGTAAAGTAAAATTGTCAGATGGTACAGTTAATTTCAAATATTCATTTACACTTAATGATAAGTATATGACAGTTAATCACCATGAAATGATTAATATTATAAAGGATAATGATGATAGTTGTTCTTATAAAGGACGTGGAGTGCTTGAAAAAGGAATGGAATTACTGAATATAGCAGCATCAGAAAATAAATATGCATATAGCTCATTGAATGGTGTAAATGTAAAAGGGTACTTATCAAAGGATACAAAATTAAGTTCTGAGGCAAAAGAAAACTTAAAAGAATCTTGGAAAAAATTCTATACTGGCGCAGATAAGACTTCTACACCTATTTTAGAAGAGGGATTGGAGTTTAAGCAATTAAATTTAAAACCTGCTGAAATAGAATTGTTACAAAGTAGGCAATTTACTATTAAACAAATAGCTATGTTACTAAATATACCTTTTAGTTACCTAGTTGATAGTGCAAGTAGTTATAATAATAGTGCCGAAGAGGCATTAAGATTTTTAAGACAAACCTTAAGTCCATACATAAGACTTATGGAGGAAAATTTTAATAAGTATTTACTTACAGAAAAAGAAAAAGGACAGGGATATTTCTTTGAATTTGATACGCAAGAAATACTTAGGGTTAGCGTTAAAGAACAAATTGATTATTTAGACAAAGCAACAAAAGGTGGTTTAATGACATTAGCTGAAAGTAGAAGAAAATTAAATTTACCATACATTGAAGGGACAGATATACTATTAGTTCCTGTTAATATGGGAGTTTTATCTGATGGTGACATAAGTCCAATTAGTTCAGATAGGATAGATAAAATCGAAAAATAGGAGGTGATAATATGAGAGATAATTTAAGAAACTTTTTAGAAGTTAAGAACGCAACCAATACAAGTGCCGATTTATATTTCTATGGAGATATAGTTAGTAGTTGGTTAGGTGCTTGGGATGATACAGACCAGTATCCAGATTCAGTCAAGAATTTTTTAGATGAACACAAAGGAAAAGACCTTAATATCTATGTTAACTCTAATGGTGGAAGTGTGTTCGCAGGTATTGCAATATACAACATGTTAAAAAGACATAATGGTCATAAAACTGTTTATATAGACGGCTTAGCAGCTAGTATATCAAGTGTTATAGCATTAGTTGGTGATGAAGTAGTTTGTCCTAGTAATGCTTATATAATGATCCATGAGCCTTGGAGTTGTGTTCAAGGAAATTCAACTGAAATGAGAAAAGCAGCAGATTTATTAGATAACATTAGAGAAACTATAATTAATATTTATGAAGAAAACTTAAATGAAGGAATAGATATTGAAGAAGTTAAAGAGATGGTTCAAGCTGAAACTTGGTTAAATGGAGTTGAATCTGTTAAATACTTTAAAAATGTTACTCTAACAGATGAAGTAAATATGGTTGCTTGCGCATCAGAACTTTATGACAAGTATAACAAAGTACCTGAAAACATTCTGAATAAAGAAGTCAGTGAAGAAGTAGAAGAAAAAATAAACTTAGATTATTACAAAGCTAAGTTAAAAATGTATGAAATGTAGGACTCAATGAAGTTCTTTTTTTATGCTCAAATTTAGAAAAAGGTGGTAAAAGATTATGAAACTTAAAGCATTACAAGAAAAAAGAAATGAAATAGTTAACTCTATGAAAGTGATGACTGAGACAGCTGAAAACTTTAAAGTTGAAGATTTTAATGCTAAGGAATCTGAATTAGTTGAAGTTGAAAATAAAATAAAAGCCTTACAAAAGGTTGAAACATTAACAAATATAAAAATAGAAAAGGATGGTAATGACATGGACTTAAGAAACTCAATATTGGAAGGAAAAGAAATAAAATTAGCTAACGAACATACTACAGCAGCAGATGGTTCTGTAATAAAAGAAAGTTATGCAGATACGATAGAAAAGAAATTAGTAAACGTATCTCCTTTATATCAATTAGTTAGAAAAATAGTAACTGAAAATCCTCACAATATACCTGTACAAGCTGGTAAATTGGGAAAATTTGTTAAGACTGGCGAATTACAAAAATATGTAAACCAAAAAGCTAACTGGAAAACTGTTCAATTAGGAGCTGAGAAATATACAAACTTAGTTACCATATCTGAAGAACTATTAAATGATTCAGGGTACGATTTAGAAAAAGAGTTAATAGATCAACTAGTTGAAGCATTAGCATTAACTTTAGATGAATTAATAGTAAAAGGTGATGGAACTGTTGAAGGATTAGAAACATTTACTAAAGAAAATGGTGCTAAAGAAGTTGTACAAGGAGCTGCCGGAGTAGTTACAGTTGATGAAGTTATAGACTTATTTTATGCTTTGCCAGTTGCCTATAGACAAAACGCTTGTTGGGTAATATCTGATAGTATGGCTAAATTACTTTCAAAATTAAAAGATGGAGAAGGAAGACCTGTATTAGTTCAGTCTTATATAAATGGTGTATTAGAAAACACTATACTAGGTAAACCAGTTATAATAAATGAATTCGTTGCAGAAATGACAACTGACAATAAGTGTATGTTCTTTACAAATTTAAATAGAGCATTAGTAATTGGACTAAGAAAAGACATGGTTATAAAGAAAGATGAAGCTTTTTTAGAAGATTTAGTTATGATAAAAGCGAACACTAGATTAGACATAAAGAAATTAATAGATGAATCAGTTGCTTATTATGTAGCTAAGTAAGGTGATATTTTATGAAGGTTAAGATATTGCAAAGTTTTGTACATAAGTATTTGGGATCATTTATAACGAATGAAGAAGTGGAGATAGAAGATTCTATCGCTAATTTACTTATCAAACAAAACTTAATAGAAAAGAAAACTATAAGAAAGAAAAGAAGTAAGAAGGTGGATTAATCTCTACCTTCTTTTTTATTAAGGTAGGAGATGATTAATTATGTTATATAACTCAGTTGCAGTTACTCCTCTTGTATCTTTCTCACACAAGGATCTGGATGATTTTGTATTCGGTAGATATTATTTTATAGCTGAACCTATTGCCCTAAAATTAAAAGAATCTAATTTAGTTGAAGTAATGAAAATATCAAATGATGGAGAATTTGAGATAGGCATTAACGACAAAATAAATGTTTCTAGGGAAAGGTTGAATATATCTACAATTGATACTTATTTAGTAGATTATAAAGGTGAAGACAATGTATAGATGCAAATGTGGGGAATATTATATGCCCAATACAGATGATGGACAGGAAAAGAATATGGTAGGGATATTTCATAATGCGTTACATATCAGCTACGAACGTGCTTGTGCTGTTGGAAATTATCTTATTGACTGTGTAAGTGTCAAAAAGAATCTTAGAATTGAAGAGTCATTTCATGATGATGATGAAATGATTAATGGATTTTGCTTACATGCAATGGAATATGTGAGTGATTACACAGGAATATCGGATATAAGCTTTGGGAATGAAATTGATGGTGTAAAAAACTATAGCCTAGGAATGGCCGTACTAATTTTAGCTAGTTACTATTATGAAAATGGTACTACACTTATCGAACCTAATTCTAAAGCTAGTTCAATGCTTAAATCTATACTTGATCTAAAGAAAATAAACTGGTAGGTGATATAAAATGAATCCTTCAGAAATGCGAGATAAAGTAACTATCATAAAAAAAGAATTAGTCCATAATAAAAACTATGGTGTAGAAGAAATGAAAGATATAGTAGTGATTGAAGACTTAAGAGCTAAAAAGAAAACTGTATCGACTAGAGATTATATGAGAGCTAATGCAGATAATACTAAAGTTGCCTATAAATTTATAGTTAGAAAAAGAAATATTGATGAGTCTATGTATCTTATACATAAAGATAAAGAATATGAGATTAAACATGTTCATGAATTTGAAGACCATATGTATTTAGAGTTAACATGTCAAGAGGTGAATTAATGTGGGACTTGAAATAGATTTTAGTACATTAATAGATAAACTTGATGAAATAGAACGTAAACTTAAAACTGAGGTAATTGATAATGCATTAGAAAAAGGTGCAGATATCATATTAGAAGCCCAAAAGGAAACTGTGCCAGTAGATACAGGACATTTGGAGCGATCATTAGGTAAAGGGGAAATTAGTGGAAGTGGAACTAACAAGAAAATAACTATCGGTATTGAAAATGGAGATGAATCCATCAGATATGGATACTATCAGGAGTATGGAACTTCAAATATGGTTGGTAAGAAGTGGATGAAAAAAGCCTGGAATAAATCGGTTAGTGAAGCAAATAAAGCTATAGGTGAAAGTTTGGCTGAAGACCTATTTTAGTAGGTGATAAGAATGAATAAAAAAATAATTGATATAATGGGATCTCTTGATATAAAGGCTTATTATCACAAGGCATTAGATCCAGAAGATAAGTATGTTATATTTAATATCTATAATGAAGAGGATGCGAATGTATTTGATAATAGTAGCTTAAATACAATATATTACATTACTTTAAATTATTGGTGTAAGAATATTGAAGATTTAGATTTATATAAAGATATTAAAAGAAAAATGAAAGAAAATAAGTTCATATTTGATGGTTGCATAGATGTATTTGATGAAAATTATTATGGTAAAAATATGGACTTTATATTCAAGGAAATGAACTCAAATGAAGAGTTCATTTTTATATAAAGATAATTAGGTAGTTAAGTGGTCGAGCTTAACAAATAAAGAAAGGTTTTATAATGTCAAGTATAGATAATAAATTAATATTTGGATTTTCAGATATCCATGTAGCAAAAATAACAGATGGGAGTTATGCAACACCTATAAAAATATTAGGTGGTAAAAGCGTTGAGTGCTCGTTTGATATAACAGAAAGAAAAATAAGCGCAGATAATGAAGTCAAAAAGAATGTTGTTAGAGTGTCATCTGGAGCTGGGAAGCTTGGAGTTTTAGGATTAACAACAGATGAAAAAGTGTTATTATTGGGGGGAGAAAATATGTCGGGTGGTTATGCATTAAGAGCAAATGCTTCTATGCCAAGTTTAGCCCTTCTTTTCGCCCAAGAGAAAGAGGATGGCGGAAGATTATTACATGTTATATATAATGTACAATTTAAACCAGCTCAGATTGCCGCAGTATCAACAGAAAATGGAGAAATCGAAGAATCAATAGCAGAATTAGATTTTTCTTGTATAGAAGGTAGTAATGGATATTACTATTATTGTGTAGATACAACAGATGCATCAATAGATCCAGAATTAGTATCAACATGGTTTACAAAGGTTAATGATCCTAAAAGTAACTAATACTGTATATAAAACTAAATAGAAATAAAGAACTTAAAATAGAGTAACCGATTGTTTATCAGTTACTCTATTTTTTTAAAAAGGAGATATGATGATAGAAAATAAAATAATATATGGTTTCTCTGATATACATGTGTGTACTCACGATGGTACACCAATTCCAATTAAAGGAGCTATAAGTGTTGATATAAATGTTAATAGACCGTATGTTGATGGGTATACCAACCATGGAAATATGAGGTTTTATGGGAAGTTTAAAGCAGAAGGAAAGCTAAAACTATTAGGTTTAACAGAAGAGGAACAATGTACTCTTTTTGGTTATAACAAAGCTAAAAATGGAGGGATTGTTATTGGAGCTGAACAAAGTAGTCCAAATTTAAAGCTGTTATTTAGTAGAGAAAACTATCAGGGGAATAAAATTTTGTATTGTTTTTATTCTGTTAAATTTAATCCATCAAATGTAACTGCTAATACAATAGATTTAAAAAAAGGTCTTGAAGAAGATATATTAGAAATCGATTTTGTTGCTAATGAAGATAATGAAGGATTACTTTATTACACAATAGACACAGATAGTAATGATATAGTTAATACGTGGTTTAATAAAGTTCAATATCCAGAATTTTAAAAGGAGGTAACTAAATGAATGATATAGTTGAAATAAAATTAAATGGTCAAAATTACAATGCTAGACTTGATATGGGGGCAATAGCAGAAGTCCAATATCATTTTAAAAGGTTAGATGATTACATGAAAGTTCCCGAGTTGTTTGATAGAGTATTTAAGGCAGATGTATCTGTTATAAATGAAATGATTGTACAGTCTATATTAAGTTGTCATCCTCAATTAAATAGAGATTTAATATTTGCGAATATGAAATTAAAAGAAATGAATAATATTGTAGATTATGCAGTTGAACTACTAAAAGTATCTTTACCTGAGAATGATTCAAAAAAAAAAGTAAGAGTTTCGGAGGAAAAGTAGAAGATTGGGATTATAATTACTTAGAATATTTATGGGTAAGTGTATTAAAAAGAAATGCGGATAGTTTTAAAAAAACAATACCTAAAAAAATATTTGCTCAAATGGATGCACATAAAAAATACAATAATTTTGATTCTACTAAAAAGAAAGAAAGTATAGTAAGTACAACAGAGTTTATGTAAGAAAGTTGGTGAAACGATGGCGAGAAGTGAAGAAATAGCAAAGCTTACCGCAAGTTTAAGTTTAGATAACCAGTCGTTTATAAAAGAGCTTAGCAATATAAAGAAACAAAGTAGAAATTTATCTAAAGATTTTGATGTTGCTACAAAAAGTATAGAAAATGCTGAAAATAAAATGGAAGCATATGCAACAGCTTTAAATAAAGGTGAGAAAGCAATTGAGTCTAATTCTAAGAAGTTAGAAATGCAGACGAAACAATATGATGATCTATTCAAGAAGGTTGAAAAACAAGTAAAAGCATATGAAGAATTAAAAAATGAACTAAATGATGCTGAAACTGCACTAAGTAAGATAAATAAAACTTCTAATCTAGAAGCATACTCTAAGCAAGAAAAAGCGGTAAATGATTTAAGGAAAGCATTAGAAAATAAAGGAGAGCTAATACAAAAGAATTCTCATAAATTACAACAGTATAGTACAGATATAGATAAAACTACAAATGATATGAAGAAATTAGAGAATTCTATGAATGATATTAAATCATCTATGGCTAGTATTGATGGAGATAATCCATTAGAAGAACTAAGCAATTCATCAGATGAAGCTAATTCAACCATTTCTGATGTAGTATCTAGCTTAGTTGAATTAACAGGTGTATCTAAAATAACTGCAGCAGCAATAGCTACTGTTTTTACAAAAGGTGCAATAAGTGGAGCAATAGAATATGATAATGCAATAACTACTTTAAGAATTAGTTTAGGACTAGCTGAAGAAGAAGCAAACTCATTTTATAAAGAAATAAAAGACATTGCAGATAATGGATATTCATTAGAAGGTGCTACGGAAGCAGCAACAATATTAGAAAAGAGATTTAATTTAACTAATAAAGAAACAAAATACCTAGCTCAATCGATGGAATTATTGAATGGTATGGGGTATGACTACAATAATACTGTCAGGTTTATGACATCAGCAGTCAATGATTGGGGCATGACTCATTCTGAAGCATTAGATATGATAATAGCTGGTGAACAAACAGGTATGAATATATCTCAAGATTGGTTAGACACACTAGTAGAATATACACCTATACTATCAACTCTTGGTATAGAGGCTAAAGATGCATTCTTATTAATCGATGAGGCAATAAATGCAACTGGAATGAATACAGATCAAGCAACTGATATGGTTAAAGAATTCTTGTTAACTTTAACTGATGGATCAACTACATCAAAAGACGCATTTAAAGATTTGGGAATAAATATTGATGATTTAAAGAAACAAATTGATGATGGGTCAATAACAACTATTGATGCTATGAAGAAAGTATCTCAAGCTATAATGGATGTTGGTGACGATACAGAAAGAGCTAGATTACTTCAGGAAATATTTAAAGGTACTGTTGAGTATGGCTCTGAGGGCGTAATACAGGCCTGGGCTAATTTAGGTGATGAAGTCATAAATACTTCAGGTGCCATGGATGAAGCAAAACAAGCATATGAAGAATCTTATGCAGCTATGCAACAAGACTTATCTAATTCTTGGAAAGAACTGTCTCAAACGATAGGAAGTAAAGTATTGCCTAAGCTGACTGATGTAATGGAATTTACTAATAATACAATAAAAATATTATCATTTTTACCTAGTGCTTTTACTTACCTGGGAAATGATATAGCCAATGTATTTGAAGGTATGAGAGGTAAATTCTATGAATTTATACTTGGCGTAGGAAGTGGAATGGCTGATTTTGCAGATACAATAGGTATGGATGAAATGGCTGATTCTTTGAGGGAATGGGGAAAGTCTATAGATGAGGAACATAAAGCATTATCCCAAAGAATTAAAGAACGTAATGAAGAAAATGAGAGGCTAAATACTGAGTTTTCAGAGTATTTAAATGATATATGGGGAACAGTAGGAGATAATATACCTTCTGAATTAAAGACTAAATTTACTGTTGATACTACTGATGTTGAAAGTAAGATAGAATCATTTAAAAATTTAACTTTAGAAGAAAAGACTATGGTTTTAAATTGCAATGATATACCTGCTAAAGAAAGAATAAATTACTTTAATTCATTAAGTATAGAAGATAAACAAGCATTAATAGATGCAGATCCTAGTGGTGCATTAGGTGTTATGGCTCTTTGGGACTCATTAAGTCCAGATCAAAAGACAGCAATAATTAATGGTGATGCTACTTTAGCAATGAATTGTATATCAACGTGGAATTCATTAGACCCTGAAGAGAAGACTGCTGTATTAAAAGGTAATAATAGCCATGCTATAAGTGCCATAAATAGAGTAAATAGTTCAAAAACACCTGATAAGAATACTAGTATTAATGCAAAAGACAACGCATCATCAGTAATAGATACAGTAAATGATAAAAAGGTAAAAAATAAAAGTTTTACAATAACTGGAGTATTTAAGACAATAGGTAACGCTGTAAGTAGTTTTTTTGGAGGTAAAGGTAGTAAATCAGCATACACTAATCAAGTAAAATCTATCCAATCCGAATATTCAGTGTCGAGTACACTTTTATCAGAAAATGCTAATTCTAACCCTCTTGAAAATCAAGGGACTAATTCATCTAGTTTGCCGAATCCTTTATCTAGAGCAACTCAAAAAACACCTATTGCTAATAAAGGTTATAACATTGATGATTCTATAAAATATAACATAGAAATGTTGACAGAGTTAGAAAACCGTATAAAGGTGGTTACTAACTCATTAAGTGCATTAGATACTAAAATGGAACAGGCAGTAGGTTCTGAAAAAATTAAATATCTTCAAGAACAAAATAAGTTATACGAGGAACAAAAGAAAATACAAAAGGAACTTGAAGATACATTAAATAAACAACGTAATTATTATAAAAGTGTACTTAATTCTAAAGGGTTTAATTTTACATCTGATGGAAACTTCACTAACTATGAAGAAAAGTTAGCATCAATGGAAAAACACGTTGAGTCATTAGAAAAGAGTGCTAAATCCGCACAGGATGCTTTAAGTAAAGTAGATTCAAACAGTAAGAATAAAAGTTCATTAGAGAAGAAGGCAGAAGCAGCACAAAGTAAATATGAAACTGAAAAAGATAAACTTGATGAGGTTAAGAAATATTTACAAGCATATATAGATGTTCAAATGACTGAACTCCCTAAATGTAAAGAAGAGTGGGATAAACTTAATAATTCAATTGTTGAAAATAATAATGAAATTAAGAAACTTGAGCGTGAAAAATGGACTTTAAATATTGAATCTCAATGGACTGTATTAAATCAAGATTTAGATAAGATAAATAACCAACTTGAAATGATAGATGTGCTTATGAAAAATGCTTTTGGTAATGATAAGTCAAAATTAATTGCAGAAAAAATAGATTTACTAAAAAAACAGAAATCAGAACTTGCAGAAAACTTATCTTACTTAAAAGGCATACAATCTGAATTAAATAAAAAATTAACTGGTTATGGTTTTAAATTTGATGCCAATGGAAATATATCAAACTATGTTGACCAATTAAATAAACTTAAAGAGACTTCTACTGAATTTGATGATGCTAAAAAATTAGTGGATGCATATCTTGACTTATTCTTAGATAAAATACCAGACGCTGAAAAGGAAATAGTAGGATTACAAAATGCTATCAAGGATTCTTATAAAGATCAACTCGAAATTACCAAAAATATTGAATCAAAAATAACTGAGGTTTATAAAAAACAATTAGAAGAACGTAAAAAACTTATAGATGAAGAACTAAAGGCAAGAGTAGATTTACTCGAAAAAGAAAAGAAAGCATATAATGATGCAAGAAAAGAAGCAGATTATAATAAAGACTATAACAAGCAGATGGAAACAATTGCAGACTTAGAGAAACAAATAGATATACTTTCTAGGGATAATTCTTTAAGTGGTCAAAAGAAACTTCAAGAACTTATGAAACAACTTGCTGATGAACAGGAAAAATTACAAGAAATGGTTCAAGACAAGATGGACGAACAAGTAAATGATATGTTCGATAAGGAATCTGATAGATTAGAGCAAGAAGCCGACAAGGTTAAGGAAAACCTTGATGATAAGTATTCAGATGAAAAACTACAACAAATAGTAAAAGATACTTTATCATCTGGAATTTTTGTAGGTGTCAATGGGGAAATTCAGGAATTACAATCTGCTTTACTAAACTTTACTGATAAATTTGGAGATGGCTTAAGTATAACTGGTGATTTGATTAAAAGTGAGCTAATTAGTAACTTAGAGGTTGCAATAGATACATTTAAAGATTTAGATAGAATTATGAGTAACCTTGATTTAGGTAAATATAATAATTCTATAAATTTAGATTATTCATCGGTGAAATTCAATCCACCTTCAAATGAAGGATATATTAAAAATGATAATACAAAAAATATTACAGTTAATATGAATAAACCCTTAATAGAAGTATCTGGCAATGTTGACCATGATGTTGTAAAAGACTTAGAAAAAGCAGCAATTAAAATTAAAAATGATATTATTAGTGAATTAGCAAGAAGTGTGATATAAAATACATATTTTAATGAGTTTGCAAATTTATTAAACTGGCCTATAGTATTCCGAAATGGAATATTGTAGGCATTATTTTTTTATGATTAAACAAGATATTACAAGATATGACAATGATATTATATATAATAAATAGTGATACAATATATTTTGAGGGGGTATTATTGTGAAAGAGTATGAAAATGGGAATAATGGTATTGATAGTGAGGTAGATGCTGATCTTAAAGAGATTAAAAATGAAAGTACAGAAGATAATGATCAACTAAGATTACAAAGGCCTAAAAAGAATATCGATATTAAAAGATTACTAAAGAAGACTGCATTTCTTATAGCAGGAATAGTAATAGGGTTTATACTTGGTGTAATCGGTTCAGTAGGTGTTTCTGATGAATATGAAAATACAATTAATGAACTTACAACTAAAAATGAAGAGCAAAGTAGCATTATTCAGGATAAAGATGAAGAGATTGAAACTCTTAAAAATAAGGTTGCTGATGCAGAACCTTGGTTTGCTATGAAAGAAGACGAACAAAAAGCTATTGAAGAAGAGAATGCACGAAAAGCTGAAGAAGAGAGAAAGGCAGCTGAGGCTAAGAAAGAGGAAGAAAGAAAAGCCGCTGAGGCTAAAGAAAAACAAGGGTATAATACAGGTATAACTTATAAGCAACTAGCTAGAACTCCAGACGACTATGTTGGAGAAAAAGTTAAATTTAAAGGAAAAGTAGTACAAGTAATGGAAGGCGATGGCGAAACTCAGATACGTTTAGCCGTAGATGGAAACTATGACAATATTATATATGGTGCTTATGATAGCTCAATAGTATTAGAAGATGATTATATTACAATAATGGGTGTCAGCGGAGGATTACTAACTTATACATCTACAATGGGAGGAGATATAACTATTCCATCTGTACTAGTTCAAAAAATAGATATGTAAATACTAAGGCTATAGGTAAATTCAATAATGAAAACCTATAGCCTTTTCTTATATAAATTTAATAATATTTGAGTATGTAAATTCTACATAACTAGTTACTATAATACGTTTGAAGACTAATTTAAATATATCTTAAGCTATTTCCTCAACGTGACAAATAAAATCAACTAGTATGTTCCTATCATCCCAACTGTTATCCATTCTTAATGTTATATTCAATTCTTCGTGTACACTAATATTAGGATCTGTACATACATAATATTCACTAATATTAACTAATGTACCTTCCAAATCACCATAAAAATCATCTGCCAATCTATATTTTTTTCCTAATTCTAATTCCACTTCATTAACAAATTCATTGTTTATTACTATACTTCTCATTTGTATTCCCCCTTAAATTTATCAATTGTTTTAAGGCTACACATATGATATAATCTAATTGAAGGTTAGGGTTTATACCATTGTGTGTAGGCTCTTTTTTATTTAAATATTTTAAATATATCCCATATGCTAAATGTTGTTTTATTATAAACTTTATTATAGGCGGCTTTTTTAGGATTTTTAATCCATCCCATTCCTTTCTTACCATAACCAGGTATTATAGCTTTCTTGACAGCTCTTTTAGCTTTTCCTGTAGTCCGAGCTTTAAATGATTTCTTGACACTTGGCTTTCTTAATCCATATTTCATATTAATCTCCTTTCTATATTTATTTGAGGTGTGATTCTCCCTACTCAATAGAGCAGGGACTAAATTTACTTCTTCTTGATGATAATCTTGTCTTCATCTAGTTCAACAATTACATCACGCTCTTCAGGTGTTATACCTAACTGCTTGATATATGTTATCGGTAGAGTTAACCTAGTAGTTGTACTACCACTTCCACCTTTACCAAAGATTATCTTAAGACTTCTTGTGTCTTTCAACTCATTCACCTCAATATGCTTTTCTTAATTATATAATAGTACAACTATGACGATACGTCAATTATATAAAATAATTTTTACATAAATATTTCTTCTCTTTCAATATTATTAATAGATAATATTTCAACTCCTAAAATTTTCACATTTAGTTTTTCAAATTCATTGAAACTGTCATCATAGTATGAATCAATTAAAATACCCTCGGCCATATCGATAAGATTTTTTAATATGAATAAATATTCTTCTGAGGGATTAAGCTTAGATTCTGGGCAAAAATGAAATCTCTTATCATGAAATTCAATTGATTTTTTAGCTTTATCACAATTATCTAAAAATGTTATTTTGTAATGTATATCACATATTAAATCTATAAAAGCTGGTTTCATATTATATCTCCTTATGTTTTATTGATATTATCTTAAACTTATCAAAACTATACCAACATTATACCAATGTTTTTATTTAAAATAGATATTATACTAATTTATAACAGTATTATACCCAAAGTGTTGGTATAAATTTAATTTAAAATATACAAGCACAAAATATAGAAATCTCCATACAATGTATTAACAAGTAAATAAAACATCATCAGAAAGTAAGAAGTATATGCAGAAAGGAGGACATATGTCTAAAAAACAATCTCTTAAATTGTCTATATCATTTAAAGAAAATATTAGAGACCTAGAAATATATAATTTTCTGACTGAGAATATAAAATATGAGATGGGAATATCTACTTATATAAAGATGCTAATTAAAGATGATATGGATAAAAGAAAGGAAAATAAGTGAATGTAAAAGAGCCACAGGACTGGTACTCCATATGGCTCAAATGAAAACAAGGAATTATAAAAATATAATTCGATATATAATTCTACATTAATATTTATATTCCTTTAAAAGTATTAAAATTTTAGGCAGATATTATTGAAAATAGAGTATTAGTAGTAAATTATCAAGAGAGAGAATTATACGGATTAAAAGAAAATTTTTTGAATTACATCTAAGCCAAGTGCGGCAGCGAACCAATATACATAAGAAGGAATCATATAAAAGCACCTCCGATTAAATGTTATGAAATTATTATTTGTAAATTAGGAGGAGATATTCATGTTAGTAAAAATAAATGAAGTAAAAACATATACTTTTGAAGAATTTAGAGAAATACAAGAAAATAGAGGATTAATTAATAAATTAAATTTAATTGAAAAATCAATAGATCATATTAAAAAGAATAGACATATGTACCTTAAATTAGTATTCTTAATAGCTATAACAATTGATAAAGGAACATTAACTGTATTTGCATCAGGTTCACTTGAAAGCAATTTAATGAATAAGGCTACATTCATAATAGATAAACTTATACTACTTGCTAAATATGGATGCATGGGTATGGGATTAAAAGATATGGTCATATGTTTATTAAATGGTGGGAATATGAAAGAAGCATCATTTGCAGGCATTCAATATTGGTTGGGGTACTTATTCTTACAATTCTACCCTCAATTATATGCGTAGGAGGGTTTTGAGATGGATACTATACAAAATTTTATGAATACAATTGAATCTATACAAAACTTCAGTATAACTAACTGGATAGGAGGGTTACTAAAAGAATTATTACAAAGCACAATGTACGTTAGTGCCGAGGTATGTATTATAGCAGGACTTATAGGAGCAATATTATTTATATTCGGTTGGAAGAAGTGTAGAAGTGTACCCTTTGTATCTTATGCAATATATTTAATTATTCAAATAATAGGGGGTGTACTTCTTGGTTAAATATAAGTCCATTAAGTTGAGTGAGTATTTTGAGATTAGAAAAGAGGAATATATAACATATCAATTAATACCAACTAAATCGAATAAGAACAATGGTACGGATAATATAGCATCACTAATTAATAAAATGTTTATAAAAGCTGATTCATTAGTAAAAAAAGAAGATAAGAAGTTAGTAATACACACATATCTAAAAGCTAGTTATTATATTCATATCACAAAAGAAGAAGTTCAATTCTTTTTTATATACTAAGGTATTATAAAAAATGGTCTTGTGGATAAGTTTTGATGTATAATAATGATGTGAGAACAAATGCAGAAAAGAAGATAACAATAAAAGAAATACTATTAGATAAGTATAATGAATTTAAAAAAAGAATGTGGCATAGAGTTCCGAAGGAAATGAGAACTCATGTAGATAATGTAGTTATTAAATCATTAAATTGTGGAGATATAAGTAAAGGATTTAGAGAATATATATGTTTAAAATGTGGCGATAGCCGTAAAATAGGATTTATGTGTAAAGGTAAGTTTTGTAATAAGTGTGGTAGATTATATGCACTGAAATGGGCAGAAAAACAATATGAA
>CABIVQ010000025.1 GCA_902362365.1 Clostridiaceae bacterium | reverse complement strand
CGCAAGTGTCTTGGATATAGGACACCTGCAGAGGTATTTGATGCAACATGAATATAAAGTGTTGCACTTATATTGACAATCTATCATATAAAAAGGTAGTGTATTTAGATATCCATTATAATACACTACCTTTTATCATTTACTATATATTATTAAAGTATTATTTTTTTCGATTAATTACTTTTAAATCTCTTGTACTTTATTTACCTTATTCTTTTCATTTATCCAGTTCAATATATCCCTAATTACTTCATCTTTATTAGTTTCATTTAGCATCTCATGTCTACCACCCTCGTAAAGTTTACATAGAACATCTTTTACTCCTAATTTAATATATCGATCTCTTAACCTTAAAACACCTTTTCCATTTTTACCTATAGGATCTTTGTCTCCAGACATTATGTATATCGGTAAATCTAGTGGAACTTTTTTTAAGTTTTCTTTATCTTCTATTTCTTGCAATCCCTTTATGAAATCATAAAAAAATCCACAAGTGAATAAAACTCCACAGAAAGGGTCTTCGATGTATTTATCTACTTCTTTTTCATCTCTACTTAACCAATCAAATTCAGTTCTTGGAGATTTAAATTTTTTATTATTTCCACCAAATATTAAACTATCTAGTGCTTTACTTCTATGTAGTCTTCCCTTTTTCTTTATTTCATAATTTATTATTTTCTCAGCTATATTTAAAATAAAACCATGCTTCCCATTTGAACCTGATAGAATAAGCCCATCTATGTTGTTACCATATTCCATAATATATCTTTGACTAGCAAATGATCCCATACTGTGACCAAATAAAAATATAGGTAAATCTTCATTTTCCTCTTTGATTATATTAGTTAAAGTATTAATATCTTCTACTAAATATGTAAATCCATCACTATCTGCTAAACACCCTACATTATCTATAGTTTTAGCAGTTAACCCATGTCCTCTGTGGTCATTTATGTAAACAATATATCCATTATCTGTTAGATTTTTTGCAAAGTACTCATATCTTATTGCTGTTTCAGACATACCATGAGATATCTGTACAATACCTATAGGATTTTTATTTTCAGGCTCCCATTTATAGACATGTATATCTAAATTATCTTTAGTACTTTTAAAATAAAACTCACTACTTTTCATTATTTATTTCCTTTCCAAATTATTGCTAAAATTATTATACATTGTATCTACTTATATTTCCATATAGGTAGGCATAATGACTTATTACAAACCTATAAATTTCTACTCTATATTTGTACAACTTTACTTATTACATAAAAGATAAATAAACTTAGTAATGAAAATACTATTCCAATAAATAAAAAGTAAAAAATATATATGTTATATATTAATATTAACCTAGCTATGTTTTTTAAATTTATATTTAATATGTATCCTAATAATGAAATGACAATCGATAATAAAAATATATATCCTATCCCATTCCTTGAATTTTTAAGATCTGCAGAACTTAGTGACATATGAGAAGTTATCGAACACATTATAAAAATAAATATCCAAAATCTAAAATTTAATAAATTATCTATTGATAAAAACATTCCAATAAATAATACTAAAACTTCTTTAAGTACAAAAAAAATTTTATTTATACTATATTCTCTATTATATTTTATTAACTCCATTATGTGATTTAAAATTTCTGTATATACATCTGGATAGAGTGATTTAAAACATAATCCTATAAATACAGTTCCTAATATCATAGGTGCTATACCTATGAAAAGGTTACCTATATTTTGATAAATACTCTTATAGCTATAGCTATGATATACATAACCTAATCTCCCCTCACTTTTATACTTATTTGGTGTAAATAACTTAACCTCTCTTACTCTATGAGCAAATATTTTACACATGATATAATGACTTAGCTCATGGACAGTAGTACCTATTATTCCAGTTATTAAAATTCCTTTTGTTCCAAAAGCACAATTAATATATTGAAGATTCTTATTTTCTATAATATTATAAATTAAACCGAAAATTATAAATATTCCTATTACTGAAAATGTTAATAGTATACTTGAGAAAATTATTTTAAAAATCATTAATTTTCCTTTCTTATTACTAATATTTATATTTTATCATATCATAATATTGGCTAATATATAATAAAATAATTTTTTTGTAAAAAGTTATCTCTAAATTTTGTATATATAGATTAAATTTTGTGAAACTTATTTATAATAAAAATTTGGAGGTCTGACAAAAATGAAAGAAAACAATAATCCAAATATATGGCTAATATTAATAGCCACATGCTTGTTCACATTTATGTCTACTCTTGATGGTAGTATAGTAAATATAGCAATGCCTATGATATCAAAGAGTCTTTATATAGAAATGAGTATAGCAGAATGGATAGTATCATTATATATGCTTACAATCTGCTGCTTACTAATATTCTGGGGTAAATTAAGTGATTCCATTGGAAAAATTAAAATTTTCAGAATCGGGACCTTTATATTTATAATAGGTTCTTTACTTTGTGGAACAAGTAAGTCTATAGAAATGTTACTTTTATCAAGGATTATACAAGCATTGGGTGCTAGTATGACAATGGCTACAAACTACGGTATAATTACAGAGTATTTCCCAAAAGAAATGAGAGGAAAAAGTCTAGGTATACTTGGTAGTTTTGTTTCTCTTGGTAGTATAGCTGGACCTAGCCTGGGAGGACTAATACTTCAAAATTATTCTTGGCATTACATATTTCTAATAAATATTCCAGTTGGCTTATTTGCAATAATACTTGGATACTTTGTATTTCCTAAAAAAATTTCTAAAAATCTAAATTTTAATATCGATTATTTGGGATTCATACTATTTTCAACAAGTATAATTTCTTTATTTATGGGTATATTTATAGGTCAAGTAACTGGATTTAGAACACAATTAGTAATAGGACTTTTTATTTTATTCGTAATTATGTTCATTATATTTTTATATGTTGAAAACAAGATTGAAAATCCTTTAATTGATATGACTATATTCAATAGTAAATCATTTTCTCTAGGATTATTAAGCGCGTTACTAGTATTTTCATCAAATTTATTTTTAAATACCTTAATACCTTTTTACTTAGAAGATACATTAATGCTATCACCAATGATATCTGGATTAATTCTTATGAGTGTACCATTAGCTATGATAGTAGTAGCACCATTGAGTGGAGCCTTGTCTGATAAAATAGGTGCTGAAGGTTTAACTTTTAGTGGTTTAGGTATTGTAAGTATATCTCAGATTTTATTTATATTTTTAAACCAAAACACACCGATATATTTTATAGTATTTCTATCTACTCTTACTGGTATCGGTGTTGCTTTATTCCAATCGCCTAATAACTCTATAATAATGTCTTCTGTTGAACCAAAACATTTAGGTATCGCTGGCAGTATAAATTCATTGGCTAGAAACTTAGGTATGGTTATAGGTCTATCTTTATCTACTACAATACTATATTTTTCAATGAGCAATAAGGCAGGATATACTGTTACTGGATATATTAAAGGATATGATGATTTATTTTTATATGGAATGCACATGGCATTTATAGTATCTTTTATACTTTGCTTTATTGCATTTCTTATTACTGGATTTAGATTGTTTTATAAAAGAAAAGAGAATTAAAATTATTAATAAATTTATTAAGTGTAATTTAAAGCCTTCATATTTAATGAAGGCTTATATATATATATTAATAATAGAAATAGTATAAATTCTATACTGTTTTATTTTTATTATACAATTTATTAAAATTTGTCTTCACGTAATAAATATTCATTGTTATCTTGATCTTTGAATGTGAATAATCTAGCATATGGCATAGTAACTATATCACTTACCTCTATTCCTTTACTCTTCATTTCATTATATGCATTATCTAAGTCTTCTGTACTTAGTATTACTGTCTTGTAATCTACATTAGCCGATGGGTATTGACTTTTCATAAGATTCTTATCATATAGAACTATAGTCACCCACTCACTTTCCTTTGGCGCAACTTCTATCCATCTAAGAGGTCCTTCTGTCGCATCTATTTTAGTTACAAAATTTAATTTTTCTGTCCAAAATTTCTTAGCTTCATCTTGGTTGTTTACATATACAGTTACTTTAGCTACCTTGTTTATCATTATTATTTCTCCTTATTGATAATAAATTTTAGTCATTAATAATAATTCCTAAAAATAACAATATCATAATTTTACCTATAAGTCCATATTGTAAAATTATTCATAAGAAAATTTGATTCGCTTGAGCTATGTGTCTGTAAAACATTTCAAGTTTAGTATTTTGATTAAAAAAAATCAATGGATAAATTATATCCCTTGATTATAAATTAATTAACATCCTTTGCATACTTTGCATTTTTACTTTCTTTTTTACGACACTTTGCTAATTCAGCTACAGCTGTGAAAAGTACGTCTGTAGATGAGTTAAGAGCTGTTTCACAAGAGTCTTGTATAACCCCAACTATAAAACCTACACCTACGACCTGCATCGCAATATCATTTGGAATACCAAATAAACTACAAGCAAGTGGAACTAATAATAACGAACCTCCAGCTACACCTGAAGCTCCACAAGCACTTACTGCTGATAGTAAACTAAGTACTATAGCCATTCCTATATCTACTTGAATATCAAGAGTATGAACTGCTGCAAGAGTTAATATTGAAATAGTGATAGCTGCACCACCCATATTTATAGTAGCTCCAAGTGGAATTGACACTGAGTAAGTATCTTTATCCAAACCTAGTTCCTGGCATAACCCCATATTAACTGGTATATTTGCTGCTGAACTACGTGTGAAGAATGCTGTTATGCCACTATCTTTTAAGCATTTTAATACTAGTGGATATGGATTTTTACGTATCCCTATAAAAACAATAACTGGATTCACAACAAGTGCTATAAATGCCATAGTGCCAACTAATAAAATAATCAATTGACCATATCCTAGTAAAGTCTCTAACCCTTGTGTAGCAATACTATCAAACACAAGACCCATTATACCAAATGGTGCAAAGTTTATTATCCATCTTACTATTTGTGATAATGCATCTGCTACATTGCTTATCATTGTTTTTGTAGACTCTGCAGCATTTTTAAGTGCAAGACCTAAAATTAGGGCCCAAGCTAATATACCTATATAATTTGCATTGAATAATGCTTTAACAGGGTTATCTACTACATTCATAAGTAAATTCTTTAATACCTCTACAACTCCTCCAGGAGGTGTAATATCATTAACACTAACTCCAAGAGTTAAAGTTATTGGGAACATAAAACTTGCTATAACTGCAACAAGACCTGCTAAAAATGTCCCTAAAAGGTAAAGACCAATAATTGAACTCATATTAGTCTTTTTACCACTCTTATGTTGGGAAATCGCAGTCATTACTAAGAAAAATACAAGTATTGGAGCAACTCCCTTCAGTGCTCCTACAAATAATGATCCAAATATTACAATTGGACTAGCATATGTTGGGACTGTTAGAGCTAAAATAATACCAATTATTAATCCGATAACAATTCTTTTAACTAAACTTATTTCGTTCCATTTCTTAAATAAACCTCTCATTCTTACCCCCTTAATATTTAATAAAAATATATTCCATAATATATTTTCTACATTTTAACAAGAAATCCTTTTAAAATTCATCAATTTTTTATAATTTTCTGAATTTTTAACTTTTATAGATATTTGATTAATAATTTTCAAAGCTAAAAATTTATTTATATAAAACCATTTTTCTTTGCAAAATTAGACATAATAGTATATTATATTCAATGCTATAATTACTTTTTATAAAGTACAAAAAGATACATGATAAATTTTTAATAATTTATATATAATAATTAATTAGAGGGAGATTAATATGAAAAATATTTATTATTTTTTTAGAAGTGCAACAGACAAAAATAATTTTATTACGTTTGGAAAATTGCACTTGCTTATATTATTTATAGCTTTATTGGTAAGTATTTTTATTTTTGTTATGAAAACAGAAAATAGAATTCTAGAATTATTTATAGGAGTTATATTGATAACTCAACAAGTAATTTTATATACTTGGTATTCTATAAGTAAATATAATTTACTAAAAGAGGGTCTGCCCTTGTTTCATTGCCGAATTGCAATTATCTTTGTAGGAATTGGTTTAATATTTAATAGAAAACCTTTAATGAAAATCGGTTCTTATTGGGGTATATTTGGCTCAATATCAGCTTTATTACTTCCTGGAATTGATCCTTTTTCATTTCCACATATAACTCAATTTTCCTATTTTATTGGACATTTGTTTCTTCTATGGGGATCTATTTACTTACTGAGTGTAAAGAAAATAGGTATGTCAGAAATAGATTTAAAAAATCTATTATTATTTACAACTGCCTATCATTTATTAATGTTAATGGTAAATACAATATTAAATTCTAATTATGCTTACATGAACGCACCTCCATTTTATATAGGGGATGGACTAAATCCTTTAATATACTCTTTAACTGTAATTATGATTTTTAATATAGTATTATGCATAGAATACTTTTTTATTAATAAAAATGCAGTTGTTAATGAAGATTGCGAAACTCAATATAGTTAATCAAAATAAAGCTTATGATATTATAAATAATCTTCTTTTTTAATATCATAAGCTTTTATATTGTATATACATTTATTAGTTCCTTACCTCATTTAATATAACGTTGATAAAATATTTAATAAGTTTAATAATTCTTAAACCTATCTATCACCTAAGGTTACATTATTTATCCAATTACCTTTTCTAACTCTTATGTATGCTGCTATTCCTTTTAATATTTCATCACTTTTTAATAGTAAAAATACTGTTGGTACATTAAATTTAAAATAAAAAACTCCTATAAAGCCAAGTGGAATAGCTACACACCACATGAATATCATCTCATATTTAAATACAAATTTATTATCCCCTGCACCTCTAAGTACTCCCATCATAAGAGTTGAACCTAATGCTCTAAAAAATATACATATAGCTGTTGCTATCATTATATCCTTTGCAATTAGCTTAGTCTGAATACTTACATTATAGATATCTACTATAAATAGTCTAGTTACATATACCACTATAGCTGCCATAATTCCAGAAATTAAACTTAAAATAGCAATAGTATTTGCATACTCTTTTACTTTCTTATACAATCCTTTTCCTATTGTATTACCAATTATCACTGATGAAGCGCTAGATAAACCTTGTATAAATAATAATGCAAATTGATAAACAATATTATTTATACTATTTGCTGCTACAACCTTTGTTCCCATTCTTGCAACTATTATTGATATTGTTGAAGACCCAATTGTCCAAAATAATTCATTTAAAAAAATCGGAGTAGTTACTCTTATAAATTTATCTCTTATCTCCTTATTATTATTTCTAATAAAATTCATTTTGTATTTAATTTTTTTCTCAAATAACATCATATATAATACTACTAGTAAAAATTCAGAACATCTTGATATTACAGTAGCAATGGCTGCTCCTTGTATTCCTAAAGGCTTAATACCAAACTTTCCAAATATCAATATATAATTAAAAGTTATATTTATTAATAAAGATATTGAATTTATTATCATAGGAGCCTTTACATTTTTTACTGCTCTTAATACACTACTTGTTGAAATTGTTAGTGAATAAAAAATATAACTAATACTTACTATGCGTATGTATTTTATACCTTGATTTATAACATATTTATCATTAGTAAATAGCATCATAAACTCTTTGGGTAAAAGAATAGATATTAACAAAAATATTATAGATAACATAATAGCTAATTTATAAGTTACATTTAATATGCTGTGTATTGAACTCATATCTTTTTTACCATAGTACTGAGCAGACATTACACTAGCCCCACCACCTAAACCAAACATAAGAATCATTAGCATAAAAAATAAATGACCACCTATTGATGAAGCTGATAACTGAATTTCACCTAACTTTCCTAGCATAACAGTATCTGCCATATTTACTGATACTGTTATTAGGTTTTGCAGCGTTATTGGTATAGATATATTTATAATAGTTTTGTAAAAGTTTTTGTCTTTCGTTAATTGCATATTTTATCTTTCCTTTTCAAACTTTATATATTTTATATTTTCTTATTTTTATTAATATTATTCTATAGCATATTGAATATCTTAATATTACTTCTTGTATATTTTTCAATAATATCCTTTTATTTATTTGTGCATAAAAAAAAGCTATTTTGAAATGTTAATAGCTATTTTTAAGTATTTATATTGGATCCTAGGAAGGGACTCGACCCCTCAACCTACCGGTTAACAGCCGGTTGCTCCACCATTGAGCTACCTCGGAATATTCTTAATTTTATCCAAATATATTTTATATAAAAATATGGCTGTAGGTAGACTTATATTAAAATAATCTACCTACACTCACTTATATTGCTTAATCTTTATTTTACTCTGATTTATCTTCATTCATACCCACTAAAAATAAAGCTAATTTACTCCGTAATTCATCTCTTGTATCATCCCTTTTAATAGATTTAGATAACTCAATGGACTTAATTATATTTGAGTCTTTACTTAGCTTATCGAAAAAATCACCCATTCTATCTAGTGCATTGTCAGATATCTTAAATATCAGCAATGATACAGCTTCAGTTATTACTCCTAAGCAAGTACCCCATAGTTTATCACCTGCAAAAACTAAAAATCCTATTATTACTAATAATCCAATAGTAGATCCTATTAATCCAAAGTAAAATCCAATCTTAGCCTGTTTTAATCCTTGGCTATAATAGCTTTCCTTTATCTGTATAGTGTTACTTTTTTCTATTAATGTAAGAGTTTTTTCTCTTTGTGCTTTACAAAACTCAATATTTCTATTATTTTCTTTATTTATTACAAGATTACCTTTATTAAACTCCATTATATTCACCCTTATTTACTTAATAAATCTAATACTAAAGGATTTATTAAAACAGTATTTCCACACTCCTTACAAGTAATTGTAACTAATGGCTGTATAGGTAAATCATATTTATTAATATATTCATTGTTAAATTCCCTTAATTCAAATATTTTATCTGACACTATCCAATCCCCACTTCCACACATAGGACATATTCTGTATTCCCATTTTTTATTTAAGATACTTATTAATTTATCTTGATCTATTTTTATCAATTTTACCTCCTCCAATAACAATATTTTTATGCTATATTAATATATATTCTTGTAAAAAATATAAATATGCTATTGTTCTTAGGTTTATATATAAACTCCTTATCTAAAAATAAATTAATAAAATCCACCGTTAAGTTTTAAGATTTAATCTTACTTAACAATGGATTTAAAATTTTTCTTATAACCATATAATTAGTATTTAGCTCTTCTATACATATTTTTTCCACCTCTAAAAATGAATTTAACGAATTCATTCAATATAAGTACTACTGATGATAAAAGTACTATTTTTATCCACATATTTGCTCCTAGTGGCACACAATCAAAAAATCCATTAAATAATTGAGTAATAATTATCTGGAATATACCTGTAATAACAATAACTTCTAGTGCTAACTTATTTTTAAAGAAATTTGGTATGGTACTACGAATCCCAAACTCTCTACAGTTTAATGCATTAAAAAGTGCACTAAAGGCAAACAATGAAAATACAACTGTACTTTGTTCATCTGGTGTAGCATTTAATATATTAAAAGTCTGTTGAGTATAAACTATCAATATTATAAGTACGGCATTTATTATAATATTGACTCCCATAGATCTAGCTATTATTCCAGCATTTCTCTTAATAGGTTTTCTGTCTAAAACATAATCTCGTACTGGTTCTAGTCCGAGTGCTAAAGCTGGTGGACCATCCATTATTATATTTACCCATAATAATTGTATTGTTGTAAATGGCATTTTTGTATCCATGATTTGAGATATAACGGCTATTACAAAGGCTACTATATTGACAGTAAGCTGGAACTGTATAAATCTTTGAAAGTTTTCATATATACCTCTTCCCCATTTTATACCTTCAACTATAGTACTAAAACTATCATCCGTTAAGATTATATCTGATGCATTTTTTGATACTTCTGTTCCTGAAATTCCCATTGCTATACCTACATCCGCTTTAGAAAGTGCAGGAGCATCATTTATACCATCTCCTGTTACAGCTACAACTTCTCCATTTGCTTGTAGAGCTTGTACTATTCTCATTTTTGTATCTGGTTTAGATCGAGCAACTATTGATATTTCTTTTATTTCATCTCTTAATTCTTCTTCTGATAATATATCTATATATGTAGCTTCTACAACTTTTTTGCCTCCATATAAAAGCCCTATTTCTTTTCCTATTGACATTGCTGTATTTATATTGTCACCTGTAAGCATCTTTACATCTACACCTGCATCAAATGCAGTTTGTATTGATTCTTTTACTCCATCTCTTAAAGGATCTAGTATACCTACAAATCCTCCAAAAACTAAATCTTCATTATTTTCATATGATCTTATATTTCTATTTATATCTAATTCTTTATTAGAAGTTATTGCGATTTCCAAAAGTGATCTATCTACTACTTTATAAGCAAAACCTAATACTCTCATAGATTTAACTTGTAACTTTCTTATTTCATTTAATATATTTCTTCTTATCTGTGGAGTTATTGAAACAATATCTCTTCCTTTTTGCATATACATACATTTTTTTAATAATACTTCAGGAGCTCCTTTAGTTAGGAATACAATGTCTTCATCCTTAATTATTAATGAAGACATCCTTTTTTTCTCAGAGTTAAAAGGAATTTGTGATAATAGATTTGTACTTTTTCTAAATTGATTATAGTTTTTGTCATTATGATATAAAAGCAATGCACATTCGGTTGCACTTCCTATATATTTGTATGAATTTCCTTCTTTTTCAATATCTGAAGTTGAATTTATAATGCAGTTTTCTTCAAAGTAACTATTACTAACATATTTGCTACTATCTATATATTTACCATCAACATAAGCTACATCTACTTTCATTTTATTTTGTGTTAAAGTTCCTGTTTTATCAGAACAAATTACAGATACACAACCTATAGTTTCGCACGCCTCCTTTTTAGTTACTAAAGCATTTATTTTAGCCATCTTTTGCATAGTTATCGCCAGCGTTATATTAACCATTGTTGGTAGACCTTCAGGAACTGTAGCAACTATTAATGCTATACATACTAAGTACACATCTTTTGCAGGTTCTATGGATTGTAAAAAAACTAATATTCCTGAAGTGTCTATATTTATCTGACCTTTTATATTTAATTTTATAATCATATATGCACATAATATAGCTGCAATAACTCCTGATATAGTAGCTATTTTTGCACTTAATTTTCCTAGTCTTTGCTGAAGAGGTGTTGGAATATCTTCATGAATTAAATTTTGTGCAATTCTACCCATTTCAGTTTTATCTCCAGTAGATGTTACAACCATTACACCTTTACCATAAGCAACAAGAGTTCCTCCAAATACCATATTTATTTGTTTTGCTGGTATGGTATCTTGTTCTATAATTTCAGTTTTTCCATATATAATTTCCATTTGTACTATTTTATCAGCATCTTTGCTTACATCTGCAGATTCTCCTGTAAGCATGTCCTCTCTTATCTTTAGATTTACAGATTGTATAAGTCTTCCATCTGCCGGTATCATATCTCCTCTTTCTAAGTAAACTATGTCTCCAGGAACTAAATCTGCTTTGGATATTTGCTTAATCTTACCATTTCTAAGTACTTTTACCCCTATATTCTCAGTCAATTTAGATAAAGCTTGAGCTGCTTTTTTAGATTTTCCCTCTGTTATCGCTCCTATAGAAATACCTATAAGTACTGCGCCTAATATTCCAATGGCATCATGAACCTCTCCTACAAAGGCACTTATTACTGCTGCTCCTAATAAAATCAGTATCATCGGCTCCATAATACTATCACTTATCTCTTCCATAAGAGATTTGCCTTCTTTTACTTGAAATTCATTTAGTCCATACTTCTTTCTTCTTTGCTCTACATCTTCAGTACTTAAACCAACTTCGGGATTTGATTTTAAGTACTTTAATACTTCATTCGTAGATTTATTGTAGTACCTCATATTTTATCCCCCTCGTTATTTTTCTTTATAACTTATATAAATATATGTGCTTGTCCAGTTATGTATTACTAATAAATAAGTGAATTAGAAAAAAATAGAGAAAATACTAATTTATAAGCATCTTCTCTATTTTAATAATAACTTATCTATTATTTTTTAAAGTTTTATTTATATACCAAATTGGCCTATATACTTCACCATTTTTATACATTAAAACTGAAGAAATTTTCACACCACCTATAGGATACGCTCTATCATTAGCGGACTGTATAACCTTCCCTTTACCTATATACATAACAACATGTCCAGGAGTATAAATCAAATCACCTGGTTGTAACTCAGATTTATCTACCTTATAATCCTTTAAGACCTCTTTTTGTTGTAAGGTAGAATACCCTATCTCTACTCCTGTTATTTCTTTATAGGTCCAATAAGTAAGCCCTGAGCAGTCAAAAGCTTGATTTTTAATATATTTATCTCTATCTAAAGGATAGTGCTTTATTCCATACTCAGAGATAAGCTCGTCCAATCTTTCATCAGTCATTATTTCTCCTTTGCCACCCCATATATACTCAAGTCCTACTTTTTCTTTAGCTAGTGATATTACTTCATTGACTAATTTTATATCATTTTCAGTCATATTTTTAGTTTCATCAATATACTTTTTTTCTATATATTTATTATAAAATAAAAAACTTAATGCAATCATTATAAGTACTAAAGATAATTTTATTAATTTTTTAATTTTAATTATCCCCCTTTCATATTCCATAATTATATAAAATATTATACTAAATACATCATTATTTTCTCCATAAACTAATAAATATATTTTAAAATGAAATTTTTACCTTTTTGAATACCTTAATATTGTAATGCCTTTATCTATAATACAGTCATCTAACTTTAGATCTATCTTTGGGTTATTACCTAAAAATAATGATCTTCCTTTTCCTAATATAGTCGGTATTATTCCTATTATATACTCATCTACAATATCCGACTTAATAAAACTATCTATTACAATTCCTCCTCCAAATAAGAATATATCCTTACCGTCTTTTTTTCTTTCATCTTCTATCACCTTACATATATCACCCTTTATAAAATTAATATTATCATAATCATCTATTTCTTTTGAAGTAGCTACATAGACTTTCTTGTCTTTGAAATCATTATGAAAACTTTGTTCATAACACTTTCCCCCCATTACTACAGTGTCTATTCCCTCTAAAAATTTATCATAATCCCATGTATTTTCAGTATCTAATTTGTCATTTCCATCTCCAACAATCCAGTCATAACCGCCATCCTCTGAAGCTATATATCCATCAATGCTCATTGCTAAATTTAATATTATCTTTCTATCCATATTGTGATTCCTCTTTTCTATATTTCTTAATTTAGATATTAATTTTTGTTTATAAAATCTTTACATTCCCAAATTAATAAAATATCTTACTTGATATAAAATATATTATAAGTTAGAATAGTTGACATCTTATGTCATATTTGAAAGGAAAAATTATGAAAGCAGACAGATTAATTTCTATACTAATGTTACTACAAATACATAATCAGCTAACAGCTAAGGAATTATCTAAGCAGTTAGAGGTTTCCATTAGAACTATTTATAGAGATGTTGAATCTTTAAGCAGTCTTGGAATACCAGTATACGCTGACAGGGGAATAAATGGAGGAATAAAACTTCTAGGAGATTACAAAACTTCTTTAAATGGAATAAATAACGATGAAATATTCTCTTTATTTCTCTCTACAGGAGATAAGATTTTAGAAGATTTAGGAATGGAAAAACTAAAAAACTCTACTATCCTTAAGCTTTTAGGTAATTCTTCTCCTAACCAATTAAAGGAAATTGAAAATATACAAAACTTTATTTATATAGATATGAATACTTGGGGTGAAGTTCCTACAACTTTAAATAAAGATATACTATCACAGTGTCAAAATTCAATTTGGAACTCTAAAGTACTAAAATTTGTATACGAAAAAACAAATGAAACAAAAGATGTTATATTAAGTCCACTTGGTTTAGTATGCAAAAGAGGAGTTTGGTATCTAGTTGGCATAAATAATGACATAACTAAAGCCTATAAAGTGAATTCAATAAAATCTATCTACTTAATGAATGATAATTTTGTTAGACCAAAGGATTTTAATTTAGAGAATTATTGGAAATCATCTATTAGTAATTTTAAAAATTTAATTCCAAAATATACTTTTACGTTTAAGGTTGATAAATCCATTTTAAATAGTATAAGAGAAAGAAAATTTATAACTATAAGGAATACAACTATAAAAGAAAATAAAATATATCTTGATATTGATTTTGATGCTAAATGGCAGGGTATAGAATTTGCCTTTGGATACGGTAAATATATTCAAATAATAGAACCTAAGGATGCCATCTCGGAAATTAAGGAAAAAGCTTCAGAAATAATCAATTTATATAACTAAAATAAATAAGCTCAATTGTAAAATTAAATGAGAGCATATAATTATATGCTCTCATTTCTTATATCTAATTACATTCTGAATATATCATAATTACATTCTTTAAAAATTCATTAAATTCATTATACTCATATTCTTCTAAATTTTTATTGTAACACATAACTTTTAAACTATGACCTTCATATCCTTTTCTATATGGAGGATCTATATGATTAAATTCTTGTAGCATAAACCCTATTTTAGAATAAAACTTAAGTCTTTTAAGCGCTATTTCGTCTATAGGTGGGTCGATTTCTAAAATTATTGTCTTATTATCTCTACAGAAAATTTCTAGTATTTTTGAACCATAACTTTTACCTCTTAATTCTGAATATATAGCTAAATGTTCAATATATTTATATTTGTCAAACTCCCAATATAATAATATACCTACAACTACACTTTCATCACATATTACTATCCAATTATATCTATCATCTTTTAATGCTTCTATTTGACTTTCTAAAGTTCTTTGTTCAAATATAGGAAAACTATTTATTTTGATATAAATAATCAAGACATGTTTGCTAATATTTCACAGTTTATTTAGTTATGGTTTTATTGAACTCTTTCTATCTTATTTACACCATCATCTTCAACATATTTGAATTCATTATTTACAGTATTAATAAAAGACTTAATCCACAAACTTCTTAATTGATAAAATAGCTCAACTTCATCATTCCAGATATCCTTATGAACACAAATTCGTCTCTTCCAACTTACAATATCTTCATTAGACTCTAAAATCTCATTAACTCTATCACATGGCATTCCATCTAAAATATAGTCATTTATTTTATTGTATATATTTTTTGCATTAGATAAATCTATCCCTTCAGCTAAACATTCTTTGCCTGCCTTAATACCTTGATCTATATATGCTTTTTCTATTTTACTAATACTATCTTTATCATTTTTAAGGATTATTCTTATCCAATATGCCATTCTACCTTCTGAAGAATGAATTCTATCTTGAAGCCATCCGTGTATATTATTAGTATCTATAATTTCCTCTAAAGGTTTATTCGGTAATTTTTCTCCAAACTTTTTATTTGCCTCCTTTGCTAATTTATCAATATCTAACTTCTCCTCTTTAGCTACCCTTATTATTTCATCCTCTAGTCCTTCAAACCATAATATTTTATTGTATAGCCAGTAATGTATTTTTCCTAAGTATAAGCTCATAATGACCTCCAAAATATAAAAATTCATTTTATTTTCTTTTAGATTTCCTTGAATTTCATCTAAAAATACACTCTACTCTTATATTAATAAAATATTTTTTGCAAGAAGATATTATCAGTATTTTATGCACTAAAACAATAGGTTAATTTACACATACATATCTCTAATCATTTAAATATCTTTTTAATATTTCAATTCTAGTTTCCATTGTTCTTTTTACAATATTTCTGTTATACGTGCTGTCAAAACCATGAAAAGTTCCTTTTAATTCATTTAAGTACACATATACTCCTGCTTTTCTAAGTTTTTGAGAATAAATATTTCCTTAATTTATCTAAAAAGAGTAAATTCTATATGAATTTACTCTTAGCTTTACTATTTTCTTCTTAATATTAAAAATATACTAAAATATTAAAATCTTATATTCTACATAAATAGCCATAAACTTATTGCCATAACCGCCATCCCAGCTACTAAACCATAAATGGATAAATGCCCTTCTCCATATTCTCTTGATAGTGGCAATAGCTCATCTAAAGATATAAATACCATAATACCAGCTACACCAGCAAATAACACACCAAATACTGTATCATTCATAACCGGCATTAATATTAAATATCCAACTAAAGCTCCAATAGGTTCAGCAAGACCAGAAATAAAGGAATATACAAATGCCTTTTTCTTACTTCCCGTAGCATAGTAAATAGGAACAGATACTGAAATCCCCTCTGGAATATTGTGTATCGCAATTGCTACAACAATGGGTATAGCTATAGAAAAATCTTGTAATGCAGATATAAAAGTTGCTATTCCTTCTGGAAAGTTATGTATACCTATTGCAAGCGCAGTAAAAACTCCAGTTCTTAGCAATTTATTATTTTCTAGTGCAGAATCATTAATCTCTGATGTATCATGTACCTCGTGAGGGTTACTTTCTGATGGAATAAATTTATCTATTAATAAGATTAAAAATACTCCTGTAAAAAATGCTATTATTGTTATTCCAGTTCCTATTTTATCTCCAAAAGATATAGCTAATTTTATCTTTGCCTCTGAAAATATCTCTATCATAGATACATAAATCATCACACCAGCTGAGAATCCTAGTGTGACAGATAAAAATTTTTTATTATCTGTTTTAGAAAAAAAAGCAATACAACTTCCAATACCTGTAGATAATCCTGCAATAGCTGTTAACATAAAAGCAAAAGCTATATTTCCCATTCCCCCCTCCTTTTTACCTTATATTATTTATATTCAATTCTACTCGTATTTTGCCATTTAAATAGCTTTTTTTGCTGCTATCATAAGAAACATTGGTCTTCTGAATTCATTTTCTAAATATGGATTTTCATCAACCATTTCTTTAGGTGGTACAGGTTCTGATATTTTAACTATATTAAATCCATTTTCAATAAGTGTATTTATGTAAGTGGAACAAGTTCTGTGATATTTAATAACTTCTTCATCTAAAAATCTTGTTATTCTAATAGATTCATCTTGATAATTATCCACTGGCCAATGTAATATCTCTCCATCCTCATTATAATACCAGTCCTGTTGAGCATTTGCTGTAAAAATAGGATGTTCTACTGAGAATACAAAATCTCCTCCTCTAGAAATACTATTATATATTTTTTTGCAAATTTCATCGAAATTCTTAACATAGTGAAGTGCTAAAGAACTAATTACTATATCAAATTCTTCATTCTTAAACTCAATATCTTCTACCGCTTTACATTCATATTTAATTTTAGAATCATTTGTCTTTTCTTTTGCTGTATCAAGCATCTTTTCTGATATATCAATACCTACTATAGAACTAGCTTTTTGCTCTGATGCATATCGACAATGCCATCCAAATCCGCACCCAATGTCAAGTACCCTCTTCCCCTCAAAAGATGGCAGCATTGTCTTTAAAATATGCCATTCTCCAGCTGACTCAAGTCCTCCTATTGAACGCTCCATCTTGCTATATTTGTTAAAAAAGTTAATATCATCATTTTTATTTTGCTTCATTTTACTTATCCTTCCTCTTTACTTTCTTTTAATGTAAAAAAATATTTAATGCTCTATACAACGACTCATAAAAAAATACCAATCATGATTACCTGGCCATTCTTCATACGTAAAATCTATATTAAAGTTCTTCATTATTTTACTAAATTCTAAATTTTCATCATACAAAAAGTCATTATATCCGCAAGCTGTATAAATTATAGGCTTATCTGATTTATTATATAAATTCTTAACTAGTTCTATTAGTTCAAACTCCGATTTCCAAGTCAAATCTTCTCCAAAAATAGCTTTTAAGTCCTCGTACTTAACAATACCAGCATCTCTCTGATAATTAAGATAGTCCTTTAAAAATAAGAATGCTGGAGAAAATGCACCACAAAATCCATATTGCTCCGGCTTTGAAAGAGCGCATTTTAATGCTCCATATCCACCCATGGATGCCCCCATTATAGCTGTATCTTCTCTTTTGATGAAATATTGAATATATTTTTACAAATTTTGGAAAGTTCTTCAGTAATATATGAAAAGTACTTTAATCCGTATTTCATATCAGTATAAAAGCTCTTTGAACTTCAGGCATTATAAATATTACATCATGCCTATTATCATATACAGGAAATAATGTATAATTCACCCAATTTCTATAATTATCACATAATCCATGAAAAAGATAAACTACTTTATAATAACCATCTAACTTCAAATCATTTGGTGTAACTATTGTTATCCCAGTATCCATATCTAATACTTTCGAAAATACATTTCCATTAAGTTTAATTTGATCAAACCCTCCATAATTTATATCTTAAACTCATTTTATACAGAGCATATACTAAAATCATATCACTTATACTAATTTACAAACAAGAAAGTAATTATAATTTTATGTATATAAGTAATTATTTTCTATTTATAGGTTTATTTTCTATTCCCTTGGAAACAATAATACAATAATTTCTAATTTTTAGGGAGGGCCTATGAGAGTACCAGAACATATTGGAATAATACCCGATGGAAATAGACGTTGGGCTTTATCAAACAACATGACTAAAGACAAGGGCTATGAACATGGAATAAACCCTGGTCTTGAAGTCTTTAAACTTTGTCAAAAAGAAAATATAAAAGAAGTAACATTTTATGGATTTACTGTAGATAACACAAAGCGTCCTACAGAACAAAAACTTGCATTTACCCAAGCTTGTATTGATTCTGTTATGCTTTTAACTAAAGAAGACTGCGAAATACTTGTAATAGGAAATACAGAGTCAAATGCCTTCCCAAAGGAACTACTTCCATTCACTACTAGACAGAAATTTGGTAATGGAGGTACTAAAGTAAATTTCTTAATACACTATGGATGGGAATGGGATTTAAATTTACTAAAAGATGCTAATTCTTCTAAGAAGCATATTTTACCTTACATACATTCTAAAGATATTTCTAGAATCGACCTTATAATAAGATGGGGAGGTAGAAGAAGACTTAGTGGCTTTTTACCTGTACAGTCTGTATATGCAGACTTCTATGTAGTAGATAGTTATTGGCCTGATTTTACTCCTAAAGATTTCTATAATGCCTTAGATTGGTATAATGAACAAGATGTTACTCTTGGTGGATAAACTTTATAAATAAAAATCACCTTCAGTAGTATATTAAATTCATATACTGTTAAAGGTGATTTTTTAGTAAGTAAACTACTAAAATCTCTCTTTTCTTCTTTTTATTTTTTCTAATTATCTTATTTAGATTACACTTAATATTCCTTAATAATTTTGTAATATTTTCGTAATTACAGTTACAAAATTGTAAACCAATTGAACTTTAAAATAGTTTATAGTATATTAGACAGGAGAATACATAAATTCTGTAAACAAATCGTATATATTATGTGTACAACAAATTAAAGGAGATTGAGTATGAAAATAAAAAAGAAAATTACTTCGTTAATCTTATGTGGTGCTCTATTTATAAGTAGCATTAACTTTGCCTTTGCAGATAGTTCAAGAGTTGTTACTTTAGGTGCAAACTTAAGCAAAGAACAACGTGCTACTATGCTAAAGTACTTTGGCGTTAATGAAAATGAAGTGGTAATAATAGAAGTAAATAACCAAGAAGAAAGAAAGTACTTACAAGGTGTAGCAACTGAAGAACAATTAGGTAAAAAAACCTTCTCTTGTGCTTATGTTGAGCCAACAAAAGCTGGTAGTGGTATAAATGTAAAAACTGCCAATATAACTTGGGCAACTAGCTCAATGATAGCAAGTATAATGTCTACTTGTGGAATTGAAAATGCTAATGTAGTTGCAGCTGCTCCATTCCCAGTTTCTGGGACGGGAATGATGACTGGTATAATGAAAGCATTCGAGGATGCTACTGGAGAACCTTTAGATGAAACAAAAAAAGAAATTGCATCTGAAGAGCTAATAATAACTGGAGATTTAGCAGATGAAATAGGTGGAGAATCTGGCCAAGATAAAGCTACAGGTATTATCAATGATATCAAAACAGAGATAATAAAAAATAATACTAGTGATACTATACAAATTGCTGACACTATAAACAATATAACAAATAACTACAACGTAACTTTAACACCAGACCAAGAGCAACAAATAAAAGATTTAATGACAAAAATAGCACAACAAGATTATGATTATGACAGCATAAAAAATGCTTTAAATAGTGTAAAAGATAATGTAAATGAAAATTTATCAGCTATGGGAGAAAATCCAAATTCGGGCTTATTCGATACTATAAAAGGTTGGTTTAGTGGGATAGGCGATTGGGTTGCAGGTATATTTGAGGGTAATAAAGATTTAGGTATACTTGGAAATACTAATGACAATTTACTTGGTGATGGAGCTCAAATAGATGCTACTGATAAGGATGCAATAAACCTTCCATCAAATGAGCAAGTTGAAGGTTTCTTCTCAAAGATATGGAATTGGTTTACTGGATTATTTAGTAGTAATGATAATAACTCATCAGAATCTAATAATAATGAAGTAACAGACCAAAACAATGAAGCTCCAGCTGAGAATAATTCTTCTAATGATATTCCTACTTCTAATACTGATGATAATACTAACCAAGATTCATCAAATGAACCTGTTGACAATTCAACAGATAATAATTTAAATTCTTCTGATAATAATGAAGATAGTAATACATCTAGTGAGGAACCTACAAACTTAAATAATTAAAATTCAATTTAAGAATAATTAATATCATCAATAAATTAAAAAGGATACAGTTTTTATAATAAATACTGTATCCTTTTTAATTTTAACTTTATTCTATATCTATATTAGTTGCTCCAAATTGATTCCAAGGTATCTTAAATTTTGGAATACCTACATAATATGGAGCTATATCATATCGTTGAAAATAGACTACTAATCCATCTTTTTCTATATAAAAATCTTGATTACTACTGATGCCTTTAAATCCATTTTCACCTGTAAAATATAAATCCTTATTCTTTTCTATTTCTTTTGAAATAGAATCATTTATTATTTTCTCGTAATCAGTTCCATTTTTAAAAATATCTTTTATTTTAATTTGTTTTCCAGTTAATAAATTATAATTATACGATTTTAAGTAACTCATTCCATGTGCTCCACCAGTAAATTCATAAGTTGTTATTGGTATACTTAGTATATTGTTTTTATTATAAGTAACTTCATATTCTGAATATGCTTCATACTGATATTTTACATACTGCTCTTTCTGTTTTGAATATATCTTTTTATAATCTTTTTCATATTGCTTAGATTCTTCTTTGATTCTATTTTTAAATTCTAGTATATACTTATATATTTCTTCATTAATGCTTTCAACGATTTTAACTTTTGAATCTTTTTTATTTGTATTTTTATCTTTAATCTTTAAAAATGGATATTTTATCCTTGCTTTGAAGAATTCACTATCTTCAATTATACTCTTTGTCTCTATCTCAAATATTTCATTTACAGAGTCCTTCTTATTTTCTTCTGTATATGATTCTAAATTTTCTTTTAATATAAGGTCTTCTTCATTATTAATATTTCCATATGAAAAAGAAGTGTTTACAAGCATAGTCATTATAGCAATTAATAATATCTTTTTAAATTCTTTCATATTAATACTCCTTAATTTATTTTTTATTAAGTTTATTTTCTTCTATTTTAGTACTTCTATGCTAAAGTTTACATTAAAAAAAATTATAACTATCCCAAAATACAAATAAAATCACTAAAAAAGCCCTAATTATATTTTTTTAATTAGGGCTTTTTCTTTATTTTCTATTTAAATAAGTTTCTATTATGTTTTTAACTTTAGGAACTAAATACTGAGATGTAGATTTCTCTTTCATATCTTCCATTACCATAGATATAGCTATTTTTGAATCATCTAAGTCTACAGCTGCAAACCAACTATTTTCACTCCCTGATTTATCATCTTTACTACCTTTTATTTCTGCTGTTCCAGTTTTTCCTGCAAGATTTACACCTTCTATCTTAGCTAAGTTTCCACTTCCGTCTGAATCATTTATTACAGCAGAAAAACATTTCTTTAGCTCCGGAAGATAATCCTTAGATATAGCTTCGCTATATATCTTGGCTTCATTATTTTCACTTATAACTAATCTTGGAGTCATGATATTTCCATTATTTCCTAAAGCACTATATGCCATTGTGATCTCTAGTGGAGTTGTAAGTATCTCTCCTTGTCCATAACCTGTATCTGCTAATAAAAGCTCATCTTCTAACTTTCCATTATTAGATATTTGAGATTTAGCCATAGGATATTCAAATGTAGATTTTACTCCTATTCCAAACTTCTTAGCTTCTTCTATATATTTTTCAGCACCAATTTTTATTGCTTTATCTGCAAAATATATATTGTCAGAGTACTTTACTGCCTCATACAAGTTAACTGAACCAGCATCTTTTACTCTAGTTACTTTATAATCTCCCCATGATGAGCTATTTTGCCAGTATAAACCTTTTATTTCCATCTTTTCACTAGGATCTATCACTTTATTTTCAAGTCCTATTGATGCTGTAATAAGCTTCATTGTTGATCCTGGTGAATAAGCATTGTTAGCTCTGTTGTCAAATTCTGCATTTTTACTTTCTTCCCAAGTTTTAGCTATAGTTTTAGTCTTATATGTTACTAATGTATTTGAATCATAAGAAGGTGAGCTTACCATAGCTAGTACTTCTCCTGTCTTAGGATCCATAGCTATTGACGCTCCCTTATCTTTATTCATCTGATTATATACATCCTCTTGAAGTTCAGAGTCTATAGATAATTTTATATCTTCACCATCACTAGCCTCAGTTTTAGCTACAGTTATTTGTTCATCTCCTCTTTCTATATATATATGAGCTCCTTCTTTTGCTCTTAACTTATCCTCATAAACTTGTTCTAATCCATTTTTACCAATTTGACTATAAAAAGTATAACCTTTATTTGGATTTTTTGCTAACTCTTCCTCGGTAATACTACCAATATATCCAAGTAAGCTACCGAATGCTTCCCCTTGTGCGTAAACTCTAGATATCCCCTTTTGTACACTTACACCATTTATATCAGATAAAATTTCAACTTTTTCTTGTTCATAATTTGATACTTTTACAATAAATAAAGCTTCATCGGAGTTTGTACTTTTATTTAACTTATCTTCTATGTATTCTTCACTTATATCTAAAATATCAGCCATCTTACTGATATTTTCATTCTTATTTTCCTCAAAAGCATCTGGGACTATATTAACAAAATTAACCTCTCCATTATATGCTAATAAATTATCATTTCTATCGAGTATACGACCTCTACTGCCGTTCGTAGTTTTTACCCTTATTTTATCACCTTGTATCATTTGAGGTAATATTAAACTTTCATTCCATAATATCTTGTATTTATTATCTTCTTTTACTAATTTAATATTCGCATCGTCAAACTTCAACTCTCCTGCAATTGTGTTCATGGTAATCGTTATTGGTATTTCTAACTTATTTTCTGAATCTTTTATATCTATTTTTATGTTATTTACTCCCATTGCTGAATATATATTAGAATATTTTTGCACAAATCCCTCTTTTGATTCATACTCTTCATCTATATATTTCTTAGATTCATTTGCTAATTCTTCATATAATTCTTCATATTTACCATCATTTAATAATTTCGCGTAATTATTTACTACGGCTTCAATATTTTCTTCTTTATTACATCCTAAGAAAACAAACATACTCATGATTAACACACTTGCAACTATAAATATTCTTTTTAAATTCATAATAATTCCCCCTTTTCTACTTTATGCATTAATTAAAATAAGTATTTACTATATTATCTACTACTTCATCTTTTATAGATATAGCTTTACCAATTTCTCCATCTAACATATACCATACATAATTATGTACATCTACTGCATTTTCAAATTTTCCATTTTTCCATTTATTTAGTTCATTATATAAGTGTTTCCTATCTTCATCACTTTCAATTAATTCTAGTCCATTTATTGCAAGTTCTATAGTTTTTGGCGTTATTTTTATACTACCATATTTTCTGCCATCTATGGGGTTTATTATTCTATTTGACATTTTATGTATAAACTGAACTGCTAAATATTCAGTTTTAGGTTCTTGAATTTGCTTACCTTCTTTATCATCTAAAACCTCATCTTCAAATTCTCCTCCTTCGTTATATAATTTATTCACCTTATATTCTGAAGGTTTTATAAATTTAACCTTATTACTTTCATCTAAAGTAGCCTTTGGTGCTATTTTATCTAACCCAATGAAATAACTAATTTCATCTATTTTTAAAGTATCATTTATGGTTTTCAATATTTTTTCTAAAAAAGGAACTTTATGAGCCAGCACAGGGTTATATACTCCTATTAAAAATATAACTGCTATACTCGCAGCACTTGCAATTATCTGCTTCTTTCTTTTATGTTTCTTCATATCTACTTCTGCTTTATCTATAGCATCTCTCACCCAGATCTTCATATTACTAGGTGCTTTTATTGAATTTATTTTTTCATCATCTATATAAAACTCATTCATTTCTAAATCAAGTTCTTCTACACTTATTTCTTCTAATTCATTTACTAAAGTATCATTTATATTTATGTTTTCAATTTTATTACTCATTTTCATATCCCTCCTTTAACAGATTTTTCATATCCCGAATTGCCTTTCTCAAGTGGGTCTTTATCGTATTAATAGGACGATCTAATACTTTTGATACTTCTTCTATTTTTAAATCCTCTATATACCTTAAAATAATTGCATCTTTATATTTGTCTTCTAGCTCATCAATCGCATTAAACAAGTCAATTTTAATCTCAATATTATCATCAATAATAACCTCTTTTATAAAAGCTTCTTCATCATGTTGTAAATCAACCATACCAACTTTATTTATATAATCATTAGAAACATTTATTAGTATTCTACTTATCCAAGTTTTAAAATATTTAGGTTCTCTTAAATTACCTATATTTCTATATGCCTTATAAATAGTTTCCTGAATTATTTCCTTTACATCATCCTCATGTTTACATTTTAAGTACGCTTCCCTGTATAACCTATCTGAGTACATATCTATCAAATTTTCAAAAGCTTCACAATCACCTTTAATGGCTCTCTTAACTAAGACTATCTCTTCCATCATATCCCCTTCCATAATAGTAAAAATTTCTTCTCATATCTATTAGACTCTAAATCTAAAAAAAAGGTTTTAAAAAAATAGACTATAATTAATATATTTTATCAACATATCAATTATAGTCTATTTTTCAACATTTTTAAAATTGAGTTATCTGAATTTTTTAACATTTCTTCTAAGTATTTTCCTTAACAGTAAAAATACCCTTCCAACTTATTTTGATTATACCTACTAATATTAATGCATAAATATATATAAATACATTTGTATTCATTGATATTATCCCAAAATGTATACTTACTAATATTCCAGTAGTAATCATTGATTTAAATACTACAATAATATTTTTAGATGAAGTTCCTACATTATAAGGTTTTGAAAATGGTAAGTATTTTTCATTAAGTTTAAAAGAAACCATGGAAACAAGTATACCAGATAAAAATAGCACTACTAAATGTTTTATAACCTCTAATTTAAATATTACTATAAATACTATAGACAAAAGTATAAAAGATGGAAAATACAACTTGTAAATACTACTCTTAAACATCCCAGTGTATATATTTCTTATATTCTTTATAGGAAGTACTTCATATATCCAAGCTCCTTCAAATTCACTTGAATATTGAACCATAGTTATTATATTTTGCATAATTACTATTCCCAAATATCCGCTAAGGAATAAATAGCTTTTCCTTATTTCCATTAAGTAGTTTATGATACCACTGTTATCATAGGAAGTAAATATCATTATAATCGGCATAAATGCTCCTAATGCTAATGATGGGTATACCTTTGTTTTAAAGTCTCTATCTTTATCAAGTATATTATAAACAAAATTAAATATAGCTCTTTCTTCTTTCTCTCTACAAATTAATTTACTTACTTTAATAGAAAGCTTTTCTTTTTTTGATTTACTTTTATAAGTATTATCGTTAAGTTTTTGAAGATTCTTCTCAAATACTGGAACAAGTTTTTTATAGATTACTAGTGACACTATAGGTACAACTATAGATAAAATACTTAGTACAATTCCAATAGAATCTATAGGTTTTCCATCTAACAAACTAAAGTTAGAAGAAAACCACATAGGAATAAATAATATATTCCACCAAGACTGATTGTAAGCTATATCAGTATGCATAAAATCAAAACTTCTTGCTATAAATTGATAACCTATTGTGAATAATAATAAAAAGCAAATTTGGAATATATTTAACATATCCTTAAGCTTTTCCCCTTTAAAAAGTTTAAGAATTATGAGATACATAATAGCAGTAATTATTATCATCAAAATATCGATAAGTACTATACTCAAAACTAATAATAAAAAATACTGTATGCCAAATCTTAAGGATGCTATCAAACTAAATCCTGATATAGATAAACTCAGCATAAATATGTATATAAAAATATGCGTAGTTTTTGCTGCATTTAATGTTTTAGGCTCAACCCCTCTAATTCCGATTATATCTTTATCATTTACATCTAGTATCACACTAGAAAAGTCAGATATAAGTACTGTTAAAAGTAATATCATAAAGCAAGAAAAATAAACGCTCATCTTTATTCTCGAATCTATATTCATTAAAATTATAGGTAGAAATATAACACCTAAAATAGCATAAACAATAAGAGAACTGTAAAAATAATTTTTCTCCTTGCCTTCAATCGGACCCTCAGACATAGTTGGTACTCTTCTACAATCTAAAGTAAGCTTTGCTTGTATGATTAATCTCATAATATTATAGTCAACGCCAAGTTTCGTGTATATACCTCTAAATAAATCTAAAATTCTAAGTGCTAAAAAGTTTTTCATACTCTATACCTCATTTAAAATATTAATAAACTCATTCGATAATTCACTATGCTCAGCAAAACCAGTAAGTTCATTAAATATTTCTTCTAGAGAACCATCAAAGCTTGATTTTCTAATTTCTTCAAAATTACCATCGGCAACTATATTTCCATCATTTAAAACAATTATCCTGTCGCTTATTTTCTCTACAACTTCCATAATATGAGAAGAGTAGAAAATAGTCTTTCCATTTTCTTTTAGTTTATTTATTATCTCTTTTATTAGAAGTACACTATTTGCATCTAGCCCACTCAGTGGCTCATCTAAAAATAATATATCTGGGTTATGAAGTACGGCTGAAATTATAGCTACTTTTTGCTTCATTCCCTTTGAGAAAGAAGATATTCTGCTTTCATATGCATTCTCTATATCTAGTACTTTCATAAGCTTTTTTGCCTTTTCATCGCAAGTTTTATATTCTAACCCATATAATTGACCTATAAATGTTAAATATTCTCTCGCAGTTAAACTTTCATATACTTTAACAATTTCTGGAACATATCCTATTTTATTTTTATACTCAAAATCCTCTTCCGTAATATCTCTTCCGAAAATTTTCACCTCTCCATCATATCCACCTATAAGCCCTAAAATTATTTTTATTGTAGTACTTTTTCCTGCACCATTAGGCCCTATATATCCTATAATGTTACCTCTATTTATATCTAGATTTATATTTTTTAATACTTGTTTTGATCCATAACTCATATTTAGGTTCTTTATTTCTATTATTTTTTCATTATTAATCATTAGATTCCCCTCTTATTTGTTACTCATTTCTTTTGACTTATCTACTGCTGCAGTTACAGCTTTTATTATAGACGCCCTCATATTATTTTCTTCTAACACAGCTACTGCTTCTATTGTTGTTCCTCCTGGGGAGCATACCATATCCTTAAGTTCTCCAGGGTGCTTTTCACTTTCAAGAACCATTTTAGCAGAACCCATTACTGACTGAGCCGCAAATTTATAAGCTTGTTCTCTTTGCATTCCAGCCTTTACAGCACCATCTGCTAAAGCTTCTATAAACATAAATACATATGCAGGTGACGATCCGCTTACTCCAATCACTGCATCTATTAAGCCTTCTTTTACAATCTCACATTTCCCAAAAGAATTAAATATTGATACGATTTCATTTAATTCATCATCATTTATATTTTTATTAGGACAAAGTGCTGTCATTCCCTCATTTACTAAAGCAGGTGTATTTGGCATTGTTCTAACTACTTTTTTATCACATCCAATTATATTTTCTACAGACTCTATAGTTTTTCCAGCTGCTATAGTAACTATTATCTTATCCTCAGTGATAAGTTCTTTTACTTCTTCTAAAACAGAGTCATATACATTTGGTTTTACTGCAATAAAAACTATATCTGAATTTGTAACTACGTCTTTAGAATTTTTTGTGGTATTAATTCCAAAATTTTTGCTTACTCTTTCTAATGTAGAATCTCTTAAAGCTGAAGCAATTATTTTATTCGGACTTATTAAATTTGATTTTACTATTCCTCCAATAATTGCAGATGCCATATTTCCTGCTCCTATAAAACCTATACTTTTCATAAAAATCTCCTTTTATATTCGTTTTATTTATATAAAGTTTGTACTTTAAATTTATATAACCTTGAATATATACTTTATTCTTTTTTATTATAACAGAATTATCTTAATATTTTTAATATATTTTGACTCTTATGTTAGGATTACTATATAATTTACAAATTCTTTTGTGTTAAATAACTAAAGATATAAAAAAGATTCTATAAACCTTTGTTTTGCATTTATAACATGAATTCTAGCATCTTGCTCAGCCAAAAATTCATCCCCTTTTTCTATGGCATTAACTATTCTCATATGTTCAATTAAAACATCTTGCCTTTTATCTAAATGATGTAAACTAACCTTTCTTAAACTTTTTAGATATTCATATACATGTTCAATTTACCTTAATAATATTTTATTTTTACTTGACCTCATTAGCTTAACCGATATGGTCATCATGTCAGAATCTTTTGAAACTCAAACTCATATTGTTGAACTATTACACTTAATTAGATTAATCACTGTTTTAATAGTACTTCCTATAGTTATAAAATTTGTTGCTGAAAAAATTTTATAAAAATAAAACTGTGAGCTTACTTGTTCACAGTTTTATTTTTATTAATTACTGATACATATTTATTGTCTTTAATATAAAATCTCCATAAATAATCCTTTGCTTCTTCTGCATAATCAATATTTATACGTTTGTCTATTTCTATTTCAAATTTATAATCTGCAAATATTTTTTTACCTTCTTCATAATAAAAATCACTTATATACAATTCATTATCTAAAATACTTTTAGAATTTAGGCTTTTGTCTATATTTAATGCCATACAAAGCTTCCCTGGGCCATTGCTAATATTTTTCTTTTGATAAGTACTTAAATTGCTATAATTCTTTTTATATCTATTTTCACAAATTTCTTCTATTCCTTTTACTGGTTCAATTGCTCTAATCAATACACACTCTGGTATATTCTCCTTATTTGCTGATATATTTAAACAGTAATACATTCCATAAATTAAATATACATATATATGGCCTCCGTCTAGATATAATGGCATCGTTCTATCTGTTTTCTTGTCTCCATATACATGAGCGGCCTTATCATTTATACCCATATATGCTTCAGTTTCAACAATTTTACTTACTATTTGTATCCCATCGTATTCCCTTATTAAATATTTACCTAATATATCTTTTGCTAAATTTATAGCATCTTGTTGAAAAAAATCTCTATTCAAGCTAACACCTCATTTATGTTTATTCATTATTATTTTACCATAATATCAAATATAAATAGCTGTATTTTAACTTAATATAAATTAGAATAAAAAACCATCAAGTTTATAAAAATATATACCCAATGGTCTTATTATTATGGTTTATATTTAATTTTAACTAAAATGATGGTATTATACTACCTTGATATTCCTCTTCTATAAACGCTTTTGCTTCTTTACTAGTTAATGCCTCTGTTAATACTTTTACTTTTTCACTATCTTTATTATCTTCTCTACATGCTAAAATATTTGAATATGGTGAATCTGCTGATTCTATTGCAATTGCATCTTTAGTAGGATTTAAATTAGCACTTAATGCGTAGTTTGTATTTATAACTGCTGCATCTACATCTGCTAATACCGTTGGCAATTGTGGAGCTTCTACTTCTACAATCTCTATATTTTTAGCATTTTCAGTTACATCTTTAACTGTTAAGATCTCTTTATCTGCAACTTTTATTAATCCATTATCCGCTAATAGTTGTATAGCTCTTGAACCATTTGTAGGATCATTTGGTATTGCTATTTTTGCTCCATCATTTAATTCGTCTAACTTCTTTATCTTCTCTGAGTAAACTCCCATTGGCTCCAAATGTACCTTTGCCGTATATGTTAACTTATATCCTTTTTGAGCTACTGTTTCTTCTAAGTAAGGTACATGTTGGAAGTAATTTGCATCTAATGATCCTTCATCTAATGCTGTATTTGGAAGAACATAATCATCAAATATTTTTACATCTAATTCATACCCTTTAGCTTCTACTAAAGGTTTTATTTCTTCTAATATCTCTGCATGTGGTGTCGCTGATGCTCCTACTACAATTTTTTTATCCTCAGATGAATCTGCTGCATCTACAGAATCTTTTTCCCATTTACTTGAAGAACAACCTACCGCTGATACTAAAATAACTGCTGCTAATCCTAATCCTAATATTTTTTTTAATTTCATTTTATTTTCCTCCTATTTAAATTTAAAAATTATTTTATTTTAACTTTTTATAAGCTAAATTTCCTAAACCTTGTATTATTTGAACAATTATTACAAGCGTTATTACTGTATAAACCATTACTACTGTGTCAAATCTTTGATGTCCATAAGTAAGCGCTACGTTACCAAGCCCTCCAGCACCAACTGCACCTGCCATTGCAGTATATCCTAATATTGATATTACTGATAATGTAATTCCAGATATTATTGATGGCATTGCTTCTTTTATCATTACCTTAAATACTATTTGTCTTTTAGTCGCTCCAAATGATTTTGCAGCTTCTATTAACCCTTTATCTACTTCATTTAAAGCACCTTCTATTACTCTTGCAATAAATGGTGCTGCTCCTATTGTTATTGGTACAACAGCTGCCTCTACACCTATACTTGTTCCAACTATTGCTCTCGTAAATGGAATCAATGCCACTATTAGTATAATAAATGGAAAACTTCTAAAGATATTAACTATAAATCCCAATACCTTATTAATAATCTTACATGGTTTAAGTCCATCTTCCTTAGTAACTACTAGTATAATTGCTAATATAAATCCTAATATCGTAGCTAATATCGTTGGTATAACTATCATATATAAAGTTTCTCCAAGAGCTTTCCCTAAGATATCAGTCAAAAATTCACTTAAACTAGTTTGATTCATTAGTTATCTCCTCCCATCTTAAATTTGCACTATTTAAATAAGCTTTAACATTTTCCCCAAACTCTGAGGATACATTTATTATTAATGAACCTAATATATCATCTCTGAATTTTTCTAACTTTCCAAACACGATAGAAAAGTCTATATCTAAACTTCTCGCCATTCCTGTTATTATACAGTCATTAGAAATATTCTTTGGAAATAGTATTTTTATATTAGTTCCCTCTGGTAAAACTATATTTTCTTCCCCGATTAACTTTCTAAGCCCTTTTCCATTATGTAAGAAAACTTCTTCTGTTTCATCAATTTCTAATACTTCTCCTCCCTCCATTATTGCTACCCTAGTACATATTTGTTTTATTACTTCCATTTGGTGAGTAACCATAATTATTGTTATTCCAAGTTTTTTATTTATATCTTGAAGCAATGAAAGTATTGACTTAGTAGTATTTGGATCAAGAGCTGAAGTAGCTTCATCGCAAAGAAGTACCTTTGGATTTAGAGCTAATGCTCTTGCTATAGCAACTCTCTGTTTTTGACCACCACTTAAATTTCTAGGCTTAAAATTTCTTTTATTACTTAATCCTACTAGGTCTAATAATTCTAACACTCTATTTTCAATTTCTTTTCTAGAGTACTTAAAGCACTCTAATGGTAAAGCTACATTATCAAATACAGTTTTTCTCTCTAGTAGTGAGAAATGTTGAAATATCATTCCTAAATCTTTTCTTAAAAGCCTTAGGGATAACCCATTTAAAGATTTTACTTCTTTATTATCTACAAAAACACTTCCTTCTTGATAATCTTCTAATCCATTTATGCATCTAAGTAAGGTTGACTTTCCGGCCCCACTATGACCTATAATTCCAAAAATTTCCCCCTCATTTATTTCCATATTCACATCATTTAAAACCTTAGTAGTTCCATAAAATTTGTTTACGTTTTTAATGCTGATCACTCTTAATCCCCCTAACATAATTCCTATACTCACCTTTGATATTGCTAACCTAAAACATTTGTTTTACTAGTGATATTTAATACTTATTAAAATGTATACAATAATAAAAGCCTGAGTATAAACTCAGGCTTTTTAAGCAAATTTATACTCATCTTTCAATTCTTTCGAATTGCAGGATTTAGCACCATGTATATAAAATATACTGGTTGCCGGGTTTCATAGGGCCAGTCCCTCCACCTCTCTTGATAAGGAATTATTCTTTTTTATTATTTTTAACTTTATCTCTATCTATGTTATTTATATTATATGAACTTTAAATATATGTCAACATATTTTCATTATTTTTTGAATATTTTAATTTCAAACACTATTTAGTAGTTTTTGTACTTGGTTTAGTAGTTGTTGTATTTGAATTAGTATTTATTCCTAACATTTTATTCATATCTCTTATCATTTTGTCAAACTCATTTGTTGTTTCATTTTCTAATTTAGTAGTATCATTTACTAAATTTATAAACTCATCTTGCGTTTTATCATACGCATCTTTAGGTACTTCATCTAATTTCTTAATTTTGGCATCTATATCTTTTATTAGTTTTTCACCTTCTGCTATAAGCTCATCATTTGCTGCTTTTAAATTTGCATCCTCAGTTTTTGCATCATTTTTTAATCCATCAACAAATGATTGTAGTTTATCTCTACTATCTCTGTATGCTTCTTTTACTTCATTTAAATACTTTTCATTACCTGGATACTCTTTATTTTTATAATTATTGTTTACACCCTCAACTGTTCCATACATAGTATAATTATTTAATGGTGTTATATTAGTACTATATAAATCATTGTACTGTCTATAATATTCAGTTCCTTCGTATTTATTTCCTTCAGTATTGTTTGTAGTATTATTAGTAGTATTATCGTTAGGTGTATTATCTGCTTTATTATTACATCCAAATACTCCTAATGCTACACTTAATGATAATCCTACTGCTAATATTTTTTTTAAATTCATTTTTACTTCCTCCTAGTTTATCTGTTATTTCACTTAGTTATTATTTTTAGTTATTTACTCAAATTTTATACCCAATAAACTTTCAAGTTGATCAAAAGTTCTATCTAAACTTTCTTCATTTTGGGTATCTTTACCTAATTCATCATCTAAATAATTAATTAAAATATTTTTATCTCCATTTATTAAATCATCACTAATTGAATTAAGACTATCTTCTTTTATAGTTATATCTTCTATAACTTTATTTAAATTTGAAACTAGTTCATCATTTAAATTTTGTATATTTGAGTCTTCTACTTTTACTTTCTTTATAGAATCTTCAAATGACTTTACATTATTTTTACTATCAGATAATAAGTTTTTATAATTTGCAATTAATTCTTCATTATTAAGATTATTATTTTTATCAAGGATATCATCTAATTTTTCATCTCTTATATCTATAGGAGATATGTATTTTTCATAATTTTTTACTAATAATTTTTTATATTCCTCTTTAGATAATTTTTGATTTTCATTAGTATTTTGACTTATGTTATTATTTTGATTTGTATCATTACTTATATCTTCAGTATTTCTCTTAGTACAAGCACATGTACTTAAACTTAATATAAATATAAATAATATAGCTATACTGTTTATTTTTTTCACAGTATCCCTCCTTTTAAGTTTTATCATTTATATCTATTATTTCTAAAATTTACTTTTTTATTAAAATATATTTTTATTTGTTATGTTTGAAAATTCATATTATCCGGGTATAATTATCTATAGGAGTGTGATTTTTTTGAAGACTAATGACAGAATAAAAATAACTTATAAAAATGATTTTGTTAGGATAATTGAAAGAAATGGGATTAGAAATTTTTCTTCTTTAGTTGAATGGATGGATAACTTTAATAATAATGAAGATGTCGGACTATTAACTTTATCTGGAAGAGACCTTGGAAGTGCTGTTTCTATAAGTAAAAATAATATAAAATCTATTGAATTTATATAAAAAGCGTATCACATTTATTAGTGATACGCTTTTTGTTTTACTTATCTAATTCATTGTACTATTAATAAAGTATCTAAATTCTTCCTCTAGTATATATCAATAGGCTTATCTTTGCTTGCATCAGATATACACTTAAAGTACATTATGCTTCCTACTGACACTAAAAACACTAAAGCCAAGAATAATCCTATAAAGTATATTGAATTTACAAAATTATAATCTTCAGGCTTGAATTTATCTACACTATATATATCTATATCACTGTTATTTCTTACATACTCTGAAATTTTCTCTGTATCGTCAAAGCTTTTTAGAGTAATTACATTTATATTTAATTTTCCCGCCTATATCACTATACTTAATAGCATTATCTATCATACGCTCCACTATATGCGTAAGCCATTCTTTATCACTCAACACAACTTTATCTACATTTTCAACTTGTAAATCTATTCTATTATATATAAATTGATATTTATTTTTCTTTATTACATCTTTAACTATACTATCTAAATTAACTTCATTAATTAAAAAATCTGAATTATAATTCCCAGCTCTACTTGAATACATCGCTTGCCAACTAGCTTATCTATACGACTTACCTCTGTTTTTATTTCCTTAGATAAGCTTTTCCACCATCTATTTCACTTACTCTTCTTCCTATTATTCCAAGTACTGAAATTGGTATTTTCACCTCATGTATCCAATTAGTCATGTAATCATTTATTTCTTCTAGCTCATATCTCAAATTATTGACTTCAGTTTCATTTTCTTTTATTAATTTATTTATATTTTCATATAAAAAATTTTCTTCTATATCTAAATATTCTTTAGTTCTATTGTTCATATAGGCTATTAATTTATAAACTTTTTTCTTATATTCTATAAATGATAACCCTATATCCCCACTTGCTTATTGTTAAGCTAATTTCTCTATTTAACGCTTTATCATCTTCTACTATAAAAATATCAATCATGATTTCTACTTTTTTAATATCTAATCATCTAAATTTATTTAATATTATAATATAAGTTAAATAAAAAAGCTTAATTTTATTCAAAAACTTATTTTTGACTTATTTCAAAATAAATCTATAAATTTATTAGACAATTTTTCCCAATATGTAACACTTTTTGCATTTACGAATATATTAAAGTATAGTTAATAACATTACTGTTAGCTATGATTAAATAGAAAATTTAAGGAGGAGTAAACTTTGATATATTATAGAAATAATAATGATAATAATAGAAAGAATGAATATAATGGTGGTTATGACAAATATGAGGAAGATTATAATAACTATAACAGATATTATGATGAGGATTGCTATAAACATGTAGATAAATGTAAACATGATGATCATTGCGATGAAAAAGATTGGAATGACAAAGAATGTCATAAGAAAGAATGCTGCAAAGATAATTGGGATGATAGAGATCATTGCAAGAAAGAATGTTGTAAAGATGATTGCTGTAAAAAAGATCATTGCGAGAAAGAATGTTGTAAAGATGATTGGCATGACAAAGAATGCTGCAAGAAAGAATGTTGTAAGGATGATTGTTGTAAGTGTTGTGTAGGTCCAAGAGGCCCTAAAGGTGAAAAAGGAGATAGAGGTCGCACAGGTGCTACTGGCGCTACTGGTGCTCAAGGTCCTATAGGTCCTCAAGGTGCTACTGGTGCTACTGGTGCTACTGGTGCTACTGGTGCTACTGGTGCTACTGGTCCTGCTGGCGTTCAAGGTCCTCAAGGTGCTACTGGTGCTACTGGTTCTCAAGGTCCTCAAGGCCCTGCTGGTGCTCAAGGTCCTCAAGGTACACAAGGTCCTGCTGGTGCTCAAGGTCCACAAGGTCCTACTGGACCTCAAGGTCCTCAAGGTCCTCAAGGTGCTACTGGTCTTCAGGGTCCTGCTGGTCCTCAAGGTGCCCAAGGTTTAGCTGGTGCTACTGGTGCTACTGGTGCTACTGGTGCTACTGGTGCTCAAGGTCCTCAAGGTCTTCAAGGTCCTGCTGGTCCTCAAGGTGTTCAAGGTCCTGCTGGTGCTACTGGTCCTCAAGGTCCTGCCGGTGCTCAAGGTCCTGCTGGTGCTCAAGGTCCTGCTGGTGCTACTGGTCCTCAAGGTCCTGCTGGTGCTACTGGTCCTCAAGGTCCTGCTGGTGCTGCTGGTGCTACTGGTGCTCAAGGCCCTCAAGGTCCTACTGGTGCTACTGGTGCTACTGGAACATCTGCAGTTGTTGCTAATGCAGATATATTTAGAACATCTGATATAACAGTTAATGTTGGTACTGCTATACCTTTCAATGCTAGTGATATTAGTGGTAGTGGTATAACATTTACAAATGGAAATAGTACTATACAATTAGGCGCTAATATGAGATTCTACGTAAGATATACAGTTACTTCAACAACAGGTATACCATTTGCAGTTGGATTAAGACTTAATGGTGCTGCAATCCACAGCTCATTAGCCTCAACTCAAGCAGCAGATACATCTATAAGTAACGCTGCTATATTCTCTACTGGTAATGCTGGCGGCATTCTAGATTTATTTGTATTCTTCAACGTAAACCCAATAACTGTAGTTGGAATAGAAACTAGCTTACAAATAATAAGATTAGCATAAAATAATTTTGTATAAAAAAACGATGAACTATTACTAGTTCATCGTTTTTCATTTTAATAATATTACATAAAAGTAACTACATTAAGCATAATCCATTTTTATTATTGAAATCAGTTTATTTAAACAAATTTAATAATTCTTCATCAGATAAACTTTTTAATACACTTCCATCAGATAAATTTCCATCTATCATATCATCTATCAATTGCTTTTTACTTTCCTGTAGTTGAACTATTTTTTCTTCAATAGTTCCCTTTGCTATAAGTTTTATTACTTCAACGACTTGTTTTTGACCAATTCTATGCGCTCTATCACTTGCTTGATTTTCAACAGAAGGATTCCACCAAGGGTCAAAATGAATTACTGTATTTGCCGAAGTTAAATTCAATCCTGTTCCTCCTGCTTTTAAAGAAATTAAAAACACCTTCTTATGATCACTTTCATTAAACTCATCTACAAGCTTTATTCTATCTACAGCTTTTGTCTGTCCATCTAAATAACTATACTCTATTTTATTTTTAGATAATTTCTTCCCTATATTTTTAAGAACACTTGTAAATTGTGAAAATATTAAAATTTTATTATTCTGCTCTGTATACTCTTCTATAATTTCTAAACAAGCTTCGGTTTTTGCACTTTTACCTTTATAATCATCTAAAATTACACTTGGATCTAAACAAAGTTGTCTTAGCTTTGTCAAATAAGAAAGTACAGTTATTTTATCCTTTATATCTTTCTTATCTTTAAGCTTTCTCTGTATTTCTTCTACGTATACACCATAAATTTTCCTTTGATCTTTATTTAGCTCTACTAAAAATTGCTTTTCAATCTTATCTGGTAACTCTTTTATAACTTGCTTTTTAGTTCTCCTTAATATAAATGGCTTTATCATCATTTTTAAGTTTTCTATATGACTTTCATCTTTAATAAATATCGCATTAAACTTAGATACATTATATAAGTATCCAGGCATAATAAAATCGAATACAGACCACAACTCTAATAAATTATTTTCTATAGGCGTTCCTGTAAGTGCAAATCTATTGTTAGCCTTTATAGATTTAACTGCGTCTGTACTCATAGCAGTTGGATTTTTTATATTTTGAGCTTCATCTATAATACAATAATCAAAGTTTATTTCTTCATATTTATCTAAGTCATTTCTTAAGGAACCATAAGTAGTTAAGATAACATCATATTCTTCTATGTTACTTATTACTTTTTCTCTTTCTTTTTTCAGTGAATGAGCTATTCCTACTCTTAAACTTGGTGCAAACTTTTCAAATTCATTTTTCCAGTTATGTATTAATGATGTTGGAGTTATTACCAAGCTTTTCTTGCCTTTTTTAGATAATAAAAATGTTATAGTTTGAATAGTTTTACCTAAGCCCATTTCATCAGCAAGTATACCTCCAAAACCGCAATAATCTAATGTTTCAAACCAGTTTAATGAATCTACTTGATAATCTCTTAGATTTGCATTTAACTCTTTTGGTATTTCACCTTTTATCTTACTTATATTTTTAAATTTTTCTACAATCTCTTCAGTCTTCTCTATCCCATTTATATAAGGTAATTTCTTTTCTGTAAGTAAATCATTTATATATAAGGCTTTACTTGTATGTATCTTCATATCTTTTAAGCTATTAGTAAACCCTAAGCTTTCCATAAGCTTAAACATTTCTTTAGTTTCTTCATCTTCTAAACTTATAAAATTTCCATTTCCTAATTTATAAAACCTTTTGTTAACCTTAAAAGCATCTATTATTTTCTTATATTCTTTTTCATCTACACCTTCAATTTCAAAATTAAAATCTAAATAATGATTAACTTCTTCGCCTAGTCCTACTTTTATGGATGCTGAATTATATATTTTTTTCTCTTTTAATTTATCTGAATAATAAACTTCACCAATATTTTTTAATCTATTTATTTCTGTACTTAAAAAGTCATATAATTGATAGTCATTTCCTTTAAATATATATTTACCTTTTTCCTCTTCAAAATAATAAGTATAAAGTCTATATATTGCTTCTTTTTCTTTCTCTATATCTTTTATTACAAACTTACCTTCATTTTCACCTTCATACTCAAATTTAACATCACAAGTTATTTTACTTCCTTCTAAGTCGAAATAATATTTTACTTGTAACTCACCAGATATATTATCTTCTATTTTTGCATCTATAAATACATTACTACATATATTTTTTATCTTTGGTACAACGTTTGTAAGTACTTCACTTACTTCATCCTTTGTAAAAGAGATTTCTTTAAATTCATCTAGTACTTTATATAATTTATTGTAGTATATTCCGCTTTCGGCACTTAGTAAATATATATCTCCTTTATAAAAAATAACATCTCCTTTTTGAGATATAGGAACTGGTAACATTCCTTTACAATTAAGAAGTATTTGCTCATCATCCATTTCTAAATTAATATTTATAGGTAATTCACCTTTTATTATTCTTGGATTGTAGTACATATTTCTAAACTTAAATTCAAAATCCCTATACTGTAAAGCTTCCATTATTCTTCTTACTTGTGGTCCTCCTACAGTCATATACCTTAATTCTCTTTGTGGTGCTATATATGAAATTCCCATTCCGTATTCTTCAATCATATCAACTATTTTTTCATCCTCTTCTGAGAAATAATTATTAACTGGATTATATACGAAATCTATTCCATACATTAAATCATTTGAATTTGCTCTTGCATAAGCAAAATCTCTAAGATTTTTTAGTACATACATCTTATCTATTCCTATTTTAAAATCAGCACTTATAGTATTTGGTCCAATCAGATCTAGTTTTATATCCAAACTTACTTCTTCCTTAGGCTTACTTTTAAAATAATTTAATAAATCTTTATTAATGAAGTTCTTACTTCTTTTTGCACTATTTTTATTTTTAACAACAAAAGTAGTTTGCTTTAAACTACTTATCACATCTGATTTTAACAAATTTATCACATATAAAGTTATCGCAACTATATGTTTACAAATAGCTAAGTGGCTTGATGTACTTCTAGACATACAATCTTGGCAATCACACTTTCCTGATATAACTTTTTTATTTTCTAAGTCTATAACTATAGAACTATTGTAAACTCTATTTTGATATTCTGAACCAACATGCCCCTCTATACTTAAAGTCTTCTCTTCATTTGTGTATTTTACTTCTTCTACATAACCATCTTTATAATAATACGTTCCTCTATTCAATCTTGATTTATCCGCATTTTTTACGAGTACATCGTTTACTATTTTAAAGTCCATTTTCTCACCTATTTTCTTTATTCTAAATCTTATTATATACATCTTAATTATATCTATCAATATAACATAGTTATAATTACTTTATAATAAAATATCCATATACATAATTAGACCGTATCATACTTATTACTGATACGTATATTTTTTTCTAAATTTTAATTAATTAATAACTTTTTATACTTACATACATAAGGTTTTCTAATATTTAAGATTAATTTATTAATATCATTATTTTTCTTCGCTTTTATTTTAAACCCATTTAAAAGTAACGCCTTAGAAAATACATGTTGCAGAGATATATCTTGTAACAAAGCTGCCTGTGACTTGAGAATGTCTGAAAGGAAGCTTTGGATAGATCATGTTACTTGGACAAGAAGTTTTATCGTAAGTGACTTAGCTTCACTTGAGGACAAATCAGATGTATTAGAAAGACTACTTAAAAATCAAGAGGATATAGGAAATTCAATTAAACCTTATTACGGAGAAGAAGCTGGAAACAAACTTACCACTCTACTAAAGGAACATATAGAACTTGCTGGACAAGTTACTGATGCTGCTAAAAATAATAATAAAAATGATTTAGAAAAGTATAATAAGCTTTGGTATGAAAATGCTGATAAAATAGCCCGATTTTTAAGCTCAGCTAATCCAAACTATTCAGAAAAAACGCTAAAAAATATGCTATATAAGCATTTAGAATTTATTACAGATCAAGTTGTTGCTAGATTAAATAAGAATTGGAAAGCAGATATTAATACATGTGATAAAGGAGAAGATCACATGATTCATTTTGCAGATATACTTGTCGATGGAATAATCAAACAATTTCCTGATAAGTTTAAGTAAAACGAAGATTAAAACTTCTTTAGCTAATTATTTCTATACAATCAAACCGTATCTTAATTAAGATACGGTTTCTATATTTTTTATAAATCCATTTATATAATAAAATACTATACCTCCAGATTTTTAAACTCTTTTAATGTCATAATACCCATAGGTATAGATATTATAAGTGTAAGTATATCTGCAATAGGCTGACTAACTTGTACTCCCGTAATACCAAATATCTTTGGCAATATTAATATTATTGGAATAAAACATAGTCCTTGTCTTGATATAGCTAAAATACTCGCCTTAACGTATTTTCCAATATTTTGTAGCATCATATTACATAAAATTATCCAACCTAAAAATGGAAATGCCATACACTGCATTCTAAGTGTTTTTATACCTATTATTATTAAATCAGGATCTTCTTTACTAAATACTTCTATAATATTAGAAGCAAAAATAAATCCTAAAATAGCAAGTATCGTTAAGCTTATAGTTGAAACTTTTACACAAAACCAAAATGCATCTTTGACGCGCCTATAATTTTTAGCTCCATAGTTAAATCCACATACAGGCTGAAAACCTTGCCCGAATCCAATTAAAGCAGCACTTGCGAAATTAGTGACACGCATTACTACGGACATTGCTGCAACTGCACTATCACCGTATGGACCTACTGCTAAATTTAAAAATATAGTTGCAAAACTTGCTATACCTTGCCTACATAGTGAAGGCAGTCCGCCATGAATAATTTCTTTATATTTACTAATGTTAGGTTTAAAATTACTTAATTTTATTGGAATAGTTCCACCGTAATTACATAGCTTTAAGATTAAAGTAAAACTAACTACTTGGCTTAGTACAGTTGCATATGCCGCACCCTTTATTCCCATATCAAAGCTTAAAATAAAAATTGGATCAAGTACAATATTTAACAATGCTCCTATTGATATCCCTACCATAGCATATGCTGCATTTCCTTGTAATCGCAACTGATTATTAAGTACAAAGGATGATATCATAAATGGTGCACCTATTAAAATAATCCTCATATAATCCTTTGCATAAGGGAAAATAGAATCTGTTGCACCTAGAAATTTTACTAATGGGTTTAAGAAAATAGTTCCTAAGATTGCAAGAATAACTCCCATTAAAAATGCTGAAAAAAATCCTGTTGATGCCATTTTTTCAGCTTCTTCTATATCCTGTTCTCCTAACTTTCTTGAAATATAATTTCCCGAACCATGCCCAAAACAAAACCCAATTGCCTGTATCATAGCCATCAAAGAGAAAATAACACCTACTGCTGCAGTTGCACTGCTATTAATTCTACTTACAAAAAAAGTGTCTGCCATATTATAAAAGGATGTAATTAGCATACTTATAATTGTTGGAATAGCCATTTTAATAACTAGTTTTTCTACTGGTTCTTCTGTCATTTTTTTATATTTTATTATTTGTAACTCTTGAGTACCCAAATTTCTCTCCTCCATGTTAATCTAAAATTCTAACCATTTATATATTAAGTATATCACTTTTTCTCTTGTATACTGTTAATACGATATTTAATAATAACGCTAGATTATATCCACTTTTCCTTTTATAAAGATTGCATCTAAAACTAAATTAACTTGATAAGACTGACTAACTCCAGTTTTACACCATACTGCAAAATATTCGCAATTATTAAATCCTAAATTAAAACTTCTTTCACCAATTCTACTTCTTGCTCTTTTTACAGTTTCCTCCGGAGAATATATTTTATACTTAACTATATTTTTTAACTTTAATAACATATACATAGCATAAGCATTTTCCTTATATCCTCTATTTAATCCTTGTCCTCTAATTCTCTTTATTGGCTTTAAAGCCTTTTGTGGAAACTTATATACATAATATCTATTGGAATTTCCTAAGAACTTTTCCATACCAGTTTCATCTATATACATATTTCTTAGAAAAAAATCTTCATCTTTACCAGCATAATGGATTACATGATTTTCATCTACATATATCCCAAAATGATTATATATACCATGATTTACACATATTACATCTCCATACTCTGGTTTCATCTATATCCCTCCTTATCCAAAAGTTATATAGATATTTTATGATTTTAATTTGCATCTTGTTAATAATGTATATCTTGGATTAATAATTAACACAAAATAAAATTGGCTGGTATCTAGAGTATCTTCCCTTAATACCAACCAATTTTTATCTATGTTCTATAATTATTTCATTTTTTATTTAATGACAACTGTTCTTATAATAAATGTACCCCAGCTAATCTACACTCTTCAATCATTTTCTGAGGCCATATTCCTACTTGAACCTCACCTATGTGGGCTTTATTTAAAAAATACATACAAATTCTAGATTGGCCTATTCCCCCGCCTATTGTGTATGGTAATTCTCCATTTAATAATGCCTTATGATATTCTAATTCTTTTCTATCTTCACATTTTGACATTTTAAGTTGTCTTTCTAAGCTTTCTTCATCTACTCTTATTCCCATCGAAGATAACTCTATGGCATTATCTAATACAGGATTATAGAATAATATATCTCCATTTAGCTCCCAATCATCGTAGTCTGGACTTCTTCCATCATGTTTTTCACCAGTACTTAGTACCTTCCCTATTTGCATTAAAAACACGGCTTTCTTCTCTCTAACTATAGCATCTTCTCTTTCTTTTGGTGTCAAATCTGGATACATATCTAATAGTTCTTGAGAAGTTATAAAAGTTATATCCTCTGGTAAAGGGCATCTTACTTCTGGATATATACTGTGTACATGTTCTTCTGTTTCTTTAAAAACTTTATATAAAATTTTTACAACTTCTTTTAAGGTATCTACTGTCCTGTCTTCTTTATTTATTATTAATTCCCAGTCCCATTGATCTACATATAAAGAATGAAGGTTATCTAATTCTTCATCTTTTCTTATAGCATTCATATCTGTATATAGACCTCTACCTACTTGGAAACCATATTTTTTAAGAGCCATTCTCTTCCATTTGGCTAAAGAATGTACTATTTCCGCATCCTTTTTTAAATATGGTACTTCAAAGCTTACAGGCTTTTCTATTCCACTTAAGTTATCATTCGTTCCTGTTTCTGGTAATACAAATAATGGTGATGATACCCTTGTAAGTTTTAATGCTTCTCCTAATCTATTTTCAAAAAAGTCTTTTAAATCTTTTATTGCTTGTTGAGTTTCTATTACTCCTAAGCTAGTTTCATATCTTTCTGGTATTATTAAACACATTTTAAATCACTCCCCTTGATTGTATTTTTTGTATTAAAAAAGCCTTTCATCCCTATAAAAGGGACGAAAGGCTACTCTTCCGCGGTACCACCCAAATTAACTTTAATAAAAGTTCAACTCTATTAGTGTACTATATTTATACACTACCAATTAGATAACGGTTTGGTTCCGACTAAGTCTACTCTCTCTTAAGATTTCGGTTAGTAGCTCTGGGAGGTTCTTCATTATAAATCTTGTACTGGACTCACACCATAACCAGCTCGCTTTGACTCAATGTTATAATTACTCTTCCCTTCATAGCATTTTATATATTGTGTAAATTCTTAATAGTAATAATATACTATTAATTTATATAAGTCAATAAGATTTTTATTATTTTTTTATGATAGATTGTCAATATAAGTGCAACACTTTATATTCATGTTGCATCAAATACCTCTGCAGGTGTCTTATATCCAAGACA
>CABIVQ010000024.1:14698-46059 GCA_902362365.1 Clostridiaceae bacterium | reverse complement strand
TTGGATGGATTTGTCGTTACTTCCATTTAACCAAAGAAGGTTATTTTTTTCATTATATAAATTTTGTAAAAATCAAGTTGCAAATATTAACTAGATGCAACACTAGAAGCCTAATAGACTCTCCATTTTAAATTAATTTATTATAATACAACAGCAAATATAACCTTACTTTCTTTATCAGATTGATTTTCCCATCTATGATTAACTCCAACAGGTACCTTTACACTATCACCCTTATGTAATGTAAACTTATCTTCATCCATATAGAGAACAGCTTCACCTTCTAGGATATAAGCAATTTCATAACCTTTATGATGTATAGGATCATTACATGATGAAGTATTAGGAGCTAAGTTCATAATTGCAAATTCCAAATCATTAGAACTATCATTAGGAGACAAAATTTCATAAATAACATCATCGCTTCCTGGTAATATAACTTTTTTTCTATTATCACTTCTAACTATTAATTCTTCTTTATTAACTTCAGACATAAAGAATGTGAAAAGAGGAACATTTAAAGCAGAAGAAATTGATTTTAAAGAATTTACTGAAGGGTTAGCTAGACCTCTTTCTATTTGACTAAGAAGAGAAGGTGTAACTTCAGCTAGTTTTGCTAAATCACGAATGCTTAAATTTTGCTTTTTTCTAATTAGAGATATTTTTTCACCTATATTTATATCACTCATATGTACACTCCAATACTAAATTATATTTTTTATTAAACTAAATAATGAAAATCCCAGGGCTATTATAGTAGCTACAAAAAATACCTTTCCTAAAGGTGAACCTATATTTATAGTCCATCCTATACCAAAACGTTTTTGAACCATAAAAGATGGATCATTAGGATTGTTGTATAACATACCTAAAATCCAATTTTTCTCATCATCTTCAGAAGAATAAGAATATGAGGGTCTTGAATTATGTGATTTTACAAAAGTAAAACATAATAAAATTGCTGAAACTATAGTAATGAATGTTATTATTTTAAATATAAATGTATTAATACTTAAACCAAACATACTTATAAATACGCAAATAGCAACTAGTGCCAATGAAATCTCTAATATGAAAAAACCATATCCAGTCTTTTTTATGAATTTTATATTTTCATATTTACTTATTTCAATGTTTTCAGGATCTACTTTTAATCTAGACTTTAAAGAACTAATACTTATGAAGCTTATTAAAATTACTGACCCTAACATTGATATTAAATTTCCTAATAAATTAATAGTAGTATTTGGAATAAATTTTTGAACAGATCCATCGTAATCAAATTGTGTTGGTATATACTCACCTAAATTATTTTTATTTATTAATGTTAATATACATCCGATTAAAACTATAAGTATTGGTATTAGATATAAATATTTAAATTTATTTAATAATTTATCTCTTTCATTTAAGAATTCCATATCTACGAATACTTGAGCAGTTTCTCTTTCTGCAATTATATTGTTTTTTAATAAATCTGCTTTAATATTTTTTATTTTATTATGAATTATTATATAAATTATAGAGCTATATATTAAATAACTAATCAATGCAAATGTAAATCCTATTTCAATATCATTTGATAAAGACGAATATATGATAAGTAAAATAAATATTACAATAAATCCTATAGTATGAAGAATTCGAAAATTTTTATTAATAAGTTTTATTTGATTTTCATCAATATAATTTTTATCTATATTCACACCGTACAAATACTTATTTCCATTAAGAATATTCATATTACTAAAAACGAGATATAAAATTATCAATTGTAGAAAATATGAAGCTAGATCTAATATATTATTCATAATGTTTCACCTCGTAAGAATCAAATAATTTGCTACTTAGCTCTAAAAATTCTTCTTTAGTCATACCAGATAAATAAGATTTAGCAGTTAAAAGCTCTAATTCATTTTTAGCCGATTTTCTTGATTTACTATATTCTTTCATAGGTAAATCAGCAACTATAGCGCCTTTTCTTCTATCAATATTTAAGAATCCATCATCCTTTAACTGATTGTATGCTTTGTTTACTGTATGAAGATTAACACCGATACTTTCGGCCATACTTCTAACCGAAGGTAATGATTCATTAATTTTAAGTTCTCCTTTGGCTATAGCTTTTGTTATTTCTTCCGTAATTTGTATATAAATAGATTTATCGCTATTAAAATCTAATTTTAAAACCATAAAGTCACCTCAATTTATTTAATAGTTGTTATAGATATAGTATAACAGAAAAAAGAAAATAACTTAAGACTGTAGAGAAAAAAAGTTATATGTAAAACCCTTAACATGTGAAAATAGATTTCATGTAGAAAATTATTAGTAAATGTATTATTATAATATTAGGGGGAATAAAGTTGTATGAACGAAAGTATTAAGAGTATTGGGAAAATATATTTATTTATTTATATTAATTATAGGATATATATTATTTGGAAGTATGTATACAAAAAGCTTATATAGTATTATACAAATATTTAACAGTAGTATAGCTATATGTTGTTATTTTGTAAATATATCATATTTAGATATAAATAAAGATAAAATTTATAAACAGATAGCAATGTTTTTTACAATTAAAGGAGTAATTAATTTAGTTTACGGATTAAATACTTTAATCAACTTAAATAGAAATTTCGATGGAAATGAAGATTTACAAATATTTGCATTATCTGTTTTTATAGAAATTTTATTATTAATTTTTATAATTAATAATAAAAAAATGGAGTTAAATACAAATAGAATAATGAATATATGTTTTATTTGTATATCCATATCTATATTTATTATTTGCAAAACATCAATAATGCCAAGGTTATATAATGAAAAAAGTGTATCTATGCTTTTTTTTATGTTGATGCTCTTATTTATATTATGTCTACTGTATATATTAAAAAATCTCAGAAATTTGGATAATAGATTATCAAAAAGAACAATAAAGGATTTACAGATTTATTATATAGCAAGAATTATCAATATAGTGGTAATCTTTATAGTTGAGATTTTAAAAAAATATATAAATATTGGAGGAGAATTTGTATATTTAATATCAATAGTAACTAGCTTTGTTTACTTTGTATGCGTTGCTAGAATATATTATATTGACATTATTAAAAGGCCTAATCAGATACTTTATAGAAATTTATTAAAAGAAAAAGACAAACTAGAAGAAGTAAGTAAAGGGTTAAAAGATTATAAAAATAGATACGAAAAAGTATTAAAGTACCTTCCAGATGGTGTAATAGTATATGAAGATGGGATAATAGTATTTATAAATGAAAAAATTAAAGAATATTTTAATATTGAAAGTAGAAGTAGTATATTGGGGAAAACTATTGAGGATCTAGTAGATGAAAGTGAAAAGGAAAGTGTAAAAGGTATTGATGATATAAGTAAACCTTTAAAATATCTAAATTTAAAATATAAATTTAATAATGTAGAGTTCTATGGAGAGCAAACTACTATAATTAAAAATAGATATAATAAAATTTTAAATATATCTATAATAAAAAATATGGAAGACAAGATAAAGCTAGCAAAAATAAAAGAAGAATTAGAATATAACAAAACTAAAGAAGAAATAAAAGATCAAGTGCTAGCCAATATTTCACATGATTTTAAAACACCAATAAATGTAATTTACTCTACAGTACAAATGCAAGATTTAAATATTAAAAATAAAAGTTATGATAATTTATTAGAATTCAATAATATTATTAAACAAAATTGCAATAGAATGATTAGACTTACAAATAACTTTATAGATTCTATTAAGCTAGAAAGTAATATTCTTAATGTTGATTTAAAATGCGTAAATATAGTTAATTTGGTAGAAGAAATTACACTATCTGTTTTAAATTATGCTGAAGATAAGGATATAGAATTGGTTTTCGACACAGAAAAAGAAGAGATATATTCGTTAGTAGATATTGACATAATGGAAAAAATAATGCTGAATGTACTGTCTAATTCAATAAAATATAACAAAAAAAATGGAAGTATTGATGTAAAGATTAAAGATACAGAACAGCTTATAATTATATCTATTAAAGATACTGGAGTAGGAATACCTAAAGAAAAATTAAAAAGTATTTTTGAAAGATTTGAGAGAGCTGATAGAAGTACAATTAAAACAAGTGAAGGAAGCGGAATTGGTTTAAGTATTGTAAAACAAATGGTAGAAGCATTAAATGGAACAATAGACATAAGCAGTGTAGAAGATAAAGGAACTATGGTTAAAATAATCTTACAAAAAAATAATCCGAAAGATTTAGAAGTTATAGATTTTAATACAGAATATTTAGATGAAAGAGCAAAATTAGAATTATCAGATATATAATAACTTTACATCAGATATTTAATTTATTTGATAATAACAATATATGTATTTTCAGATATAATATAATTTTTATTCTAATAATACAAATACTATATCTAGCAGAAGAAAAATACTAGGAGAGTGAAGTCTAATGATTAAATATCTGATAGCTAAAGTAGCCCAAGAAGAAGCAGAAAGAAGAATGAAAGATAAAAAAATGATGATGTATGCAGCTGTAGGTGTTTTAGCAGGTGTAGGAGCATATGTTTCATATAGAGCCATAAAAAACTGCATGGCTGATAGAGAATTAGAAGAAGACTTAGAGTATTTACAATCTTATGAAGATGAATTAGACCAAGATTATTATGAGAATGAATATATAAAAGAAAAAACTAAAAAAAGAGAAGAAGCTGAAGATAAAGAACTAAGGGAAAAAGTGGATGAATTTAACTCAAGAAGATTAAATTTTGAAAATGAAGATATAGTATCACCAAAAGAACTAAGCCATTATGTTGATCAAATAAAAGTAGACAAAGATAATACTGATATAAATGAAGAAGATTCAAGTAAAGAAAAATATGATGAATATGATGAATAAAAAAAGGTTGATGATATCAACAAAAATGATAAAAATAGTTGACATGGTCAATAAAAATGTAATATAATAATTTCAGATGTAAAATGCGAAAAAGTTATTAAATATCCTATTAAATTTAATAACTTTCCTTTAATAATTATTTTATAAAAACGGAAAAAGAGGCTTAAAAGAATTTATAGTTGCTCTAATCAACTATTTCTTTAAGTCTCTTTTTCCGTTTTTGTAGATTTGATAAACAATTATTATGTGACTAATATGTAATTTTATTTAGACTATTATATTAATAAAGCTATTGTATAATAATTATAGATAATAAATATGAGATGGAGGAAATTATGACAAATATATTAATGGTGGAAGATGATAGTACAATAGCCTTTGGTGTAAAATATGCTTTAGAACAAGAGGGCTTTAATGTGGATATATGTAAGGATTTAGAAAGTAGTAGAGAAAATATAGAAAAAAAAGAATACGATATAATTCTTTTAGATGTAATGTTACCTGATGGTAATGGTTATGATTTATGTAAGGAAATTAGAAATATTCAAGATACTCCAATTATATTTTTAACTGCATGTGATGAAGAAGTAAATATTGTTATGGGCTTAGATATTGGTGGAGATGATTATATAACAAAACCATTTAGAGTTAGAGAACTTATTTCTAGAATAAAAGCAGTACTTAGAAGAAGAGGCAAGAATAATGAAAGTAAGAAAGTCTTAAAGTTTGGAAATTTAAGCATACATACTTTAGAAGCTAGAGTTTATAAAAATGGAGAAGAAGTTTTCTTAACTTCAGTAGAGTACAAGCTGTTATTAATCTTAATACAAAATAAAAATACAGTATTAAGTAGAAGCCAGATATTAGAAAAGCTATGGGACGTTACTTATGATTTTGTAAATGATAATACACTTACAGTTTATATAAAAAGGCTTAGAGAGAAAGTCGAGGATGATTCAACTGACCCTCAACACATAATAACAGTAAGGGGACTTGGATATAAGTGGAATGGATGTGAAAATGATGTTTCTATCTAATGTAGAAATAAGAAGATTTATAAAAGGATTTATAGGTGTATTTTTAATTACGATATTATTGTCCTTAGGTGTTAGTTATATAAATGTAAATATAATTAAAGGAAAGGTTATAGAAAATAATCAAGCAATATTAGGACAAATACTATCTAAAAATCCTGACTTAGAAAATGAGATAGTAGATATAATAACTCAAGGTAAATCAAAAGAAAATATAGAATTAGGTAAAGGAGTTCTTAACAAATACAATTATGATTCTAGTATTAGTTTAGAGTATGAACCAATTATAAGTTCAAGTATTAATGAAATATTTAATATAAATGTTTTATTTGTAATAATTATATTTATTTTATTTTTAATTTTATCTATATCTTATTTTAAGAAAATATATAGGGATATAAAGGATATGACTGACTATGTTTATCACAGTTCAGAAGGACGAAGTTATGAAATGAAAAACAGAAATCAAGAAGGTCAAATAGGACTTTTAAAAACAGAACTTTTAAAGATGACTACTATATTAAAAGAGAAGGTAGAGCTTTTAAATAATGAAAAGATATTTTTAAATAATACTATATCCGATATATCCCACCAATTAAAAACACCTATGACTTCGCTTATTATACTAAATGATTTAATGTATGAAGATTTACCAACAGAAACTAAAATAGAGTTTTTAGATAAAATAAAGTCTCAGCTTACAAGAATGGAATGGCTTATAAAAAGCATGTTAAAGCTTTCTAAAGTTGAGGCAAAAGTAATTGATTTTAAAAATGAAAAAGTAAATATTAATGAATTAATACGAAAATCTGTTCAGCCAAGTTTAATTCCAATTGAACTTAAAAATATAGACCTTACTATATTTGGAAATGAAGAAGCTTATTATAATGGTGATATTAATTGGTCTACAGAAGCCTTAGTAAATGTAATTAAAAACTGTGTTGAACATACTCCTGTAAATGGAACTATTAAAATAAACTTTGAACAAAATCCACTGTATTCTGAAATAGTAATAAAAGATAGTGGTGAAGGTATAGATAAAAAAGATTTACCAAATGTATTTAAAAGATTTTATAAAGGTAAGAGCAGTTCAAAAGAAGATAGCGTAGGAATAGGACTTGCTATGGCAAAATCAATAATTGAGAGTCAGCATGGAGATATTTATGTGAAAAGTGAAAAAAATAAAGGTGCTGAGTTTCATATTATCTTCCATAAAACCTACAGTGACTAATATGTCACTTTGAAATTCACTTTAATGTAAGAGTGAATATGTAAACTTAATAGTATAAAGTCAAAGAAAGTTTGTGGAGGATAGAATGGAAATTTTAAAAGTAGAAAACTTAACTAAAAGTTATGGTAGTGGTGAGGCAAAAGTAGATGCCTTAAAAAATGTAAACTTATCTATAAAAAAAGGTGAATTTGTTGCCATAGTAGGACCAAGTGGTAGTGGTAAAAGTACACTTTTACATCTACTAGGGGGAGTTGATAGGCCAACTAGTGGAAAGGTTTATATAAATGACGTGGATATATATAACTTAAAAGAGAAAGATTTATCAATATTTAGAAGAAGAAATGTAGGACTTATATATCAGTTTTATAATTTAATACCAGTATTAAGTGTAAAGGAGAATATATTACTTCCAGCAGAGTTAGATAATAGAAAGATAGATAAAGCATTTTTAGATGATTTATTAAAAACCCTAGTACTTAAAGAAAGAGAAAATCATCTTCCAAATGAGTTAAGTGGGGGTCAACAACAAAGAACATCAATTGGTAGAGCTCTTATAAATAGACCATCAATAGTTCTTGCAGATGAGCCAACAGGAAACTTAGATAGTAAAAACTCAAAAGAAGTTTTAGAATTATTAAAGTTATCAGTAAAAAAATATAATCAAACATTAATAATGATAACACATGATAATAATATAGCACTTCAAGCAGATAGAGTTATAACTATAGAAGATGGAATTATAAAAAGTGATGAGGTGATATAAATGAATTTATATACATCTCTAACTTTAAGATATTTAAAAGAAAATAAAAAAAGAACAATAGTTACTATTATAGGTATAATACTGTCTACTGCACTTATATGTGGTATAGGAAATATATACGAAAGTTTTATGGACTATCAAATAAGAAAAACTATAGAAAATGATGGAGATTTTCATGCGACTTTTTATGATATAAAAAAGGATGATTTAGATTATATAACAAAGTCAGCAGGACTTACTAAATCAGGTCTTAGTAATAACTTAGGATATGCAAAAATAAAACCAGATAAAGAGAATTTAATGCAAGTTAAAGCATATGATAAAACTACTTTTGATGGTTATCAAATAAAACTAAAAGAAGGAAAACTTCCAACTAATAATAAAGAAATAGTATTAAGTGAAAATATTGTATCAAAAATTGATAAAAAAATAGGAGATACAATAACTCTTGATATAGGAAAAAGAGTAGATGAAAATGGAGAAGAAATAAGTGGATGGCAAAGTGAAAATGAAACTTTAAAAGATACTAAAAGCGAAAGTTTCAAGATCGTAGGAATAATAAATAAACCAGGATTTGAGTATGAAGGTGGTATTTTAACTGGTATAACTTACTTAGATATAAATAATCAGCCAGCTAATGATTCTTTTAATGTTTCTATTGCTGTAAAAAAACCAAAAGAAGTATACACTATAGCATCACAAATATCAAAAAATCTAGGGTTAAAATCAGGAACTAAAGAAGAATGTAATGAAGAAAGCGCTGAAGAAAATAGTTCAATGCATTATAGTAGTGATACAGATGAATTCTATGAAAGTTTAAGTTTTAATGAACATTTATTAAGACTACAAGGTGCTAGTGCTTATGCCAATATAAATGATAGTATGACATCAATTATAGCTTTAGTTACAACATTAGTTATAGTATGTACTATTGCAACAGTATACAATTCATTTAGTATATCTATAAGTGAGCGTAAAAAACAATTTGGAATACTTAATTCTATTGGAGCTACAAAGTCTCAAGTAATGAAGCTTGTATTTATTGAAGGTATTTTAGTTAGTATAGTTGCGATACCTATAGGATTGATTTCAGGTACAATTGCTATAGATTTAGTATTTAAAGTTATCCAAGCATTCTTTAAAACTTCATTTATAGCGGACATGAATTTAAGAGTAGTTTACAACCCAGCTATAATGATACTTAGTACAGTTATAGTTTTAATTACAATATTAATATCTGCATTATTACCAGCTATAAGTGCGGCTAAAACATCACCACTAGAGGCGATAAAAAATAGTGGAAATTATAAATTAGGCAAAATAAAAGACTCTAAATTAGTTAGATTATTATTTAAAACCGAAGGAGTACTTGCTTATAAGAATTTAAGAAGAAATAAAAAGAAATTTAGAACAACTTTATTCTCCCTAATAATTAGTATCGTAATATTTATATCATTTAGTGGATTTATGACACTATTTTTAAAAGCAAATACAGTTCATATGGGTCAAATAAACCATGATATATATATGTATAAAAATGGTAGTAGTGAAGATATAAAAATAATAGATGAATTAAAAAATATTAATGGGATAAAAAATATTGCTATTAATAATGATTATGGAATAGGGCTAAATGTTAAAGAAAATGATATAAATACGACATATAAAGATTTAATTGATAATTATTATACTAAAGAAAAAGTGGGAAATGAATATTCATATGATTTTATTAGTTCACTGGTGAAGATGCCTGGAGATATAGCAATAAATAATCTTAAATTAAAAGATGGAAGCTTTGATAAAGAAACTGCTATAAAAGAAAATGGAGTAATACTAGTAAGAGAAAGTTACTATGAAGAAAAAGGGAAAAAAGGGGAAGTTGTATTAACTAATTATAAGGTAGGAGATACAATAGATGCTTATATTACAAACTATGATCAGGATACAGATAAAGAGATAAAGGAAAATATAAAATTAAAAGTAATGGCTATAACTGATGATTTAATTCCAGGAAGTTATAATTACAATTATATGGGGATTGATTTTATTACTTACGATGAGGTCGGAGAAAAACTAGGATTTAAGCCATTAAATGGTTCTATATATATGAGTACAGATAAAGAAGATAATACAAGAAAAGAAATAAAAGAAATTGCCGATAAAGAAGGCTTTAAAGTAATTGATGAAATAGAAGAAGCAAAAGCAATGGAACAGTCAATTATGGCAATGCAAGTATTTGTATATGGGTTTATAACAGTTATATCATTAGTAAGTGTAACTAATATTGTAAATACAATAAGCACAAATATAAACTTAAGAAAAAGAGAACTTGCTATTATTAAATCAATAGGAGTTACACCTGGTGGATTTAATAAAATGATATGTTTAGAAGGTTTATTATATGGAATATTATCATTATTATATGGACTTCCGATAGGTATAGGTATGGTAGTACTTATGAATACTTTACTTGGAGATGTTATTCAATTTGGACTTGTACTTCCATGGAGTGGAATTATCATATGTATTGTAGGAATATTTGTAATAACATTCATTGCATCATATATACCAATGAAAAAGATAAATAAAGAAAATATAATAGAAAATATTAGACAAGAAAGTATATAGTGTAATTAACATAAAAAGAATGCTGAATCAAATCATTATTTTGAAACAGCATTCTTTTTTGAGTAAAAAGGGATTTTTACTGTGATTAATTTATAATTATATGTGAAAACACATAGAATTAACTTTATATACTAAGCTATTGCTTTTGCAACTTCCTTATTTTTTAATAATAAGCTAACTAAAATAGGTATAAATATTAGTTGGATTATCATACCAGGTATTGCAGTAGAAAGGCCACTAACGACATAAGCAATTGCGCTTATTTGTGGAGCTAAGGTTAAAGATACAAGGTAAGCACCTACTATTGCAAATAATCTACCACTTATCATTGCGCATATTAAATATATATTTCCCACTGACAATAAGTCTTTAAATTTAAATTTGATATTACTTTTTATGTATTACTACATAATGCATCTCATCATTTTCGACATCAACTAAATCAAAAGCTATATTAGATTTGTTACCATACTTCTCAAGCGCAACTTCAAGCATTCCTTTAGATATATCAATACCTCTTATAAATCCACTTGGAATTAGATTATCTAAAAATGGAATTAAAACACCAGTGCCAGTACCAATGTCTAAAATACTATCATCTTCTTTTATTTCTAATTTACTTAAGAGATAGTTTATTTTGGAATCATTAACTTCAATCATATTATCCCAATTTTTTGCTACACAATTAAAAAAATCTACTTGACCCATAAAATCTCCCTCTTTTTTCGACATGAAAAAAGGCCACGAAGATTAAAAACCTTCATGGCCTTATTACAAATATTTCATTAATTAAATAGTAGCATTATTTAAAATCATAATCAATAAAAATACAAAAATATTTAAAATAAGTATTTATAATTATTATTTTTTATATTAATGTTCAGTTAATCCGCTTTCACCCATTTTTTTGACAAAACCTGAAGTTGCTTTATTTATAGGTCCTTTTAATAATACGTTTAAGATAATAAATACTGCTAAGAAAATTAATAGCATAATTATATCTTTATTTAAGTTTGGCATATAAACTCCTGCAACAGCTTCTCTTTGTGCTGAAATCGCATAAGTAAATGGTAAGAATGGATTTATAACTTGGAAGAACTTAGGTGTTACTTGAATAGGGAATGTTCCTCCAGAACCAGCAACTTGAATTACTAATAATACAACTGCCATTGCTTTACCAATATTACCAAATACTGATACTAGTGAGTAAACTATGAAAGTAAACACTAGTGCAGTAAATAATGAAATTAAAACGAATAATAAAGGATTTATCATACTTACTTTTAATAAGAATATATCCCCTAAGCTAACTATAAGTGCTTGTACCAAAGTTATAGCTAAGAAAGTAAGTCCTCTACCAAAGTAAACTTCATAAGGTTTATATTCGCCATGTACTTCTGTTGAAAGTAAAGAGCAAAGTAATAATACTCCTACCCATAAAGAAAGTACAGTGTAGAATGGTGTCATCGCAGAACCATAGTTTGCAACTGGATATAATGTATTTGTTACTACATCAACTGGTTGCTTTAAGAAATCAGAACGAGTTACAATATCATTTTTTAATAGAGCTATTAAATCTGCCATATCATCGCTATTATTAACTTTTGATACTGCATCAACTAATTCATTTACTATATTTTTAGCCATAGGCATCTTTTCTTTTATAAAGTCTACTGTATCATTTGCACTTCCAGAAAATTCTAAAGCAGTTCCCAGTATATTATTAACTTTAGGTAGTTTTTCTTCGGCTTTATTTAAAACATCTAAAACATTATTAGCAACAGTAAAGCCTTGATCAAATATATTATTTATAGGATTAACTATTTTTGAGTCAAAGTTATTTAATATATTTGATGTTATATTGTTAATATCTTTAGTAACTTTTAGTATACCATTTAAATTAGATAAAGATGGTTTTTGACCATTAGCTATTTGATCTTTTACAGTGTTTAATCCACTTATAGCAGTATCTAATTTAGTATTGATGCTTTGTAATTGTGCTATAGCATCTTTTAGTGAATTACCTGGAGTTATTTTATCAAGTTTAACTAAAAACTCTGTTAAAGTTTTTGATGTTGAAGATAAACTAGACAGTTTATTAGCTAAACTATCAACTAATTCAGGTGCATTCTCATAACCTTTATCTAAAGCAGTTATTAAGTCAGATACAGCAGTAGAAGCTGATGCTGATACACTATTTATTATTTCTAAGTCACTTTTAATAACAGGACTAATACTGTTAATGCTTGACTTTGTATCAGTTAAAAATGTTTTAACATCATTAGATAAATTTATAGAGTTATTTAAAGTAGTTTGTATAGCAGGCATATCTTTTTGAAGACTTTTAACTATATCTGCTATTTGTACTGTAGCACTTGAAGCTAAGTCTATAGTTTTATCAATATCTTTAAATTTATTTTGTACTTCAACAAGAGAACTTTCTACTTTAGTTAATTTAGGAAGTTCTGTTTCAAGAGTGACACCTATTTCATTAAGAGCTTCAAACATTATTTCACTAACTGTTTTTACAACTGTTTGGTTTACTTCTAGTTGTATAGTAGAAGCACCCTTATCAGTTATTTTAGGTGCAATAGCATTTATTTTTTCATTTACTGTATATATTATTTCACCTTTTTTAACGTCTTCATTAACTAAAGAAGTTAAGTTATCAGAAAAATTAGCTGGTATTTCTATTGAAGCATAGTATGTACCATCCTCAACACCTTTTGAAGCGACTTTTTTATCAACAAATCGCCATCCTAAGGATGTATTTTCTTTTAGTTTATCAATAAGCTTATCACCTATATTAACATCCTTATCAAAAATTTTACTTCCTTTATCTTCATTGACTACAGCAACCAAGATATTTGAAGTGTTTCCATAAGGATCCCAAGATGCTTTAATATTAAACCATGCATATAAAGAAGGTAAAATTGCAAGACCAATTATTACTGTTAGTAAAGCAAAATTAGTAAATACATCTTTAAGGTCCTTTTTGAAAATTTTAAATATATTTTTCATTTAGTCATACCTCCGACTTTTTGATTCTATAATTAATAAAAAACTATAAATTATAGGAATCATAATATTAAAATTGATAACATTAGTATTCAAAATCATTTTATATTATAACAGTTTTTTATATATTGTAAATATAAAAGAAGAAATTTGTAGATTAAAACGAAGATTTGTCTACAAACACTAATATTTACATGAATTTATTTTATGTAGATTATAGTTTTTTTAATCTAAAAGGAATTATAATTTTAAACAATTTTACTTTTAATCTTCTCTAGCAGATGATTAAATATAAGATATTTTTCTAAAATAGGATTATTAAAATTTAATTAAGTATGACCATTAGGTCGAGTGATTGGAGGAATTAGTATGAGCATTACATTAAAAAATGTAAGCAAAATTTACAAAACTGGTGACATAGAAACAATTGCATTAAAAAATATAAACTTAGAGATAGAAGATGGAGAGTTTGTAGTAATACTTGGCCCAAGTGGAAGTGGAAAGAGTACACTTTTAAATGTAATTAGTGGATTAGATACTCCAACAACTGGAGAAATATATTTTAATGATATAAAAATAAGCGATTACAATGAAGAAAAATTAACTAAGTTTAGAAGAGAATATTTGGGGTTTATATTTCAGCAATATAACTTATTACAAAATCTTAGTGTAAGAGAAAATGTAGAGATAGGATCAGCGGTAGGAAAAAATCCCCTAGGAATAGATGAGGTATTAAAGTCAGTATCTATGTATGAAGAAAGAAATAAATATCCGTATCAATTATCAGGTGGTCAGCAACAAAGAGTATCTATAGCCAGAAGTATTGCTAAAAATCCAAAAATATTGTTTTGTGATGAACCTACAGGTGCCTTGGATGAAAAGAATGGAAAACAAATATTAAATATTATTCAAGTAATGAATAATAACTTAAAAACTACAACAGTAGTAATAACTCATAATACAAATATTGCTTATATGGCAGATAGAATAATAAAAATGAATTCAGGTGGTATTGTAGAAGTCATAGAGAATCAAGATAAAAGAAAGGCAAGTGAAATATTATGGGCGTAAAAATTCTTTTAAAAAACACCTTGAATATATTTAAGAAAAAGAAAATACAATTATTGGCTGTAGGGATTATTATAGCACTTAGTTCTTTTTTATATACTACAATGTTTTATACATTAGATAGTTTAAAATCTCCTTTTGAAAAATTTGTATCAGATTATAATCAAGAGGATTTTTCAGTTGAAATAATAGATGGGATAACTAAAGGTGATATAGAAAGCTTAAGTAAAGAAGATAAGGAACTAATAAATAGTATGCTTGCTTATAGCTTAGGAGATGTAAAAAGAGAAAATGAAAGTTTATACAATAATATTATAGAGAATCGAATTGATAAATTTGAATCAGAATATGATGGATTTCAATTAGAGCAAAGAGTTTATAAAACTGTAAACTATGAAAGTGAATCAAAAGGAAATAAAGCGACTTTTGTGAAGGATGGAGAAAATATAAATCTTTCATACATAGAAAAGGGAAATAAGCCTAGTAGTGATAATGAAATTGCTATAACTCAAATTTATGCAAAGAAAAACAACTTAGAGTTAGGAGATACAATAGATATTAACAACAAGTCATATATTATTACAGGTTATGTATTATTTCCTGATATAACATTACCTGTAAGTGGAAAAGATTTTATTATAGATAATTCTAAAATAACATTAGCTCTTGTAACGGATAATGAATATGAAAACATTAAAGGAAAAGAGTCAATTTATTTTTCTGGGATTGTAAAAAATAAAAGTTCTCATAATATGAAAGATGAAAAATTTAAAGAAAATTATAATAAAGTAATGAAGAACTTTGATAAAAAGGTAGTAAATACATTTAGTAAAAAAGATAAGTTAGATTTTATAGCGAACATTATATCAACTAAAAATCAAATAAAAAGTGGGGCTATATATGAAGAGTTACAAGCTGGTCAACAAGCCACAATAGTTTTAAGTATAATTATTTCAAGTATAGCAGTTATGATAATATTGATTTTGATTTACAAGATTATAAAAAATGAAAAAACGCAAATAGGATTACTAAAGTCTATAGGTTACTCTAAAAACGAGATATTACTTTCTTACTTAATAGTATTACTTTTTATATCTCTACCAATGTTGATTTTAGGATATATTGGAGGAATGTATGCAGCTAATCCTATGAAAAACTTTTACTTAGATTTTTATTTACTTCCTAATTTTCCTATTCAAACGAATGTAAGTGTATTGATAATAGCGATATGTCTTCCTATTATAATAATATTAGGACTTTCATATATTGTAATAAGAAAAATGATATATAAGAAGGCTGTTAGTTTACTTAAAGCAAGTGAAAAAGAAAAGATAAGCAAGTTGAATAAATTATGTAATAAATTTTTTAAAGATGCAAAAGTTCAAACAAAGTTTAAATACTCATTTATATTTAATAACACTAGTAAATTTGTAGTATTCTTTATAGGAATATTCTTATCTTCTATGCTAGTAATTATGAGTTTTATGATGGTAGGATTCTTTGAAAAAATGACAACAGATTATTATAATAATGTGGATTATGTTTATGAGGGATATGTAGATTTTACAAAAGGATTACCAAAACTAAATGACAATGAAGAACCTTTCATAAGTGTTGACAGTGTTAAATATGAAGGTAAGAGTATTAATATAAAAGGTCTTTTAGCAGAAAATAAATTGCATAAGCTATATAATAAAAAAGATGTAAATATAACAGAAGACTTAAACAATGGTGTAATCATAAATACAAGTTTCAGTAAAATTCATAATCTTAAAAAAGGTGATGTTGTAGAGCTTGAGATAAATGGCCAAAGTTTAGAAAGAAGAATTGCTAATGTATCTAAGGATTATGGAACAGAAACTATATATTGGAGACTAGAGGACATAGCAGAGATAATAACTCATGGAAAGAATTTAGGGATAGGAATAAATGAAAATTTCTTCAATGCTGTATATTCAAAGCAAAAATTAGATGATGGAATTTATGTAAGCATTATAAATAAAAATGATATAATGGATCAAAGCGAATTGATGCAAAAATTTATAGAAATATCTGTATATTCAATGATTGGATTTGCTATATTTATTGCAGTACTAGTACTTTATATACTTACTACTTTAACTATTGAAGATAATTATTATAATATATCTTTATTAAAGGTAATGGGATATTCTAGAAAAGAAGTGAACTCTATGATTTTGAAAAGTTATCTAACGTACGCAGTATTATCTTATTTTATAAGTATTTACTTAACTGTAGTAGGATTTAATTATGTTATAAAATATATGGGAAGAATGTTTGGTACAGTTATGCCATTTGAATTTCATATATGGCATTTATTTGCGGGGTTAATAATTATTATTTTGATATTTATACTTGGAACTTACGCTGCTAAGAGAAGAATAAACAAAGTATCTCTTCAAGAAGTATTAAAGGCATATAGAGAATAATATGTATTAATTACTTTGGATTTATTAATTATATTTTCTAATAGGACTAAAATTTATATATAAAAATTAATATAGTTATAAAATATTGAAAATTAGAAAAATCATGTTGATGAAATGATCAACATGATTTTTTACATATTAAGGGATTAGAAATTATCTGGTTTATGGAGAATTTCTAATCACAATAGCTAGGCTAAGTGAATTTTTATTTTATTATTAATCAATAAAATATTTACTAAGGTTATATAAATAGTTTAATATTAATTATGTAATATATTGCATAAAATGATAAAAAAATACAAATGTTCACATATGCGAAATTACAATTTGCAAAGGGGGAAGTATGGAAAAGATATTAGATTTAGTAAATGATTATATTATAATTTTAGACTCAAGTGGTGAGATAAAATTTTGTAATAAAAGTGCGTTAACAAAACTTGAATATACTTTGGATGAGTTAATAGATAGTGATATAGATGAAATTCTTTATGATAAAAATGAAAAATTAAAAAAATATATAGGAAAAATTAATAAACAAGAAAATTTAGAAATAACTTTTGATTTATGCTCTAAATATGGTAAAAAAGTTTCTTTATATAGTGAAGTTGTAGTAGAGTCTTTTGAAGGTAGAGAATATATAATTATCGTAGCAAAGGATAGTTGTGAAAGAATATATAAAAGAGAAGATTTAGAGAAAATTTTAGATAACTTAGATATTAATTGCTGGCTAAAAAATATAAAAGGTGAGTATATATATGTTAACAAATCTTATGCAGAGGAAATGAAGGATGATAGATTAAATATACTTGGTAAAACGGCTAAGGATTATTGGAGTAAAGAGGAATGTGATTCTTTTACAGCAATGGATAGAGAAGTTATAGAAAGTAAAAAAATTCAGTTAACGGAAAATTATAATTGCCAAGAAGATTCTGAGTCATGGGTGGAGATTTATAAGGGGCCTATATTAGATAAAAATAATGAAGTCGAGTTTATTATTGGATATACAAAAGAGATAACATTACAAAAAAAGTTAGAAAATGAAATGTATTTAGGTCATAAAGAAATGAATAACTTAAATAATATACTTATGAACACTAATTCAAATAATAGTATTCAAGACTTAATAAGTAATATAGGTGAAAACATAATAAATTATTTTGATTGTGATGGAGTATCCGTTTTTTTAATAAATAAGGAGAAGTCATATTTAGATGTAGTTTTAAATATTGGTGAAGCAAATAAATATAATCCTGGTGATGAAATTCTTGAAATTGATTTAGATAGGATTGATGATTTAAGGAATGTAAAATACTTAAATGGTATTTTTAATATTAATGATATAGATAATGAAGTTTTAAAAAAACATATGCTAAAAAATAAAACAGAAAATATTGGAATTTATACTATGGAATTTAATGATGAGACTATTGGTTTTTTAGTGCTTAAATTTTTAGCAAATGATACTTTAAGATTTAATAAATTCGATTATTTAAAGACTATATCAGGAAATATTGCTACTATGATAAAAAGTCATACCTTATCAAAAGAAGTTAAAGAAGAGTTTGAAAAACGTAGACAAATAGAGAGTGAGTTGGAACTGTTACTAGAAATATCAGTAGACCTTATAGCTAAGATAAGTGTAAATGGAGAAATAAAACATTTAAATAGTAATTGGTCAAAAACTTTGGGGTGGTCTCAAGAAGAACTACTATCTATGAATATACTGGATATAATTCATCCAGAATATAAAGACGAGTATAAAAAAATTATGAATGATTCAAAAGATGATACAGGTTACATAGTTATTAAAATGATTTGTAAAGATGATAGTTATAAATGGATAGAAGTTAATTATAAGATCTTGAGAGATGAAGATAAGTTTATAATTACAGCAAAGGATATGACTGAACAGCGAAAACAAGAACATGAAAGAAAAATTCTACAAGAAGCTATCCAAATGGAAAGTCTAAAGAATGAGTTTTTTGCAAATATATCTCATGAGTTTAGAACTCCACTTAATATAATATTAGGAACAATGCAGCTTATGCAAAGAAATGTTGATAAGAATAAAATCACTTGGGATGATAGTTTAAATTTGGAGTCTCATATAAACTATATCAAACAGAATTCATATAGATTATTAAGGTTAGTAAATAATCTTATTGATATTACTTGCATAGACTCAGGTTATTATAAGTTACAGCTTGGAAATTATAATATTGTTGATATAGTAGAAAACATAACATTATCAGTAGCTCAGTATACAAAAGATCATGGGGTAGACCTTATATTTGATACGAATTGTGAAGAAAAAATAATTGCTTGTGATCCAGATAAAATAGAAAGAGTAGTTTTAAATTTATTATCAAATGCTATAAAATATACTGATAAATATGGATGTATATGTGTAGAGTTAGAAGCAGATGATGAAATAGTAAAAATATCTGTTAAAGATAACGGAGTTGGTATGTCTGATGATAAATTAGATGTTATTTTTGATAGATTCAAAAAAATAGATAATAATTTAAATAGAAAATGTGAAGGAAGCGGAATAGGATTATCTTTGGTTAAATCTTTAGTAGAACTTCAAAAAGGAAATATATATGTAAATAGTGAAATAGGTAGAGGTTCAGAGTTTACTTTTGAATTACCGAATAGAGTTATTAATGATAGTTCAAGTGCTACTTTAAATAGAGAAATATCAAAAATAACACAAATAGAAAAATGTAACATAGAATTTTCTGATATTTACTCATAGAAAATATTTATTAAAGTTAATGAAAACTTGTGAGATATTTTTAATATTCCACAGGTTTTTTTATAAATATTTAAAATGTCAAACGTTGCTTATAAATGGCAAATAATATAGAATAAAGCGTATAAAAATAGAAATTATACGAAAGGTAGGAATATGAATTTAAATAGATTCTTTAATAAGCTTACAGTAGTAATACTACTAAATATTAGTATATTTATAGCTATGGAGGAAAAGTCATATGCTCAGTTAGGTAATATAACATTCAATAATATAAATATAGAACAAGGTATAAGTCAATCGACGATAGAAGTTATTTTCCAAGATAGTAAGGGATATATATGGTTAGGAACTAATGATGGTTTAAATAGATATAATGGATATGAATTTAAAATATATAATTATGAAGAAGATCAAAATAGCATAAGTCACAATGGAATAACTGATATATCAGAAGATAAATATGGGAATATATGGGTTGGAACTGTTCAAGGTGTAAATAAAATAAACACAAATACAGATGAAATTACTAATTATACTGAGAGTAATAATGGCATAAAAGAGGATAGCACAACTGAAGTTATTGTGACTAAAGATAATAAAGTTTTAGTAGCTTCATATGAAGGATTAAGTATTTACAATGAAGAGACAGATAAATTCGAGACAATATTGGATGAAGATAACGGAATAATAAGTAATGTTATTTATACAATAGATGAAGATAAGCATGAAAATTTATGGATAGGAACTAAATTAGGAGTTAATAAAATATCCAAAGATTTTAAAGTTTTAGAGACATATCCAATAAATGTAAAAGAAAATTCACTGGGTGAAAGTGAAGTTTATAAAATATATTGTGATGATGATTTTGACCTTATATGGGCAGGTACGGATAGTTCTGGTGTGTTTAAAATAAATCCAGATACTAAAAAGGTTACAGGATATCATAATAGCCCTACTGATAAAAACTCTATCCCATCAAACCAAATTGGAGCGATAATGAGAGATAGCAATGGGTACTTATGGATAGGAACAACAGATGGTCTAGCTACTTACGATGAAAAAAATGATAAATTTAATGTCTATAAACATAAAAATTATGACAAAAATAGCTTAATATACAATGATGTAAGATCCATAATTGAGGATAGAGAAGGTGTTATTTGGGTTGGTACATATTCTGGAATTAGCATATTTGATACTAATAGTAGCATAACTCACTATAATGCTGGATTAGATGATGATTACTTATTAAATGAAAATATGGTTCATGGTGTATATGAAGATGATGATGGATATCTTTGGGTAGGTACAAAATCAAAAGGTATTAATATAATAGATAGAAAAAATATGACTTCTAAGCATATTAATACTGAAAATAATAGTGTAATTACTAGTAATACTATAAATGATATAACAGGATATAAAGATTTAATATTTATAGCTACAGATGATGGTTTAATTAGAATCGATAAGAAATCTAAAACTATGAAAAGTTATAATTTAGAACATGGAATAATAAGTGAAAAGATTAAAGACATATTAGTAGATGATAAAGCTTATTTGTGGATAGGAACAACCAATGGACTTAGTATATTGAATATTGAAACTGAAGAAGTTATAGATATGAGTAAGTATATAGATGAAAGTTCTTATATTAGATATATACATCAAGATAAAAATGGTAATTATTACTTAGGTTTGCTAAAAGATGGTGGCTTATGCTTTATAAATGCCAAAGAAAATACTATTAAATACTATAAAAATAAAGAAGGAGATAAAAATAGTATAAGTAGCAATCGTATAAGATATATAAATGAAGATTCTAAAGGAAATATATGGATAGGAACTAGCTATGGATTAAATATGCTTGATCCAAAAACAGAAAAATTCTATAGATATACTACTAAAAATGGTATACCTAATAATACTATTTATGGAGTATTAGTTGATGATAGTGATAATATTTGGATAAGCACCAATAAAGGAATTAGTGAAATAAATACAAACGATAATACAATAAACAATCTAAGCGTTACAGACGGACTTCAAGGTAATGAGTTCAATGGAAATGCGTCATATAAAAGCAATAGCGGAGAACTATTTTTCGGTGGGACAAATGGATTAAATGCATTTTACCCAGAGGATATTAATAAAATAGCTACTAAATCAAAGGTATTATTTGATGGTTTTGAGATTAATAATAAAGTGTATTCTGATATAAGTGGCTTAAAGCTAAATGAAAATTCAGACACTATAAAAATAAAATTTTTCACACCTATATATTCTAGCAATAAAAATATTAGTTATGAATATATCTTAACTGGAGCTACTACAGGTATATCTACAACTAAGGAAAATTATGTTATATATAATGAGTTACCTCCAGGTAAGTATACTTTTGAGGTAAGGGCTATAGATAGTAGAGGATATATAACTGACAAGGAAAGTATAAGTTTTTCTATAAAGTACCCATTTTGGATGAGTCCTACTGCTTATTTTATATATTTAATAATAATAGCATTTTTTATTATAAAACATAAAAATAAGATGAAAAAGTTAGATAGTTTAGTAAAGAAAAGAACTGAAAAGTTGGAAAAAGAAATAAAGAGAAATGAAATTTTGTATAAAAAAAATATAAAATTAGAAGAAAATAAAAATAAATATTTAGTTAATTTATCTCATGAACTAAGGACGCCGTTAAATGTTATAAGTAGCACAAATCAATTAATTTTAGAATTAATGAAAAAGAATACTTCTGTAAAAGAGGAAAAATTACCTCATTATATAGATATATCACAACGAAATTGTGACCGCTTATTAAATCTTGTTAACAATATAGTTGATAATACTAAGTTACAAAGTGATATGTATAAAATATATTTAAAAGAAGTGGATATAGTCTATTTAGTTGAGGAAACTGCATTAACATTATCAGATTATATTAAATCAAAGAATATAGATTTTATAATAGATCCAGAAGTTGAAGAAAAAATTGTATGGTGCGACTCTTATGAAATTGAAAGATGTATAGTTAACTTAGTTGGTAATGCAGCGAAATTCACACCAGAAGGAGGAAGTATAACTGTAAGTATTAATGACTTGGATGATAAAGTTATGATTAGTGTTTTAGATACTGGTATTGGAATAGATGAAAAGTATCATAAACATATATTTGATAGATTTAATCAAGTAATTGATATAGAAGATGAAGTAAAAGGTGGAAGTGGTCTAGGTCTGGCAATAACTAGTCAAATAGTAAAGCTTCATAAAGGTGATATTTATGTAGAGAGCAAACTTGGAGAAGGTAGTAAATTTGTAATAATATTACCTGTTAATCCAATGATAGAAAAAATAGATTAGTGTGAATTGAAAAAAGAGGATATATAAGTCAAGGTGTGGAAGATATTGTAGTAGATTACAATATAGGGGGGAGTTTATTATGATATTTGGGAATATAAACCATGAGAAAACTTATTCAAATTTAAGTAAAGATTTGCTAACATGCTTTGAATATACAAAGAAGAATTCTTTAGCAGATTTTGAAAAAGGTAGTTATAAAATAGATGGAAATGAAATCTTCGTAAATATAGTAGGATATGAGACTTGTGAAAAAGAAGATAGATTTTGGGAAGCTCATAAAAAATACATAGATGTTCATTTACTTCTTGAAGGAAGTGAAAAAATAGCATTAAATTTTATAGAAAACTTAGAGCAAAAAGAATATGAAGAAGAAAGTGATTTTCTACCTCTAGAAGGTGAACCTAATTCATATGTGGAGTTAAAGAAAGGTGACTTTTTAGTGTGTTACCCTGAAGATGCTCACATGACTGCATTAAAAGTAAAAGAAAAAGAAAACATTAAAAAGGCTATTTTTAAAGTTATAGTAAGGCAAGATAATTAAAGTTAAAAATATTCTTAATTACTAATAGCAAATAAGGGTGAGTTTATTACTTACCCTTATTTTTTATATGAACTGATAGAATAATTGACAATATGAAATATCTTATAGAGATTTTGATTAATTAAAGAATGTTTATTACAAGTAACTAATAGAGGACTTTTAATGTTTGGCATATTACTACCTTAATATAAATTAGATTACAAAATTTTACAATTTAAAAGGAGGAATAATAGCATTGGATGGTAAAATATAAATAATAAATTTAAGAAGTTACTTGGTGTATTCTGATAAGATTTTTAAATTTTTTAATGATATAATAGTACTATAAAATAGATGTATTATTTAATCAGAAAGTCATAAAGAATTAATCAAATAAATAAGCAAAGATTATAATAACATACAAATGATTAAGGGGGAGATTCAATGAATCAATTAAGTGCATTCAAGATAGCTTTAGCAGTAATAGTAGGAGTAAGTACAGTAATATCTGTGATTTTCAGATTAAATAAAAAAGGTGTAGCTTCTAAATAAAAAGTATATAAATAGTTAATAAAAAAATAGATTAAAATCTTAAAAATAAGATCTTAATCTATTTTTATTGTTTATATGTAAAAGATTAAAAAAAGGTTGCAATAATCCCTGTATGACTGTTCAAAATGTTAAATCCCATAAGTATTAATATAATACCTCCTATTATCTGAGCGTAGTTTTTAAATAAAGAGCCTATAGATTTACCTAATAAAACTCCCAAAAAGCATAATATAAAGGTAACTATTGCTATTGTTGAGATTATTGAAAATATAGGTTCATTTAAAAATGCAAAACTAACACCAACAGCTAAAGCATCAATACTAGTTGCAATAGATAATACAATAAGTTCTTTTATTTCTAATTTATCAGGTGAAATATTATCTAAAGAATCATCATTTTTAGCTTCAAGAATCATCTTTATTCCGATAAATCCAAGTAGTAATAAAGCAATCCAATGATCTACTGTTTTTATATATGATTCAAATCGAATACCTATAAACCAACCAATTAAAGGCATAATGCCTTGAAATATCCCAAAAAATAGAGCTATCTTTGATGCAGCTGAAAAATTTATTTTTCTCAGTGTCATGCCCTTGGTTACAGAAACTGCAAAAGCGTCCATAGCAAGTGCAAAGGACATAAGAAATATACTAATAAAGCTCAAATCTGATTCCTCCTTTATAAAATACGACTTTACATGTACATAGCCTAAATAAAAAGTTAAAAATATTCATGCTATAAAAATAAACATAAAAATCACTTTAGTATAAATTGTAAAGCTAATAGTAATAATATAAATATGATTTTTTTTATTTGATTATTATTAATTAAATTAAATTTTTGAACTTAATAAAAAATACATAAGAATCAAAATGTTTTAAGGAGGAAGTAAAATGAAAAAATGGGTTTGTACTGTATGCGGTTATATTTATGAAGGTGATGCACCACCTACAAAATGTCCAGTATGTAATGTTGGTCCTGAAAAGTTTGAAGAATTGAAGGGTGAACTAAAATGGGCTGATGAGCATAGAATTGGTATAGGTCAAGGTCTAGATGATGAAATACTAGAAGGATTAAGAGCCAATTTTATGGGTGAATGTACAGAAGTAGGAATGTACTTAGCTATGTCTAGACAAGCAGATAGAGAAGGATATCCAGAAGTTGCAGAAGCTTATGCTAGAATAGCTTATGAAGAAGCTGATCATGCAAGTAGATTTGCAGAAATGTTAGGTGAAGTAGTAGAAGCAAGTACTGAAAACAATTTAAAGGCAAGAGTAGAAGCAGAATATGGTGCAGCTGAAGGAAAATTAAAACTTGCTAAGTTAGCTAAAGAACAAGGATTAGATGCTATACATGATTCTGTACACGAAATGTGTAAAGATGAAGCTAGACATGGAAGAGCCTTCCTTGGATTATTAAATAGATATTTTAAGCATAAAAAATAAACTGTATAATTAAAAATAAAAAATAGTATCTAAGTATAAGTAATTTGAAATGAAAAAATTTCAAGTTACTTATACAAAGATACTTTTATTTGATTTATATGTTTTTAAATATTCTTAGATATAAAATAAGCATTAATACTAAGATAGAATACCATAGCATCTTTAAAGTCTTTTAAATCTAAGTCTAATAATTCCTTTATTTTCTCCAACCTATAAATTAAGGTATTTCTATGTAAAAATAAAGATGAAGATGTTTTTGAGATATTTAAATTATTTTCAATGAAATTGATCCCTGTGTATAATAAATTTTCATCAATAGTATTTATTTTATTAAAATCAATTAATTTACAAATGGATTTATCTTTAGAAGATATGTATATATTTATATATAATATTAAATCCTTCGTAGTTATAAATTTATTTGAAGTATTGTTTTTTAAGATGGCAGGTAATAATTTATTAAATAACTCAACTTTTAAATCTAAAATTTCATAATTATCTACCTTATCTAAATCAAAAATATAAGTATTGGAGTAAGACTCAGCTTCTATTATTTCAGTAGTATCAATATCAATACCTAGCTTTGTTTTTGAATTTATTAATAAATGATTTTTGTACTTTACAATATCTATATCTTCATATAAATTGTATAATATATCTTTTAGAGTATTAAAATCTAAGTTTTGCTGATATACTAGATAAAAATAACTATTCATATTTAATGAAAGGTTTTCATTTTCCATTTCAATTATATATAATGAATTGTTAAACGTAATTAATTCTTGATTATCTTTTAACTCTTGGTTTTTATATTCAAATATATTTACTTTCTTATTAGTTTGTTTTTCTATAAAACTCGCAAGATTTATCATGATGAATATCCCCCCTGAAAATATAAAATAAAATTATGTCCCTTAGTTAAATATATCATTAATTACTAATAAAATACTATAGCTTTTGATTAAAATAGATTTATAAAATAATATCAAAATACCCTATAGATACAGATCATCTATAGGGTATTTTGATATTATCTGAAAGATAAGATAAAACTTTTAAATGTTGATTAATTTCAATTAATACGTTCTTATTAACTGAAATTATATTGTGCTATTTGTTTACATTTTATATAAGTTTTTGTTATTTATTGACTAGTAGAATATTATAAAGCTGGTCCGAAAAATCCTATAGAATTTATACAAACAAAGTATATTCTATCTTTGTCGGATTTGCTAAGGACTAAAATATTTCCTAATCTACCTAATACTTTAGCATCACATAAAGCTAATGAACCAGCAGTTAAGTTAACTTGAGTATTAGAGCTAAAAGGATTGAAAAGGTTCTTTAAGATGCCTTTATTACATTTACATTCGCATTCATTACATTTTCTATCATTACATTGATGTTTTTTATCAAGTAATTTAACAAAATCTCTAATGAAATTATTTCCATTGTCAATATTAAATGCAATAGCATCTAAATCACATAAAGATGCATACGCAACTGATATATTAAAAGTAACTTCCTTTTGTTCATTTTTTTCTTCAGGAACAGGATAATATACCGAATCACTTTCAATTCTTATTAAATCACAACTACAATTATCTACAGATACAAGTCTAGCTTGGAATTTGGCATCGTCGATATTAATATTATCCTCATCTGCATTAGGTTCTTCATCAATAAAAGCTCCAACGATGAAGTTTTTACCAATAAATGCAAATTCATCAAAGTCAACATCATTTTTTACTGATGGATCAAATAATAGTTTTAAAGCATCTCTCATATCGCAATTACAGCAAGAATCTTCTTTCTTATCTTTATCATGTTTGTCGCAGTCTTTATCCCAAGGTTTGTCGCATTTATCATTGCAAGGATCTTCCAAAGGTTTACAGCAAGGTTTTTTCATAGGTCTACCATTATATTTATAATCATCAAAATCATTATACTTCATAACTAATTTGCTCCTAAATTTATAGTATAGACTAATATTTTAGTCTATACTATAATATATAGAATATGTAGAAAAATGTGACAATATGTCAAAAAATAAAAAAGTAAGGTAAATTTACCTTACTTTAATATATATAAACTAATACTTATATTTTATCTAATATATACTATATTATTGTTAATTCAGTTTCTTTATCAAATATATGTAAATGCTCTTTATCCATAGCAAGTTTTATCTTATCGCCATATTTAACTCTATATCTACCATCAAATCTAGCAGTTACAGTTGAATCTCCTAATTTTAAGTAAGCATAAATTTCAGCACCCATTAATTCACTTATTTCCACTTCAGCTTCAAAAGTAGTATCTAAACTATTATCAATGAATAAATCTTCTATATGTATATCTTCGGGTCTTATACCAAGAACAACTTCTTTTCCAACATATCCGTTTTTTACAAGTGGTTGGCACTTACCTTTGCTTAAATGTATGTTTATTTGCTCATTAAATGCATATATTTCCCCATTTTTTTCTTCTATTTTTACATTGATGAAGTTCATTTGAGGAGCACCAATAAATCCTGCAACGAATATATTAGCTGGATGATCATAAATTTCTTGTGGAGTAGCTATTTGTTGAACTATACCATCTTTCATAACAACTATTCTATCAGCCATAGTCATAGCTTCTACTTGGTCATGTGTTACATATATGAATGTAGTTCCAAGAGATTTATGTAATTTACTTATTTCAGTTCTCATTGATGTTCTAAGTTTTGCATCTAAGTTACTTAAAGGTTCATCCATTAAGAAAACTTGAGGATTTCTTACTATAGCACGACCAAGAGCAACCCTTTGTCTTTGTCCACCAGATAAAGCTTTAGGTTTTCTATCTAAAACTTTTTCTAAGTCTAGTATTTTAGCAGCTTCTTTTACTTTTTTATCTATTTCATCTTTAGGCATTTTTCTAAGTTTTAAAGCAAATGCCATATTATCATAAACTGATAAATGAGGATATAAAGCATAGTTTTGGAAAACCATAGCTATATCTCTATCTTTTGGATCTACATCATTAACTAATCTATCCCCGATATGTAATTCTCCTGAAGAAATCTCTTCAAGGCCAGCTATCATTCTTAATGTAGTAGATTTACCGCATCCAGATGGACCTACTAAAACTACGAACTCCTTATCTTGTATATCAATGTTTACATTCTTAACAGCATTAAAACCATTACTGTAAGACTTACAAATATTTGTTAATGTTACGTTAGACATTTTTTATTCCCCCTGATAAATTCATTATTTACTATGATTAAATGATACTCTGAAAATGTTTTCTTAACAATGTGTATCATAACTAAAAACCTTTGTACAAATTGCACAAAGGTTAATTTTTATTTAGGTATAAGGCGTATAATTCTATCATCAGATATATCTGGGTTTCCTCTACCATCTTTATTACTTGTTGTAATATAAATTGAGCCATCTTTGGATTGAATAACTTCACGAAGACGTCCATATTCATTACCTAACCATGACGTTATATCCTTTACTGCTGTGCCTTTTTCGTTTAACGATATAGCAAGTAGTTGTTGTCCACGAAGAGTAGCAACAAGCAATTTTCCTTCCCATACTCCTTGATTTACAAAAGTAATACCAGATGGTGCCCATGTAATCTCTCCGCTGTGAGCTAGAGGCTTTTGAGTTATAATTTCTGAAGTGTCTTCGTTTCCTTGAACAAGAGGCCAACCGTAATTTAATCCAACTGTTATAATGTTAATCTCATCATGTGCGGATTGACCATGCTCTGAAGAGTATAGTATATTTTGAGAATTCCAAGCTAATCCTTGGGGATTTCGATGACCTAAACTATAAACAGGTGAGTTAACAAATGGATTATCTTTTGGGATACTACCATCTAGCTCTATTCGTAGTATTTTACCAGCAGTACTTGTTATATTTTGCGCCAATGCAGGATTTTCGGCATCACCTGTTGTTATATAAAGTTTTTTATCTGGACCTATCTTTATTCTTCCGCCATTGTGAAATTGACCTCCAGGAATGTTATCCATAAGTATACGATCAATAGATGCCTTGTTGTTATTTTCAACTAATCTTATAACACGATTATAGATTCTATTATTATTTGAATAGGTATGCATAACATATATATAATGATTTTGTAAAAAATTTGGATCTAGTGCAATACCCATTAGACCACCTTCACCTTGACTTATAAATGGAAAATTAAATGTGATAAGTGGCTCTGGGTTAAGTTTGCTATTCTCAATAATTCTAATTGAGCCAGAACGTTCTGTAAAATATAATTTACCGTCATTACTTATATCTATTGCCCAAGGTACATATAACTTTTCAGCAACAATTTCAATTTCAAAAGGAAACTGTCTTGATTTAATAGACTTTATTTTGACACGGGCTTTATTTCGGTTATGAAATATAAGACTATGCAGAATATTGGAAATTTTATTTTTCATAATATATCCTCCAAATTTAAATAAATGTACATAAATACATAGATTAAGAAAAAATTAGTATATTTATGTTCTATTATTTATCTAATTACTATTTTATTCATGCTTGAGTTTAAGGGTACTATTTTAACTGCTATAAATATAAAGTGACTTATTTATTGAATTAATTAGTATTTCAAAACTAATATTTATACTGTATTACTTATATTAAAAAAACTATTCTTATATATAAATTTATAAACATTTTAGGAATATATTTTTATTTAACTAAAAAATCTCCTATATGAAGCAATTTTTTATTTTATTTTAAAATTATTTTAAAAAATTAAAAAAGATGTTTGAATATAATAGTCACGGGTATATATTTACTATCTTATATAAAAGAAAAAATGTAAGATTTACATTGGAATATATATAATTAAAAATCAAATTTAAATCAGGAGGAAAGAAATTATGAAAAAATTCGTATGTACAGTATGTGGATATATACATGAAGGAGAAAGCGCACCAGAGGTATGTCCAGTATGTAAAGTAGGAGCTGACAAGTTTGAAGAAATGTCAGGAGAAATGAAGTGGGCAGATGAGCACAGAATAGGTGTAGCACAAGGTGTAGATGAGGAAGTAGTAGAAGGATTAAGAGCAAACTTCGTTGGAGAATGTACAGAAGTAGGAATGTACTTAGCAATGAGTAGACAAGCAGATAGAGAAGGATACCCAGAAGTAGCAGAAGCTTACAAGAGAATAGCTTTCGAAGAAGCAGAACATGCTGCTAAGTTTGCAGAATTATTAGGAGAAGTAGTTGTTGCTGATACTAAAGAAAACTTAAGAGTAAGAGTTGAAGCTGAGTACGGAGCAACTGATGGAAAATTAAAGTTAGCTAAGAAAGCAAAAGAATTAGGATTAGATGCAATACATGATACAGTTCATGAAATGTGTAAAGACGAAGCTAGACATGGTAAAGCATTCTTAGGATTATTAGAAAGACATTTTGGTAAATAAGCTTAATTTAGTTTAAATTAATATAAATTGTTTGAGTGATATGTAATTGGGTATATATATACCATAACAAAATAGTAAATAATGTAAGATAGTATATAAATCAAATTAAAAATCAGGAGGAGAGAAAATTATGAAAAAATTTGTATGTACAGTATGTGGATAT
>CABIVQ010000024.1:11813-14359 GCA_902362365.1 Clostridiaceae bacterium | reverse complement strand
TAAGTTTGCTGAATTATTAGGAGAAGTTGTTGTTGCTGATACTAAAGAAAACTTAAGAGTAAGAGTTGAAGCTGAGTACGGTGCAACTGATGGAAAATTAAAGTTAGCTAAGAGAGCTAAAGAATTAGGATTAGATGCAATACATGATACAGTTCATGAAATGTGTAAAGATGAAGCTAGACATGGTAAAGCATTCTTAGGATTATTAGAAAGACATTTTGGAAAGCAAAACTAATATCAAGCTCATATTAAATAAATTAATATAAATTTTATTAACCTTTATAAAATGCCTTGGGATGCTTATATCTTAAGGCATTTTTTCTTAAGGTAATTATTACTTACAATTAGTTACAAATTATAAAAAATATTTAAGAGAAAAGATTTAAACTTAGATATATTTGGTATAGTATATAATAACAATATAAAATTATAGGAGTGAATAATATGCTAGAAGCGGGAACAAAAGCACCAGATTTTAAACTAGAAGACAAAGATGGTAATTTAGTAAGTTTATCAGATTTTAAAAATAAAAAAGTAGTTTTATATTTTTATCCAAGAGACAATACTCCTGGATGTACTAAGCAAGCATGCTCATTTAGAGATAATTATGATGCTTTTAAATTAAAAGATGTTGTAGTTATAGGTATTAGCAAGGATAGCACAAAGTCTCATGAAAAATTTGCACAAAAAAATGATTTACCATTCATATTATTATCAGATCCAGAACTTGAAGCTATAAAGTTATATGATGTATGGCAAGAAAAGAAATTATATGGAAAAGTAAGCATGGGAGTTGTGAGAACTACTTACATAATAGATGAAAATGGAATGATAGAAAAAGTATATGACAAAGTTAAAACAGGCAAAAATGTAGCAGAAATACTTGAATACTTAGGATAAAAGATTTTTATAAATTAATTATTGAATAAATTTACGAAAATACCTTGAGATATGATAGATGTCTTGAGGTATTTTTTTATGAAATAAATAAAGATAAAATTAGTAAAAATAAGCAGTTATTATGCTATAATTTAGGGATATATGCAAAATAGGAGGAAAATTTATGAGGAGATATAATATAAAGTCAAAAGGACTAGCAATAATATCAAGTATATTAATACTTTTAAGCTTGTCAGCTTGTAGTGTTAAAGATATAGATGCACAAACAAGTACTGGTAATAATTCAACAAAAGAAACTAATAGCGTAGTTACTTCAAATGAATCAGAGTTACATTTTATAGACACAGGAAACTCTGATGCTATTTTGATAAAAAATAATAATAAGTTTGCACTTATAGATGGTGGAGATAATGATGATGAAGAAAGGGTAGTATCATATCTAAAAGATCAAGGTGTTAAAGAGTTAGAGCATATATTTGCAACACATCCACATGCAGACCATATTGGTGGATTAGATGCGGTAGTTAATGATATCCCAGTAAAAAATGTATATGTAAGTAATGGAGATTCCGATTCTAAGACATACTCAGCCTTTATTTATGCTATGGCAAATAAAGGCTTAAGCCCAAGTGTTCCTTTATTAAATAGTGAGTTTAAATTAGGAAGTGGTAAATTTAAGGTTATATCTGCAGCTAATGAAAAAGATCCTAATAATAATTCTCTGGTATTAGAGTATGTAAATGGAAATGATAAAGTATTATTAATGGGAGATGCTGAAGAAAAGATAGAGCGTGAGTTAGATGTAAGTGATGTAGACTTATTAAAGGTTGGACATCATGGTTCAAGAAGTAGTTCAAGCAGTTCTTTTATTGATAAGATAAATCCCAAATATGCAGTAATACTAGTTGGTGCTAACAATAAATATGGTCACCCTCATAAGGAGACTATGTATACCTTAGCTAGCAAAAATATAGAAATACATAGAAGTGATGAGTGTGGACATATAGTGTTTAAGTCTAGCGGTAATGGACTGAGTGTAGATTGTAAGGTTAGTGCTTATACTCCAAGTATAAACACTAATAGTGAAAATACTAATATAAAACCGGATAAAAATTCTACTATAACAACTATAGTAGAAGATAACACTAAAGGTGATATAGTATATTGGACATCTAACGGGAAGTCATATCACTCAACTAAGTTTTGTCCTACTTTAAGCAGAAGTAAAACTATAAATTCTGGTACACAAGCAGAATCTGGAAAATATGATCCTTGTGATAGATGTATTTCTAACTAATAAATATTCAAAGCCATTAACATGAGAAGTAACTTTTATGGGAACTATGATATTTATTAATATGAACATAGATATTACAATTTTATTCTATAAATTAGAAAAATTATATTAAAAATTTGTTTAAGGAAAATATTCTGGGGTATCAAGTAATTATAGACGAGATATGATTTAAAATGAAATAATAAAGAATGAAAATAGTTTAAAAATTTGTTTAAAGTCAGATTTAAGTGGTATATATATACCATAACAAAAAAGTAAATTAACTATTTAATAAATATATATATAAATCAAAAAAAATTCAGGAGGAGATAAAATTATGAAAAAATTCGTATGTACAGTATGTGGATAT
>CABIVQ010000024.1:0-11489 GCA_902362365.1 Clostridiaceae bacterium | reverse complement strand
CGAAGAAGCAGAACATGCTGCTAAGTTTGCTGAATTATTAGGAGAAGTTGTTGTTGCTGATACTAAAGAAAACTTAAGAGTAAGAGTTGAAGCTGAGTACGGTGCAACTGATGGAAAATTAAAGTTAGCTAAGAGAGCTAAAGAATTAGGATTAGATGCAATACATGATACAGTTCATGAAATGTGTAAAGATGAAGCTAGACATGGTAAAGCATTCTTAGGATTATTAGAAAGACATTTTGGAAAGCAAAACTAATAATAAGCTTCTTATTATATAAATAAATTTTAACATTTTTTAACATTTTAAAATACCTCGATAACAATATGTTATTGAGGTATTTTTTTTATTTTGAGATAATGTCGTAAATCAGAAATTAGTTTCAAATATTACTAAATTTATGCTTTAACTTGATAGTTAAAAACTATGAGTATATAGAATAATGAAAGTAAAATCAAAATAAATAATTTGTTGAAAGGAAAACGGTTTTTAGATACCATTTAATTATAAATATAAAAAATAATGAGGGGGATTTTTATGAGAAAACAAAAAACTAAAGCTATGGCAATTGCAATAGCATCAGTATTTATTATTGGGATAGGTACTTTAGGACATGGTGGAAAGGCAGCAGCATCTAGTAGTGAAAAAATAACTGCAAAAAGAATACTTTGGGAACATGCAGGTGATTTAGAAGCACAATTTGGACAAGATAAAAATATAGGTACAGCAGGATTACTTGTAGGAGAGTCAGGTGGATATATAATAGCTGGCGGTGGAGCAAACTTTCCTGATAAGCCTGTAGTTGATGGTGGGGCTAAAGAACATTATCCTGATGTTTATGTATTAAAGCAAGAAAATGGAAGATTAAAGCAAGTTAACCATACAAAATTAAAATATGAAATAGGGTATGGAAGCTCAATAACTGATGATGATGGTGTTTATTATATAGGTGGAAGTCCAGATGATAAAGAAGGAAATAATGTAACTCTATTCTCTGTTGATAAAAAAGGAAAGTTGAAAGAAAAGTTTATAGGAGATTTACCTTTTACAATTAGCGATGGAATAGCTGTTAAACAAGGGAATTATATATATGTTGGATTAGGAAAGCAAGATGGTAAGGCTAGTAATAAAATGTACAAATTTGATCTAAAAACAAAAAAAACACAGGAAATAGCATCCATGCCAGGAGAAGAAACTAGAAACCAAGCTGTTGCTCAAATATTAAATGGTGAGATATATGTATTTAGTGGTGGAGATAAAGTAGCTTATACTGATGGCTATAAATATAATATGAAAAAGAATAAATGGGAAAAAGTATCAGATGTTAAAGTAGATGGAAAAGAAATATCTTTATTAGGTGCTAGTTCAGTTAAACTTAATAACGAAGAAATGCTAGTTGTAGGTGGATTTGATAAAACAGTTTATGACTATGCAGTTGAAAGATTAGGAACGTTACATGGGGAGGAATTAGCCGATTTTAAGAAAAAATATTTTGGAGCAGACCCATCTGAGCTAAGATGGAATAAGAAAATATTAATATATAATGCAAAGAGTAATAGTTGGAAATCTATTGGTGAAGTTCCATTTGATGCACCATGTGGAGCAGGAGTAGTTTTAGATGGTGAAAAGATATATTCAATAAATGGAGAAATAAAACCTGGAACTAGAACTAATAGAACTTATGTTGGTACAATATTAGATAAATAATATATGTACTTAGTAAAATGAAAGATATTCAATCACTTACTATTTTAACATAATAAGAGATTAATAATATGTTAAAAAGTCTTCATAAATCTGAAGACTTTTTTATGTGTTTAAAGTCTCAAAAGTATGAAGAGATTAAGTACTTATCAACCTAAAAAAGTATTAATAAACTATATAATGTCATAAGTAAATTCAAGCATTAATATAATTTATATTGAGCAAGTGTATAATTATAAATTAATAGCTAAAGGTGGTTATATATGTATCCAGTTTATAAAAGTATAGGCACAAAAGAAAAATGTGAAGAAGTAAAGATATTATTTCCGTCTCAGCATCAAAATTGTCAGCCAGGTTTAGAGTATCTTATGAACCCCAGACCTATATCTGATAATCCATATTATTGTGGAAGTTGTAAATTACTTAATAAAGTAGCTATTATTACTGGTGGAGATAGTGGAATAGGCAGAGCTGTAGCTTATGCTTTTGCTAAAGAAGGAGCAGATATTGCTATTTCTTATTTATGTGAAGATGAGGATGCAAATGAAACTAAAGCTTATATAGAACGTTTGGGAAGAAGATGCTTACTAATACCAGGTGATTTAAGAGATGAAGAGATGTCTAAGGTTGTTGTTGAAAAAACAATACAATGCTTCGGTAAAATTGATATCTTAGTGAATAATCATGCTGTGCAATTTATTCAAAGAAGTATACTAGATATAAGTGCAGAACAATTAGATGATACATTTAGAACTAATGTATATGCCTTTTTTTATATGACAAAGGCAGCTCTTCCATATTTAAAAAAAGGATCAAGTATAATCAATACCACTTCTATTACAGCTTATAGAGGTGAACCATTACTTATAGACTATAGCGCAACTAAAGGTGCTATATTAACATTTACAAGATCACTTTCACAATCTTTGATGGATGAAGGTATAAGAGTAAATGGAGTAGCTCCAGGACCTATTTGGACTCCTTTAATTCCATCATCTTATTCAGCAAAGGAAGTAGAGACATTTGGTAGTGGAACTAGTAAAGTTCCAATGAATAGAGCGGGTCAGCCATTTGAAGTTGCAACTAGCTTTGTATTTTTAGCAAGCGATGATTCTAGATATATGTCCGGCCAAATTCTTCACCCTAATGGTGGAGATATAGTTGGTTCTTAGATTGGTAATAGATATATTTATTTAAATTTATTAAAGTTAATACATCAAATAAATAATAAAAAAGACCTAGTTTAAGCTAGGTATTTTTTATTATACATATATTGTGAATATAGTATTATTATTTTACGCATTCATATTATATAGATAGCGATGTTAGAAAAATAATAAGCATGTGTACACTATATAAGTTTTTAAATATTAGTATCTTCTAATTTTACAAAACTATAATCTTTATCTCTTAACTCTTTTAATATGTATTGTAATCCCTCGAAAGTATTTTGTCTTTCTGCCTGTAAGCTCATATATAGTTTTTTCATTAAGTTTTATCTCATCTATAGCACCTTTAATGCTACCAGTACCATCTATTCCATATATAGAATTAGAAGTTACCGATAGTGGTCTATGTTCATAACCATGATTTTCTATCTCAAATAAATTATTATTAGCCAATTCTAGAAATTTATCTTTATTTACTTCTATCCATCTACGATTTACGAAAAGGGTAGCTGGAATTTGTTCATCAATTAAATATTGAATTAAATCATTATCATAATCACTACCATACTTACCACCACAGGCATCAAATGTTAAAGCTATTATTTTCTCATTTGTATTAATTTTATTTACTACTCCATTAACTTTTTCTCCCCATTCAGTTGGTTGTATAGAGTCATATTTTTCTATAATCTTATTTATAACTTCCTCTTCTGATTCAACTTCAACAACAACATCATTAGTGCTACTATTATCCGTTTTATCAATATCTGAATGTGAATTATTGCTACATCCAATACCAAATACTAAGCAACAAATAATAGGAATTATAATCTTTAAATTCTTCATAAAAATCTCCTTATTATTTTGTATTTAATCCCAATTGTTTTCCTAATTATACCATTTAAATAAATCTTAGTTCAAATATTTCAATATAATAGTTTGTTAACTAACTCATAGATATTAGTAAAATAGATTACTAGCTTAGTGTAATAATATAATAGTTGATGGTTAATATATAAATAACATCGTAAAGCTATCAGACTAGTGGTTTACAGATTAAAGAAAAAACAAGGAGAGTAGTCATGGCCAATAAAAAAGTTTTTCTTCAAGATTTAAAAGACGGAAATGTAAAAATATCTCTTATGATAATGAAGAAATTATATAAAGATGGAAATAAGGTTTTATACACATTAAGTGATAAAAGTGGATACATAAATGCAAGAATAGCACCAAAACTAAAGTTAGAACCAGGACAGGTAGTAGAAATCGAAGGGACTAAGGATTTTGTTATCGATGTCTCTCACTTAAACGTAATTGAAAATTATGAACTTGAAGACTATCTTGCAACTGTAAAAAGACCTATTGAAGATATAATGCAAGATATAGATGAAATAACAAAAGAATGTATTACTTCACCACAAGCTGTAAAGCTAAATGATTATTTTTTTAAAGATGAAAGTTTTCTTGAAAAATTTAAAAAAGGAATAGGTGGAGTATCTATGCACCATAATTATATAGGAGGATTGGCTGAACATACTCTTAATGTAATGTATTTGACTAAAGTTCTTTGTGATAGATATGATTGCAGAAGAAGAGAAATTGCAGTATTAAGTGCAAAGCTTCATGATATAGGTAAAATTTATTAACTTGAGTATAATGGTCCTTTTAAATACACTCTTGAAGGAGAATTAGAGGGTCATATTGTTATAGGAGTACAGATGATAGATAGAGCAGTTATGAATGCTGGAGTACCTTTTAATGAAGATTTTATTAGAAGGATAAAAGGTTGCATAGTACAGCATCATGGTAAACTTGAGTATGGCTCACCTAAAAAAGCTAATATGGAAGAATCTATTATATTAAATTATGCAGATACTGTAGATGCGACTATGAATAAAATAGAGCAAATAAGAGAAAATACGAGAGATAACACATGGTCTCAATATGATAAACGTATAGAAACTAAGCTTTATCTCTAAGTTTATGAGTAAACATAAAGAAGATAAGAAATAAACTATTAATTTAGTATAATCTATGTATGAGATATTTAGAGCTAGAGCACAGTTCTATCTCTAAAATTGCTGTGAATAAACTGAATAAAATTTTATAGTGGTATTACTGGTATAATTTTAATTCAAACTTTAACTTCAAAATATGATAAAATAATTAAATACTATTAAAAATATCATTAAATTATCATAAAAAATGAGGTATACATGACAACAAGGGATATAGACATAAAAGTTAGGAAAAAAGAAAAAATAAAGATTTCCAATATATACGATTTTAAAAAAGAATTAAAAAAAGAAGGATATAATGTAAATTATTACGATGAAGAAAAATTCAAAGAAGATATTATAAAGATTTTTAAAGTGGATAATGATGTAATAGAACATTTATACAAATCTATGGATAAAGAAGAAATAACTTATAGAGCTAACAATGTTAGTCACTTTATTGATTATATGGAAAAAATAGTCTTGTTTGAAAGAGAACACTACAGGTTATGTGAAAAAATAAGTGAGATCAAAAAATTACGAATAGATAGAGTTGAATATGAAAGAAAGCCTAATTCTCAAGATAATGTTGAACATATACTTAAAGCTATAGAAGAAATAAAAGATGGTATATCTGGAGTAATCAATGAAAAAGAAAAATGCAGATTAGAATATTTAGAAAAGGAAATAGGCAAAAATTATCTTTATGCTAAGGATATTGAATTATTAAAAAAAATGATTATGACAAATAAAGAAAATGTAGATGAAAAATATAATGAAATAACTCAAGTTAAAACAATATCAATAGACATACCTAAAGAAATAGATAATAATTATATCAAGCCACTAAAGGGCAGTGTAGAATACCATCAGCATCTGAGTAACAATATACCAAGAATAAAACGCCTAGTAAAAAATATGAGTAAGTATATTAAAATTGATGAAAAAGATAATTTAACTTTTAAAATAAATCAAAGTAGTGCGTTACAAGACTCTATAAATATAGCGGTAGTAGAATATGATAATAAAGAATTTAAAGCAATAAGTGGTAGTAATGAGATAAATGATTATTGTAAAGCACCACCATTAGAAAAACAATTTTTTAAGAGCAATAAAGTTAACAAGTTAGGCAAATTAGGAACAGGTTATAATAGAATTAATGATAGTGAAAAAAAGATATTTGAAGAAATTCACAAGCAAATTAAAGCTAAAAAACTAAATAACAAGGGAAATCTTACTTTATATAGCAAATGGGAGCCTTGTCCAAGTTGCTATTATGTAATCAATCAATTTTGTAGACAACATCCAGATATAAAAGTACAAGTTAAATATATCAAAAGATATGGTGAAAATTAATCTATAGAATTATCTGAAACTACGTATAAAAAAATATATATATGTTAATAATTATAAAAAGGTTGTTATATAGGATTTGTATATGCTACTATTATATATATACAAAATAATAACATCGCGGAGTGGAGCAGTTGGCAGCTCGTTGGGCTCATAACCCAAAGGTCGCAGGTTCAAGTCCTGCCTCCGCAACCAATTATAAGTATGAATATATGGCTCTTATATCTATATGATATAAGAGTTTTTTTAATAGAGGATAACATGACAACAAATAAGAAATCAGAAACAGGGTTAAAATATAATAAAGTACAAAAAATGAATAAAAATTTTATGTACCAAGATTTAAAAAGAAGTAATTGTTATAACAGTGACTTTTCAAATTATAATTTTACAAGCTTAAGAGGAGCATAAGGACTAACGCTTTTAAGTGAGAAAATTGACAAAGATTTTTGTACTTTAAGTTATATAATAAAGAGCTTAAAGAGTTATGAATCTCAAGGAATTTTATAAATAGTTTAATTAAAGTGTCCAGGATGGCTATTTACATAGTCAGGGCACTTTTTATATTTTTTATAGTTTAACCTTATATATTTATTGGTATAATAAGATAAATACAACATATAGAGGAATAATGATTATGAAAAAAGATAAAAGACGTATAATAATAGATTTTGAAGTTTTATCAAATGCTAAATTTTGGATGTGTTGTATGAAAGATTACAAAACTCAAAAAGAACACATCATAATAAATGATAGAGATGAATTATTAAGAATATACAATAAGAATAAAGATTCTGTATGGATAGGGTACAACATAAAAGGATACGATCAATGGATATTTAAATCTATAATTATGGGTCTTGATCCATGTAAGGTATCAGATAGCCTTATTGAAAAAAAGATGTCTGGATGGAAAATTGATAGAAGCTTAAATAAAATGCAGATGTATATATTTGAAATAAATGATAGTTTCCGTAGCTTGAAGGAGCTGGAATTGTTTATGGGGGAAGATATAAGAGAAAGTACTGTTCCCTTTGATTTAGATAGATATCCAACAGAAGAAGAGATAAAAGAACTAACAAGTTACTGCTTACACGACGTAAGAATGACTTATAAAGTGTTTACAGAAGTTTATTACAAATATGAAGCACAATTAGGGTTAATAGAATACTTTAACTTAGATGACAGTATGATTAATAAGACCGAAGCTCAGCTAAGTGCATATATATTAGGTGCAAAAAAGCCTAATTATGATAGAGATGACTCAAAAGACTTCGAAATAATAGAGAGTATAAATCTTAGTAAATATAATTATATAAAAGATTGGTATTTAGATTATAACAATAGAGATTTAAAAAACTACTTAAGAACAAATGTATATGGAATTGAAACTGATTTTGGTTGGGGTGGACTTCATTCTGCTAGAAAAAAATACGAAGCTAATGATTTCATTGTAAATTCAGATGTAAGTTCTTTTTATCCATCTATAATGATAGAATATAATTTATTAAGTAGAAATGTAAAAGATCCATCTAAATACAGTCAAATAAGAGATACAAGGATACAGTTTAAAAAAGATAATAATCCTATAGAAAAATCCCTTAAATTAGTTTTAAATAGTGCATACGGTGCATGTATGGATATTAATAATGAACTTTATGATCCAAGACAAGGGATGTCTATATGTGTAAATGGACAGTTACTATTATTAGATTTAATAGAAAAGGTAGAATTAGAATTTAAGGAAGAAGCAGAATTTATTCAAGGTAATACTGATGGAGTTATGTTTAAGTTTAATTCTAAAGAAGCAGTGAATGTATCTATATGAAAAAATAGACAAAACAAAACAAAATGGCCATATTAAAACAATATTTCTATTTTGTCTAACATTAATTAGACAAAATAGAAATATTGTTTTATAATTTATATGTAAATCATATGAAACGAGGCATAATATGGGTGATATATTAAAAAAAATAGACACGAAATTTATTGAAGAAAATAATGAGACTAGTACAGATAAATTCATAGTTGATTGTAAGGTGAAGTTGGAAAACGCTAATATATTATGCAAAGAATCTGCTAAATACAAGAGCGATGCAACCTTTGAGTCTAATATATGGATTCTTCACAATAAAAACACCGATGTATATAACATCTTGGATTTTTCTAAGGTGATAGATATGGTAAAATTAAACTTAATTGATAAAGATGATTATTTAATTTTAAAATGCTGGATTGCAGAAAAATTAGTTGATGATGGGATTTCAGGAAGTACTATAAAAGGTTATTTTTTTGGTATAGAAAGAATTTTTATAGAAACACATGGATTTAAAAAAAAATTGATACACAGTAAAAAAGGTAATGCTATAGATACCTATATAGAACATTCAAGTAATGATAGAGCAAGACACGATAGGATAACAGCATTAAAATCTTATGTAAATTTCTTAGACAGGATAGGTTTTATACCAGATGGCTACGAACTTCTTTTAAAAAGCATTTCACAGTATAAAACCTATTTAAATGCAACTATGAGAGATTTACCTAGCAACCAGAGTATTTTTCTGACAGATTATTGCATAAAAGATTTTTTCAATGGTGAGAAAACCAATGATTTATTAAGAAAAATTTATTATCCTATTTTGATATGGTGGAAGGTCAGTAATGTAATTCCTATGAGACCAAGTGAGTTATTTAACAATGTTTATAGGAAATGCACATTTAAACATGATAACAAATACTATTTGATAATTGATAGAATAAAAATACAAAGAACTAAACATACAATAAGTAAACCGAAGTTACCTATTTTAAAAAAAGTTGAAATAACCAAGGAAATATATGACTTAATAAATGAATATATCAATATGACGGACTTTACAGAATCGCATACATTAATATCTTACAATGCTCTGTGCAAATTTAAAGAAGAATTTCTCATAGAAAAGCAAAGTGATAAATACAAAGATTTTTTACCAACATTTAAATCGGGTGAATCAACTAAGTTTAATCCTTTGAATTTTGCGACAGCAAACTTCGCTACTTTGTTAACTAGTTTCTATGATAATATTGTGGAGGATGTATATGGATATGCGTTAAGTCAGAAAGAAAGAATGACACCTGGAGACACAAGACATCTAGCATTTTGCAGTTTGCTTCTACAAGGGGTAAGTCCTGTTGAAATAGCCTTGTTAGGTGGTCATACAACTCTTGAAACTCAAGACAGTTACACCAATCATGTTAGTTATTATATAGATAGTGAAATCTTAAACTATATTTCTGACAGGAATATACACAGCCAAAATTCGAAAATGTTTAGATCATTAAAAGATATAGTGTTTAATAAGCCGTACGGCTATCAATTAGATGTGGATTTAAGTGAGTTCGATAAAACAGATGATGGGGTTGGGTATTGCTTGCTTGATGTAAACAGCAATGACTTTTGTGAAGATGTCCCTTATTGTGCATTTTGTAGTAAATGGTGGTGTGAACCAACAAATAACTCTTATAAAGAAATTAAACACTACATTTTAAATAAAAAAATATCCCCTTTACAATCGTAAATAGAAGTTGAGGAAGAGTTCTTTAGAAATCTTATCAATGAAATGGAAATTGTTAATTTGAATGGTCTTGCTGGGTTAGAAAAACATGAGGAGCAAGACTTCAAATCCCAATCTTTAAAACTTAGGTCTAAAGCGGATAAACTGGCATTTTTAAAGGCGTCTTTATTAGAACAAAAGTTTGAAAAAGAAAATGAAATACAAAATAATTATTTGGAGTTTGAATAGATGAGCGAGAAAAAAAGTAAAGGCGGAAGAAAAAAGAATGAAATTACAGATAAAATAAAAGAAGAGGCGAAAGAAATATTAGAGTTGGCATTTAAAGATGTTGGATATATAAAAAGTAAACTGACTTACAATAGTGTAGTTAAATTTAATAATCTTATAGCTAACAATCCAGAATTCACTCGTCAAAATGGTGATTTATTTAATTTTTTAGGCGTAAGATTTTGGTCTAAAGATTATGATGGAAAACCGTATTATGGGAAAAGTATCATAGATGAAAAAAAATATGATGATAATATAAAGACCGGTGGAGACGCTTTTGAAATTAATAATAAAGACTTAGAATTATTAGTAGACCGATATCACAATAAACCCGAAGAACTCAAAAAGAGATTGATTAATTTATTTTTAAAAGACAGGAAAGAAATTCTGAGTTTAAAGGTAAGGAATGATAAATTAACTAGTAAAGTCAATAGTCAAGCAAAGAGTATAAAACAGTTTGAAGAAGGGTTTGCCACTATGTTCTGGAATAGTACATCCACATATAATTCTTTAGATGATGTTTTAAATATAGAAAGACCTGATGATATTCAGGTTAAAGATGAATTGTTGAATATGTTTAATAATGATATTGATAGAGTGAGCCATGTTTTTAATGAGCACTTGATAAAAAATAAAAAAACAGTTATAGATACCATAGATCATTCAAGTGAAGTTAAAAATAATAAACCTAAAAAACAAAATGTATCAACTATACAAGAGAGATTGAAACGATTAGGGTTAGCTGAAGAAGAAGGACTTTAATTTTATAAAAAGGCTATGTTTTAACATGATGTTGAAATTAGATAAATGAAAAATGAATATAAAGCAGTAAAGGTATTGATATTATTTTTAAAATTGTTTACAATTTAATTAATAAACGTATATAAATTAAAAAATGAACACAGACAGGAGTAGGTTAAAATACTAGAAACTGAAAGAAAAGAAAAAATATTGAAGAAGTTAGAAAAAATGAAGAAAGCAGAGCTAATTGAGTATATTATGAATATGACAGATGAAAATTCAAAAATAACTACTCGATTAATAGAACTAATAGGAGAGTTATCTTTTGCAAACCAAAGGGTTGAAGATTTAGAAGAAGAACTAAAACAGGTAAAGAAAAATGACCGCGGAGCTGGTAGAAAAGAGAAATTTGCTAATGAACAAATAGAACTGATATTAAAAGCCAGAAGAGAAGGAAAAAGTATGAGAACAATAGCGAAAGAGTTTAATTGTAGTGCTGGTTTAGTTCATAAATTAATAAAAAACAGAGAGGAAGAAATGTAATACGAGAGAAAATAGTAATATAAGGATATAAAAGGAGGCTTTTCAGTTCTAGTGTTGCATCTAGTTAATATTTGCAACTTGATTTTTACAAAATTTATATAATGAAAAAAATAACCTTCTTTGGTTAAATGGAAGTAACGACAAATCCATCCAA
>CABIVQ010000023.1 GCA_902362365.1 Clostridiaceae bacterium | reverse complement strand
CTATCCTTAATATTACGCCTGTTTCTAATACTTATAGGGATAATATCATTGTATATATCATCAACTATTGTAAAAATTATAGTAAATAAGTCAGTTAAATTTTTTACTTCCTGGATATAATAATTATTAAGCTCCAACATATAGTAACCCTCCTTTAGATTGGTGATGCAATCTTAGGATACTATATTTGTTGGAGTTTTATTATTGTAAAAATTAACTAGCACAACGAGTTAATATATTATAATTTTAGTATAAAAGTTATAATACAGTAATGAATAATCGTAAAATGCTATTATAATTTTATTTTTCATATAAATAAAATTAATTGAATTTATGGAAAATTCTAAAAAATACATTTACCTTTTTCTAGATTGTGCTTTTTTATATTAAAAGTACAATTAAATAAAGAAAGAGGGAATTAGAATGGAAAAGGCAAGCATAAATTGGGGGGAATTAGGATTTAAATATCAAAAAGTTGATAAAGTATATGTATCTCGTTGGAAAGATGGAAAATGGGATGATGGGGTACTTCAAGATGATGATAAACTATCTATAAGCATAAGTGCAACTGCTCTTCATTATGGGCAAGAATGCTTCGAGGGGTTAAAAGCGTATACAACAAAAAATGGAGATATTCAATTATTTAGACCTGACATGAATGCAAAGAGACTTCAAAATAGCTGCAAAAGAATTTTAATGCCAGAAGTACCTGTAGATAAATTTATAGATGCATGCCTTAAGGTTGTAGAAGCAAATGAAAGGTTTGTTCCTCCTTATGGAACGGGAGCAACTTTATACTTAAGACCTTTTGTTATAGGTAATGGAGATAATATAGGTGCAGGACCAGCTCCTGAATACATATTCTGTGTATTTGGAATACCAGTAGGTCCATATTTTAAAGGTGGATTTAAACCTGTAAAGATGACTACTGCTAAGTATGATAGAGCAGCTCCATATGGAACTGGAGGAGTTAAAGTAGGAGGAAACTATGCTTGCGGTATGCTTCCTCATCAAATAGCAGTAGAAGAAGGATTTGCAGATTGTATATATTTAGATCCAGAAACGCACACAACTATTGAAGAAGCAGGAACATCTAACTTCTTTGGTATAACAAAAGATAATAAGTTTATAACTCCAGATTCTCCATCAATACTTCCAAGTATAACTAGAAACTCATTACTTACAGTTGCTAGAGATTATTTAGGAATGGAAGCGATAGAAGGTGAAATTAAAATAGATGAGATAGACCAATTTGAAGAAGTAGGAGCTTGTGGAACAGCTGCTGTTATTACTCCAATAGGAAGTATAACTTATAATGGTAAAAAGCACATATTCCATAGTGAAGAAGTAGCAGGTCCAAAGATCACTAAGTTATACGAAACATTATATGGAATACAATTTGGGGATATAGAAGCTCCAGAAGGATGGATAGTAAAACTTCAAAAAGAGTGTGTTAAGTAAATTTAGCCACATGTGTATTTAAAATTTTATTGGGTATAAATACAATATAAAATATTGTATGGAGGTTTCCCATGAATAACAACAGAGTATGCGGTTGCTTTAATGTAACAGTAGATGACATAATTAAAGCAAAATCAAAAGGGTGCAAAAGCGTAAAAGAAATCATAAATGAAACTCAAGCTACAAAGGCATGCGGAAGATGCAAATTAAGTGCGGAGTTAACAATTTTAAAGGTATTATTAAATAGGCTATACATAAAATAAATGTATATATTTAAAATATAATAAATGTATGAAGGAGAGGTTGATAATAAATTTATTTTAATAGAATTTATTATCAATCTATTTTTTTATATCTATGATTTTATTACTTATCTCATGCATAAACAAATTATAAAGTAAATAATTAAAAAATTTAAGTTAGGAAAATATTGCAAATACTATATTTTGAATATTTATATATTTGAATATCAAAATAAATTCTTGTACTACCTATCGAATTATGTTAAATTATAAAAAAAGCGAGAACGCATTTTAATATTAAGAAAATTTAATGAGGGAGAGACATAGTGATGAAATCAAAAAAATATATATCATATGCAATAATTTTAGCAGTGTTAATAATATCATCAATAATAGGATATAATTCACTTTATCCATCAAAAGAAAACTACGATGACAACACTAAAGTAAATGTATCTAATCAAATGAACCATATAAAAGAAATAGCAAAAGAGCCACATTCAATATTTGATAAAGAAGCTCATGAAGATGTAAGAGATTATCTTCTGAAGGAACTTAAAGCTTTAGACATTGATCCAATACTTTATACATACAAAGACGTATTTGTAGAAAGAACAAATACAAAAGAAAGCCTTGAAAATATATATGCAGAAATAAAAGGTAAAAATGACTCATACATAATGCTAGTAACACATTATGATAGTTCTCATGCAAAGAAAGAGCGTTATGCAGAGAAAGATGGTTCTTTAGGTGCAGCAGATGCAGGATACGGACTATCTACTATTCTTGAGACTATAAGAGCAATCAAAGAAAATAACGTAACTTTAAACAATGGTATAAAAATACTAATAACAGATGGTGAGGAATACGGACTTCTTGGAGCTAAGGAAGCTGTAAAAGAAAAAGAAATATTTGAGAATGTAAACTATCTAATAAATTTAGAAGCCAGAGGAACAAAAGGACCTGCTGTAATGTTTGAGACAAGTCCAAATAACTCAAGTATAGTAGATTTATATAATTATAGTGAAAAGCCATTCTCTTACTCAATAACACCTGAAATATATCGTTTACTTCCTAATGGAACGGACTTCACAGTATTTTTAGAAAATAATATACCAGGTATAAATATAAGTGTATTAGATGGATTAGAAAATTATCACACACCTAATGATAAGTTTGAATCTTTAAATGAAAAGTCATTACAGCATTATGGAGACCAAGTGTTACCTATAGTAACTGAATTTGTAAGTAATGAAAAATATGCTGATAAAGATGCTTTAACTAGCAAAGATGACTCTATATTTTTCATAATAGGTAGTGTATTTGTAAAATATTCTAATATGATAAATTACGGTTTATTATTAGCTATTTTAATTTCTATAATATTCTTATTTAAGAAATTTAAAATAAAGAGTATATTAACAACTGTAAAATATTCTTTACTAAGTTTATTGTTTACAGCGTTAGTAGCCGGTTTATCATATGGAATATCAAGATTAGCGGCAGTTATAAATGGACGTCCATTTAAGCTTACATATTTACCTCTTATAAAGTTTGAAGATGTTACAACACTAGGAGTTATAGGTTTATCAATAGCAGGATACATCTTACTTATAAGAAAAGTAAGTAATAAATTTAAAGAAAGAAATGAAGTTATACTTGGTAATATTGTATTCTTATTTATATTAGGATTAATACTTACATTTGTATTGCCAGGAGGAAGTTATTTATTAGTATTTCCAGCTATAATAATAGCTTTAGGAACAATAGTAGTAGAACTTTTAAAAGATAAATTAAGAAAAGTATCATATATATTATTAATACCAGCAGCATTAATAACTATATTATACGTTCCTACAGTATATTTATTTAACTGTGCATTAACATTTGGAGCACTGTGTGCAACTATGGTATTCGCTATGTTTGGAATAATATCAGTTGTAACATGCTTAGTACAAATTGATTAGTTTTAAGATTAACTTAAAATTAAAACTTAAAATGAAATATTTTTTAATTAAAAGAACACGTAGTATTTATAATTGGTAAGGATATAGCTGATATTTTACCAATTAATCATATAAATAGATATTAAATTTACTATCTAATGCTATAAAGTTTACTAATCAAGGTGGAACGATAGAAGTAATTATAGATTGCAAAGATAATGTAAAAATAAGGGTTAAAGATAGTGGAGTTGGAATTCCTGAAGATAAGCTGGATAGTATATTTGGTAGATTTGAACAATTAAATAGCAAAACAAAAAATGATGAAGAAGGAAGCGGTATTGACCTTTCTATAGTTAAATCCTTAGTAAAAATGCACAATGGTGACATAAGTGTAAAAAGTAAACTTGGAGAAGGTTCTGAGTTTATAGTTACTTTGGCTGATGTATTAAATAAAGAAAATACAAGTGATACAATAATACTAAAAGAAACAGCTAGAAATATAAGGAATTTAAACATTGAATTTTTAGATATTTATGCATAGTATACTTTATATAAATTATCGAATTAATATTTATAATAAATAAAAAATGAACTTTATTTTAAATTAAAATTAAGTTCATTTTTTATTTTTATTTATAGTGGACTTGAACAAGTATCTACATCGTTTACCATATTCTTGATCCATTTAAATGATTTAAATCTTTTAACAATAATAACAACCTTAATGAGTTCTTCAATTGCAGCAAATGCAACTACAAAATGAACTGGTAGTTTTAGAATAAATGCAGCAAATGCTGCTAATGGTATACCTACCATCCAAAGTGTAACCGCTTGAAGTATAGAGCCATAGGTAGCATCTCCACCACCTCTTAATATACCAACTATCATAACGGCTGTGTAAACTTTAAATATCATCATAAGTGCATAAATATATAAAATATATTGAGAGGACATTTTAACTTCTAAAGATACATTAAAAAATCCTACTATAGGTTTAGCTAATAATGCAAGTAATAGTCCTAATAGTATAGAAATTTTCATAGAAATTGATGAAATCTTTTTTGAAGCTTCAATGGCTTTATCTTCTCTATTAGCACCAATTTCATTACCTATTATAACTACAGCAGCATTAGCAAGGCCAAAAGTAAGTATCATAAATAAGTTCATTACAGTTGTACAAATTTGTATAGATGCAGCAGCACTTGTACCGATTCTTGCATATATAGCCGCATATGTTATTGTACCTAGAGCCCAGCAAGCTTCATTTGTGAATATAGGTATAGTAACTTTGCTAAGAGTTGAAGAAAGTGACTTTGATAGTTCAAATATATTTTTTACTTTTAATTTCAAAATATCAATCTTAGTATATACAGAACAGACTACTATTAAAAATTCAACTATTCTTGCAATAAGAGTAGCAAGAGCAGCACCTCTAATTCCCATTTTAGGAGCTCCTAATAATCCGAAAATTAAAATTGCATTTAAAATACCATTTACAATAAGTCCTACTAAACTTGCCCACATAGGAAGTTGAGTATTTTCGATACTTCTAAGACCTGAAGCAAATGTAAATGTAATTGCAGTAAATAAGTAACTAATTACAACTATCTTTAAATAATCAACACCAATTTGAACCACAGTTGGGTCATTATTAAATATAGCCATAATTTTTTCTGGAATAGATAATCCTAAAGCTATAAATATTATTGTTAAACATAAGTTATAAAATAATGATCTTGATAATACTGTTTTTATATTTGATGTATCTTTTTTACCCCATAACTGGGCAATTAACACACCAGAACCTATTGCGATAGCACTTGTAAGTAAAGAGAATAAGAAATAGTATTGGTTTGCTATACCGACAGATGCAAGTTCAACTTCACCAATTTTTCCTATCATCATAGTATCTAGCATATTAAGTGATGATGTTATTAAATTTTGTAGAGCTATTGGCGTTGCAATTATAAATAAATGCTTATAAAACTTCTTATCTTTTTTGTACCTTGATATTGTGTTGCTTGACATGAATTCCTCATTAAAAAAGTAATTTTATTAGTAGAAATTGATATAAAAATATTGTTATTATAAGAATTAAATATTAATATTATGATATAAAAACTGCATAAATTTACTAAAATATCTATCTATAGGGGAGAAGCTATGAAATATTATATGAAATCTAAAGTATTTAAACTGAAAGAAGACTTTTGGATAAAGAACCAATACGAAGAAGATACTTTCTTTGTAGATAATAAATTTTTAACTTTTGGTTTACAATTTGATATACAAAAAAATAACCAGGTGCTTTATTTTGTCAAAGAAACTATACTTACATTCTTATCAAATTATGAAATATTTGAAAATGATAAGGTAGTAGCTACTGTAAATCAAAAACTTACTTTCTTAAAAACGAAGGTAGAAGTAAATAGTAAGTATGGTGAATTAGAAATAGAAGGTAGTATTTTTGAATATAATTATAAAATCTATCAAGGCTCAAAAGTTGTTGCTCAAATAGAAAAAGAAATGTTTGCTTTCAGTGATAATTATACTGTAGATATAGATTTTGAAGATGAAGCATTTATATTAGCGTTAGTCGTAATAATAGATAATATAAGAGATAAAAGAAGATCAGCAGCAAATTAATAATGAAAAACTAAAGGAATATAAATTTTAATCACAAAATTTTTTACGGTGAATAATATATATCATACACGATTAAGTAGTCAAATAACTTTTTGCACTGCATATAAAAATACAGTACAAACTGAGCAGGCATTGGAGGAAAAATCTTCATAAGCCGGGCCTTTGTGGCAGCAGATGGAATATAAGCATCTGTGGGACAGTAGTCTCACAGATGCTTTTTTACTCTACTAAAGGAAATTATAATTCAAAACTAACTTAGTTTGAAATATTTTGCCAATAAAGGCTCAATAAACGTGAATTTTAATAGATTTCAGATATTTAATATTGATTTTACTGTGTTATTAGAGTAAAAAATGGGGAGGGTATGACATGAGTAATACAGCAAAAAACAATAACAGTGATAAGCAAATTGCCATGAAAGTCTCGACTAATAGTATTATAGTAAATGTGCTATTATCAGGTTTTAAATTCTTTGCAGGTATTGTAGCAAATTCAAGCGCTATGATTTCAGATGCAGTACACTCTGCTTCTGATGTCTTTAGTACAATCATTGTAATGGTAGGAGTTCATATTTCTAGTAAAGAAGCTGACGATGAACATCAATATGGTCATGAACGCTTTGAATGTGTGGCAGGAATAATCCTTGCTTGTATATTATTTGCTACAGGTATAGGAATAGGTATATCAGGAATAGAAAAAATTATTAATGGAAATAATAGTGGTTTGCAAGTGCCAGGAATGATAGCTTTAGTAGCAGCTGTAATATCCATAATAGTAAAAGAAGGGATGTATTGGTATACTCGTCATGCTGCTAAAAAAATTAATTCAGGGGCACTTATGGCAGATGCTTGGCATCATAGATCAGATTCTTTATCTTCTATAGGTAGTTTTATAGGTATATTTGGTGCAAGAATGGGATTTAGAGTATTAGATCCACTTGCAAGTATTGTAATATGTTTATTTATAATAAAAGCTTCATATGATATATTTAAAGATGGCATTAATAAATTAATAGATAAATCTTGCGACTTAGAAACCATAGAAAATATGAAAGAATTAATAATAAATCAAGATGGCGTTTGTCAGATAGATGAAATAAAAACTAGAATGTTTGCTTCAAAAATATACTTGGATTTAGAGGTTTCAGTAGATGGAAAAATGTCATTAGAAGAAGCTCATAAAATAGCAGAATCTGTTCATGATAGAATAGAAGACAAATTTCCATTAGTAAAACATTGTATGATTCATGTAAATCCGATAGAAAGAAAATATTAAAATATATAGATAAAAAGACTAATAATACTCTAGTAAGTTTTAGTTAATTGCAAAACCTAGAATATTAGTAGTCTTTTTTATTAGCTAACTATCACATTAATTCCATAATTACTGTATATCTCAATTAAGTTATCTTCAAATTTATTGGTAATAATAGTATCTATCTCGCTCGACTTACAAAAACATGCTGTAGATAGATTTTCAAGTTTAGAAGAATCCAGTAAAGCTATAGTTTTTTTAGATCTTTTAAGCATCTGTTTTTTTAATTCAACTTCATATATATTAAAATCAGTTAGGACCTCGCTTAAAGTAAATCCATGAGCAGATACAAAAGCAATATCTGCATTTATCTTGTTTAATAAATCACAGCCTAATAGACCTTCTATGTATCTAGTAATATACATTTATCACTTTTAATTAATTTAAGCGCCTCACTAGATATAGTATCTTTTTCAGTACTATTTAATTTATCTCTTTTATGAAATTCTAAATTATTAGATTGTTCAGGTAAAGTCGCTCCACCATGGAATTTTATAATTAAATCTTATTTTTCTAAAAAGTTAAGATCATTGCGAATTGTTGCTAAATAAAAGTAAAATACTACCATAAAATTAAAAAATAAAAGGAGACTAAATATTGGGAGATTAAATATTATGAATACAAATATCATAGATATAGAATGTTTCTTATTAGATATGGACGGAACCATATATTTAGGAGTTGAAACTATAAGAGATATGCAACTTAAGCATATCTCTTATAGTTTTTAAAATAACAAATTTATATAAAGATTATGTCCATATATTAGTATTACCAATATTAATAAAAATATTGAATTAATTTCAAAAGCTATTAGTAAATAGTATAGAAAGCTATTAATATAAACATATTAAAATAAGAGGAAGAATTTATTAAAAAAATATGTTAATATATATAAAGAATATTTTTATGGAGGTAATAGTATGGCAACAATGTACTGTCCAAAGTGCATAATAGAAGTTATGGACTTAATAGAGCACGAAGAAGGCGATGATTTTGAAATAATAAACGAAGGTAGTGAAAATGAAGTAAGAGAAGAGTATCACTATGTACTTGATACATATAAATGTCCAGCATGTGGATTTGAAGTAGAAGATTATATGGAAGATGAAGAAGAGTAAGGATATTAAGAGTGTGGTTTTAAAAGCTTAGGCTTTTACTGCTATACTCTTTTTAGATTTAATTTGCTGTTACTGAAAACAATATAATTGTATTTATATTTTATTTGTGATTATAAAATATAATATATATCATAAAACGACATAGTTGGAGTTGTATTTACAGATTTTTATATATTTATATAAATTTATTTATGATATAATCAAATAGTGTAAAGTAGGTTAATAAAAATAAATTTATATAATATGAGGGCAAATATGATGAAAAATAATAACGTAAAGGTAATATGTGACGGAATAGCAAATATGCCGAGAGAGTTAGCTGAGCAATATGATATTGAAGTAGTGCCACTGACGGTTATAGTTGATGGAAAAGAATATAAAGATGTTGATATAACAGATGAACAGTTTTATGTAATGATGAGAGAAGCTAAGGATATGCCTAAAACTTCTCAAGCAACGTATGTAGATTTTAAGGAAATATTTGATAGACATGTATCAGATGGGAAGACAGTTTTATATATAGCTGGTTCATCAAAATCATCTGGAACATATCAATCAGCAGTACTTGCAAGTAAAGATGTTGAAGGAGATGTTCATATATTTGATAGTATGAGTATTTGTTTTGGATGCGGTATGTTAGTATTATCTGCTGCTAGAATGTTAAATGAAGGAGCAAGTTTAGAAGACGTTTTAAAAGAATTAGAAGCTTTAAGAGATAGAGTATTCGTATCTATGTCTATGAATTCTTTAGAATACCTTAAAAAAGGTGGAAGAATATCTAATGGAAAAGCGCTAGTTGGAAACATGTTAAGCTTAAGACCTATGCTTACTGTAAAGGATGGTTTAATATTCCAAGAAGGTCAAGTTAGAGGTAATAAAAAAATAGTACCTACTATAATAAAGCGTACTAAAGAAGTATGTGGAGAAGACTTTAGTGATAGAACGATAGCTATAGGCTGCGGTGATAACTTAGAAGATAGAGAACAATTAAAAGAAGCTGTTTTAAGAGAATTAAACCCAAAAGAATTAATTCTAATAACAATTAACCCTCCAATGTGTTCGCATTCAGGACCAGGGTTTATAGGACTAACATGCTTTAAATAAAAATAAAAATTAATTCGACTAAAGGGAGTCAAGAACATGAATGATATTAAAATAATATGTGACACTATGAATGATGTGCCGCAAGATATAGTTGATAAATATAATATAGATGTATTACCTGTAACTATAATATTTAATGAAAAAGAGTATAAAGCAGGTGCAGATTTAAGTGGAGATGAATTTTACAAAATGTTAAGAGAGTCTGAAGATATGCCTAAGACATCTCAGATAACATATGCTACATTTACTGAAGTATTTAATAAATATCTAAATGAAGGTAAAAAAGTTTTATATTTAGCGGGTTCATCTGCAGGTTCGGGAACATATCAATCTGCAATGTTAGCTAAAAGTGATATAGAAGGACCATTATATATATTTGATACTTACAACTTAAGTATCGGTGGTGGAATGTTAATTAAAGAAGCTGCTATAATGGCTGAAGAAGGTAAATCTGTTGAAGAAATAGTAGAGAAATTAGAAGAATTAAAAAATAAAGTACACGTTTATTTTTCAGTTGATTCACTTGATTATTTACACAAAGGCGGAAGAATATCTGGTGCTAAGGCTGCAGTTGGAACTTTACTTAACATAAAGCCTATTCTAAAAATAGAAGATGGATTAGTTAAACAAAAGTCTCAAGTAAGAGGAAGCAAAAAAATAATTCCAGCTCTTATGGATAAATTAAGTGAAGAAGTTAACGGAGATTTTTCAGACATAGATGTTTACGTTGCTTACGGTGATGATTTAGAATTAAGAGATCAATTTATTGAGAAAGTAAAAGAAAAGTTAAGTCCTAGAAATGTTTACAATATACAAATAGGTGCTTGTGTAGCATGTCACTCTGGACCAGAAGTGTTAGGATTGGCTTGTTTAAGTAGATAGATAGTATCGTACTCGAAAGCTCGGGCGTGAATTAAATTGACTTCCATGCAGCAAAATAACGCTGCAAATATCAGTCAATTTAATTCACGCCCTTCGCTTTTGGCATATACTAGATTACCCACTTAAAAGGATTGGATATAGAATTGATTTATATTAAAAGTATGGTATTATTTATTTATGAGAATAAAATATCAAGGGAGTGATATTTGGATGGAAAATTTAACTGTCAGTCAGGCTATGATTAAGGTTGCGGAGCTTGAAAAGGTTTATAGAAATAAGCTATATACTTTGTCAGACATAGATAATTGTACTACTACATATATATTAGAATCAGATAATCAAAAACATGTTTGTAATGAGATTTTCAATTTTAAGGGCGAGTTTGAATTGGTTATGGACTTATCTAAGGAGATAGATATGTTAAAAACTGAGATAGCTAAGTCTAATAATACTGTTTGTATAGATGCACTAGGTCAGTCTATGACGATTCAGGGTGCTTTAAATAAATCAAGAACTATGAGAAATCAAAAGGATACTTTTGAAACTATATTAAACAATGCTAAGGCTTCTAAATCTAGAAAGGTTGATGCTGCGGCTACTTCTGCTTATTATAAAGTTACAGAACTTAATTTTGATAGAAAAGAGTTACAAGATTTAGTTGATAAGATGAATGATGATTTATTAGAATTAGAATTTGCCATTAATAAGGCAAATAATGAAATTGTCATTACTATAGCTTAGGCTATTGTAATATAAATAGTACAATTGGATACTCTTAAAATATTTAAAAGAATTACAAAAAGTTGGTTTGGATAATATTTCTTGAATAATACATATAACAATTTACAATTAATAAGAAATAACATTTAACAGCTTAATTATTACAAATTAATTTAGATAATAACATTAATAAGTTAAGATATTCAATTGTACGAGAGACAGGATGGCTTTGCTATCCTGTCTTATTATATTAGAGGAGTTAATAAAGGAATTGAAATGTAGAATTTAGTAACTAATTGAAGAATTAATCATATTATAATATAGGTAAGCATATACCTAAGCTTATATAATATTTAATATAGGAGATGTATTACAATATGAAAGAAAAAGCTAAGGACAGCGTTAAAAAGGTTACTAAACCTGTAACAGATGTAGGAAAAGAGCTAGTAAATGGTGTAGGAAACGTAGGAAAAGAAGTAGTAGACAGTGTAGGAAACGTAGGTAAAGATGTAGCTAAAGGAGTAGGTGGAGTTGTAAAGGAAACATATAAAACTGGCAAAAATCTAGGAAAAGCAGTAAAAGATAATATTCCTAAAAGATAATTAATGAATTTTATTAAATATAGTTAGCTGACATAAATTAAAGCAAATATAGTAGCAATACTAATTAAATTATCTAATTAATATTATAAAAACTATGTTTCTAAAAGGGCTTTAGTAAAAATTTATTATTTTAATAAGGCCCTTTTGTATTTAATAAAGCGTTTTCCTTAAGGGTGTTGTATAATTAAAGTATCATATGAAATAGGAGAGATAATGCATGGATTTATTATATAAATACACGCTATACTTTTTCATATATGCCTTTTTGGGATGGTGTTGTGAAACTATTTACTGTTCAATAGGAAATAGAAAGGTAACTAATAGAGGTTTTCTTAATGGTCCAATTTGCCCTATATATGGATTGGGAGCATTAACTGTAGTTTTTATGTTAAAAGGTTATACTGGAGATATAGTAGTTATTTTTACTATGGGACTAGTAATGACATCAGCATTGGAATATGCCACAGGAACTATATTAGAGTTTTTATTTCACAGTACTTGGTGGGATTACTCAAATAGGATGTTTAATATAAATGGAAGAGTATGCTTAAAAAATTCGATATTATTTGGAATAATGAGCATTTTGTTAATGGAAATCATTCATCCAATAGTGGTGAATATTGTAGATACAATAAATCCAATATTTATGTATTTAATTGTAACTGTATTGATGATTTATTTAATTACTGATATTTCAATAACCTTAAATGCTTTAAGTAAACTACACTATAAGTTAGATCGACTAGAAGAGATTATAGAGGATTTAAGTAACATAGATATACAAGTTAAGTTAGAAAGATTCACAGAAGAAAACTTATCAAAGTCTCTAAATAACCTTAGACATAAAGATGAAAAAATTAAATCTAAATCAAATGAAATATACAATAAAATATTAAATGTAAAAGAAAAATCTAAAGTTCAAAAAAGGCTTCTAAAAGCATTCCCAAATATGAATCACAAAAATAAAAATAAAGGACTTAAATACCTAAAACAAATACTTAAGGATAAGACAAAATAATATACTCTAAGATAAAGGAGGGTAAATTATGAAAGGCAAAAAAGCTTATATACTAGAAGAAGTTGATAAGGCTTTGAGAGAAAAGTATAATGCAAAGGTATTTTCTATAGATAAATTTAAGAGTCTTAATACGGAGATTTCATCCAATCCAGAGTAATCAGTTAAACTATTACTTAATAGATGATGAAAATATTATTGAAGATAATTTAAGTGATTATGAAAGAAAGGAAATACTAGAAACTATATACTTTTTAAAATTAAATGAAGTCATAATTCAATATTCCACAGAAGAGGAAAGGTTAGAAGGTAAGATTTTAGAGAATATTAGCAGGGGTAAATTAGTTCGAATAATAATTGAAAGTTTAGATGGTATTACATTTATAGGATTTACGATGCAAGGTAGCGTAGAGAAGATATATAATTTTTTATTGAAAATGTTAGCTGAAGATAACATGGTGAGGGGACATAATACTATGGATGACATGATTAAAGAGCTAAATAGATTCAAACCATATGGATTTTAGGATATAAAAAATGCAGAGGTGTCGTTAATTATGGATATTAATAATTTGAATAATATTAAATTTATTGGAATAGGTGTAAAAGGAATTGATATAGTAAATAAATTAGCTAATAATAATAAAGAATATATAAAATTATGCGCAATTGATATAAAATACACTGATATAAACGAAAAAGTAAAGGAAAAATTAATTATAGAAGACAAGAATTATTACTCATCTAAAATAGATTTCTTTCATATAACAGACCTTATAAACAGAAATAAAGATAGGATTTACAAAATAATTCAAAATGAAAAAATTGTTTTTATTACCTGTGACATTTGTGACCTGTCGTCAATACATATCCTTATTGAATTAGGAAAAATGGCTAAAAAAAGTAATATATTAGTAATTCCAATTGTTATAAATACTCAAAATAATAATAATATTAATTATAAGTTTTTTATGAAAAAAATAAACAAAGTTATTGGGGCATCTATAAATATTTCTAATAATAAAGTTTTTGGAAATATAAAATTTCTAGATGATAAAATAGATGATTACTTTATTATACGCTCAATTATGGATTTATTTATAGATAATTTAATGTCTACCTGTAGTTTAAATGTTGATTATGAAGATATGAAATGGATTTTTTCAGGTGAGCAAGATGTAGAGATGAGTATTATAAAAGTAAATGAAAAAAGCTCGGAAGAAGATATGAAAATAAAGCTAGTAAAACATAGAATTTGTAAAGGTGCCTATGAATATCCGGAAAAAATCATGATAAATGCTACAGCAAATAAAGATTATATGAGCTACGAAGAAGCTATTAAACTACTACAGAAGGTAGCATTAGTAATACAGGAAAATACAGGAGATTTCTGCCAAATAACTTTTTCTTTAAAGTTTATAAAGAAGAAAAGTAAATCACTAGAAGTATTAACTGTTCAAGCGTAAAAAGGGTTATCAAAAGATAACCCTATTTAACATATTCAGTTCCATTTATAACCAAAGATTCTGGATTGTTGTTTTGCAAAACTATATCGAAGTAAATTTTGCCTTCAGAAGGATCATTAAAATATCCTGTGGCATAAACTCTATTTCCATTTTTATGCATATTGTTACTTTTAACTTTATAGCTTACTCCAGTATATTTTTTTATTGACTGATCTATTATTTTAGAGTAGGCTGATTCTTTAGATATTGGAATAGATGTACTTTCTGAAATAAAATTTGTTGAACCGCCAGAAGATAAAGTTTTTTGATTTTTAGAAAGTAGAAACTTATCTATAGTCAAGAATAAAATTATAAAAATTAGGAAATAAATAATAATTTTTAAAAACTTTCCCACTTTTCCAAGTTTACTTTTAAAGTACTCTATAAGAGTGATGAATTTTTTTACTGTTTTTTTTCTCTTATTTGGATACTGTAAAACTTTATGGGAATTATCAGATGCCTTATTAGAATGCATTTTTTCTTTTAGATAATCTTCTCTTTTATGTAATTTTTCTAACTCTTGTTTCTTACTCTTAAAATGAATTAGATCATTAGTAGTATTAGAAGATTTCAAACTATTCCCCCCTTTTTTATACTCCCCTTAAGTATAATAGATGTAATCTTTATATCTTAATAATACTATAAACTGTTTGAAATACCAATATTATCTGAAATCTATAATAACGCAAATTAGACTATTAAAATCCTTAATAATGTATAAAATTACAATAAAATTCATTTTAAAATAAGAAAATTTATATTTAAAGAATAAGTAAAGTTAAATTTAATCTTCGATTTATAAGATTAATCTATCAAAAAAGATCTTTAGCTTTAATAGGTTCTAAAGATCTATCTAAAACGCCTTTCAAATAAGCAATCAGTATACCATAATTTACTATAGGAACATTTAAATTTTTTGCTTTTTCTATTCGGTTTATCATAGCAGCTCTATTCATCATACATGCACCGCAATGAATTATAAGAGAATATTTAGCAATATCTTCTGTGAAAGTAACACCAGAAGTAAATTCAAAGGTAAGATCTTTTTTTGTTCTTTCTTTTATCCATTCTGGTATTTTATAAGTTCCTATATCATCTTTTTGTCTATGATGAGTGCATCCTTCTGCAATAAGGATTTTATCTCCATCTTTTAATCTATCTATGGTATAAGCTCCTTTTACTAATTCATTTAAATCACCTTTTTGTCTAGCAAATAGAATAGAAAAAGATGTAATAGGTATATCTAAAGGCGTATCTTTTGAAACTTGATCAAAAGCTTGAGAGTCTGTTATTACTAACGTAGGCTTGCTATTAAGATTAGCTAGGGTTTCTTTTAAAGTAGTTTCTTTGGTTATAATAGCCATAGCTCCAGTATCTAAAATATCTCTTATAACTTGCTGTTGCGGAAGTATAAGTCTTCCTTTAGGTGCAGCCTTATCAATAGGTATTACTAAAACTATAAAGTCGTTTTCATCTATTAAATCAGAAACTAATCTAAAATTAGTGCTTTCTTCTTTTGCACTATCTATTATACATTGCTTTAATTTATCAATGCCAAATTTATTTAAAGCAGATACACAGATAATAGGACATTTGACAAGTTTGTTACTTTCAGATAAAAGAATTTCTTTATCAGAAACTTTATCTATTTTATTTAAAATTAATATATGAGGCACTTTTTTATCATTGAATCTTTTTATTAATGATAAATCTTCTTTTTTTATTCCTATAGTTGAATCTACTACTAATAATGCTATGTCTGTTTTATTTAAAACATCTAAGGACTTATTTATTCGAAGTTTTCCTAATTCGCCTACATCATAAAGTCCTGCAGTATCTATAAGAACGCAGGGCCCTATCGGTAGAATCTCCATTGGTCTAAAAACAGGGTCTGTAGTAGTTCCAGCTATATCTGAAACAATAGCAGCTTTTTGATTAGTGATGGCATTTATAATACTAGATTTTCCTGAATTTCTTTTTCCGAATAACCCTATATGTACCCTGACAGATTGAGGTGTAGAATTTAAACTCATATTTATTCCCCCTATATAAATATTATTTTAATAATATCTTAAATGGTAATACTAAGTAATCTAAAAATCTACAATATAGAAAAAATTAAATCAAAAAATTTAATTTTTTCTATTGAAAACGAACAACTGTTCGTATATAATAAGTGTAGAACAAATGTTCGAACAAAGAGAATAAAATTTTTGGACAAAATAGTAATAAAGTAATTTATACATAAATATATATAGACTATAAAGAATTAAATTTAAGGAGTGGGATTTATGATGATACCAAATAAAAATATTCAAGAAATAACAGTTGCTAACTTAAAAAATGGAGAAGTTACTTTAATTCAATTAGAAGAGATATATAATAAATTTGGATTCATATTTGAAGCAAGTGAAGGAAGATTTACTAAAATAAAAAGAGAGATACGTCATTAAATAATGATTAAATATAATATATATAATAAAACCTAGCTTTATATGAAAAGGGAATAAGGCTAGGTTTTATTTTGATTATAAGGAGTGAAGAAATTTGAAAGTAGTATCTTATAATATTCATAGGGGTACAGACATATCAAAGAAACCAACCTTAAAAGAAATGATAAAATACTTACATGATGTAGATAGCGACATTATCTGCCTACAAGAGGTTTTATATCATCAATTTCTAAAAATTAAATCTACTCTTGGCATGGATGGTGTATTTGCAGCTAACGTAGATAATAAAGCTATGAAGTACGGGATATGTACTTTTTCAAAAAATAAAATAGAATTTAGTAATCATCTATTATTAAGTAGTAAAAAAGAACAGAGGGGGCTATTATCTATAAAACTATTAATAGATAACAAATATCATGTTAATATAATAAATACTCATTTAGGCCTTGATAAAGAAGAGCGAAACAAGCAAATTATAGAAATATTAAACTTTAAAGATCGATTAATTGGGTCCATTATAATTTGTGGAGACTTTAATGATAAAAATATAAGTTTAGGAAGTTATTACGATAGTGCAGTTTATTTAAATCAGTATAAGACTCCTACATTACCGAAATATAATGCTAGGATTGATTATATATTTGTAGACAAAAATCATATTCCTAAAGAATATATTGTTGATAAGGTACTTTTCTCAGATCACTATCCTATAATATGTAATTTTTAGATAAATGTAACAATATAGTTACATATTCAATCTAAATATTGTTAAGATTACTAAAAATATATTAAAATATATAGTGACTATATGTAGTAAATAGTCCTTTTAGTAAGATTGGGGTGGTGTTATGAATAATGAGGCAGTAGTAGAAGAAAGTATAAGCAAGCCTAAAAGTTCAAAACTTAAGGTATCTATGATAATAGGTATGTTAGTAGTTTTAATTTGTGGATATATGGTTTATTCTTTTAATAATAACTACATGTACAATGGTAAAATAGCTAATAATATTTTCGTTGAAGACGTAAATATATCGTTAATGACAAAGGAAGAGGCAATAGCTTTAGTTAGTCAAAACTATAAAACAGAAGATTTATCATTAACTTATAATGGTAAATCTTTTAAAATACTTCCAGAGGATATAGACCTTAAATATAATGTAGAAGAAGTTGTAAATAGTGCATATAATTATACAAAAACGGACTCATATTTTGAAAATGTAAAAAGACTATTTCAATTAGAAAAGGCTAATCAAAACTTCACATTAGAGAATTCATTTGACGAAGCTAAGTTAAGCGAATCTTTAGAAAGTATAGCAGAGAAAATTAATGTTCCTGTTAAAAATGCAAAACTATATATATCTGGAGGAAGTTTTAATGTAACACCTTCAATAACAGGTAAAGAATTTGATGTAGCTGCGAACAAGGAAGCTATATATGAATCTATAAATAGCAGAAAATATGGTGAAGTTAGTCTTAAGGTAAATGATATTAATCCCAAAATAAGTACATCTATGGCTAAAAGTGTAGATACATTATTAGCTCAGCATAGTACAACCTTTAGCACAAGTATAGCTGGAAGAGCTGAAAATATTAGAGTTTCATCAAATAGAATAAGTGATGTATTACTTATGCCAGGAGAAGTATATTCTTATAATAACCTAACAGGTATAAGAACAATAGCTAACGGATATTATAATGCACCAGTAATTGTAAATGGAGACTTAGAAGATGCACCGGGTGGTGGAGTTTGTCAAATATCTACAACTTTATATAATGCAGTATTATATTCTGGATTAAAAGTAGAACAAGTTAAAAATCACTCTATAACATCAAGTTATGCTCCAAGAGGTAAAGATGCTATGGTAAATGATAGTGGTTCGGACTTAAAATTCTCAAATCCATATGATCATCCAATATACGTAAAAAGTATAGTAAATGGAGGAACGCTTACTTGCCAAATTTATGGAAATTCTGCCGATAAGCCAAATGTAGATATAAGAATAGATACTTTCCCAATGGGAGCTAAAACTTATAGAATTTTCAAAGACGCTTCTGGAAATAAGATAAAAACAGAATACATAACTACAAGCGTTTATAAGAAATAGAAAAATGTATTAAGAGTTATAAGATACGCTTCAAGGTGAACATATAAATTTTATATGTTCACTTTTATTAAGCGTTTATTAACTACTGATACATTTTTTATTTGTAAAGGGATTTTTCTATATAGTAATAAAGATTCAATAATAACTTGTCGTACAAATAAGTGCTAATAACTCATTTTAATACTAAAGTATTTAATATTTTTAGTAAATCTTATAATTTATGTTAAAAAGTGTAAATAAATTGGTATAATTGTTTTAGTGTTGAGTTATACGATTTGTGGAGGAAGGAAATAATGCAGTTTATAGGAAATAGATATGAAATTTTGGATTATGATGATGAAATACAAGTTGGGAAATTATATACAGCAAGGGATACCTATTATAATAGGACTGTCTATATAAAGCTTATAAAAAATGTTGAAAAGTTAAGAATAGGCTTTATGCCAGATTTAATAGATGAGTCAACTGTTTTGAGTCAAATAAATTCTGAACATATTGGAAAGTTATTGCATATAGATGTACATTGTACTGAATATGATGTATATTATTATATAGTAAGTGAATATTTTAGAGGAGAATCACTGAAAAACTTTATGTATAATAATATATTAGATAGAAATACAATAGCGAGTTTAGCAATGAATATTGTAAAAGCATTAGAAATTGCTAATATAAACCATTTATATCATGGAAGTCTTAATCCAAACAATATATTTATAGATGAAAATAAAAATATAAAAATATTTGACTTTGGTATTACAAAGGCAAATAAAGGTGTAAATTTAAGATTGGATAAAGAGTTAAGCTACTTATGTCCTCATCAATTAAATATAGATTATACTGATAAAGAAAGTGACTTTTTCTCTTTTGGTATAATTTTATTTGAAATGGTATTTAGAGAGCTTCCTTTTGGAAATGCTTATATTGATAAAGAAATGTTAAAGCAAGTTGATAAAGGAGTTAGATGGAGTCTTTTAGAATATGATAAAAGCGTAGAAGATATTGTTAAGATTATAAAGAAGTTATTAAGTAGAGATAATAAATACAATACAACTCAAGAAATTGTAATTGATCTAAGTAATATTATATATGAAGATGTTGAATTAGAAGAAAATAGTGAAGAATATTATGACTTAGTGTATGAAGAAGAAGAGATTAATATAAAGAATGTTAATTTAAAAAGAAGATTGCTAATGAGTATGCTTGTTTTATTCTTAGTAATTATGATTGTATTTAGCTTTATCTAAATTTTGATTTAAGTAAGGAGAAGAAAATGAAGATTAACTGGAATGATAAGTATACTACAGTATCTGTATATTCATTTATAGTAGTATGCTGTAGTATTGTATTTTATCTTATAGCATCTCAACTTAATGTTTTTACTGGTAAAATAAGTGAGATTATAGGAATATTACAACCATTTATTATAGGGTTTGTAATTGCATACATATTAAATTTTATATTAATGTTTTATGAGGAAAAGTTATCAAATATAGAAAAATTCGAAAGTATGAGTAGGAAAACAAAGAGAAATATATGTTTAATTTTTACTTATATAACAGCATTTCTAATTATCTATTTATTTATGAATTTTGTTGTTCCACAGTTAATAGATAGTATTGTAGGATTAGCTAATAATATACCTACTTATTTAAATAATTTGACAGTATTACTGGATGAAGTAATGAAAAACTTAGACTTAGATCCGAAGTATCTTACTTTAGCAAATGAGAAATTAAATGAGGTTGTAAACTTTATAATACAATTTGCTACAGATTTATTACCTATATTAGGTAACTGGGTAGTTACAATTGCATCAAGTATATGGAATATAGTATTAGGGTTAATAGTATCTTCTTACTTATTGATAGATAAAGAAAGATTCTATGCCATAGGTAAGAAAATTGTATATGCAACTTCTTCTAAAAGAGTTGCGAATAGAGTTTTTGAATTAGTTTATAGAAGTAACTACACATTCGGTAGATTTTTAAGTGGAAAAATAATAGATTCAGCAATAATTGGTATATTAACATTTGTTGTATTAAGTATATTTAAAATGCCGTATACAATATTAATATCAGTTATAATAGGTATAACTAATATTATTCCGTTTTTTGGACCGTTCTTCGGAGCGATACCTTCAGCTATAATAATACTATTTGTTTCACCTATACAAGCTGTTTGGTTCTTATTAATAATATTAGTAATTCAACAAATAGATGGAAATATTATAGGACCTAAAATTTTAGGAGATTCAATTGGTATTTCTGCATTTTGGATATTATTTGCACTTTTAGTAGCAGGAAAATTCTTTGGAATAGTAGGTATGGTAGTTGGAGTACCTATATTTGCTATAATATACTCTGTAATAAAAGAGATTGTAGAAGGCAAATTAAGACGAAAAGGTCTACCTGAAGATACTGAAAAATATATGTAATCTAAAATTTTATAAAATATATTGCAAAATATATAATAACAAATTATAATTATATATCATATAAAATAATATAGTTCCCAGAAGGGGAGTAGCATTCACTTGTGTGATAGTCAATCGTCACTTCGGAGTATATCCCGGTTGGCTAGCAAGAAAATAAACTTGTTTGCAAGACCTTCTAAATAATCACTGTTAAAAGTACAGATGTTTATTTAGAAGGTCTTTTTTATATAAAAAATTTTAGGAGGAGAAAATGAGTAATTTAGATTCAGACCCCGCGGGTTTAATACCGCAAATAATGTTAATAGTAATACTTACTGCGATTAATGCATTTTTCGCATCTGCAGAAATGGCAATTGTTTCTGTAAGTAAATCAAAGGTCAAAAAATTAAGTGATCAAGGTAACAAGAAGGCAAAGTTACTTGAAAAGCTTATAGAAGAACCTAGTAATTTTCTATCAACAATTCAAATAGGAATAACACTAGCTGGGTTTTTCTCAAGTGCATCTGCGGCTACAGGGATATCTACTTATATAAATGATATTTTAAGTCCGCTTAATATCTCTTATACTAAAGAAGTTTCTATGATAGGAGTAACTCTTTTATTATCATACTTTACATTGGTATTTGGAGAGCTAGTACCAAAGAGAGTTGCACTTAAGAGCGCTGAAAAAATAGCGCTATCGTCAGTAAAGGTAATTAACGCTATTTCTATAGTGGCGAAACCTTTTATTAAAATATTATCTTTTTCAACATATTTAGTTTTGAAATTGATTGGAAATGACCATTCTGATGTAGAAGAGAAGGTATCTGAAGAAGAAATAAGAACTTTAATAGCTCAATCTCAGCAGGATGGATGTATAGAAGATGATGAAAAGAAAATGCTAGATGGTGTATTTGAGTTTAATGATAAAACTTGCAAAGAGATTATGACTTCTAGCAAGGATACATTTTTAATTAATATTGACGATGATATAAATAGAGTTTTAGATGAAATTATATCCTTAGGATATTCGAGGGTTCCTGTGTATGAATACAATATAGACAATATTGTGGGTGTTCTTTATGTAAAGGACTTACTAGCAGAATCTAGAAAAGTAGGATTTGATAATATAGATATAAAAGAAATTATGCAAGAACCTTATTTTGTACCTGAAAATAAGAAGACTAATGAGTTATTTAAAATGCTTAAAGAAAAGAAAATACATTTAGCATTTTTAGTTGATGAATATGGTGGATTTTCTGGAATAGTAACAATGGAGGATTTAATCGAAGAAATAGTAGGAGATATTGATGATGAATATGATATAGAAGAAATGAACATATCTCAGGTTGCTGAAAATATTTTCATTGCTAAAGGAATCTTGCCTATTAGCGAAGTCAGAGAGAGATTCAATAAAAATATAATCAGTGGCAATTATGATACTTTGAATGGATATTTAATTGCTAATATGGGAGAAGTACCTAAAGAAAGAAAAGAAATAACATTAGACAATATTAAGTTTGAAATTTTAAAACTGGGAAACAGAAGAATAGAAGAAATTAAATTAACGATTTTAAAGTAGGGGAGAAGTTAATCTGGCAAAATTAAAGATAAGGAGTAAATAATGAACAAAATAAAAGATGAAATGTATAAATCTATTAGATATATAATTCCTATAGTTTTGATTTTTGTAGGAATAGTAACTATACAGAATTATAGCGAAATTCTAATTTTTATACAACATAATATAGAGATAATAAATGGTATTTTAACACCATTTATTATCGGATTTATAATTGCATATATACTAAATTATCCTATGAAATACTTAGAAAATAGATTTAAAATGAAAAGAGGGATATGCGTAGGTATAGTATACGGAATATTATTAGCTATAGTGGTGTTCACATGGCTATATGTAATACCAGTAATTAAATCAAGTGTAGTTGAAATATATCAGTACATCCCGGAAGGAATAAAACAAATTGAAAATGTTATTAATTATATATCAAATGAATTTAGTCTTAATATAAATAGCATAAATGCGAAACAACAAATAAGTGAGTTTGTATCTACAACTTTAATACCATTTTCTACATGGATAGCAAATTCACTTAGTAATACTATTCTAAACTTAATGGGTACAGTAGTATCTTATACAATCAATATATTTTTAGGTATTGTCATATCTATATATGTATTACTATCAAAAGAAAGTGTAATAAACGTAGTAAGAAGTTTAAGTAAAATATTGTTTGGTAAATTTTATCCTAACGTTAACGAGTTTGTAAAAATATTAGATAAAAATATAGGAACATACATTGTTGCAAAGTCTATTGATTCTACTATTTATGGAGTTGCATGTACAATACTTTTATATTTATTAAAATCAAAATATGCATTATTTGTAGGATTAGTTATAGCTGTTACAAATATGATTCCTTTCTTTGGACCGATAATTGGTGCAATACTTGCAACTTTTATAAACTTACTATTCTCTTTTGATAAGGCTATTATTATATTAGTTGCTATGGTTATAGCTCAGCAAATAGAAAGTGCAGTTTTAGAGCCCTATTTTGTAGGAAAACAGGTTGGGGTTCCACCGATTATTACTATATTAGCTGTTACTTTAGCAGGACAATATACTGGGTTTATTGGAATGATGTTGTCTGTACCAATTGCAGCTGTTATCATAATTTATACAAAAAGATTTATTAACAAATATACATTGTCTTAACTAGAAAGAAACCTTTAGCTATAAGCTAAGGGTTGTTTTTATTTATATATTTTAATATTCATCTTCATGTAATCTTAATACTTTTAACAACTATCTTGATACAAAATTTGTATGAAAAATAATATTATAGATATATATAAATTTAAATTTCTAGTAGGAGTAGAAAATTGGTAGCATTGTTTTATAAGTAATATTTTTCATAATATTCGTTCTGATACTTGCTAGCCCCCTAGATATTTACATAGCCAAGGTATTTAAAAATGAGAAAGTATCTTTAAGTAAAGTACTTGAACCAATTGAAAGATGGATTTATAAGATATTAAAAGTAGATGAGAAAGAAGAGATGACTGGTAAAGAGTATACAATGAGCGTTATTGTTTTTAGTATACTAAGTTTAATATTTTTATTAGCATTGCAAATGCTTTAATATTTATTACCTTTGAACCCAGAGAAATTAAGTAATATATTTTGGGACTTAGCTTTTAATACAGCATATAGTTTTAATAATAATACTAATTGGCAGGCTTATAGTGGAGGAAGTAGTTTAAGTTATCTTACTCAGATGATAGGATTTACATTACAAAACTTCTTATCAGCAGCTGTTGGTATATGTGTACTTATGGTTTTAATAAGAGGATTTATAAAAACAAAAACTAAAAACTTAGGTAATTTTGGGGTAGATTTAACTAAGTCAATATTATATATACTATTACCTCTATCAATAGTTCTTGCAATGTTCTTAACCACTCAAGGTGTAGTTCAAAGTCTTAGACCATATGAAGTTATGCCCGGTAATAGTAGGAATAATATTAGGAAAGAAAGCATTTAGAAAAAATAGAGCTTATATTCAAATAATAGGTGGGATAATAATTATAAGGTTTATAATGTTAATTCCATATATAAGTTTTATAGCTTGGATTCTTAGTGTATTGTTTGTAATGGGATTTGTAAGTATAAAATATATTTGTAATTTAGGGAAAAATAAAATAGCAACATAGTTGTTATTTTATAAAAGAGGTTTTATTGATTAAAAATCAACTGTTTAGAACACATGCTAAGTATTAAAGAACTAGAATAGGCTACATCGTTAGTATATGTAATATAAATATAGCTATACTTGTTTGAATAATTACTATAAAAACCTCCAAACTAAGTATATTATATAAATAGTTTGGAGGTTTTTTATAGTAATGGATTGTAGATGGAGATCTGTTCATAATTCAGAGGTAAAATGTCGTAGAAGAGCGGATTCATCAGGATATTGTATATTTCATAAGGAAGATAAAGGTAGAGAGGAAAATTCATTATTTATTTATTTGATAATGAAAGAGAAAATAAGTGATTTTAGAGGTTTTATTTTTGAAGAAGATTTTATTCTTAGAGATGTAGTTAAATATAGTTACTTAAAATTAAACTTTGATGAAGCAATATTTAAAAGAAAGGTTTTTTTTAATAAATTTGAATTTAAAAAAACACTGAGCCTAAATTATACTGATTTTAGAGGGTACACTACTTTTGAGAGTTCTATTTTTTTAGAAAACTGTGAGTTAACCAAAACAAGATTTAATAAAAGATATATTGCAAATAAAGCATTCGAGAAAGTACATTTTAACGGACAAGCATTTGTTATAACTAGCGTTAAAAATTTACCTAGATTAGAAGGAATAATTTTTAGCCCATGTACAAAGTTAGTATTAAGGTACGTAAGGTATTCAAAAGAATATTCTTTATATGGAAAGATAAATTATAGAATAGCTAGAACTCAAGCGAATATAATAGGGGATAATGAAAGAATTGGATACTACTATTATAATGAAAGAAACTATGCAAGTAAAATGATGAGAAGTAGTGATTACCCTAGGTATAGTAGTTATTTGAGTGATAAGTTTTTTGACTCACTATCTAAATATACTATAGGATATGGAGAAAGGCCGTGGAGATTACTTAGGATAACTTTAATTATCATTAGTATATTTGCATTTTTGTATATGTTCTGTGGAGTAAAGAACTCTAGTGGAGAGTTAATAGGAATAAATTTGAATAAAATAGAAAAGTATTCTATAACAGAAGTATTTAACAGTTACATAGATTTATGGTATTTTAGCACAGTTACATTTACAACATTAGGATATGGAGATTTGACTACAAGTACAGTATTTGGGAAGTTTTTAGTATGTGTGGAGGCTTTTTCAGGTGTAACAATAGGCTCAACTTGGGCATCTCTTGTAATAAAAAGAATGATTAGATGAGTTAGTAAATAATTACTAGATATAAAATTTACCTAGAAGGAAAAAAATAAGATATACTTAATAATCCAAGAAGGTGAGAATTTTGAAAAAAGGAGCACAAAAATTACTAATACTTACAATCATCTTAGCATTTGTAACTCCTAAACCAATATATGCTTTAGATAAAGTAGATAAGTATTCAAAGTCATCAATACTAATAGACCAAGAAACTGGTCGTGTATTATATGACAAGGAGCCTGATGTAAAAAGACCTTTAGCTAGTTTAAGCAAGATGATGACATTCTTAATTGCTATAGAAGCAATAGAGAATAAAGAAGTAAATCCTAATGACATAATAAAAATTGATAAAGATATAGCTAAAGTAAAAGGATCTAGCTATCATCTTAAAGTAGGAGAAGAAATTCCTTTAATTGAACTTATGAAGGGACTGATGATAGTATCAGGTAATGATGCATCAATAGGTATAGCAAAACATATTTGTAAGGATGAAAAAACATTTGTAGAAAGAATGAATAAAAAGGCCAAAGAAATTGGTATGACAAATACCAATTTTGTAAATCCAAATGGTCTACCTATCTACAACTTGAGTGACCCTAAAGCACCACCAAAGGAAAATATATCAACAGCAAGAGATATATCAACTTTAGCAAAATATATGCTTGATAATTATGAAAAACAGGTTATATCAATTACTGATATGTCTACTTATTCAAATCCCAAAAGGGGATTTGTAAAAAATAACACAAATGCATTACTGCGAATAATACCAGAGGTAGATGGAATAAAAACAGGGTATACTGGTAACGCTGGATATTGCTTATCATTTTCTATGAAAATAAATAAAAATGAAGATAATGAAAAAGAGAGAAGAGTAATTGGTGTAGTATTAGGTGCAAATCATAAGGATAAAAGAATTTCTGCAGCTGTATCTATACTCAATCATGCTAAGAAAGACTTTACAAGCAAAACTGTAATAGAAAAAGATGAGTTAATAGGGAAAAAATATATAAAAAAAATAAATGATTTAGAAGTAGTTTTAGTAGCTGAGGATGAATTATATGTAGTATTAAATAAAGAAGAAAACTTAAAATCTCAAGTTACTTTTAAAGAAATTACTTATCCCGTTAAAAAAGGAGACGTACTAGGAGTGATAAAATACTACACTGACAATGGTGAGATTTTAGGAAGCATAAATATAGTAAGTGCGAATGATGTAAATAATGCATCTATTATAAATAAAATTAAGATATTATTCTTTGAGTAAGTTAATACAAAAATGGACATAATTCTAATAAAAGATTAAAAATATATATAAATAAAAATATTGTATTTTATAAATGACTATGATATACTACTAGAGGTGAAAAAATAAAATATTAAATAATCACACACGGTGTTGGGATCCTTAAAAGGTGCCTACAAGAGGTTTTTTAGGGAGTTGATCACACCGGAGGTATAAAACCAAGGAGGTAAAGCAATGTCAGTAATATCAATGAAACAATTATTAGAAGCTGGTGTTCACTTCGGACATCAAACTAGAAGATGGAATCCTAAAATGGCTAAGTTCATCTTCACAGAAAGAAACGGAATCTATATAATAGATTTACAAAAAACTGTTAAGAAAGTAGAAGAAGCATACAGATTCACTAAAGAAATAGCTGAAACTGGAAAGCCAATCTTATTCGTAGGAACTAAGAAACAAGCTCAAGAAGCTATAAAAGAAGAAGCTGAAAGATGTGGAATGTACTACGTTAACGAAAGATGGTTAGGTGGAATGTTAACAAACCACAAAACTATCCAAACTAGAATAAACAAATTAAGAGACTTAGAAAGAATGGAAAATGAAGGTGTATTCAACGTTCTTCCTAAGAAAGAAGTTATAAAATTAAGAGCTGAAAAAGAAAAATTAGAAAAATACTTAAATGGTATAAAAGATATGCCTGAATTACCAGGTGCTATATTTGTAGTAGACCCAAGAAAAGAAAATATAGCTATACAAGAAGCTCATAGATTAGGAATCCCAGTAATAGGTATAGTAGATACTAACTGTGATCCAGATGAATTAGATTTCGCAATACCAGGAAATGATGACGCTATAAGAGCGGTTAAATTAATAACTGGTGCTATGGCAACTGCTATAATAGAAGGTAGACAAGCAATAGCTGACGAAGCTGAAGAAGTATCTGAAGATCAAGAATAATTAAAAATTGAATGGTAAGGGTCATTCCCTTACCATTACTAATATATAGGAGGAATTCAAAATGGCTATAACTGCACAAATGGTTAAAGAGTTAAGAGAAAATACTGGCGCTGGAATGATGGACTGTAAGAAAGCTTTACAAGAAGCTGAAGGAAACATGGAAAGAGCTGTTGATATATTAAGAGAAAAAGGTTTATCTAAAGCTGCTAAGAAAGCTGATAGAGTTGCCGCTGAAGGTTTAGTTGCTATAGAAATGAATGCTGACAATACTTCAGCTGTAGTAGTAGAAGTAAACTCAGAAACAGATTTCGTTGCTAAAAACGAAGATTTCAAAGTATTCGTTAAGGATGCTGCTGAAATGGCTTTAGCTTCAGAAGCTAAAGATGTTGCTGCTTTATTAGCAGAAACTCACAAAGAAGGTAAGGCATTACAAGATGTTTTAAATGATAGAGTTGCTAAGATAGGTGAAAAATTAGACTTAAGAAGATTTGAAAAAGTTACTACTGAAGGTCAAATAGCAGGTTACATACATGGTGGAGGAAAGATAGGAGTTCTTGTTGAACTTTTAACTTCTGCTAAAAACGATGAAGTTATATCTATGGGAAGAGATATAGCAATGCAAGTAGCTGCAATGAATCCAAAATACGTTTCTAGAAATGATGTAGATCCTGAGTACATAGCTCACGAAACTGAAATATTAACTCAACAAGCTTTAAATGAAGGAAAACCAGCTAACATAGTTGAAAAGATGATAAAAGGTAGACTAGAAAAGCAATTAAAAGAAGTTTGTCTTTTAGAACAACCTTTCGTTAAAAACGGAGACTTAACAGTTAAGCAATTAGTTGCTGAAACTGCTAAGAAAGTTGGAGCTGAAATAGAAGTAGGAAGAGTTGTAAGATTCGAAGTTGGTGAAGGTATAGAAAAGAAAGAAGAAAACTTTGCTGAAGAAGTTGCTAAGCAACTTAAGTAATTAACCAAAAGAGAGCACTTGCGTGTTCTCTTTTTTAGAAATGTAGGAAATTATAAAAATACATAGATTAAGATTAGTTTAATAGGAGGATTTCTGATGGATAAACCAATGTACAAAAGAGTATTGTTAAAGCTTAGCGGAGAAGCTTTATCAGGGGAAAAAGGTTTTGGCATAAATAACGAAGTTGTAAATGACATAGCTGCAGGAATAAAAAAATTAAGAGAAATAGATGTTGAAGTAGCAGTAGTTGTAGGTGGAGGTAACTTCTGGAGAGGAAGAACATCTGAAGGTATGGATAGAACAACTGCAGATTACATCGGAATGCTTGCAACAGTAATGAATTCTATGGCACTTCAAGATGCACTTGAAAATATAGGTGTGGAAACAAGAGTACAAACAGCTATAGAAATGAGACAAGTAGCAGAACCTTATATAAGAAGAAGAGCAGTTAGACATTTAGAAAAAGATAGAGTTGTAATATTTGGTGCAGGTACAGGAAATCCATATTTCTCAACTGATACAACCGCAGCTCTTCGTGCCGCTGAAATGGAAGCAGAAGTTATATTATTAGCAAAAAATGTTGATGCTGTATATGACAAAGATCCAAAAGTACATGCAGATGCTAAGAAATTTGAAGAATTAAGCTATATAGAAGTTTTACAAAAAGAATTAAAAGTAATGGATTCAACAGCTACATCTTTATGTATGGATAATAATATACCAATAAAGGTATTTGAACTTTCAACAGAGAATATAATAAGAGCAGTAATGGGCGAAAATATAGGTACAATAGTAAAATAATATATATATAAATTAAAGGAGGAAAACTAAAATGAAAACAGTACACAATGAATTAAAATCAAAAATGGATAAGACTATAGAAGCACTTAAGTTTGAATTTACAACTATAAGAGCTGGTAAAGCTAATCCTCAAATGTTAGATAAAATAAGAGTTGATTACTATGGAACTCCAACTCCAATAAACCAAATAGGAGCTATATCTGTTCCAGAACCAAGAACTTTAATGATAAGTCCTTGGGATAAGTCAGCTATGTCTGAAATAGAAAAAGCTATAAGAAATTCTGATTTAGGCTTAAATCCAACTAGCGATGGTGATGTTATAAGAATAAACGTACCAGCATTAACAGAAGAAAGAAGAAAAGAATTAGCTAAGAAAGCTCATAAAGTAGGAGAAGAATTTAAAGTTAGATTAAGAAATGAAAGAAGAGATGCTAACGATAAATTTAAGAAGATGGAAAAAGATGGCGAAATAACTGCTGACGAATTAAAGAAAGCTCAAGAAGATGTTCAAAAAACTACTGACAAGTATGTTAAAGAAATAGATACATTAGTAGACGCTAAAGAAGCAGATATAATGGCGGTATAAGAAGTGAATAAATACTATGAACTTTTAGGCCTTCATGTAGATGATGTAAAAAAGTTTTTTGAAGACAAAAATATTAACTATACAATTAAGACTATTCAAGGGAATAAAGATAAAGATAAACTTATAATTCCTAAAGTTATTAAAATAACTGAATTAGAAGATAGTGTAGAGTTAATAATCACATACTTTTCTGACTCCTTAAAATAAGGAGTCAGAACAATATTGGAGTCAGATATGAATAGTGAATTAATTTATAATATAGATTTAGAAAATGTACCTACTCATATAGCTATAATAATGGATGGAAATGGGAGATGGGCTAAAAAAAGGTTCCTTCCAAGAACCGCTGGACATAAGGCTGGAGTGGAAACTATAAGAGAAGTTGTCAAAGAATGCTCTAGGCTTAATATAAAATACTTGACGCTGTATGCTTTTTCGACAGAAAATTGGAAAAGGCCTAAGATAGAAATAGATACTCTTATGAATTTATTAGTAACATACCTAAAAAATGAAATAAGAGAGCTACATAAAAATAATGTTAAGATTACAACAATAGGTGATATTAGTAAATTGCCTGAGATGTGTATAAACGAGTTGGATAGAGCTAGAGAATTAACAAAATATAATACTGGAGTTACATTAAATTTAGCTCTAAATTATGGAAGTAGATTTGATATAACAAATGCAGTTTTAGATATAGTAAAAGATTGTAAATCTGATAAAATAAATATAGATAGTATAAATGAAGATACTATAAAAAACTATTTAAGTACAAAGTCTACTCCAGACCCAGATTTACTTATCAGAACTAGTGGAGAGCAAAGATTAAGTAACTTCTTACTTTGGGAACTAGCTTATTCAGAGTTTTACTTCACGGACATACACTGGCCTGATTTTAATAGGCAAGAATTACAAAAGGCAATATATGTTTATCAAAATAGAGATAGAAGGTTTGGAGGACTTAAGTAAGGAGATTAATTATATGCTTACAAGAATTATTGCTTCATTAGCTTTAGTCCCACTACTTGGAATTATGTTATATGGAGGATTACCTCTATATATAACTGAAATAGTATTAATTTCTATTGCTTTACATGAATTTTTTAAAGCTTTTAATGAAAAAGGTATAAAGCCAATATATTGGTTAGGATATGTTTTTGCTGTTTATATGGGAGCAAAGAATTATTTTCAACTACCAATATCTTATACACTTTCTTTAGGTTTTATATTATTCTTAATTGGGATTATTTATCTATTAAGCTGTAGAAATGATATAATAGATATTTCTATTACGGTTTTAGGAATTATGTATATAGGAATATTTATGGATTTTATAGTTTTAACTATGAATAATTTTGAATTAGGTAAAATTTATGTATGGCTAATATTTATAATATCTTTTGCAACAGATACATTTGCATATTTTAGTGGATATTTATTTGGAAAACATAAGCTAATACCTAAGATAAGCCCTAAAAAAACAGTAGAAGGCTCTATTGGAGGTATAATAGGAAGCGTAGTATGCTGTGTTTTATTTGGATATTTATTTAAATTAGACTTAGTCCATATGACTGTTATAGGAAGTATAGGAAGTATAGTTGCACAATTAGGGGATTTATTTGCATCTTCTATAAAAAGATATGTAGGAATAAAAGATTATGGAAAATTAATACCAGGTCATGGTGGTATATTAGATAGATTTGATAGTGTTATATTGGTTGCACCATTTGTATATAATGCAATAAATCTTTTTGTTAAGTAGCTTCAGTTTATCTGAAGCTTTAATTATTTGTATAATGATATGTGAAATTTATATGAATATTGTTAATAATAGATTTAATAATGGTATAATACAAAGAGAGTAAAATACAATATAGTTTTAATATCATGTTAGAAAGGAACAATTTAATATGAAAAAAATATCAATATTGGGGTCAACTGGTTCAATAGGGACGCAGACACTAGATGTTGTAAGAAAAAATCCAGATAAGTTTAAAGTAATTGCTATATCAGCAAATAGTAGTGTGGATTTATTGTTAGAACAAATAATAGAGTTTAAACCAAAGTATGTAGCGGTTTATAATGAAACTAGTGCAAAAAAATTAAAGGAAAGAATACCAAGTAATATAAATATAGAAGTATTAAATGGTATGGAAGGTCTGAAGACAATATCATCACTAGATGAAATAGATGTTCTTTTAACTGCAATAGTAGGAATGATAGGATTAGTACCTACATTATGTGCTATAAGAAATGGAAAAACTATAGCACTTGCAAACAAAGAAACATTAGTTACAGCAGGAAAATTAGTTATGAGTGAAGCTAAAAAATACAATGTAGATATACTTCCTGTAGATAGTGAGCATAGTGCAATTTTCCAATGTTTAAATGGAGAAAAGAATAAAAATATAGATAAAATAATATTAACAGCTTCAGGAGGACCATTTAGAGGTAAGAGTAAAGAGGAACTTTTAAATGTTACTAAAAATGAAGCGTTAAAACATCCAAACTGGAGTATGGGGAGAAAAATAAGTATAGATTCTTCTACATTAATGAATAAAGGATTAGAAGTTATAGAAGCTAAATGGTTATTTGATGTAGATTATAAAGATATAGATGTAGTTGTACATCCACAAAGTATAATTCATTCAATGGTACAATTTAATGATAGTTCTATAATTGCTCAAATGGGACGCCCAGATATGAGACTTCCTATCCAATATGCACTGACTTATCCAGATAGAATGCTAAATGATTTTGAAAGATTAGATTTTACTAAGTTTTCTACATTTACTTTTGAAAAGCCAGACTTAGAGACATTCCCATGCTTAAAATTAGCATTTGATTGTTTAAAAATGGGTGGTACATATTGTGCAGTTTTAAATGCAGCTAACGAAGTTCTAGTAAATGAATTTTTAGAGGATAAAATTGGTTTCTATGACATACCATATTACATAGAGAAAACTTTACAAGCTCATAATAGTATAGAAGATCCAACGTTAGAAGAAATACTAGAAGTAGATAGATGGGCTAGAGAGTACGTAAAAAAATCAATTAAGTAGGATGGTGAAATTATGACAATAATAGTTGCCTTATTATTATTTAGTGCAATTGTATTTATACATGAGCTAGGTCATTTCCTTTTTGCAAAAATGAATGGGATAAAGGTTCATGAATTTTCAATAGGTATGGGTCCTAAAATATATAGTATAAAAAAAGATACTGATTATTCAATAAGATTACTTCCAATAGGTGGATTTGTAAGTATGGAAGGTGAGGACGAAGAGTCTAAAGATCCTAGATCTTTTGGTGAAAAAAGTATACTTCAAAGAGCAAGTGTAATATTTGCTGGACCTTTTTTTAATATAATATTTACAATAATATTATTTATACCAATATTTTTATTTATGGGTAATCAAACAACAACTTTAGCTGGAGTTACAGAAAATGGACCTGCATACCAGGCAGGAATTCAAGTTGGCGATACTATTGAAGCTGTTAATGGTGAATCAGTAAAAACTTGGCAAGATGTAATTCAAAGTTTAAATGAGTCTGATGGAAGTGAACTTAAGCTTTCTATAGATAGAAATGGTCAAAATAAAGAAGTTACTGTTACACCTGAAAAAAATACTGAGGGAAGATATGTAATAGGGATAGAAACGAAGGTAGAAAGAAACCTAATTGCTTCTATAAAAAATGCATTTACTACAACTTGGGACATGATGGTTCAAATGATAACTTTCTTAGGACAATTAGTTACAGGAACTGTACCTGGTGGAGTAGGTAATTCTGTTACAGGACCTCTTGGGGTTATAAATATAGTTTCGCAAGCTGCTAAAGTGGGTATTATTAATGTAATGTACATAGCCGCAGTAATAAGTTTAAACTTAGGAATAATAAATTTAGTTCCACTTCCTGCATTAGATGGAGGAAGATTACTTATGCTAGCTATAGAAGCAATAAGAGGTGGTAAGAAAATTGATCCTAATAAAGAAGCTATGATTAATATGGTAGGACTTGGTGCTCTAATGTTATTTATGGTGTTTATAACTTATAAGGACATTTTAAGACTATTCTAAAATTCGTAAGATTGGAAAATTAAGGGTGATATTATGAGTTACAATAGAAGAGTAAGTAGAGAAGTCAGTGTAGGAAATGTTAAAATAGGAGGTAACAATCCTATAAGTGTTCAATCAATGACTACAACAGATACAAGGGATGCTGAAAGTACTATAGCTCAGATAAAAAGATTAGAAGCTGTAGGATGTGATATAGTCAGGGTAGCTGTTCCTGATATGGAAGCTGCAAAAAATATAGGTAAAATAAAAGCCGGTGTAAATATACCTGTAATAGCAGATATACATTTTGACCATAGATTAGCATTAGAAGCTATAGAACAAGGTGTTGATGGAGTTAGAATAAATCCTGGAAATATCGGTAGTATAGAAAAAGTTAAAGCTGTAGTTGAAAAATGTAAAGAAAGAAATCTTAAAATAAGAATAGGTGTTAATGGAGGTTCTTTAGAAAAAGAGCTTTTAGCTAAATACGGTTCAGCAACAGCTGAAGCGTTAGTTGAAAGTGCTTTGGGACATATTAAAATACTAGAAGACTTAGATTTTTATAATATAGTAATATCACTAAAGTCATCAGATATTTACAAGACACTAGAAGCTTATGAACTTATTTCTAAGAAAGTAGATTATCCACTTCATATAGGAATAACAGAGTCAGGAAGTGTTAAAAAAGGAACTATAAAATCTTCTATAGGTGTTGGAGCATTACTGTTAAAAGGTATAGGAGATACGATGAGAATATCTCTTACTGGAGATCCAACGGAAGAAATAATTGTGGGAAAAGAGATATTAAGAAGTTTAGATTTATTAAATGATAAGATAAAAGTAATATCTTGTCCTACTTGTGGAAGATGCAATATAGATTTAATTAATACAGTAAATGAAGTAGAAGGTAAGATAAGTGATATAAATAAAAACATAACAGTAGCAATAATGGGTTGTGCTGTTAATGGGCCAGGAGAAGCTAGAGAAGCTGATATTGGTATAGCTGGCGGAAAAGGAGAAGGTCTTTTATTTAAAAAAGGTGAGATAGTAAGAAAGATAAAAGGCAATAGACTAGTTGAAGAGTTATTAGAAGAAATTGAAAAATATTAATTAATTTAATAGTGTAAATAAAAAAGTCTAGAATAAAGTAATTTGTTCTAGGCTTTTTTATTATAAAATAAAAGATTTTAGCTGAATTTTGAAAAAAATATGCCTCTATAGTATAATGAAATGGGGAGGATTTATGGAGAATAAAATCATATCTAGATTAAGAGAAACTAAAATTAGTGAAAGGCTCTTAAAGTCTTTTTTTATACTTTCTATAGTACCGATAATACTTATGTTTTTAGTAGTTAATACTACTACGATTAATCTAATTAAAAATAATATTATATCTAATGACAAAGTTACATCTAAGTTAATAAGTGACTCTATCAGCAATTATATAAGTCGGTTTGATTCAATTACTAATGAGATAATATGGAATACTGCATTATTAAATAATATTAAATCGTACAATAATTTAAGCATTGATGAGAAAAATAAATTCAATTATGAGATGGCTAAAATAGTCAGATCAAGAACTACTTATATTTCAGATGTAGCGGATTTTACCATACTAAATCAAGACTTAAATGTAGTATATAATGAAGGGGCAAGTTATATAAAACATGATATTAAGTTATACGAAATTAAAAAAGGACTAGAAAAAAATAAAACAATAAATTGGACTGCTATAAATCAAGGTAGCTATAATTATATAGCTATTACAAAGCCAATTAAAATAGGAAAAACAACATATGGATACCTATTCTTAGCAATAAAAGAAAAGGTTATAGTAGAAATGTTTAAAAATTATAATGAAAACTTTAACGGATATGGGGTAGTATTGGATGAAAATAATAATGTAGTTGCTAGTAATAATAAAATAATTAGTGATTATAAAAGTAATAATGCATCAGAAAAAATTAATAAAAATAATATAAACCAATATCAAAATATTAATGTTGTAAAAGATATAGATAAAACTACAAAAATAATAAAGTACAATGGTAAAAAATATATTACAACTACTAAGCCTATAAGTTATGCTTCATGGAGACTTATAGGAGTAATACCTTATAAATATATATATTTAAGCTGTATAGATATTTATAAAACTTATATATTTGTATGCATAGCTGTTATAGGTATTTCTATTTTTATTGCAATGTTGATTTATAAATCTATAGCAAATCCTATGAATGAATTAGTAAATGCTATGAATAGTGTAAGTGAGAAAAATATAGGTAATACAATTCCTATAAGCGGCAATGATGAGATTTCTACTATAATGAAAAGATATAATATAATGTCTCAAAATATAAAATTACTAGTACATACTGTAAAGGTTAGAGAAAAGGAAAAAAGGGAAATTACTTTAAGAATGCTACAAGCTCAAATAAATCCACATTTCTTATTCAATACACTAGGAAGTCTAAGATATATTGCTATGATGAATAGTGATAATGTGGTAGCCAATGGATTAGAAGCATTAGCAAAATTATTAAGAAGTACAATAGTAAATAAAGATGAATTTATTAGTGTTAAAGATGAAATAGAAAATGTTAAAAATTACATTACAATAAACAAAATAAGATATGGAGATACCTATAATATAGATTATGATATAGATGAATGCTTATTAGATGAGAAAATTTTAAAATTTATATTACAACCATTAATTGAAAATTGTATATTACACGGCTTTGAAGAACATGATGAGCTGAATCGTATAAAAATTAAAATATCTAATGGAGAAGAATTCTTATATTTTGAAATAACAGATAACGGTGTAGGAATAAATGAAGATAAACTAGAAGAAGGTTTTTTTAATATTGATATGTTTGCAGGTATAGGTGTAAAAAATGTAAGAGAAAGACTTAGCCTGTATTATGAAGGAATATTTACTTTTGAAATAACATCTAAGCAGAATCAAGGAACAGTAACTAAAATAGTAATTCCTAAGATTATAGGGGGATAAATATATGAGAGTATTAATTGCTGAGGATGAGTATATAACTAGGAACTTTTTAAGTTCCATTATAAACTGGGAAGAACATGATATGACATTGGTAAGTTTAGCTAAGGATGGATTAGAAGCTCTAAATATAATAAAAAAAGAAAATATAGATATAGTGATAACAGATCTAAAAATGCCTAAAATGGATGGAAATACATTAATAAAAAATCTAAAAGAAATAAAATTTAAAGGAAAGATAATAGTTCTTAGTAATTACGATGATTTTAGATCTGTAAAAGAAGCAATGAAGAATGGAGCATATGAGTATATTTTGAAGGTGACTATAAGTAAAAATGAGCTTTTAGAAATTTTAGAAAAAGCTAGGGCTGAGTTGATTAATAGTAATAAGTTAATAAAAGGTAATAATATAGTTGAGATATCTAGTGAAAAACTAAAAGTAAATGAATATTTAGAAATGTATCTAAAAGGAGAAGTAAATATAACCATTGATAGTAATTTAGAGCAAAAATATTTAAACAACTTTAATTTTTTATATCTTAGAGCTGTAACTACAGATGTAGAAAACTCTGAAAAAGAAAAGAAATTAAGTTCATTTATATCAAACGTAATTAATAGTTGTGCATTAGATGTTAACTCAAAGCTTATGTCACTTATTCATATAAGGAGAAATGAGTTTGGGATAATTATTAAAACTGATAATAAAATCGATGATATTAATTTATTGGCTGGAAATATAACAAGAAATGTTAAACAATATTTAAATATCAAATTTGAAAAAGTAATATATAAACAGTGTAAAGAAATAAAAGAGTGCTTGGCATTAATAGAAAATGAAAGACAAAAATCAAACTACCAGATTAATTCAAAGGTAATTGGATGCAGAAGAGAAATAAAAAAATTAATTGAGTATATAAATAATAACTTAGAAAAAAAATTAAATTTAGAAATTTTGGCAAAAGTTGTAAATATGAATGAATCTTATTTAAGCAGAATATTTAAAGATGAGTTAGGTATGACAATATCAGATTATATAAAAAATACAAGGTTAGAAAAAGCAAAAGAACTATTAAAAGATAAGGATATGAGAATTAAGGATGTTTCTATAAGTGTAGGAATACAAGATCAACTTTATTTTAGTAGACTATTTACAAAGTTCTTTAATATGACTCCAAGTGAATATAGAGAAAGATATTATAAAGAGTAAGAATTATCCATATTGATGTAAAAATTTTTCATTTTTATATGTGTATATCTGATATACAATTATCTTAAGAAAACGATTTCAAATTAATTTTTAACCAATAGTTATAGGAGGGGTATTATGAAGCATCCATTTAAAAAGGTAGGTTCATTATTAGCAGTAACAGTTATGATTATGGGATCATTAGTAGGATGTTCATCAACAGGTAAAGACGAAGATAAAGGCGATGCAGCACAATCAGGAGGGAAAATTGAGGGGACTCTTGATGTAGCAGTATTTGAAGGGGGATATGGTACAGCATTCTGGGAAGAAGCTGAGAAAAAATTTGAGGAATTATATCCTGATGTAGATGTTAAAATAACAGCTAGTGCAAAAATAGGTGATGTAATAAGACCGCAAATAGCAAGTGGAAATTCACCAGATTTTATTTATCATAGTGCTCAAAACGCAGAGAGTGTTGCGAAAGCATTAATAAAAGATAAAAACTTAGCTGATTTAACTGATGTATTTGAAAAGGCAGCTCCAGGAGAAGATACTCCGATAAAAGATAAAATGATGGACGGTCTTTTAGACAAAACATCAGTTGCTCCATATGGAGATGGAAAACCATACTTAGCACCACTATACTACAATGTAACTGGTTTATGGTATAACAAAGCTTTATTTAAGGAAAAGGGATGGGAAGTTCCAAAAACTTTGGATGAATTCATTGAATTAGGTAAAAAAGCTAAGGCTGAAGGAATAGCTTTATTTACATATCAAGGACAACATCCAGGATACTTAGAAGCTTTAGTATGGCCAACAATAGCATCTGAAGCAGGAGAAGAGGCTATAGAAGCTATATTTAACTATGAAGAAGGTGCATGGGATAAGCCAGAAGTTAAAGCTGCACTTGAAAAAATACAAAAATTAGGAACTGATGGATACATGTTAGATGGTACACCTGCAATGTGTCATATACAAGCTCAAACTGCACACTTAAAGGGAGAAGCTTTATTCTGTCCAAATGGTAACTGGTATGAAGGTGAAATGAAAGATGCTGTTCAAGATGGATGGGAATGGGGATTCATGGCACCAGTAGCTACTAAAGAAGGTGCAGATAGATATGTATCTACAATGATAGAAGAAATGTATATACCAGGAAACTCTGATAATATAGAAACAGCAAAAGAGTTTATGAGATTCTTATATAGTGATGAAATGATAGAAGCTAATGCTAAGCTTAACCAAGCAGTAGTTCCAACTAAAGGTGCATTAGAAGTTGCTAAACAATATATACCAGCATCAAGTTATGATTGTTTAACAGTATTTAATGATGGTACTAAGCCAATAATAGAAGCTTGGAAAACTGTAGAAAATACTGAAATAAACATGAGAGATGAAGTATTAGGTAAGGCTGGTTCAGTATTAAGTGGTGAACAAACTGTTCAAAATTGGTTAGACGCATTAAAAGCATCAAATAGCAAAGTAATAGAAGCTATAAATAAATAATTTTTATTTGGAAAGTAAAAGGGCTATTTTCAAACTGTTGGCTATTTAGTGCTCGCGATTATGTGTTGATATAAATTTACCCCAATCCACACTTCATCTGCAAATTTACGTAAATTTATATTTAAAATCTAACAAAGGGATTATATAGTAGAGTTTTAGAATACGCCCTTTTTAAAGAAAAATTTATGCAAAAATATAAAATGACAAAAGATAAAAAATAGAAGAAAATATTGTAAAACTATAAAAAACTATTTAATTTAATGTTTATTAGTTTAAGCATATTTTAGAAAATTGATTTTTATATTAAAGTTTATGTAATGATATAGGCTTTATTTTATAATATTATGGAATAGCTTTGTATAAAATATATAAGTTTTAATATGAAAATGATATAGCTTAAGGGGGATAATATTATGTCTACAACAGGATGTGTAACAATACCAACTGACGTGGGTATTGATAAAGAAATGCAAGAAATTATAAGAAGATGGGGCGCTGATGCAATTAGAGACTGTGATGGAACTAAACTATCCAGTGACCTTCAAAATTTGAATTTAAAAATGTATTCAACATATTTACCGACAAGAAATGATCAAGAGTGGGCTAAAAGTCATATGGATGAACTTCAACAATTATATGTTGTAAGTGAAAGTCATATTGCATTAGATTCTACTATTTCAATAGATATAATGAAAGGTTTCTATAAGGAGCAATTTAGACCAAACACTAAGGATGATATAAAGAAGCTTTGGGAAGTTATAGATAGAACAACTGGGGAAACAGTAGATCCTAGCGATTGGGATTTTGATTATAAATATGAAACTGTTATTGTTAGAAATGCAAAGAGTTTTCATGAATATACAGTAAGCTTCTTAGTTTATCAAATATGGGATCCAACTCAAATGTATAATCACTTGACTAATGATTGGGGAGACAAGCCTCATGAAATGCCTTATGACGGTAGGCATCCAGAAACTTTTGAACATATGAAAAATTACCTTCAAAAATGGATAGATGAAAATCCAGAGATAGATGTTGTAAGATTTACAACATTCTTCTATCACTTTACATTGATATATAATGAACAAGCTAAAGAAAAGTTTGTTGATTGGTTTGGATACAGCTCATCTTTAAGCAAACAATGTTTAGATGAATTTGAAAAAGAAAAAGGATATCGATTAAGAGCAGAAGATATTATAGATGAAGGATACTATAACTCTCCGTTTAGAATACCTACTAAGGAATATTTAGATTTTGTAGATTTTCAATCAAAGTTCGTAGCTACTCATGCAAAGGAGCTTGTAGATATCGCTCATAATGCTAAAAAGGAAGCTATGATGTTCTTAGGTGATAACTGGATAGGGACTGAGCCATATGGAAAATACTTTGAATCAATAGGATTGGATGCAGTTGTAGGTTCTGTAGGAAATGGAACTACTATGAGAATGATATCTGATATACCAGGTGTAAAATATACAGAGGGAAGATTCTTGCCATATTTCTTCCCAGATGTATTCAGAGAAGGTGGAGATCCAGTAGGTGAAGCTAGAGAAAACTGGACTCAAGCAAGAAGAGCAATACTTAGAAAGCCTCTTGATAGAATAGGCTATGGTGGATACTTAGGTCTAGCTCTTAAGTTCCCTGAGTTTGTTGATGAAGTAGAAAAAATATGTGAAGAATTTAGAACTATACATGAGAATATTAAGAAAACGAAGGCATATACTGCTCCATTTAAGGTAGCTGTACTTAACTGTTGGGGTAAATTAAGAAGTTGGCAAACTAATCAAGTAGCTCATGCATTATGGTATAAAGAGATTTATTCGTACGTTGGAGTTATAGAATGTTTAAGCGGTATGCCTGTAGATGTAGAATTTATAAACTTTGAAGACATAAGAAATGGAATACCAAGTGATATAGGTGTTATAATAAATGCAGGAGATGCTATGACTTCTTGGAGTGGTGGAGAAAACTGGATAGATGAAGAAATAATTACTAATCTTAGACAATGGGTATATGAAGGAGGCGGTTTCATAGGTGTAGGAGAGCCAACTGCATATCAAAAACAAGGAAAGTTATTCCAACTATTTGATGTACTTGGAGTAGATAGAGATTTAACTTATGGATTATCTTATAGAAAATATCATGAGTTAACTGAAAAACATTTTATAACTGAAGAAATCAAAGACGGATTTAATTTTGGAGAAGGTAAAGAAGGAATCTTCAAAAAGAGAGATAGTGTAGAAATACTTTCTATACATAAGGGAGACATATCACTTTCTACAAATACTTATGGGAAAGGTAGAGCAGTGTATATGTCAGGACTTCCATATACTCCAGAAAACTGTAGACTTTTATTAAGATCTATATACTGGACTAAGAATATGGAAGATAAGATGAAGGAATATTATGTAAGTAACGTAAATACAGAGTGTGCAGCCTTTATTGAAGTTGGTAAAATGGCGGTTATAAATAATTCTTTTGAAGAGCAAGTTACAGATGTATATGTTAAAGGAGAAAAAGTAGATACTTTAAAACTTAAATCAGGAGAATTAATTTGGATTGATATTATTAAATAGGGATTGTATTAAAATTAGTTTTATAGTGCAAAATGGCTTAGGTATATTTATATCTAAGCCTAAGTATTATTTAATTATATTTTAATTACAATCCCTTTAGTTTTATAAATATAAGCTACCAATAGTAGACAATATCAACTATAATAAAGATTAAATTAGATATTATGTTTTGAGCTAGATTAAGGGGGGATTAAAATGAATGTGAAAAAATCTATTTATAGAAAATTATTTATATCTACATTTTATCTAAGTGCATTTACTTTTGGTGGAGGATATGTAATAGTACCTCTTATGAAAAAGAAATTTGTAGATGATTTGAATTATATTGAAGAGGAAGAAATGTTAAATTTGGTTGCAATAGCTCAGTCTTCACCAGGGCCAGTGGCTGTAAATGCATCTATTTTATTGGGATATAAAGTTGCTGGTATATTTGGAGCACTTGTAACAATATTAGGAACTATATTACCTCCATTAATCATACTATCTATAATTTCTATTTTCTATACAGCATTTCGTGATAATGCAGTTGTAAGTGCAGTTTTAAAGGGGATGCAATCGGGTGTTTCGGCTGTTATTTGCGATGTTGTTATTAATTTAGGAAAAAATGTAGTAAATGAAAAATCTACTACATCTTTATTTATTATGATAGGAGCTTTTATTACTACTTCCTTTTTAAATATTAATGTAATATATATAATTTTAATTTGTGGAGTTATAGGTGGTATTAGAGTATTTCTAATGGATAAAGATAAATTGGAGGTTAATAAATAATGGTATACATAAAATTATTTTTAAGTTTTTTCCAAGTCGGATTATTTAGTTTTGGAGGAGGATTTGCAGCTTTACCACTTATTCAAGATCAGGTAGTAGATGTAAATAAGTGGCTTACTCTTGCAGAATTTACAGATTTAATAACTATTTCTCAAATGACGCCAGGTCCAATTGCTATAAATGCAGCAACATTTGTTGGGATAAGAATCGCAGGAGTTCTAGGTGCAATTATTTCAACTTTAGGATGTATATTACCTTCATGTATTATTGTATCATTATTAGGGTGGCTTTATTTTAAATACAAAAATCTGCCTCTTATGAAAGGGGTTCTTGGAGGGTTGCGTCCAGCTGTTGTAGCCCTTATAGCATCTGCAGGGGTATCCATTATGGTTCTTTCATTCTGGGGAGAAAATGGTATTTCTTTAAATTTGTCAGATATTGATTTTATTTCTGTAGGTTTATTTTCAATTGCTTTGTTTATTTTGCAAAAATATAAATCAAATCCTATTTATGTAATGTTAGGTTCTGGTATAGTTGGCTGTATATTGTACATAATACCCTAGATTAAATCCTTATCTATGATTCATAATGACAATATTTAAGCGTTTAATTATTTACTGGATAAGTTGAAAAGTACGGTAATTATAGGATATAATTAAGGTCATGAAGTTATATGATTTATAGGTAAAGGAGTTTCGTAATATGAAAAGTAAAAGAAGGGTAAAAAGAAAGCTAAAGCCAGGAGTTAAGGCTTTATTAGGCTTTATAGGTGTATTATTTATAGTTATTGTATTTAATAAGTTAAATAATATTATAAATGGGAATATTGATATATTTAGCGATAACAAGAAAATAGTTGTGATAGACATAGGGCATGGTGGTAACGATCAAGGAACACAAAGCCTGGATAAACAAAAAATGGAAAAAGATATAACGTTGCAAATTGGAAGTAAGGTAATTGAAAAATTAGAAAAAGATAAGAGTATAAAAGTTATAGCTACAAGAACTACTGATGAATATATATCTTTAAAAGAAAGAAATAAAATAGAAGCTGAAAATAATGCAGATTTATTTGTATCAATACATGCTAATGCAACAGGAGATAGCTCATCTAGTACTGAAGGAGTAGAAACTTTCTACTGGAAGAACGATGATATGTCGTATAAACTAGCGAAATCTATTCATAATAATATAATATCAAGTGTAGGTGCTGTTGATAGAGGAATTAAACGTGGGAACTATCAAGTGCTAAGAGATTCTAGTTGTCCATCAGTATTGATAGAAACTGGTTTCTTAACTAATTATAAGGAATCCGTAAATTTATCTAAAAATTCTTATCAAAATAAACTTGCTAATGCTATAGTTAAAGGAATACAAGAATATATAAGTGAAGAAAGCAATATATCTGAATAAGAGCAGAACAATAAAGTAAGATCCGTATGAATCATAATATAAATGGTGTTAATATACAGATCTTACTTTATTTGATTTTATATATAATATTTTGCTAAATTAATTAATTTTTTCAGATTGTTATCAAAGAATTTTTTTATACTCTCACATTGATAATTATGTGAAGGTATACCATTTATAAAAGGTTCTTGATTACGCCTACATCCACCACCACAAAGTTTAAAGTAGTTACAATGTTTACATTCGTCATGAATATATATAGATCTTTCGAAAAACTTTTTAGCTAAATCATTACGCCTTATATAATATAAAGAATTATACTTTATATTACCTAGTCTCCATTCATCAATACAATAAAAATCACAGGGATAAACATCTCCATTAGATTCAACAACTGTATGCAAGCTGCAAAATCCTCCCATACCACAACTAGTAGGATTATATCCTTTAATTACGTTTATATAGTCCATAAAGTTTCTAATTTCAATAAATTTTCCATTTATGACGTCTTCATTCCATAGATTAAAGAGTGTATCTAAAAACTTATAATAAGTATTACTATCTAAATAATAATCTCTTTCTATAGATTTACAATCACGATTATATTCTTTTATACAAGGTATAAATTGAAGATAAGTAAAGCCTTGATTCTTGTAAAACTCATAGATTATACCTACAAGTTTTGAGCTATATTTAGTTACTACGGAAAGAATGTTAAATTCCACCTTGTATTTTTTTAGCAGCATAATAGTAGAAATGACATCATCAAAACTACCAGAATCATTGTAATGCTTTCTATTTGAATCATGAATATATTTTGGGCCATCTAATGAAATACCAACTAAAAAGTTGTTTTCTTTAAAAAACTTTATAAAACTTTCATCTAAATTAATACCATTAGTTTGAATTGAATTTGTTATGTGAATATTTTTTTTATTATACTTTTTTTGAAGTAGAATAACATTCTTATAAAAATTAAGTCCGACTAAAGTAGGTTCTCCACCTTGAAACATAAAATTACAACTAAAAATTTCTTGATCTAATGTATTTTTTATAACTGATTCTAATGTATCATCATTCATAAAACCATAACTATAAGTTTCTCTATTCCTAGATGAATCTTTATAAAAACAATACTTACAATTTAAATTGCAATCACTAGAGCTAGGTTTTATAAGCACTGTAATATTTTTCATATTTCCCCCTAATAAAAATAATCGTTTTGTTAACTTATTTATATTTGAATCTCGACCCCGATAGGGATTACAATAGTTTCACCACAAAACATATTCCCCCTATAGAAAGGAGTCGAG
>CABIVQ010000022.1 GCA_902362365.1 Clostridiaceae bacterium | reverse complement strand
CCTAAAAATTTTATAATTTCGTTAGGCTTGTTTGCCATGCAAATTTTTAAAAATATGAAACTTAATTTAACCTATCGGTTTATTTATCAATTCGAGAATAATTCTCATCATATCTAATTAACAAAACCTAAATAAAAATATATATAATTTAGGTTTATACTTTAATGAAATATATATTCAAAAAAATAAAACTTTATTTAGTATAATTGCTTAAAATCTGGTTAATATATTATCAGTAGTTAATAACTACTTTCTATACTTACTATATAAAAGCTAGATTTACCTATCCTTTTAGTAGTGTTCTTTGGAGGTATAGAATTTATGCTTAGGTAACTGTATATATGGAAAAATATACCATTAGCTATAATAAAAAGTATTTTGATTTACCTAACTTAATACTTGTGCTTAGATTTGTTATCTTATACCAAGGAAAAGATAAATGCTAAATACACAAATTATAGTTAATAAAGCATAGGGAAAAAGAGTAGCCTATAAGTTATTCTTTTGTAAAAAGCATTAGATTTGAAAGTAAATTCAATCTAATGCTTTTTATTTTGTGTAAGTGTATTATAATAAATTATGTAAATTAAATTTAATAAATCTAATAAATACTTATTAAGTTATTTTAATTCATTTTGGTAAATACTATTATTAAATATCTATTACCTTTTATACATAATAGAATTTGGAGGGATTTTAAATGGATGTAGAAAAAATGACGGTTAGAGTTCAAAAAAGTTTGAATGAAGCTTTTAACGAAGCAGTTAAACACCATAATCAACAGGTTGACACAATACATTTATTTTCGGCTTTAGTTAATCAAGAGGATGGACTTATACCAAATATATTAGAAAAACTAAATATATCAGTTGAATCGCTAAAACATACTATAGATGCTGAGTTAAATAAATTACCGCAAATATACGGAGAAGGTGTAAGTTCTCAAGGAGTAACTGCGTCTAGACGTATTAATGAAGTATTACTTAAGGCTGAAAGTATATCGAAAGAATTTAATGATTCTTATATTAGTGTAGAACATGTTATGCTTGCAATTATGGATATGGAAACTAACTCTGTTGTTGGAAGAATATTAAAACAATATAATATAAATAAAAATGACTTCCTTAATGTATTATCACAAGTAAGAGGAAATCAAAGAGTTGAAACTCAAGACCCAGAAGGAACTTATGAAGCTTTATCTAGATATGGGACAAACTTAGTTGATTTAGCTAAAAAACATAAGCTAGACCCAGTAATAGGTAGAGATGAAGAAATAAGAAGGGTTATAAGAATCTTATCTAGAAGAACAAAAAATAATCCTGTTTTAATAGGAGAGCCAGGTGTTGGTAAAACCGCTATAGTAGAAGGTTTAGCAGAAAGAATAGTTAGAGGAGATGTACCTGAAGGATTAAAAGATAAAATTATAATATCTTTAGACATGGGTGCATTAATTGCTGGGGCTAAATACAGAGGAGAATTTGAAGAAAGACTAAAAGCAGTATTAAAAGAAGTTCAAGGTTCTGATGGTAAAATTATATTATTCATAGATGAAATACATACTATTGTTGGTGCAGGTAAAACAGAGGGTTCAATGGATGCTGGCAATTTAATAAAACCTATGCTTGCTCGTGGTGAATTAAACTGTATAGGAACAACTACATTTGATGAATATAGACAATATATAGAAAAGGATAAAGCTTTAGAAAGACGTTTCCAACCAGTCATAGCTGATGAGCCAAGTGTTTCTGATACAGTGTCTATATTAAGAGGATTAAAAGAAAGATTTGAAATACATCATGGAGTAAGAATTCATGATAGTGCAATAGTTGCTGCTGCAAAACTATCTGATAGATATATTCAAGATAGATACCTACCAGATAAAGCAATAGATTTAATAGATGAAGCAGGTGCTATGATACGTAGTGAAATAGATTCAGTTCCAACTGATTTAGATATAGTAAGAAGAAAACTATTCACTTTAGAAACAGAAAGAGAAGCTTTATTAAAAGAGAATGATGAAAAGAGTAAACAAAGACTTGAAAAAATAACTAAAGAAATTGCAGAGTTAAAATCTAAAAATGATGAAATGACTGCTAAATATGAAAAGGAAAAAGGGCAAATCCTCGAAATAAGAAATTTAAAAACTCAATTAGATGAAGCTAAAGGTAATGTAGAAAAATATGAAAGAGAATATGATTTTAATAAAGCAGCTGAAGTTAAATATGGTGTAATACCTAAATTAGAAGAACAAATAAAAGAACGCGAAGAAAATATGCAAAAAAGTTATGAAAATGCTCTATTAAAAGAAGAAGTAACTGAAAATGAAATTTCTGAAATTGTTGCTAAATGGACAGGAATACCAGTAACAAAACTTATGGAAGGTGAAAGAGAAAAGCTTCTTAAACTTGAAGAAGACCTACATAATAGGGTAATTGGTCAAGATGAAGCAGTAACAGCTGTAGCTAATGCAGTTATACGTGCAAGAGCAGGATTAAAAGATGAGAAAAAACCTATAGGTTCATTTATATTCCTTGGTCCTACAGGTGTTGGCAAAACTGAACTTGCTAAAACTCTGGCTAATAACTTATTTGATAGTGAAGATAACATTATAAGAATTGATATGTCTGAATACATGGAAAAACATGCTGTATCTAGGCTTATCGGTCCTCCTCCAGGTTATGTAGGCTATGAAGAAGGTGGACAATTAACAGAAGCTGTAAGAAGAGCTCCATATTCAGTAATTTTATTTGATGAGATTGAAAAAGCTCATGAAGATGTATTTAACTTATTCTTACAAATATTAGATGATGGTAGGCTTACAGATAATAAAGGTAAAACTGTAGACTTTAAAAACACACTAATTATAATGACTTCAAATATTGGTAGTAAATATCTTTTAGAAGCTAAAGACGGGCATATAAGTGAAGAAACAAAAGACCTTGTAATGGATGAAATGAAACGTAGATTCAAACCAGAGTTTTTAAACAGGGTTGATGATATAATAATGTTTAAACCACTTGCTCAAAATGAAATCAAGAGAATAATTGATATATTTATGGGCGATTTAAAAAGAAGATTACACGAAAAGAATATATCTATTGAAGTTACTGATACTGCAAAAGATGTTATGGCAAAAGAAGGATACGATCCAGTTTATGGAGCTAGACCTCTAAAAAGATACATTGGAAATACTTTAGAAACTATGATTGCAAGAATGATAATAGCTGGAACTATATATAATGGATGTACTATAGTAGTAGATGGTAAAGAAGACAACATAGATATTAAGGTAAAATAAAATACTCATTTATATTAAAAATATCTTAAGACTCATAGTTTTCATAACTTCATATTTAAAAATAAAATTCCTAATTAATACTTTAGAAATATAAATTTCAACTAAAAAGAGCAATACTTACATTTTAAATTAAGTATTGCTCTTTTATTATGATTAAATAGGTTTGAATCCTTCTCCTAAAGCTTCAAATATATCAGTTATTATAATAAATGCATTTTCATCTATACTCTTAACTAACTTCTTTAAAGTAACAACCTCTTTCTTAGATACAACAACTAAAAGAACATTCTTTTCTTTATTAGTATAAAAACCTTCACCTTTTAATATTGTTGCACCTCTTTCTAATTCATCAGTGATCGCTTGACCTATCTCTTTATGCTTATCAGAAATTATTGTAAAGGAGCTTGATGTATTTATACCTTCAACCATAATGTCACTAACTTTTACAATTATATATAATGCTATTGCAGAATAAAGTGCTATTTCAATATTTCTACTTACGATTCCTGAAAATATAACAACTACGGCATCTGCACATCCCATTAGCATCGGAACACTAAGATTAGGCATGAATTTATTTGCTAATAATCCTATTAAATCAGTGCCTCCAGTACTACCATTTATTCTAAATATTAAACCAAGAGAAATACCCATTATTATTGCACCTGAAATAGCAGATAATAAAACATCATCTGTTATATGAATATTAGAAAAGTTTTCTGTAATCTTTAATGATGTTGTAAGAAAGATTATACCTAGAACTGTTTTTAAGGAGTCCTTCTTACTTAATATCCTATATGCGAATAAAAATAGCGGAATATCTACACTTATATTTATTAACCAAATTGGTATCCCTGTTAAGGTGCTTACTAATATAGATACACCAGTCAATCCACCTGGTGCTATATCATGAGGGTCGAAAAACATATTTATTGATATTGACATTAGCAAACAACCTATTAAAAGTACAAATATATCTGCAAATTTAAGTTTTGAATTTTTCATGTTATTGCACCTCCTATATATATTTTTAAATATATTAACAATTTATTTATACACTTCTATTATATTGACTTAATCTCCTTTAATATGTGTATATAAGTAAATAATAAAATTATATAACATTAACTTAACCAATATATAAACTCATATGCACCATATATTGCTTAAAAAATATCATTATTAAACAATATATGATATAATAAAAATTTGGTAATAGCTAAAAATAAAGAGAGAATAATTTAGGAGGACATTATGGCAAATACATTTTACATAGTAAGACATGGTGAAACTAATTGGAATATTCTTGGAAAAACTCAAGGACATGGTAACTCTAACCTTACAGAAAAAGGGATAGAGCAAGCTACAACATTGGCTGAAAGTATGAGTAAATATCCAATAGATTATATATATTCTAGTGATTTAGGAAGAGCTGTTGAAACTGCAAATATATTAGCAGATGTGTTAAACTTAGAAGTTAATGAGACTAATGCCTTAAGAGAAATGGGATTTGGTGTTTGGGAAGGCTTATTAATGGATGAAATTAAAGAGAACTATGCTGATATGTATAGTATTTGGAGAAATACACCTCATTTATTTGACGTTCCTGGAGGAGAGACTCTTTCTATAATACAAGATAGAGTAGATGAATTTATAAAGGAAATAAATGAAAAGTATGATAACAAACATATACTACTAGTTAGTCACTCAGTAACAGTAAGAGTTATACTTTTATCATGTTTAGGTTCTGGACTTGAGAATATATACAGAATAAAACAAGATAATACAGCACTTAATATTGTTGAATTTAAAGATTATGGACCAGTAGTAATAAAAATGAACGATACTAGCCATTTTAAAACTAACTATACTGTAAATAAATCAGCATTAGAATAAGGAGAGTATTTATGTCAAAGGTTATAGTGGTTGGTGCAGGCCCATCTGGTATGATGGCTGCTTTAACAGCTTCAAAAAATCATGAAGTAATATTAATAGAAAGAAACAATGAATTAGGTAAAAAGCTTAAGTTAACTGGTGGTGGAAGATGTAATATCACTAATAATAGAGATATAGACGAATTCTTTGATAAAGTAGTTAATAATAAGAAATTTTTATACAGTAGTTTTTATACATTTACAAATACAGATCTATTAAATTATTTTAGTAGTAAAAACTTAGAGTACAAAGTTGAGGAGTCTAATGACCATAAGGTTTATACAAAAAGTGATAAAGCAACTGAAGTAATAGATATACTAGAAGAAGATTTAATTCAAAATAATGTAAAGATAATGTATAATACAAAAGTAATTGATCTTATAGTTAAAGATGATACTGTATCAGGCGTTATTACTGACGATAATAAAAATATATATGCAGATAAAGTAATAATCTCTACTGGTGGTAAAAGTTACGAAAGTACAGGTTCAGATGGATTAATGTATGATATACTTCAAAAGAATAATCATACACTTAATAAGTTATATCCTGCTCTTAGCCCATTAACTATAGAAGAAAACTGGATAAAAAACTTACAAGGTATTGCTCTTCAAAAAGTAGAGATATCTTGCAAAATCAAAAAGAAAAAAATCTCCAAAATAGGAGATATGTTATTTGCTCACTTTGGAATAACAGGACCCGTTGTATTAATAATGTCATCGTATATAAATAAACTATTAGAAAATGATAAGGTGACTTTAACGATAGATTGTTTACCAAATGTTAGTGTAGAGGATTTATCTAAAGCACTAAGAGAAAATCCAAATAAAAATGTTTTAAATAACTTAAAGGGCATATTACCTCAGAACTTTTTAAAAGGCATATTTGATGTTTTAGATTTAAGTGATAAAAAAGCTAATGAATTATCTAAAAAAGATGAAAATAGAATAATTGAATATTTAAAAAATATGCAGCTTACATGTAATGGTTGTTTAGGTATTAAAGCTTCCATGGTAACTAGTGGAGGAATATCTGTTAAAGAAATTAATTCTTCAACTATGGAATCTAAAATAATAAAAAATTTATATCTTACAGGAGAAGTTATTGATATAGATGCTGAAACAGGAGGATATAACCTTCAAATAGCATTTTCAACAGGTTATCTTGCAGGATTAAGTGTATAGGTGATAATTATGAGAGTTTTAGCAATTAGAGGTGCGACAACAGCTTCTTCTAATAAAAGAGAAGATATATTAAATGAAACAGCTACACTTATAAATAAAATAATTACTAATAATAATTTAGAATCAGATGATATAATAAGTATGTGCTTTACTATGACAAAAGATTTAGATGCAGTGTACCCAGCAGTTGCTGTTAGAGAAAATTTAGGACTTGTTGATATACCTTTATTAAATTTTGAAGAAAAGTATATAGTTGGAAGTTTAGAAAAGTGTATAAGAGTTATTATGTACATAAATAGTGATAAAAACAAAAGTGATATAAAGCATGTTTATTTAAATAAGGCTGATATACTCAGACCCGATTTATCAAAATAATATTTGTCAGAATAGGAGAAACAAAAATGAATAACTTAGTAATAGCAGTAGATGGACCAGCAGGAGCTGGTAAAAGTACAATAGCTAAGATAATAGCTAAAAGATTAAATATAAATTATATCGATACAGGTGCAATGTATAGAGCTATAACTTATAAATGTTTAAAGAATAATGTAGATATAAATAATGAAGAAGAAGTAATAAAAATTGCTCAAAATACTGATATTGATTTTAGAGATAATAACCTTTACTTAGATAAAGAAATAGTAAATGAAGAAATAAGAACAATAGAAGTAAGTAACAATGTATCTAATGTTGCTAAGATAAAAGAAGTTAGATACTTAATGGTAGATGTTCAAAGAGAAATAGGAAAAAGAAACTCTGTTATATTAGATGGTAGAGATATAGGTTCATATGTATTCCCTAATGCAGATTATAAGTTTTATCTTATAGCTACACCTGAAGAAAGAGGAATAAGACGCTTTAAAGAACTTACAGAAAAAGGATATGATACATCTTTAGAAGAAATAATAAAAGATATAGTAAGAAGAGATGAAATAGATTCAAACAGAGAGTTTGCTCCATTAGTAAAAGCAGAAAATGCTATAGAAATAGATACTACTGGAAAATCAATAGATGAAGTTGTTGATTACGTATTATCTAAAATAAATCTGTAATATTAAGGGGAGATAGAATGAATTTTTATAAATTTGTAATAAAAGTATTTAAGGTATTTTCTAAGATATTCTTTAAATACAGAGTTATCGGAGCTGAAAATATACCAAATGAAGGAAACCTTGTAATAGCAGCTAACCATAAATCAAACTTAGACCCAATATTCATTGCAGCAGCAATTGAAAATAGAGAAGTAGCAGCTGTTGCTAAAAAGGAATTGTTTAAAATTAAACCCTTAGCATATGTATTAGAGAAATTAAATGTTATACCTATAAACAGAGAAAATCCAGATATATCTACTATAAAAAATATTTTAAAGAGTATAAAAAATGGGTATGTATTAGGTATCTTTCCTGAAGGAACAAGAATTAAAGAACCAGGATTTGGTGAAGCTAAGGCTGGTTTATCAATGTTCGCTATAAAAGGAAAGGCAATGGTAGTTCCGATATCTATAATATCTAATTATAAATTGTTTAATAGAGTTACTATTTATATAGATAAACCTATATCATTTGAAGATTATTATAGAGAAAGACTTAATACAAAAGATTATGAAAGATTATCTCAAAATGTTCTAGAGGTGATTAAAGAGAACTATTATATAAATTCAAAATAGGGAGATAGCATATGAAAGTTAAGATAGCTAACAATGCTGGTTTTTGCTTTGGTGTAAAAAGAGCTATGAATATGGCTTGGCATGAACTTGAAGAAAGAGAAAATGGAATATATGCTTTAGGTCCGCTAATTCATAATAAACAAGCTGTATCAAAGTATGAAGATAGAGGTCTTAAAACTGTTAATGATTTAAATGATATTCCATCAAATGAAAGTGTAATAATAAGATCTCATGGAGTAGGTGAAGATATCTATATACAATCAAAAGAAAAAGATATAAATGTTATAGACACAACTTGCCCATTTGTTAAAAAAATCCATAATATTGCTAAAGATTATAGTGAAAAAGGTTATAAGATTATAGTCATAGGTGATAAAAATCATCCTGAGGTTATAGGTATAAATGGATGGTGCAATGAAGATGCAATTATAATTAAAACTCTTGATGAAATTGATCAATTAAATTTAGATGCTAATGAAAAATATTGTGTAGTATCACAAACTACTATTAATTTAGATTTATACAATTCTATAGTAGAAAAACTATCTGAAAGACTAAATGATATTGTTTTTAAAAATACAATCTGTTCAGCTACAAAAGAAAGACAATTTTCTGCTAAAGAGCTATCAAAAGAAGTAGATTGCATGATAGTAATAGGCGGTAAACACAGTTCAAATACACAAAAGCTAGTAAATATATGTAGCGGCATAGTTCCTACATTCGCAATTGAAACAAAAGATGAGTTAGATATTAATGAATTAAAGAAGTTTAATATAATAGGAGTAACAGCAGGTGCATCTACTCCAGATTGGATAATTACTGAAGTTATAAACTTTATAGAATCTATATAGAAAAAGAGAAGCTAACGCTTCTCTTTTTTGTACCCTTATAAATTATAGTAAGATAAGCAATATATAGCATAACATTTTAATCTAAAAGTATAAAAATATAGAAAAGTCATATATTAAATTAATAGAGGATAATTTTGAAAAGGTGATAAAATGAACATATTAGATTTAACTATAGATAAGTTATATAATAATACAAAGAGTGACTTTTTCCATAAAAGTAATTACTATCTTATATTATGTACACCAGAAGAATTAAAAGAACTTAAAGACCCTTTAGAAATTGATGAAACTACTTTTGGAGAGTGCTTAGAATTCGATGATAGTATGAAATTAGATGTATTTGATAAATATGACTTTATAAGTTTAAATACATACAAACTAGAAAATAAAAATCTTTATCTAGAAGAAATTAATATGTATCTTGCAGATCGTTTTATTCTTGTAGTTGTAAATAACGATAATTTTTTATATAAATATATAAATGATGTAATTGAAAATAAGCATACATTAAGTAAAACTCCTATAGTATCATTGTATAAAATTAATTACCTTATCTTTAAAAAGATAATGTTAAATGGATTTGAGAATTTAGAGCTTGTAGAAGATATGATATTAGAGATGGAAGATAATATTATGAATGGAGTATATGACAATAATATATCAGATATTAATCATGTAAGAAGTTTAACTAGGACTATAGTAAAAAATACTCGGCCTTTATTATATATAGGTGATAGAATCCTAAAAGAAAATATAAGGTATATGAAAGCTTCGGACATAAAAAAACATAATATTGAAAATCTACAAGGGATAGATTTTGGAATAGATAAATTATATAGCTTTGCTATATCTACAAGAGAACTGGCAGATAAACTTTTAGATATATATTCTTCCCAAGTAGCAGAAGAAACAAACTCTTTAATAACAAAGCTTACTATACTAACTGGTATTGCATCTCCATTAACAATTATAACAGGTATTTATGGCATGAACTTTAAATACATGCCAGAACTTAATTATCACTATGCATATCCTATTACAATTTTTTTTATGATTTTGATTATAGTTATAAGTTTACTGATTTTTAGAATTAAGAAAATACTATAAGTTTACATAATACTATATATGTAAACTTATAGCGTTGAGAATTAATTACTAATATTAATAAATATCACATGTAATTTATTTTTTATTAAAATTAACTGAATCTATTATGAAAATAGTTAGATTTTTTATAAAAATAAGCAAAACTGCTTAAATATCTATTTATTTACATTCTAAGCAAATTAACACTTCTCAAGGATTAATCACTTGCCAAGGTTATTATAAACGTCTTAAAATTGATTTTAAAAAGTCGTTTTTCGTACTTATTTAAACTTATTTACATTATTAATATTATGTTAATCCAACTTAAATAAACTTTCTGAAATCTTATCTGAAGCTTCTTTATCCATTTCTTTAAGAACATGAGAGTAAATATTTAATGTGGTATTAATATTTGAATGACCAACTCTTTCAGAAATTACCTTTATAGGAACTTTTGAATTTATAAGTAATGTTACATGTGAATGTCTTAGATCATGAAATCTTATATGTTCTAAATTATGCTTTTCTAAAAAACGAGAAAACTTTCTACTTAATACATCTTGCGCAATTGGATTTCCGTTTTTATCGAAAAATATAAAGTTGTTATCTTTTCTTATAATGCCTTTTAGTTTTAATTCTAAACATTTACGTTTATGTTCCTTTAACATACTTATAATTTCTGTTGGAGCAGATATAGTTCTAATAGATGTATCCGTCTTAGGACTTTTAAGTACTACCTTCCCATTAGAACGAATAGTTATTTTATCTACTGTTATAAGTTTCTCTTCGAAATCTATATTATCCCAAGTAAGGCCTAGTATTTCAGATATTCTTAGCCCTAAACCACTTGCTAGTGTTATAGGAAGTTCCAGTGGTGTATCTTTACTTATATTTAGAAGCTTAACCATATTTTCTTGGTTGTATATTTTATTTTTGAACTTCCTAGACTTAGGAATTTCTATGCATTCTATAACATTTTCTCTTATTAACTTTAATCTATAGGCTCTTTTTAATGCCAAATTTAAAATATTTATATGTATTTTAATTGTCTGTGGAGTTAATATACCAACTAAATCATCTACATAGTTTTGTATATGAACAGGTCTTAAATCTTCTAATTTTATATCTCCTAAGATAGGTATAATATATTTATTACATATTCTAATATAACTATTATATGTAGTTACAGATAAATTTTCTTTGTATTTTTCTAAGAAATCTAAAAGGTGTTTCTTTAAAGTAATTGTGTTTGGTGTTAGTAAATCATCCTTGTATATTGTATCTTTTAACTCTGTTAACTTTTTATTTGCATCTCTTTTCTTTTCGAAAGAACCCATATTTTTTTGTTTTTTCTTACCACTTTCCGGATCTTTATATTCTAAATAAACTATATAATTCTTGCTTCTTTTTCTTATAAAAACGAAACTCATGGTGATTCTCCTTCTAATTAATATGTATATAAATGTATAAATATAAAATAAATTATCTAATTTTATAACTTAATTTTACCACAAATATAAAACAAAAAACAGATAAAAGTTCTGACATATAACTGACATAAAATTATTTTTGCTCCTTAAAACCTTTGAAAATAGTCATTTTTTAAAAAATGGCATAAAAGTATATATTTTATGAACAGTTATATAACCAAAATCATAGTCTATATATATAATTAATATATAATAAAGGAGGTTAAGTATGTATAATTTAACTTTTCCTCAAATGAAAATCATAGAAACGAGAAGGTGTATATTAAGACCAGTTACTATAAAAGATGCTAAGGATATGTATGAGTATTATAGACAAGACATAGTTGTAAAATATCTTCCTATGAAAAAACATACCTCTATATCAGATACTGAAAGATTTATTAAAACATTTTTTTTAGTCAATTATAGAAAAGGCTATATCGGTCAATTCGCAATTGTATATAAAGAAAATAATAAAACAATAGGTAATATTGGTTTTAATAATATACCTAGTAATTCTATTGAGGGTGAGATCGGAGTTTGTATAAATCCTAAATACTGGGGCATTAAGTTAATACCCGAACTAACAAGAGAAATACTTAAATTCGGATTTGAAGATTTACATTTAAAAAGAATATTTCTTGAAACATACGAAGATAACGAGCACTCAAGAAGTTATTTAGACTCTTTAGGCTTTAACTGCTTAGGCAAATTTAAGAGAAAATTCCATTCAACTGGATCAAAACCAATAGCATGTTATAAATATGAAATATTAAGTAAAGATTACTTTAAAAATAAAAAAATATAAAGGAATGATTAATTTGGCAAAAGGTAAAGACGATAATTGGATAAATAAGCACTTAAGGTTATCAATAGCCATGTCATGCGACAAATCAGAAGGAGAAATAACCAAACAATTCTTAGGTTCATTAAAAGAATTAAATTTATCAGATAAAAATATTAAACACTTAGATGGTTTGGAGTTTGCAAAGAATTTAACCAACCTATTACTTAACAACAATAAAATAAAAGATACAAGCAAGCTATCTCACTTAAGAAACTTAACTAATTTAGAATTAAGCAATAATAGAATAGAAGATTTATCTTTTTTAAGCAAATTAACTAAATTAAAAAGCATAAATCTAGATTTTAATAATATCTACACTATTCCTAATTTATCTGAGTTAAAAGAATTAGCAGTAATAAATATTTCTAATAACAATATCAATGATTTTTCCTTTGTTAGCACATTAAGCAATAACGATGTTAAAATCATTGCATATGACCAAATCGTGCTACAAAAACCTATATTTATTAATTACGGAGAGGACTATACATTAGAGCCAGTTATATTGTGGGGTGAAGATAATTTGATTCATTATTATAATGTACAAGTTACAGGTGATTATGATGAACTACAAACTAACGAAAGACCATCTATACTATATTCTATATCAAAAATCACACTAAAGAACGTATGTTCTGATTGCATAATCAAAGCAGATTTCTACCATGAAGTTCCTTTTTTTAAATCTGGATTATTAAGTGGAGTGCTTATACAGCCATTAATAATGAAAATTAGTAACTCTTCTTTCAGTTTTGATAAAAATAATTCTAACTTATACTCAATCTATGGAAAAATTGTGCTTAATGATAATGATATATTAAGCGATAAAACAATCACATTAATAGATTCAAATGGTAATAAATGTCACAGTGTTTCAGATAAAGATGGAACTTATAAATTTCATTCATTAAAAGAGGATAGGTATACACTTCTTTTTCCTTTTTTAAGTGAATATAATTATACAACCCCTAGTCTATATGTTATAAATTTAAAAGATGAAAAGAAGATTAATATAGATGCTTTTGTATCTTCAAAATAGTGTATTTGTAAATAGATTAAACAATATAAATCTGTAATAATTAACATAATTAAAAAATTTTACTAAAATGTTTGATTATATACTCATATTGGGTATATAATATATATATTCTAAAGAAAAAGAAAGGGATTGATTAAATGAAAGTAACTTTACCACAAACAGCAATTGATACTTTAAACAAAATAATAAGTGAAAATAATGATAAACCATCAAGCATAAGAATATACTTCGCAGGATTCGGTTGTAGCGGACCTTCTTTCGGTCTTGCTTTAGATGAGCAAAATTCATCTGACGTAACATTCGATACTGATGGATTACACTTTATAATGGATCAAGCTGAATTCGCTCAATATGGGGATGTTACAATAGAAGATACTGGATATGGATTCAGAATCGCTGTAGAAAACATGCCTGAAGGTGGAGGCGGTTGTGGCGGAGGATGCTCTGGCTGCGATTGTTAATTCTAATATAGAGTATTAGCTTAGCTAGTACTCTATATTTTTTATTCTTAAATAAACAACTAAGGAGATCAAACATGAGAAGAAGAAGAAAAAAAGGATCTGATAAAAAACTACTAAGTTTTACAGATTATGTAATAAAAGATGATATAGAAAACTTAAAAGGAAAATGGAGTTCAAAATTTGAAAACAACAACCCTATACACGTAGAATTTGGTACAGGTAGAGGCAAATTTATAACAACTCATGCTAAAAATAATCTAGATATAAACTATATCGCTATGGAAATAAAAGAAGAAGTATTACTAAAAGCAGTAGAAAAAGCACATGAAGCTAATCTAAATAATATTCTTTTTGTATGGGGTAATGTAAATAACATACTTGATTATTTTGAAGAAAAAGAAATAAGTAGAGTGTATGTTAACTTCTGTGATCCTTGGCCTAAGAAAAGATGGGCTAAAAGAAGATTAACTCATAGTAGTTTCTTAGAAAAATACGATACTATATTAAAGGATGATGGTGAATTACACTTTAAAACAGACAATAGAGATTTATTCGAATTCAGCTTAAATGAAATAGCAGCTAGTGACTGGATGTTAAAAAATATTTCTTTAGATTTGGCTAAAAATACAGAAATAGAAAATATCACTACAGAATACGAAGATAAATTTATGTCTCAAGGTATGCAAATATACAGATGTGAAGCTAAAAAGCGTAAATAAGTATAAAAAATCAACATATGGCAATATAAATTGACTTGATAATTATAATACTTTTAAAAGCTAATTAAATAGATTAAAAGAGTATTTTATATTTATAAAAAAAGAGAAATTAGGATATTAAATCAAAATAACCCTATTTCTCTTTTTCTATTTAAAAAATATTACTTTTTCTTCTCGTACTGTATACTCCAAATAGCACTACTAAACAATATAATATATATAACATTATTTTAATTTTTTGTATTGTTATCGAAGTATTATTTAATTCATTACTTTCAGGCAATACTACTAAAATAGCAGATATTCCAATTAGTAGAGGATTTATAACGATTTGTTTATCTGTTCTTAGAATCATTATTTTTCCTATCCAAATAATTGTCAAAATAAAAAAACTAACTTTTAATATTAACTCTGTCGTATCTAACATATATAAACTCCCCTTAATAAGATGTATCACTTAATTATATTCTAATATCATAACCATAAAAGAATATAATTAAAGTATTTAAATTATAATACTTTTTACAAAAAATAGAAATAGGAAAATATAAATAATCTAATCTTATAATATGATATATTTATCAATCATAAATCATATTATTTTATATACACTACTTACAAGAAGGGGGAGAATAAGATGAATTCGCGTTTTTTAGACTGGTATAGTCAAGCTCTCGGCTCTGTTCTGGGTGTTTTAGCTTGCTTGTTTGCATACGTTAATGGTTATATGTTTGTATTTGGAAATATAGGCAATAATTTTGATTCATTAAGTATAGGTGGAGTTATTTCTAGTTATCTATTATTTCCTTTATGCTTAATAACTTTATTTTTTAGCATTGTAAAATCATTCATATTAGAAAAGCATATAGACAATTTAAATAAAATTATTTTATTATCTACATCAATCATAGGTATTATAGGGACTGGTTTTTATTTCATAATCCCAGCGTTGCTTATATTATTCGATATCTATAGAGACTTTATTAAAGAAAGAAAAGATAAACAAAACTTAAACTTAGACAACGAAGAGGAAGAATATACATATTCTACTAAGGAGTTTCCAGTAGATTCTTTTGTAGAATGTACAGAGTCTATAAATTTTATTGATCTAGAAGAAAATTATGGATTAGAAAAAGAAATTAAAACATTAGAAACTAAAAAATTAATGGCTATAGAACTCCTTGAAAAAAAATCAGATTTACAATTTATAAAAGAACTTACAGGCTTTACAGATAAGGAAATACAAGAATTAAGGAGTTGTATACAAAAATAAATAAAGGTTTTTTTAGTTCAATATCGAAGTATATGTTAAATCATGATGGTTTAGTACTTTAGTTAGTTAACCAATCAAAGAGGGGGATGTTGAAATGGAAGTATTAAAAGTTTCATCAAAATCTAATCCTAATTCTGTAGCAGGAGCTTTAGCAGGGGTACTAAGAGAGAAGGGAAGTGCAGAAATCCAGGCTATCGGAGCAGGAGCATTAAATCAAGCTATTAAATCCGTTGCTATTGCACGTGGTTTTGTAGCTCCAAGCGGTATGGACTTAGTTTGTATTCCAGCTTTTACAGATATCGAAATAGACGGAGAACAGAAAACGGCGATAAAATTAATAATAGAACCGAGATAAATTTTAGAAGTTTGATATTTTATATAAAAGAGGGATTATATATCTCTCTTATTTTTTTATTTACTATAATGCTATAACTACGTAATCCTGTATATAAAATAAATTTTTGGAGAACATAAATAAAGATTAAAATTAACAATGAAAACATTTAGGAGGATCATATGCAATTAAGACGTGCAATGGAAATAGTTAACGGAGAAAACAATAACGTAAATAGTAAAATTTTTTATAAAGAAAATCAAGTAAATCTTATAAGTGTAGACAATAATATCGGAACAGCATACGTAGAATCTCTTGATGGTAATTATAAATATGAAGTAGACCTAGAACAACTAAATGAAATTACATATTAATAAATAAAGGATAAGTAATTTATTTGAATGTACTTTATTGTTCATTTAATTCATTACTTATCCTTTATTTATTATAAGAAAGATACTCTATTAAAGAAGCTTAAAATAAGCCTGTAATTAGGCTTATAAACCATTTTATTAACTTTTCAATAGTTTTGTATTATTATTTACAATAAAATGATTTAAGGGCTTTTTTCTTTCAAATCTTAAAAATCATTAATTTATAGAAGGTAATTTTGCTAAGAGAAGCTTTTTAGGTGAATATTTAGCAAGGGACCTCTATCATTTATAACTTTTTGAAGTGAAGGAGTAGGAGTAACATTTTAAGTAATTTATATTCTAATAGGTCATTAATCATCAATATTATATTTTAGTCTATGTTAACTAAAGAAATTACGTATAATTGTGATCCTAATATGTATAGTTATTTAAGTTTCAATTTAAAAATTAAATATATAGTAAATTCATTATATTATTATAATCGGATTATAAACCTTAGAAATGCATTAAAATGATTAAATGTATAAAATATTATATATTTGTATAATTATTATATATGTAAGTTCAATTTATATATATATTAATTATATAGAAATAGAAATTGCCAGATAATATATATAGGTTTAAGGGGAAGTGCTAAACTTGTAACATACAACTATTCTCTAAATGTATATTTAGGGAATAGTTGTATAGATAATAAACTAAAGCTACACTTTTTGCATATATTCTAATCATTTATACATGAATTTGTAAATGATTAGAATATATGCACTTTACTCTTTTTGTACCTAAAAATAATTTTATTATATATCTATTAAGTTAAGTTTTTCGCTTAATCCATCTGTTTTTATAACTTATGTATATATTTCTACATTTCTTGAAATGTTTTATAAATATAACATTCCTTTGATTTATTTATTATTTATAAATTATTTCATATACCTTTTATATACTATTAATTTCTTTCTCTCACATACTTAATCTATATAACCCTCATTTATTTAATGCTATTTATTTATAGACATTTTTTAGCTTCATCAAGCCTCTTTAACTCATTCACAAATAAAGTTTTATAAATTTTATTTATGGATCGTTAAACATTTTAAGCTTTTTCATTAATAAATTTGAACTTAAAATAGTCATTTTATTACTTTATCTTATCACTTCATCGATCTTCGAACATATGTTCTTATACATTGAAATGATCACTTTTTAGGTGATTTATCAAATGTAATGTATCAATTTAGATAAAAGCTCTATTTCAAGTCTATTTTATTTAAACAAGAATTATTAGTTTTCTACTTATTTACTTTCTACATTGACATTGAAAGAAAAAAAATAATATGATATTTTATATTATTATATACATAATCATTTAAAAGTTACTTTAAATTAATTAGGAGGATTCATTTTGAATAACGATAAGGTATTAAAAATTAACAATAAATCAAACAAACCTGATAATATTGTTCATAGAGATAATGATATTATGGAAAGATGTATTAAAATAGAAAATCAACTGCCTAAGTTTATGAAAGACTACTTTATATATTTAAAAGGTTCTGTAGCCGTTTCTACGCGTTATGCTTACCTTGAAGATATAAACTTCTTTTGTAATTATTTAGTAGAATCACAAGAGCTTACAAAAGCTGAAATTATTAAAGATATTACGCTGGATGAATTTAACAACATTAAGGCAAGAGATGTTAATTTATTCTTAGGTGACTATTGTAGTAGATACTATAAGCAGACAGAAAAGAATACGTTAATCTTTGAAAATAACAATAGGGCTTTAGCTAGAAAAAAATCATCTCTTTCTACTCTATTTAAGTTCCTATATAGAAATGAGCAACTTGATAATAATATTACTGATGGTTTTAATCCTATTAAGCTTCCTAAGCCTCAACCAGACGCTATAAAAAGGCTTGATATTGATGAAGTTGCTAAAATGTTAGATGCTGTAGAAAGTGGTGAAGGTCTTACTGAAAAAGAAAAAGTATATTGGAAAAAAACTAAGCTTCGTGATAAAGCTATTTTAGCTTTATTTGTTACATATGGTCTAAGACTTAATGAACTAAGAGAACTTAACATCTCTTCTTTTAATTTCTCTAGAGGTGAATTTAAGATTTTTAGAAAACGTGGTAAAGAAGTTCTTATGCCTATAAACCATACTTGTGAAACTGTTGTAAAAGATTATATCTTTAATGAAAGACCTGAAAGTGAAGTTCTATCAGATGAAGTCAAAGATGCTCTTTTCTTATCTCTTCAAAGAAAAAGACTTACTTCTAAAGCCATTAGAGAACTTGTAAAAAAATACACTTCTATTTCAATGGAAACTACACGAAATAATGGGTACAGTCCTCATAAATTAAGAGCCACTGCTGCTACATCTTTAATTCAGACTGGTTTTTCTATTTATGATGTACAAAACCTATTAGATCATGATAACGTCACAACTACCCAACTATACGCTGCACATAAGAAAAATGTTAAGCGTGATATTGTCAATAACTTTGAGTGGGTTGATAATAACGATAATTACGAAGAAATAAAAAAAATTGATGAAGAAATTAATAATAATATCTAGATAAAGTCCTACTTACAACATATTTTATAAACCTAGAACAAATGTTTGTGAAATAAAGCTTATTATGTTAAAATATAAGTATAATTAATTAAATAGACTATCTTATGTTATTAAACTGCAATATAAATAAATTTAAATTAGAAATGAGTTGATTTTATGTATTTGGATTTAAGTGATAAACAAGTATTAGTTCTAGAGTTTATAAAAGAGCAACTAATGGCAAAAGGTTATCCACCTTCTGTTAGAGAAATCTGTACTGCTGTAAATATAAAATCTACATCTACTGTTCATGGGTATTTAAATAAATTAGAAAAATTAGGATATATAAGAAGAGATCCTACTAAGCCAAGAGCTATAGAAGTGCTAGATGGAAATAGTAATCCAAACGTATCTGGATTAAATCAAGAGATTATCAACTTACCTTTAGTTGGTCAAATTACAGCTGGTGAGCCTATACTAGCCCAGGAAAATATAGAAGAATACATACCACTTCCTTCTAACCTAATAAAAGGTTCTGATAACTTTGTATTAAAGGTTAAAGGTGACAGTATGATTAATGCTGGTATATTAAATAATGACTATATTATAGTTGATAAAAAAAATACCGCTTCTAACTCTCAAATTGTAATTGCCTTGATAAATGGTGAGACTTCTACGGTAAAAAGATTTTACAAAGAAAATAATTTTGTAAGACTTCAACCTGAAAATGACTTTATGGAACCAATAATTTTAGAAGCTAATTCTGTTGAAATCATTGGTGTTGTTACAGGTGTATTTAGAACTATAAGCTAATAAAAAAGATATGATTATATTCATATCTTTTTTATTTATATTAAATTAAGCTAATTCTAATGCTATTTCCATCATTTTAGTAAAAGCAACTTGTCTTTCGTGAGAAGTAGTTTCTTCTCCTGTTAATGGACAATCAGAAATAGTAAGTATAGTTAAGGCATTTACACCCGCCCTTGAAGCATTCATGTATAAAGCAGCTGCTTCCATTTCTACACAAAGTACACCCATCTTTTGCCATTGACGTAAAGGCTCTAATCCTTGATCATTATAGAATACATCTGATGATAATATATTACCTACTGTAACTTTAGTCCCTTGTTCATTTGCTACGTTTACAGCTTTTTGTAATAATTCATAACTTGCAACTGGAGCGAATGTTCCAGGTAAATTATATTGATCAGCGTAATTTGAGTTTGTACAAGCTCCCATACCTATAACTACATCATGAATTTTTAAATTTTCATTAATTGCACCTGCTGAACCTACTCTTATTAAGTTTTTAACTCCATAAAAATGTATTAATTCAAAAGAATATATTCCTATTGATGGTATACCCATACCACTTCCTTGAACTGATATTCTTTTTCCTTTATAGGTTCCTGTATAACCAAACATACCTCTTACTGTGTTATATTGGATAACATCTTCTAAAAAAGTTTCTGCTATAAATTTAGCTCTTAGAGGATCTCCTGGTAATAAAACGGTTTCTGCAATATCTCCAACCTTTGCATTATTATGCGGAGTTGGTATTGGTGATTTACTCATTATTTATGCCTCCTTGATTATGTAACTAATAAAATTATCAAACACAAATAATACCACTTTTGGAATATTATTTTATGTTGCCTGATATAGTATACTATAAGATTTTAAATTCGTATATATGGAAAAAGGATAATATCACTTATAAGTCTTGTATGGAGGTGAAAAGTTGCCTAAAAATTGTCAACGAATTTCTATTATGATTCTTATCCCTATGTTAATCTTCACATTTATAGTCACCGTAAAATCAAATTCTTATACAAATAATCCAGAAGAAATTATATATGAATACTATGAATATAAAAATGATAAAGATATACACTCTATATCAAAGCTTCTTTACAAGCAACAAGAAATAATTAAGATTGAAAATCAACTATCTTCACTTGATGAAATTAATATACTTAGGGTTAAAGAAGATAAAGACTTCGATATTATAGATTTATATTTAAAATTGAATACTGATATTGAAGATGGATCAGAAGTTATGGCCTATAAAGTTAGGTATAGTGTTGTTTATAACTCTGAAGAATATAAAGATGGTGAGTATGAAGCACTTATTTTCTTGGTAAAAGATAATAATAGTTCAGAATGGCTTTTAGATCCTTATGATAATAATTAAAAACAAAGTAGTCATGTTAGGCTACTTTGTTAATTAAGATAATAATAATACTTTGCCTATATTTACATATATGTGCTTTTATCTGTGTAAATACAACTAAGATAACTATCTCTATAAATTATTATAGGGAAGTATTTCAAGTATTTATTATCTTAATAAATACTATGAAAATTATAATAAAAAATTATAATAAAAAGTTACATTTTTATATAAGAACATACGTTTTATATGTATTTTTTTGCCATTTTAGAAATAAACATACACTATATATAAGTATTTTTATAAAAAGGAGTCTCTTAAAAAATGATATTAATATTGAATTTATCGGTATTTACCCTACTCTCTTTATTATATTTTACATATAAACCAATAAAAAACTACAGAGTGTATTCAAAGACAATTACAAGTTTGCTATTCTTATTCTTTTGTTTATTTGCACGTTTACATACTAAGGGGGATTTTGATTATTTTATTTTAATATTAACAGGACTTATTTTCTCTGTATTTGGAGATATTTTCTTATCTATAAATCCAAGATCACATAAAAAATCATCTATAATATTTTTATTTGGTTTAATTAGCTTCTCAGTAACTCATATATTCTATACAAGCGCTTTCTCATATTTAGATTCAATGCAATTAAAAGAGTTAGTCTTAGCCCTGCTATTTTCTTTTATAATAATGTTATACCTTAAAGTATATAAAAAGTTAGAGTTTAATAAATTATTCATTCCTTCTTTTATATACTGTACACTAATAAGCATAATGTATTCTAAATCATTAGCTCTATTACTTAAGTATAAAAGCAATAAAGGTATCATATTTCTAGTAATTGGTACTACCCTATTTATAGTCTCTGATTTTGTATTATCATTTATTATTTTCGATAAGAATCATAATAAGGCTTTACCAGCTATAAATCTAATAACTTACTATATAGGACAGTTCTTAATTGCCTCTACTGTTATGTTTTTATAATAGACTAATAAAACTTTGAATAAACAAAAAGAATGGGTATTTTAACCCATTCTTTATCTATTTTTATCTAAAATCACATAAATTATTATCTATTGTTAAATTCTTAAGTAAGATAGATAAAGGAAGTTTTTTACTTTCAATTCCTTTTCCAAACTCTTCAAAGCTTTTTATTATATCATTACCATAAGTATTTATTATTCCATCTTCTAATTCGCTTAGATGATTATATATGTATTCAATTACATCATCTTTACTTTTTAATTTATTTATTTCAGAACCTCTTAATACATGCTTAAATATTTCGAAGCCTTCTCCTCTAGATGTCCATATAAATATTCTAAATGTAATTAATGTTTTTTCTAAAAATAAACCTGAGCTTATTGAATTCATATGATTGATATCTTCATATAAATGCTGATTAAAATCTATAAATCCACTTGGTAATAAGTCATATGCCTTATTCTCATCAAATTCTATATTACTTTTTACTAAATTAGTATGAAAATCTTCATATCCACTTGATTTATAAAGTACATCTGAAAAATTAGTGTCTTGAATAAAGACTTTATCTTTTGTAATTAATTTATCTTGCATAACTACCTCACCTATTCATATAAAATTTATAATCTATTCTAACATAATATATGAATAATTAAAATAGAGTTAAGATACCTCTTCTACACATTCTACTATTCCATTGCTTATAGTTATTACTTTATCAGCAACTTCATTAGCAAATCCTATATCATGAGTTATAATTAATATAGTCATCCCTTGTGATTTTAGTCTCTTCATTACATTAACTATGCTTTTTATAGTATCTTTATCTAAAGCTGATGTAGGTTCATCAAAACATAGTACCTTAGGCATTAAAGCGCATGCTCTAGCTATTGCTACTCTTTGTTGTTGTCCTCCAGATAGTTCATATGGATAGAAATATTCTTTATCTTTAAGATCAACTATATCAAGTATTTCTCTAGCTCTATCTAAAGCTTCTTTTTTAGGTTCTTTAAATACATTAACTGGAGCTTCTATAATATTTTTAATAACTGATAAGTGTGGAAACAAATTAAAGTTTTGAAATACCATTCCAATCTTGCCTTTAAGGGTTAGTATATCCTTACTATTGTTATTTATTTTATTATCAATTATTATCTTTCCATTATCAAACTCTTCTAATCCATTAATACATCGAAGTAACGTTGTTTTACCTGCTCCTGATTTTCCAAGTAATACTCCAATCTCACCTTTGTTTATTTTAAAAGAAACGTCTTTTAATACATGATTTTGTTTAAACGATTTATTTAAGTTTTTTATTTCTAACATTATTATCTCCTATCTCTCTTATCTATAATAAGAGTATTTTTTCTCTAATAACTTAAACCCTTGCGTTATAACAGCTACTAAAGCTAAGTATATAAAACCAACCTCTAGTAATGGTACTAAGCTCACTTCTCTTATAGATTGAATTTGGGCTAATCTTAAAATGTCATTAAGTCCAAGAATATAAACTAATGAAGTGTCCTTAATCAAGGTTATTACCTCATTTGACATAGGTGCTAATATTATTTTAATAACTTGAGGCAGTATAATTCTTTTATACATAGTAATCTTGTCAAAACCTAATACAACTGCAGCTTCTCGTTGCCCTTTATCTATTGACTCTATACCACCTCTAAATATTTCTGCAAAGTATGCTGCATAATTAAGTAAAAATGCAATTATGCCTGATGTAAATCTGTCAAATGTTATTCCCAATAATGGTAATCCATAGAATATAACAATAAGTTGTAAAAGTAATGGAGTCCCTCTCATAACTAAAATATATAGTTTTGAAATGAATTTTATTAATTTATATTTAGATCTCCTTAAAATGGCTATTATAAGCCCTAGTGGTATTGAAGCTAACAAAGTTATTATGAATATTGATATAACAATTCCTAGTCCTTTAATCATTTTTTCCTCCTTTATATTACTTATTGCTATTGTTTAAACCATTTACTATATATTTCATCAAAAGTACCATCATTTTTCATTTCGTTCAAAGTGCTATTTATTTTATCTCTAAGTTCTGTATTTTCTTTTTTTGTTGCAACTACAAATGCTTCTTTTCCAAAATTATCTTCTAATATCTTGTACATATCATCTTTCTTTTGAGCTATATAATATCTAGCTAATACTTCGTCTGCAACTAATGCATCTATTCTTCCTATTTCTAAGTCTCTAAAAGCTTTATCGAATGTATCATATAAAACTGGCTCTTTGTTTTTTAAGTTTTTTACAAAGTCGGTATCTTTTAATACAGCTTCCATACCAGAAGAATCCGTTTGTGTACCTATTGATTTACCTTCTAAATCAGACTTATCTTTTATATTTGACGTTTTAAGTGTGACTATTATTTGTTTATTATCTAAATAAGAATCAGTATAAGAAATTTTTTCTTTTCTTTCTTCTGTTAATGTATACCCATTCCAGATAACATCAATATTACCAGAATTTAATTCAGCTTCTTTCATTGACCAATCAATAGATTGGAATTTCATATTTATATCCATTCTTTTAAATGCTTCTGTAGCTAAATCTACATCAAATCCTACTGTATCTCCATTTTCATCTAAGTATCCCATAGGTACAAAAGTATTATCGTAACCTATTATTATTTCATTTTTATCACTAGCATCATTATTTGTATTAGAACATCCTACTAATCCACCTATAGTTAATAAAGATGTTATTATTATAGTTAATTTTTTAAATTTATTTATTTTCATATTTTATCTCCTTTTATTATTTGAATATTTTGAATTTTAATTTCATATAGATTCCACATAATTTATTTCAATATAAACTTGGGCCCTAAGTTTATATTGAAACTAAAAAACTCCCGTCTATAGCTATAGCTATAGGACGGGAGTTAACTCACGTGGTTCCACCTATTTTTATTAATGCCTCACGACATTAACCTCATCAAGTACTGTAAACTTATTACTAATACTCTAGCACGATAACGGGTGCAAGGAATCCGGTACAGCCTACTATATTTTTCGGTGTACTGCTCAAAGATGTGTTCAATATAAACTCTATATTTCCTTTCACCAACCGGAAACTCTCTGCAATAGATATTTACATCTACTATTTCTTATCATCGCATTATTTCTAATTTATTATGATTAAATATTATATTATTATTTTTATGATGTCAACAAATTTTTGTTACTTTTTTAATCTAAAAAAACCTAAAAGAAATATTATCGGGAATAATTCTAATCTACCAGCAAGCATGTCAAAAATTAAAGTTAACTTCGAAAGATCTGACAAGGACGAAAAATTACCAACAGGTCCTACCACTCCTAATCCTGGTCCTACATTACTCAAACAAGTTACTACTGATGTAAATATACTTATTAAATTTAATGAATCAAAAGATAAAATAATAATTGAAAAAATTAAAATTGTTAAATAAATAAAAAAGTATGCTTGTATTGAATCAACAATTTTTCTATCAATATATTCATTATCTACCTTTATAGAATAAACAGATCTTGGTGAGAAAATTTGCTTAGTATTTTTTAAAGCAGATTTAAATAGTACTAATATCCTATAAACCTTAATGCCGCCTCCTGTAGAGCCTGCACAAGCGCCAATTAGCATTAATATAACAAGAAGGATTTTAGATAAATTAGGCCATAAAGAATAATCAGCGCTTATAAAACCAGTCGTAGTTATTATTGAACTTACTTGAAAAAATGCATCTCTAAATGCTCGCCCTATATCCATATATGAAGGAAGTATGTTTAGTGTTATTATAATTACAAAAAAAGTTATTATACCCAAATAACATTTAAGCTCTTCGCTTTTTAAAGCGTCTTTTATGCTTCCTAAATAAATCATATAAAATAAATTAAAGTTTATACCGAATATAATCATAAAAAATCCTATAACATACTCAAAATACTTGCTGTTATAAGCTGATATACTAGCATTAGTTATAGAAAATCCACCTGTCCCTGCTGTACCAAATGTAATAACAACACTATCAAATAATGGCATTTCACCTAATAGTAGAAAACCTACCTGAAATAAACTTAAAGCTATGTATATAAAACATAAAATTCTAGCATTCATATTCACTTTAGATACAAATTTGACCATTACAGGTCCAGGAACCTCAGCTCTCATTAAATAGATATTTTGTCCCTTTGATCTAGGTAAGAATGCTAGTAAGAAAACCAATATTCCTATTCCACCAATCCAATGAGTAAAACTCCTCCAAAATAACATTCCATAACTTAAAGCTTCTACATCTTTTAATACAGTTGAACCCGTAGTAGTAAATCCAGACACGGTTTCAAAAAGGGCATCAATAAACTTAGGTATTTCACCGCTTAAATAAAAAGGTAATGCTCCAAGAACTGATATTATTACCCATGATAATGAAACAATTAAAAATCCTTCTTTAGCATAAATTTTATTGCCCTTTCCAGGTATAAATGATAAGAATAATCCAACACCTAAAGATATTAAAATAGATTTAATAAAGTAAATCTGAGTATTTTCATTATAATATATAGATATAAATAAAGGTAAAATAAGTAGTGCAGACTCTAGTAAAATAATTTTACCTGTTGTTTTTAACACTACTTTTAAGTTCATAATCTCTCCCCCCTAACATAAAATGTCATCTAAATGTTTCAAAAATCTGTTCTTAGTTGCGATTATAGGATTATCATTAATTTTTATATAATCATTTCCACTTGGAACTATTAAATTTCCATTTCTAAGAATTGCAATAATTGTTACATCTGATTTTATTTTTAATTTATTTATGGGAATTCCTAAGACTTTATCTTTTTTAGAAGCTTTAAACTCTAAAAAATTAACTTTCTCATCTAATATATCTTCACTTGAGTATTTATTTAAATTAATGATATCTTCTTGACTAATATATTGTTCAACTTCATTTGATATTACATCTATAGGTGAAATAAAAGTATTTAAACCACTAAATTCTAATAAATTTATTATTGATGTGTTATTTACTTTAGTTATTACTTTTTCTACATTAAAATGAGATGCAAATAAAGATATTATTATATTTTCCTCATCACTTTCAGTCATAGAAATAAAAGCATCAGTATTATTAATTCCTTCTTCTATTAATACATCTTGAATTGTAGCATCTTTATTTATTATTTTTGCTTTAGAAGCTAGTTGGGCTAATCTTTTACAAACATATAAATCTCTTTCTATTATTTTTACTTTTATACCTATACTACTTAGCTGATTTGCTAAGTATACACTTGTATTACTTCCACCAACTATTATTATAGATTTTATATTATTTTCTATTATTCCTATATTGTTAAAAAAGCTATTTAACTCATCATTTCTTCCTACAACACAAACTGTATCTTTTTCATTTAATATATCTTCTTTAGAAGGTATAAAAACATTATTTTCTCTAAATAATGCATATACAAGTACATTAGCTTTATATTTCTTATTAATGTCTGAAATACGATTATTAATTAACTTGTTACCTTTTTTTAATACTAGTTCACTAATAGTAAGAGATTCTTTTCCTAAAGGCTTAATCTTTAACCAGTTTGGATATCTTAGCATTTTTAAAATTTCGTCTGCAACTAATTTATCCGTATTTATAAGCAAATCTAAATTAAAATTATTTTTCATAAATTTTATTTGTGGTGAATAATCTATGTTATTCACTTTAGCAATTACTTTCTTTGATCCAATTTGTTTTGCTATCATACATGAAATTAAATTGGTTTCATCTGATGGCGTAACAGCAATTGTTAGATTAGATTCGTCTACACCTGCTTTTATTTGTGTTTCATATACAGTTCCATTACCCCATATAGCTTTTACATCATAATTATCCACTATTTTATTAACCTTTGAGTAATTACTATCTATCATAACTATATCATGTCCTTTTTTTGATAATATGTCTGCTAAAGATTTCCCGATATTACCATTTCCTATTATAACTATATTCATATTTTACCTCCACTCTAATAAGCTCCATCAAAATGAACAAAGTATTATTGCTATATACATTAAAGTAAATAGTTATTTTATTTAAGCTTATGATGTATAGTAGGCATTTATTCTACTTATTTCCATGTTTCTTGCTTAATGAAAATATTCATACCTTATAAAGTTTATAATTGATTTTTTAATTATTATAATCTACACTTTAATTAGCAACAGGTGGAATTTGACAATAAGTGTAATAATAACTTATAACTTTGGGGGAATTTAATATGAAAAAATTAGTTGTTAAAGATAGGTCATTATGTCAAGCTTGCCTAACATGTGAAATAGCTTGTTCAGAAGCATTTTACAAAAACTATTCTGGTGGAACTTCTTGTATAAAAATAGGTAATAAAAAAGATGATTCATTAGATGTAAAGGTCTGCAACCAGTGTGGTGTCTGTGCTAAAAAATGTCCAGAAGGTGCAATTAAAGAAAATGCTAAGGGCGTATATATGATAAATAAGAAATTATGTACTGGATGTATGACATGTGTAGACGTATGTCCAAAGGGAATTATAGCAAAAGTTGAAGAAAAACCTGTTCCAAGTAAATGTATTGCATGTGGAATATGTGTTGATGCATGTCCAATGGGAATCATAGAAATTAAAGAAGGTTAATAATTATACATATAATGAAAGGTCAATGTTTAAATCATTGACCTTTCATTATATGTATTTTAGTTTAAATTATATTTTTAGACAAAATATATATCATATCTTTATACATAATACTTAGTACTTTATGGAATGTCATTGTAAATATCATATAAATATTACAATATAATAATTATGTAAACTAAATATCTTTGAATAATTTATTCACATTAATACAATAAAGCAAATAAAATAAATCTATTCGCTTTATTGTATTATTACTTGCATACTATATTTATATTGAATGTTTCATTAACTTTTGAAATTTCTATAACTCTATCTTTATAATCCTGTGCAAATATGGATTTTTTCAATTTATCAATAACAGTATAATCTCCCCAACAATGCATAGGAAATGCTATTTTAGTATTAGTATTTTTCATAAATGTATCAAATCCTAAATAATATTGTTCACCCTGTCTAGAATCAAGAGGTACAAATGCTAGATCAAAATTATAGTCCTTGATTTTATCTATTTCTTTTTTATACATTAATTCAGCTTCTTTATTTTCCTTTATTGAGTTTTCCCCCTCCCAATGCCACCAGTTTAAATCACCTGCATGGTAAATACTTACTCCTTCTACATTAACTATAAATGCAACTCCAATATCTGTAGATTTTAAAGTCTGTATCTGCAAATCATTTATATTTAGCTTTTCATCTTCCTTAATAAATATTATTTTATCAGATTCCTTTATTTGTATATCCTCTGATAAAATATATAAAATATTATCATATTCTTTTTCTAATTTTAAAACTTTTGGACTGAAATGGTCATGATGTCCGTGACTGGAAAATACATATATTTTTTTATTTTTACTAAACTTAGGTATATCTCCTTTAAAATAGTCAAATAATAAAACACATGTATCTAATTCTACTGCAAAACTACTATGATTAATATATGTTATCTTCAATAAGAACACTCCTTTATTAATAAATCTGTACTATATATAATAACATAAATTTAATATGCTTTTACACCTTCAAGTACATATTTACAAAGTTCTTCTGTAAATTCATCAGTTGTTGCATTTCCTCCTAAATCTACGGTTAATACCCTTCCTTCAATAAATACTTTTTCTAATGCCCTTTCTATTTTTTTAGCAGCATTATGCTCTCCTAAATATCTAAGCATCATTATTGCTGATTGTATTAATGCTGTTGGATTGGCTTTATTCGTACCTGCAATATCAGGTGCACTTCCATGAACTGCCTCAAATATAGCACAGTCCTTTCCTATATTTGCTCCTGGTATTATACCAAGACCACCAACAAGTCCTGCACATAAATCAGATAATATATCACCATATAAGTTAGGCATAACTAATACATCATATTTTTCTGGATTAAGTACTAAATTCATAGTTGCTGCATCTACAATTAAATCATCATAATCTATTTTATTCTTCTCAGATATATCTCTAAATACTTTTAAAAACAATCCATCTGTTAACTTCATTATATTTGCTTTATGAACACCTGTAAGCTTTTTTCTATTGTTTTCTTTAACATAATCACATGCAAATTCAACTATTCTCTCACAGGCAGCTTTTGTTATTATTTTTATACTTTCAGCGCCATAATCTCCTAGCTTATGTTCTATTCCAGCATATAAATCCTCCGTATTTTCTCTTACTATTACTAAGTCTACATTTTCGTATCTTGATTTTATCCCTTTAAATGTTTTAATTGGTCTTAAATTAACATATAAATCTAAAGCTTGTCTAAGTGTCACATTAACACTTTTAAATCCTTTACCTACTGGTGTTGTTATTGGTCCTTTTATTGCTATTTTATTTTTCTTAATAGATTCTATAACATGGTCAGGTAATGGTGTATTATATTCTTCAATTACATTTAGACCAGCATTTACTATTTCCCAATTAATATCTATACCTGTAGCTTCTACTACCCTAACCATTGATTTAGATACTTCTGGTCCTATTCCATCCCCTGGTATTAATGTTACATTATACATTTGTATCCCTCCAATTTTATATACTTTCTATTGCTTCATTCACTTGGTTCTTAATGTAATTTAATTTTCCACCAGCTTTTATAATTTCTATTTCTTTTCGTGATAATTCAATTTTAACCTTAAATGTATTACATTTAGTAATGTTTGTTATTTCTAATACCCCATTATATAAATTTTCATTTAAATTTCTTAACTCTAATTCATCTAATAAATCAACTTCATCGTAGTCTTTTTCATTGATAAATGTCATAGGAATTATTCCGCTGTTTATAAGATTTGCCTTGTGGATTCTGGCAAAACTTTTAGTTATAACACCTTTAATACCTAAGTAAAGTGGAGCTAAAACAGCATGTTCTCTACTTGATCCTTGACCATAGTTTTCTCCACCTATTATAAATCCACCATTATTTTCTTTAGCTCTTTTAGGGAATTCTGTATCTACTGTATTAAAGCAGAATTCTGATAAGTACGGTATATTACTTCTAAATGGTAATAACTTAGCGTTAGATGGCATTATATGATCAGTTGTAATATTATCTTCAGTTTTTAAAACTATTTTACCACTCATAGTATTTTCTAGTTTAGTATTAATTGGGAAAGGCTTAATATTAGGGCCTCTTACAACTTTTACTAAATCACTTTCTTCTGAAGGTTTTATAATCATACTATCGTCTATTAAAAACTTATCTATTTCTAAATTATTAAATTCTATCTTATAATCTCTAGGATCAGTAAGTACTCCTTCTATTGCACTTACTGCAGCAACTTCAGGACTCACTAAATATATTTGTGCTGATAAAGTTCCACTTCTACCATAGAAGTTTCTGTTAAAAGTTCTAAGAGATACTGAATTTGTACCTGGAGATTGACCCATACCTATACAAGGTCCGCATGAGTTTTCTAATATTCTTGCTCCGGAATTTATAATATCTGCTAATGCTCCATTTCTAGCTAGCATTTCCATTACCTGTCTTGAACCAGGAGCAATAACTAAACTTACATCTTTATGCACTTTTTTATTTTTTAATATCTGAGCAACCTTCATTAAATCTTCATATGATGAGTTAGTACAGCTTCCTATTGCAACTTGATCCACTTTTATTTTCCCTATTTCATTAACTTTCTTCACATGATCAGGTGAATGTGGAATGGCTGCTAAGGGTTCTAGCTTACTTAAATCTATAGTTACTTCTTCATCGTATTCACAATTTTCATCTGCCTTTAATTCAATCCATTCATTTTCTCTATTTTGTGCTTTAAAAAATTCATAAGTTCTTTCATCACTTTGGAATATAGAAGTTGTTGCTCCAAGTTCAGCACCCATATTTGTTATAGTAGCCCTTTGTGGTACAGATAGATACTTTAGACCTTCTCCAGAGTATTCAAATACAGTACCTACTCCACCTTTTACTGTACGTTTTCTTAACAACTCTAATATAATATCCTTTGAAGCTACCATATAATTTAACTTACCTATTAAATTAACTTTACAAACCTTAGGTACATTTATATAATAAGCCCCACCTGCCATAGCTAAAGCAACATCAAGTCCCCCAGCTCCAATTGATAACATGCCTACTGCTCCAGCAGTTGGTGTATGACTATCTGATCCTAAAAGAGTATCTCCAGGAGTTGAAAATCTTTCTAGAAATACTTGATGACATATTCCATTTCCTGGCCTTGAAAAGTATACACCATGCTTATCAGCAACTGTCTGAATATACTTATGATCATCTGCATTTTCAAAACCTTGTTGTAACATATTATGATCTACAAAGGCTACACTTTTTTTAGTTTTAACTTTATCTATATTCATTGCTTCAAGTTGAAGATATGCCATTGTTCCAGTTGAGTCTTGAGTTAATGTTTGATCTATTTTTATTCCAATAAATTCACCTTTTTTTAATTTTCCATCTACGATATGTTTTTTTAGTATCTTATAAGTTAAATTATCTCCCATTGGTATCTCCCCCCTATATTAATTATATTATTTAGCCTATATGTCTATATTTTTTTATATCATTGTAAAGTTGAACTAATTCTTTATCAAATAATATTCTTTTTGCTCTAATAGATAATGCTCTTACAGCTTCTAACATCATGTTTGCTTCATCTTCAGTTAAATTAATATTATATTCCATAAATTTATTGATTATAGCAGCTTTTCCAGAATGTTTTCCTATTACAATTTGTCTTTCAAGACCTACTTCTCTTGGATCGAAAGCTTCATAATTTTTAGGATTTTTTAATGCTCCATCTGCATGTATTCCTGATTCATGCTTAAACATATTGCTTCCGACTATTGCTTTCCAAGAAGGTAATTCCCTACCAGCTGCCTTTGATACGTATTCAGATAAATCTTTAAACTTGGTTGTATCAATATTAACTTCGTAATTATATACATATTTAAGTGCCATTAATACTTCTTCTAATGCTGCATTTCCAGCTCTTTCTCCTAAGCCATTTACAGTTACTCCTATATAATTAGCACCACCTAAAACACCAGCTATAGCATTTGCTGTTGCTAATCCAAAATCATTATGTGTATGCATTTCTATATCAAACTTTGTTCTATTATAAATTTTCATTATAGTATCTTTTATAGAAAATGGTTCCATTACTCCAACTGTATCACAATATCTGAATCTATCTGCACCAGCTTCTTTAGCAGCATCTATAAAAGTAGTTAAAAATTTTAAATCAGCTCTTGAAGCATCTTCTCCATTTACAGATACATACAATCCATTTTTCTTGGCAAACTCTACTGATTTTACCATATTTTCTATTACCCATTCTCTTGATGTTTTAAGTTTATGTTGAATGTGTATATCAGATACTGATATAGAAATTGCAACTGCATCAACACCACAGTCTATTGAGTTTTCAATATCAGATATTACTGCTCTATTCCAAGCCATTATACTTGGCTTTAAATTCCTTTTACATATGGATTTAATTACTTCTTTTTCATCTCCACCCATAGCTGGGATACCTACTTCTAATTGATTTATTCCAAGGTCACTTAGCATTTCTGCTATTGCAATTTTTTCATGATTTGCAAATACAACACCAGCGGTTTGTTCTCCATCTCTTAAAGTAGTATCTACTATACTTATTCCTTTTGAATTAGATTTATCAACTACACACATACTAAATACCTCCTACATTTATTATATTGACTTAAATTAATTATCTTTTTATATTTTGATTAAAGTATTTTGCAAAAACTTTTTTATATATTTCATTTTTAGTTAGATTAAATATTACTCTTTTAATCTTGTAATCTATTGTATTACTCTTTTTTCAATATTGCATCTATTTTTTGTATTTTTTATAAATTAATTAAAAATGAAAGTTATATGAAAGTTATTTCATTTTCTGTTTTATAATATTATTCTTTTTTTATTTATACTTTCTTTTATTAAAATAAAAAAATAGGGATATTATTATAAAATATAATAGTATCCCTACTTTTTATCCAACTATAAGCTATTTAAAATAAACTATCTCAAGTATATAATGTTACTCTAAATCATTTAAATCATATTTATTTAATTTTTTCTTAAGTTTATTACCTTGAATCTCATCTAAAATATGATTTTTTACTAAATCCTCTACTCTATATACACTCAAGGCTTTTCTTTCTACTTCATATCGGCTTTCTTCGCTTTTTGATTGTTTTATATAATCCTTTAGATAATTTTTTACAGATTTCATATCTTCAGTACTTAGATCATTAGCTTTAACCATTTCAGTTAAAGATGCTTCCCATATAAATTTTGCTCTTTTTATTCTATGTTCCTCTAAAGAATATTTATAGTCCATAATTGGCTCCATTGCAAAAGTAAAACTATTATTACTTGTTAAAATCGTAACGGCCATAATAAGTAAAGTAATTCTTGAAACTTTTATCATTAGCTTTCTCCTATCTTATTTCTTATGACCTATTATTTGTAATATTTTACTTATTATTCATATATTCTGGCTCAAGAGGTAACACTTTATCTTTTGATTTTTCAGCCAGTAATTAGCCAGTATGGCACTAAATATTGTTTGCCATGTACCTGCTATTGCTGCTGGTAAAGCTGCAAGGACACTATAATGAAATATTAGTTTCAAATTTTTATTAGCACTTTTACGCATCTAGATGCTCCTCTATATATTTAACTAACTTATCTGGATAAATTTTTTTGGCTTTCTTACCTGTATTTTTACCTCTCCTAATTTACCTTTCTTTTCTTTTTTATCCATCTTGTTAGTGTCACTTCTGATATTTTAAAAACCTTACAAGTTTCTTTATAAGTGTGTACTTCATTTTTATATTCAATAGCTCTACTTTTAAATTTTATATCATATCCCATACTATTGTTTATTGACTTATAGATATAATTATATATTATCATTATTAAGTTAGATTACTATATTATTTTAATAACTTGAAAACTATAAAAATGATAGATAATAAATAATATAAAAAGTCTTACTAAGATTAAATAATTATATTAATATTAGTAAGACTCTTTTATATTTCTACTATTTAGTTATATTTTTCATAGATTGGATAGCTTTTAAAGTTCCCATCTTAGAATGATCAAATGTAAGTCCACCTTGGAAGTATACATTATATGGTGGTCTTATTGGTGCATCTGCACTTAATTCTATAGAAGAACCTTGTATAAATGCTCCTGCAGCCATAATAACATCACTATCATATCCAGGCATCGCCCATGGCTCTGGTCTAACATATGAATCAACTGGCGCAGCTTCTTGTACACCTTGACAGAAGCTTATAACTTCCTCAGCATTGTTAAGTCTAACAACTTGTATAATATCACTTCTTAAATCATCATATTTAGGAAGAACATCATATCCTAATTTTTCAAATGCTCTTGCACAGAATATTGCTCCCATTACAGCCTGAGATGTAACATAAGGTGCCATAAAGAATCCTTGAAGTACAGTTCTTGTTGTACCAAATGTTAGTCCGCATTCTTTACCTATTCCTGGAGTAGTTAATCTATAAGATATCATTTCAACTAACTCTTTTTTACCAGCAATATAACCACCAGTTAAAGCAAGTCCTCCACCTGGATTCTTTATTAATGAACCAGCCATAATATCAGCACCAACTTCTGTTGGTTCTTTTGTATCTAAAAATTCACCATAACAGTTATCAACCATTACTATTATGTCTTTATTAACTGATTTAACAGTTTCTACAGCTTCTTTTATATCTTCTATTGTTAATGATTTTCTCCAAGCATATCCTTTAGACCTTTGTATCATTACAAGCTTAGTTCTATCATTTATTTTACTTTTTATACCATCTAAGTCTATGTTGCCATCTTCTAAAAAATCTACTTGATCATATGTAACACCAAACTCTTTTAAGCATCCTTTTTCTTCTCTTATACCTATTACACCTTGTAATGTATCATAAGGTGCACCTGTTACAGATAATATTTCATCTCCAGGACGAACAAGACCTTGTACACAAAGACTTAACGCATGAGTACCATTAACTATAATAGGTCTAACTAATGCATCTTCAGCACCAAATACATTTGCATATATTTCTTCAACCTTTTCTCTTCCTATATCATTATATCCATAACCTGTAGTCCAGTTAAAGTGATTATCGCTTAGACGAGCTTCTTGCATAGCTTTTAATACTTTATACTGATTGTATTCTCTTATTTTTTTTATCTTCTCAAATTGAGGTTCTATGTCTTTCATTACTTCTTCGGATAATTCAAAAGTTTCATTATCTAATCCATAAAAGCCTTTTAAAAGTTCTTTTGTTTCATTAAGCATTTTTTTCACCTGTCTTTTGTATATATTTAACATTAGAATTCTATCATATCCTGTATTTTCACGCAAGTTTATAGTTTTTTATATAAATTCTATTAGTTATTTTTATTATTTCAACTTATAAATAAATGTATAAGTTTTTAATCTATAATCGGGGTATATTAGATATATAAATTAAATTTCACATAAAGGAGTAATTATAATGTTCAATATTATCGGACTAATCTTATCTTTATCATTAATAATATATTTAGCTTATAAAGGATATTCAACAATAATAACTGCTCCAATAGTAGCCTTATTAACAGCTTTAATTATTGGTGGAGATTCAAGTAAGCACTTAATGTTTACATATACAGAAACATATATGAGTGGATTTGCCAGTTTTGTAAAAAACTACTTTCCAATATTTCTAACAGGAGCTATCTTTGCTAGATTAATGGAAGAAGTCGGATATGCTAAGTCCATAGCTCATTTCATAACTAAAAAATTAGGAAATGATAAAACTATTTTAGCAGTTGTATTAGCAGGTGCATTGCTTACTTATGGTGGTGTATCATTATTTACAGTTGCTTTTGTACTTTATCCTATAGCAAATGTATTGTTTAAAGAGTCTAATATTCCTAAAAGACTTATACCCGGAACTATTGCATTAGGTGCATTTACATTTACTATGACCGCTTTACCTGGTACACCAGAAATTCAAAATGTAATTCCAATGAGATACTTTAAAACAGATACTTTTTCAGCTCCACTTATTGGAATAACTGCTAGCTTACTTATGCTAATTCTTGGTATTACTTGGCTTACATATAGAGTAAAACAAGCAAATTTAAATAATGAGGGTTATGGTACATTTAATTCTTATGAAGGACTTGATAATAACATAGATATACCAAATATATTTATCTCAATTATGCCTATTATAATAATTTTTATTAGTAATTTATTTTTCTCTAAAATATTTTATAAGTATTTAGTTGATGGTTCATATTTAAATAAGCATAATCTAGTATTAGATTCTATTTCAGGAACTTGGAGTGTTATTATATCTATTTTTATTTCAATATTAATCATACTACTAGTTAATATAAATAAAATTAAAAATTTAAATAAAGTACTTGATAAAGGAATAAGCAATTCATTTTTACCTTTACTAAGTTCAAGTGCTATAGTAGGTTATGGAAGTGTAATTAAATCTCTACCTATATTTATTACTCTACAAAGTTTAATACTTAATATATCATCTAATCCAATTATTTCTGAAGCTATTTCGGTTAATATTATCTGTGGAATTACAGCATCAGCATCTGGTGGTCTTACAATAACCTTAGATGCTTTAGCTCCAACATTTATTACGATGAGCCAAAATCTAAATATATCACCGGAAATAATGCATAGAATTGCGTCCTTGGCATCTGGTGGGTTAGATACTCTACCTCATAACGGTGCAGTAATTACTACACTTGCAATTTGCGGTTTGACCCATAAAGATTCATATAAAGATATATTTGTTACTTCTGTACTTATACCTATATTGGTAACTGCATTTATAATGATAGTAACATCATTTATATATCTTACTTGATATTATTAAACATTTTTATAAAATCTTAATAAAAAATGGATATAAATAATTATTAAATTACTTATATCCATTTTTTATTGCATTATATTATTTACTTATCTATTATTTGTATTTTGTTGTTGATTGTTTTGTAAATTTATGTACTTAGCTGGCACTATAGTTGACACAGCATGCTTATAAATCATATTTTGTTGTCTATTATCCCCTTCTAATAGAATTATGTAACTATCAAAACCTTTTACGTGTCCCTTTACTTGAACTCCATTCATTAAGTATATTGTTACAGGTATTCTTTCTTTTCTAGCATTGTTTAGAAATAGGTCCTGTAAGTTTAAAACTGTATTTTTCATTGCCTAATACCCTCCCGAGATAAATTAAATTTAAAATTAATGTATATATTTAATATTTTATACTATATCTTATACCTCTATTATATTTTATACAAGTTTAATCTTATTTTCAATATAAGTTAATACATCTTTTTCAAGTATATTAAAATCATTATATTCATCTAAATTAAACCACTTTGCAGATTCATATCTTTTAAACCAAGTTATTTGTCTTTTGGCATATCTTCTAGAGTCTCTTTTAATCACTTCAATAGCTTCATCATAAGTATACTCTCCATCTAGATACTTTATAATTTCTTTATATCCAATCCCTTGCATAGAGACTAGGTCCTTAGAGTATCCCATATTAAGTAAGTTCTTAACTTCATCAATTAATCCCTTTTCAAGCATAATATCTACTCTTTTATTTATTCTTTCATATAAATGATCTCTTTCTCTATTTAGTACAATTATAATTGGTTCATACTTATCATTGAATTTTAAGTCTCTAGAAAAATCATTCATTTTCTCACCACTAAGACACACTTCTAAAGCTCTAATCACCCTTTTAGTATTGTTCTTGTGTATTCTATTTGCAGATTCTTCATCTAATGATCTTAACTTTTCATGCATGTAGTCAATTCCATGCTCTTCAAGCTCTAATCTAAGAGATTCTCTAAGCTCATTATTTGCATCTGATTTTGCAAAATCCATGTTGTATATTAATGAATTTAGATATAATCCTGTTCCTCCAGTTACTAATGGTAATTTATTTTTTTCTATTATTTCATCTATATATTTATCTGCTCTTAATTGGAACTCTGAAACTGAGAACTTAAAGTCTGGTTTTACTTCATCTATCATATAGTGATGTATACCATCCATTTCTTCTTTAGTAACCTTAGCACTTCCTACATCCATATACTCATATATTTGCATAGAATCTGCAGAAATTATTTCTGCATCTAAGTCTTTTGCAATTTTTATTGATAAGTCTGTTTTACCAACGGCTGTTGGACCTGTAAGTATTATCAGTGGTATCTTCTTCATACTATCCTTCCTTAATTACATGATTCTTTTAAACATTTTTTCTATTTCTTTTTTTGAAATTTCAACTACTATTGGTCTACCATGTGGACAAGTAAAAGGATTTTCACATCTATTTAACTGGCTTATCAAGTTATCTATTTCAAGTTTATGAATTTTATCATTAGCTTTAATAGCTGCTCTACATGCCATAGATGCAAATTTTTCTCCTTTTAATTCATAGTTGTTTTTTATTTCATCTATATTGTCTATTATTTGTAATATAAACTTCTCAGACTCTGGTATTCCAAATGTTGTTGGTACACATCTTATCATAATATGATTATTACCAAATATCTCTATCTCAAAACCAAAGTTCATAAATAAGTCTAAATTCTTTTCTACTTGTAACATATCAACAGTTGATAGTTCTAATACAATAGGGTCAAGTAACATCTGCATACTTATATCATGTTTATAAAATTTACTCATGTACTCTTCATATAAAATCCTTTCATGAGCAACATGCTGATCTAGTAAATACATTGACTCACCTTTTTGTAATACTATATAAGTATTAAATACCACACCTAATACAGTATAACCATCTAATGATAATTTATCCTCATCTTCCTTAAAAAATCCTTCTTGTATACTTTCTTCTGTTGAAGAATCATTTAAATAATCACTGTCAAAATTAGAGTTTATATCACTTTTCATTTTATCATTCAAAGTATTATCATATAAACTATTCGATTCCTTTAAACCATAGCTTTCATCTAAATTGTCTAGCTTATCAAGTTCTTCTAAGTCTTCAATTGAAAATGATTTACTCATATCTAGATTTCCATCTATAATATACTCATTTACATTATCAGTTTTAGTTAGTTTGATACTTTCATTATCTTTAGATAAGTTAAATGATTTATTCTCATTAAATAAAGTAGTTTCTCTATTAAGAATAGATTTTTCTAAGCTTTTAGTTAAATTATTATCTTCTTTTATATTATGATGTACTTCACTTTTTTGATTGAGTACATCATTGACAGATTTAAAGCTATCTATAGGCTTATTGTCTAAAGCTTGTACTACTTCTATTGGCTTAGAGCTTTCACTAACCTTATTTGCATATTCTTTTACTTTAATAGTAGGATTACTTGTTCTATCATAAGTTTCATATTTTCCTAATAAATTTGAACTTAAAAGTCTTCTTCTTAAATAATCTCTTAAATGAATATATAGATCTTTTTCATCTTCAAATTTGACTTCTAACTTAGTAGGATGTATGTTTACATCTATTTTCGCTGGATTTATACTTATGTTTAAAAAGCATACAGCGTGCTTTCCTATCGGTATTATAGATTTGTAAGCTTCATTTATAGCATCTAATATAACCTTACTTTTTACAAACCTTTTATTAATATAAGTATGTTGTAAGTTTTTATTAGACCTGTATACATTATTATTTCCTATATATCCGTTCATTCTAAAATAATCACATTTAAAATCTACTTCAATTAAATTCTCTGTAATATCCTTACCATAAATACTTCTAACTACATTAATTAACTTTCCATCACCAGGTGTGTTAAGCATTTGTTTTCCATTGTTAATATACTTAAATTGAACAGCTGGATTACCGATTGCAAGCTTATTAATTAAATCACTTATATTTATTGTCTCTGCATGAGTAGATTTTAAGAACTTTTGTCTTACAGGTGTATTAAAGAATATATCTTTTATAATAATTGTAGTACCATTAGTAGTACCAACAGGTTCTTTTGAAATAATTTTACCGCCTTCAACAAAAACCTTAGTTCCTACTACTTCTTCTTTTGCCTTTGTTATCATCTCCAACTTAGACACCGCTGCAATAGATGCTAAAGCTTCTCCTCTAAATCCTAAGGAATACAAATCATATAAGTCATCTATTTCATTTATTTTACTAGTTGCATGTCTTAAAAAAGATTTATCCACTTCACTTGATAAAATACCCGAACCATTATCCGTTACTCTTATTGATTTTTTACCACCATCTACAATATCAACTATAACTTTTGTCGATTTTGCATCTACACAGTTTTCAACCAATTCTTTAACAACAGAAGAGGGTCTTTCAACCACTTCTCCTGCAGCAATTTTATTTATTGTTAAATCATCTAATATGTTTATTCTATTTGACATAAGCCACCTCCAAGAGGTTATTTTTTATCTTTTGCTTTTTTTTGAAGATTAAATAAAGCATTCATAGCATCAAGTGGCGTCATACTCAATATGTCTAGTTCAAGTATATCTTCAACTAAGTCATTGCCATTAATACCCTCAAATGATATTTGAGTTATTGCACTTTCTCTAATTACACTTGACTCTAAGTTTTCACTTAATTCATTGTAGTCTTTATTTAACTTGTCATAATCATTTTTTACGTTTTTATAGTTTTTAGCTAACTGATTATTTTCTAGTTTTAACTTTTCTACTTCTTTTTCTAAATTACTTACTTTTTCTATATTAACTTTTTCATTAATATTCATGTTTGTATTTACTAAAGAAGTTAAGTCAACTTGAACATTATCTATTGAATCATATGAATTATTTAGCTTAATGTTGTCTTTTTTTATAGCAACACTATTATTTATGTGATTCTTTTCTAGATCTTTTAATATTTCCTTAGACCTATTTATTACTTCTTCTGGAAGCTTTGCTAACTGAGCAACGTATATACCGTAACTTTTGTCTGCACCTTGAGGAATTATCTTTCTTAAAAAGACAATACCTTCATTATCTTCTTTAACTGCTATTGAATAATTTTTAACATCAGAAAATTCATTTTCTAAATCAGTTAGTTCATGATAATGTGTAGCAAATAAAGTTTTACATTTTATATTGTTTTGAATGTATTCTACTATAGACCATGCTAAACTTATACCATCATAAGTACTAGTACCTCTGCCTATCTCATCTAATATTACTAAACTTTTATCAGTTGCATTTTTCAGTATATGAGAAACTTCACTCATTTCTACCATAAATGTAGATTGACCTTGAGATAAGTCATCACTAGCTCCTACTCTTGTAAAAATCCTATCACATATAGGAATATTAGCGTATTCAGCAGGTACAAATGAACCTATATGTGCCATAAGTGTAATAATTGCAGTTTGTCTCATATATGTAGACTTACCTGCCATATTAGGTCCAGTAATAATATTTATTATATTTTCTCCACTATTTAAATAAGTATCATTAGGTACGAAGTTTTCTTCACCTACTATATTCTCTATAACAGGATGACGACCATTCTTTATATCTAACTTATTATTTTCATTTATATTTGGTTTTACATAGTTATTCATGTATGCAACTATTGCAAAAGATACAAACACATCTATATTTGCTATTGTTTTAGCAACTTTTTGTATTCTATCTATATTCTTATAAATAGTTTCTCTAATATTTACGAATATTTCATATTCCAAAGTTTTTATCTTTTCTTCAGCATGAAGTATCTTATCTTCAATTTCTTTTAATTCTGAAGTTATAAATCTCTCAGCATTACTTAATGTCTGCTTTCTTATATATCCTTCATCTATTTTAGCAGTATTTAAATTAGCTTTAGTTATTTCAATAAAGTATCCAAACACCTTATTAAATCCTATTTTTAAAGATTTAACACCTGTTTTTTCTCTTTCACGATTTTCTATTTCCTTTATCATGAAGGCTCCATTTTTAGAAATATCTCTAAGTTCTTTTAATTCATCATTAAACTCAGATTTTATTATATTTCCATCCTTTATAGTTACACTTGGATCTTCTTTTATAGATTCATCAATTAAATTATAAATATCGTTTAAGTCATCCATTTCTTCAATATACTTTTTAAGAATATTAGCATTTGAAGAATTTATTATATTATTTAGATCTGGTAACTTTTCAATAGAATTTTTTAAATGAATCATTTCCTTAGGAGTTACTTTTTCAAAAGCTATTTTTCCACATATTCTTTCTATATCATATACATTCTTAAGGATTTCATTTAAATCTTCTCTTAGCATAAAATCATCTTTAATTTCCTCAATTACATTAAGACGATTTTCTATTTTCTTCTTGTTTACTAATGGCTCTTCTACATATTTTCTAAGAAGTCTACCTCCCATTGCAGTAGAAGTTTTATCAAGTACGTGAAGAAGTGAACCTTTTTTCTTACTACCTCTTATTGTTTGGGTAAGTTCTAAGTTGCTTCTTGTGAACATATCTAGTACCATATACTCACTTGAGTTGTATATATTAATCATGTTAATATTTGATGTAACTTGCTTTTGTGTATTATAAATATAATTTAAAAGTATACATAAACTAGTTTTTATTAAATTATTTTCATCAAATCTTAATCTACTTAAATATTCATCACTAAAGTATTCATTTAATATTTCAGTACTCAAATAAGATTCATTAAAACTTTCATTTATATAAGTATTTCCTATAGTTGCTATATTTCTTAACTGATCAACGAAGCTTAAATCATTAATTATTATTTCTGTTGGATGAATTTTAGCAATTTCTTCAATTATTTTATCTTTAGATAAATATGTTGCATTAGTTTCTCCTGTACTTATATCTACATACGTAAGCCCTATACTATCATCTTTCTTATATAAAGAAAGTAAATAGTTATTCTTTTTATTTTCTAGTAAACTACCTTCAAGTACCGTACCAGGTGTTACTACTCTTATAACATCTCTTTTAACTATTCCTTTAACTGTTGCTGGATCTTCAAGTTGCTCTCCTATAGCAACCTTATATCCATTTTCTACTAGTTTTGATATATATGAATTTGCAGAATGGAAAGGTATACCACACATTGGTGCTCTTTCTTCTAATCCACAAGATTTTCCTGTTAGTGCTATTTCTAATGTCTTTGAAGCAACAATCGCATCTTCAAAAAACATTTCATAGAAATCTCCTAGCCTGAAAAACAGTATACAATCAGGATATTTATCTTTACAATCAAAATACTGTTTCATCATAGGCGTTAATTTACTTCTGTCTATTTGCATATTTCGACCTCCTTACTTTCTAAATAATTATTATACCATAATGGGTAGTTATTATTAAGGTATACCCCAATTTATATTAAATAATTTTATTAAATTTATTATAAATAAGCAGATTATTATTTAGGTAAAAACATAAAAGCCCGATTAATTAGTCTATTTATTAATCGGGTTTTATTAATATATATTTTTAAGCTTATTTTATCACTTTTAATAATTTATCCATAGGCATTAATCTGTCTAAGTAGTACCATTTACATTCAGTACCTAAAAGATTTGCATATCTTTTTTTAGAGTTATAATCAGAAGATTTTTTTGTAAAGAACCTAAACTCTTTTTTACCTGATTTATTTTTTATAGTTTCATACTTAAGTTCATTGACAAATTTATTATCTAAGTATCCAAATATTTGAACATTTTCAATATTATATAAATCTTTAGCTAAGTGCCTTTTTATGCTATCTTTTTTATCTTCCATTTCTAAATTAAGATGAACACCTATATAATAATTCTTACTATTTTTCTTATCTTCAAATTCTTTTTTTCTATAATTAATCTAGTGTGTATTTCCTTCGCTATTGCAGTTTTGATCCCTATTTTGTATTTTGATAATACAGATTTATCTATATTATTGTGTATTAGGAAGTTCACAACTCCGCATTCAGCTATTTTTTCTATAAATATTCTTTGCATTCCAACCTCTTTTTGAATGTTTATATCCTTTATATCATTAGGCACTAATTCTATGTAATCATTAGAGTTTTCTACACTCTCTCTTGCATATTCTATACACTCTTGAATTTGTCTTGGTGTTATATTAACTGATTTCGTAATTAGTTTATCAAATTTTTGTTTTATCGATATATTTTTCACAAATACTTCATACTTATTATTTGGTGTTATATAATTCATGTCTATTTCTCCTTAGATTCCTATTTTGCAATTACTTGTATTTATCTATTATACATTCAAAATAATATAAAAGCTAATAAAACTATATTAAGTAAATCTAAAATTAATCCTTAATATATTTTAGTTTCACTTTACCTAATTATAACTATAGCTATTATCATAGTTTTCAATCACATGTTTTTTTATAGCTTCAATAACTCCATTCTCATCGTTAGTTTTTGCTATAAATCTAGCTCTACTTTTAACTTCTTTTTCTGCATTTTCCATTGCATGGCTAAAATATGCATAATCCATCATTTCTAAATCATTCATATGATCACCAAATACCATTGTTTCCTCAAATTTTACATTATATAAGTCTTGAAGTATTTTAATTCCCTGGCCTTTATGTCCTCCTACTTTACATATATCAAAACAAGTTGATCCTGAGGGAGTTATCATAAATCTATCTTTAAAATGATTTAAAGCATTTAAGCTTCTATCAATCATTTTTTGTTTCCCAAAAGTACTTATTTTAATTACCTTAGAATTTATTTTAGTAATATCCTTTACAACTTTTACTTTTAAACCAAATTTAAGTCCAGCTATAAAAGGGAATAAACTTTCTGCATATACACCATCTTTAGTGCAATATATAGTAAAGTGTTTTGCGTTTTTTCTTATTGTTGGAAGTATGCAATTTAGTTCTTCTTTTTCAATATAATTTTCAAATAAAACTTTACCTTTATAAACTATGAAATTGCCATTATTTGAAGCAAAAACAATGTCTTCTTTTACATCCTTAAATGCATACTTTAACGATGCTAAATCTCTTCCACTTATAGCTGCAAATATAATCCCTTTTTCTTTTAAGGTATTTAAAATTTTATTAAATTCTGGATTAATATTTTTATTTGAATCTAATAATGTTCCGTCCATATCAGATGCTATTAATTTTATCATTTAAAAACTCCCCCTCTTAATTTCATAACTTAAGTTTACCATATATTAACGCATTAGTAATATAAGTAAATAAGCAAAAATTAATAAGAACACTCATTTGTAGAGTTCTCTTATTAAATAATTATTATATTAATACTCCTACACCAAGAGTAACAATTGCTAGTATCAATCCTGTAGGAGTAATAAAACTCATTATACCTTGACCAAACTGATAAGTACTAACTATAATATCTCTGTTTATTCCAACAACATCTGCTAGAGGTTCCATTATAGGCATAGATAAAACAGCAAGACCTATTGTTATAGCCACACCTAATAAATCTGAGGTATCAGCCATAAATTCTCCAACAAATTCTTTTTCACTTAGTTTTGCAAAGAATATCATAATAAATGTTACAAATGTAAATAAAGCTGTCATTTCCTCAAACCACCAGCTAAGTTCTTTTACACCATATAGCATAACAACAAATTCTAGAACAAATATTATTAATATAGTCTTTCTAGCATCTGTAAATTTTGGTAAAGCTTCTGAATTATAATTAGATGATAAATTATCATATTAAGTGCAACATCTAAAAATATGTAAAAAAATAGTTCATAAGTTTATGTTCATGTTACAGTAATAATAACC
>CABIVQ010000021.1 GCA_902362365.1 Clostridiaceae bacterium | reverse complement strand
CCTTTCATGTAAAGTAGTTTTGTGATTATTATTACTGTAACATGAACATAAACTTGTGAACTATTTTTTTACATATTTTTAGATGTTGCACTTAATATGATAATTTATCTTATTAAAACGATATTACTACCTTTGAAATAATTTATGAAACTAGCAGCAGGATATACAACTAAAGATGTACCACCTATTATTAATAAATCTGAAGAACTTATAGCAGCAACAGTCTTAGAAATAATATCATTATCTAATCCCTCTTCATAAAGGACAACATCAGGTTTAACAATTCCTCCACATTTATCACAGTATGGAACTGTTCCATCTAAGTTTAACATTTCATTCAAATCGAAAAATTCATTACATTTAGTACAATAGTTTCTATGTATAGAGCCATGTAGTTCTAATACATTTTTGCTACCAGCCATTTGATGAAGACCATCAATATTTTGAGTTACAACTGCATTTAATTTACCTAGTTCCTCTAGCTTCGCTAAAGCTAAATGTGCTTTATTTGGTTTAGCTTCTGTATAAACTAATTTGTCTTTATAAAACTTAAAAAATTCTTCTGGATATCTTGAGTAAAATGTATGAGATACTAATTGCTCTGGCGTAAAATTTTTATTTAGCTTTTGACTGAATAAACCAGAGGAACTTCTAAAATCCGGTATATTAGACTCAGTAGATACTCCAGCACCTCCAAAGAAAACTATGTTATCACTACTTTTAATTATTTCTACTAACTTTTCTATACTCATAAAAAAATCTCCAAACTATATTTATTAATTTTATTATGGCACAAGGAATATAAAATATAAAGAAAAGAATTCTCGTGAAAATTTTATTGTAAATTTATTAAGTAAAAAAAGGTAATTAGTAGCCAAAGGTAAAATATAGTAAATTAAAGTGATATTAAGGGGAAGTGGTTATTTATGAATATTAGAGAAGGCGATTATCGTATGTTCGAAATATATGCTAGAGAATATAAAAAAAGAGCATCTAGTAAAAAAATGAATAAATTAGATTACTTAGAAGCTAAAATGATGGAAATTAGTAATATTTTAACTCCTTATGTGATAGAATTTTGCAGGTTAGATATGGAATTTAAAAATAACTCTAAAGAATTACCAGACCCTATTAAATATTTTATAATAAATGGAAAAATACTTAATCCTTATGACTATGTAACTAATACGGAATGGGAAGGATATTGGAAAAGGTGTACAGGTAAGGATATGGAGTATTTCATTTCTTATTTAGAATATCCAATAATGTATCCTAATCATGAAAATTATATAGCAAGTGGAAAAAATATAATAAGTATATTTAAGTCAGAAACTGGATTTGAAAAAATACCTTACAGTATAATCTGTGCTGAAAATTTAAATAAAAAGTATTTCAAATGAAAAATAAATTCACTTAAAGCTATTGGAAATGTTTACCGATAATTAATAATATATTATAATAATAACTATACTAAAGAGTAATTTACAAATTAGAAATGAGGGAGAAGGTTTGAGAAAAAGAATTGCTTTAACAGCGTTGGCAATGGTACCATTTTCTGTTTCTCATGCAAATGAAGCAGAGTTAGTAGGAATAATCACAGCTGAAACTTTAAATGTTAGAAGTGGACCAGGTTCTAATTTTGAAGTTTTATATATGGTAAATAAAGATGATAGAGTTACGATTACGGATACATCAAATGGATGGCATAAAGTAAAAAATAATGAAGATAAAGAAGGATGGATTTCATCTAAGTACATATCTATATCAGAAAGTTCGGAAACTGTAAGTAGATCATCTTCATATGAACAAAAGGAAGTTAACACAAACGGGTTAAATATGAGAAGTGGAGCTAGTACCAGTTATAGAGTAATAACTACTCTTAATAAAGGTACTAAAGTAGAAGTTATATCTGAAAGTAACGGATGGAGTAAAATTAAATATGATGGTAGATTAGGATATGTTTATAGCATATATTTAGATGATATAAAACCATCATATACAAATACAACTACTAAAACAGTAAATACAAATTCATTAAATGTAAGAAGTGGACCTTCAACAAGTAATAGTATAGTTGGAAAACTAAGCAAAGGAACTAAGGTTTCTGTAATATCAGACAGTAATGGTTGGTCGAAAATACTATATAATAACAAGGAATGTTATGTATCTAGCAGATATTTAGATAGTAAGTCTTCAAGTTCGGATAATTCAAATAATAATTCAAGCAATAGTACAATTAAGGAAACAAAAGAAGTAAATACAGATTCATTAAATGTAAGAACTGGACCATCAACATCATACTCAAAGCTAGGAACACTATCAAAAGGAACAAAGGTAGGGGTAATATCAGAGAGTAATGGATGGTCAAAGATACTATACAATAATAAAGAAGCTTATGTATCAAGCCAATATTTAAGTAAGATATCGTCAGGATCAACAGATGATAATACAAGTAACACAGTGAAAGAAACAAAAGAAGTGAATACAGATTCACTAAATGTAAGAAGTGGACCATCAACATCATACTCAAAGTTAGGAACACTATCAAAGGGGACAAAGGTAGGAGTAATATCAGAGAGTAACGGATGGTCAAAAATATTATACAATAATAAAGAAGCCTATGTATCAAGCCAATATTTAAGTAAGATATCATCAGGCTCAACAGATGATAATACAAGTAACACAGTAAAAGAAACAAAAGAAGTAAATACAGATTCACTAAATGTAAGAAGTGGACCATCAACATCATACTCAAAGTTAGGAACACTATCAAAGGGGACAAAGGTAGGAGTAATATCAGAGAGTAACGGATGGTCAAAAATATTATACAATAATAAAGAAGCCTATGTATCAAGCCAATATTTAAGTAAGATATCATCAGGATCAACAGATGATAATACAAGTAATACAGTAAAAGAAACAAAAGAAGTAAATACAGATTCACTAAATGTAAGAAGTGGACCATCAACATCATACTCAAAGTTAGGAACACTATCAAAGGGGACAAAGGTAGGAGTAATATCAGAGCGTAATGGATGGTCAAAAATATTATATAATGATAAAGAAGCCTATGTCTCAAGTCAATATTTAAGTGAAGTTGGATCAGAGTCTGGAGATACAGGTAGTGGTTCAACAGATGTAGACACTGGAGCGTTTGGCCAAGGTACTGTTAGTGATTTACTTTTAAGCTATACTTTTGAACAACATTTATCAAAACAAGTTTCTGTATCTGAGTCTGGATACAATAGAGCGAATGGAAGTAAAGCGACAAAACTCCAAATAGAAGAAAAATTAAATCCTAGTAAAATAATTTCAGCAAGTTCTTATGGTAAGTTACAATTCTTGAGAATTGATAGATATACAGATGGAATTACAGCTAGTGAATTAAATAAATTTTTAAACAGTAAGGTATCATCAAGTAATGTATTCTATAACAAAGGACAACAATTTATAGATGCAGCGAAGAAATATGATATAGATGTAGTATATTTTGTTGCTCACTGTATGTGGGAAACTGGCTATGGAAGTTCTACTTTAGCTAAAGGACAAACTTTAACTACATATAAAGGCCAAGCGTTAAGTAAACCAGTTACTGTATATAACTTTTTCGGAATAGGTGCCTATGATGGAACTGCAAATCTATCAGGAGCAGAGACTGCTTATAAATATGGTTGGACAAGTATAGATGCTACTATAGAAGGTTCAGCTAAGTGGATAGCAGCAAATTACATAAAACATAGTTCATACAAGCAAAATACAGTATATAAAATGAAATGGAATTATGGATCACATCAATATGCAACAGATATAAATTGGTGTAATGGAATAGCTTCTGTAATGAATAGTTTAATTGGTTACTATGATAACCAAAGTAAATTAGTATATGAGAGGCTAGTATATAAATAAAGATTTGATAGAATATAGATCACTGTGTAAGAAATATAATTAGTAATAAAAATATTAAAAAGTTAAAAATAAGGCCAGAATAGCTTTTTGGCCTTATTTTTAACAATTGTATTAAATAATTAATATACATTGATATAAACAATGCATATTAATTATGCAAGGTACCTCTTATACTTAAAGAATACATCTATATTATGTTCTTTGACTATGCTTTTTATATTTCCATAGTTATAAGTAGCTAAAGCATATTCCTTTACTTTGTTAAAAATAATTTTTTCCTTTTCGTTGTCTAAGTCAATAATCGTTTTACCTATATCCCAAGCCCTAGATTCTCTGTTTATTAAATTCTTTTTTAAATCTACAACATACCTCTCTAAATCAGATGGTAAATTACCCTTATGAAAATCATTGTTAGTAACGTCTATATTATACTCAATTAATTTATCAACTATATTAGATAATATGTCAGCATATTCATATTTTGCAGTTGAAATATTAGGGTCTAGAATATGACCTATTTCATGAGAAAGTACGCATTTTGCAATTGTCTTTATAGTAGAGGGATTTATAGCTATATTACTATTAGACAATTTAATAAATGAAAAGAAATTAAAGCAAAATGACAAAAAACCGTGCCTAGAAGCCAATACAAGTTTAAGTTTAGGCAGTGCACATATAGGAATATTCCCAGAATTGGAATAGTAAAGATGTACTCTTTTATTTGTATGAATCTCTTTAATCGTTTTTTTTAAAAGTTTTTTTTCTCCTAATTCAGAAAAGCAAATTACTATTTTTCTAAAATCAAGAATATCGTCTCCATTCATTTTAACACCACCTTTTTTAAAGTGTGTTTTTCCTTATATTACATAGTATTAAAAAAATCTAATTTGTAGCTAATCCAAATTAAATCTATAAATTTTATTAATAATTTAAAGATATATCAAATGTGTAATTCTTAGTGCTAAAGGGTAATATTTAAAAGGTAAGATTGATTAATAGTTAATCTATGACTTTACCTGTGATATAATAGTAAATCTAAGAAAGGAGATAGCTATGGATTCTGTAAAAGAGTATTTAGATAAACTAGAGATAAACAATACAATATTGTCGAAGCAACTAAAAGAAGTTTATATTCAAAAAGTTGTTTACTTTAAAGAAGATAAAATAGTGTATTTTTATTTAACATCAAAAGACATAGTATCTTATGAATTATTAGATAAGTTTAGAGATGAACTTTTATATACATTAGATTATTTTAAAGATATAAGAGTAAAAATCAGATATACTGGTTTAGATAGAAAAACTAATAAAGATATTATAAAAAGATACTGGAATAATATACTTTATATTTTAAAAAGCTTATGTCCTGCTATAGAAGGCTGGTACAAAAAAGTTGAGTATATGTGCTTAGATGATGTGTTAAAAATTAAGTTACCTAAGGATCTTTTCTATGAAAAGTTAATGAGAAAAAATGTTATTCATGTACTGAAAACTGCTTTAAGTGAAGAACTAGGAATTGATATAAATATAGTTTTGGAAAGAGCTATAGATGAAAACATTAGCATAAGTAAAATAATAGAGAGAACAGATAGAGAAATAGAAGAAAAAATTAAAGCTTTAGACTTTGGTAAAGTTGAAGAAAAAGAAGTTGAAGAAGAAGGTTATGTTATAAAACCTGAAGTTGATGAGCATTTAATATATGGAGAAAATGTAAATGTAATAGTTGATCAAGTATCTAAGTTGAATGTAAACTCAGGGACTACTGGCATAATAGGTGAAGTTTTCGATATTGAGACCAAAGAGCTTAGAAATGGTAAGATATTATTAATACTTGCGGTTACAGACTATACAAGTTCTATTAGTTGTAAATTATTCTTAAATGACGTAAATAAAGATGGAGTTTTAAATGAAATTAAAAAAGGCTCTTATTTAAAAATCAAAGGAGATATAATTTATGATACTTATCAAAGAGAAATAAGTATGACTATAAGTGGTATTAGAAAAGAAGTAAAAGTAGAAAGACAAGACTTAAGTAACAATAAAAGAGTAGAATTACACGCCCATACACAAATGTCTTCGATGGACGCTGTTTGCAATGTTAAAAAACTAGTTGAAAGAGCAGCAAAGTGGGGACACAAGGCAATAGCTATAACAGATCATGGTATAGTACAGGCATTCCCAGATGCGATGGGAGCTGCTAAGGCAAATGGAATTAAGGTATTGTATGGAGTCGAAGGATATTTAGTAGAAGATGATGCATTGATAATAAATGATCCTAATGATAAAGAGTTATCTCAAAGCTTTGTAGTCTTTGATATAGAGACTACAGGTTTTTCTAATGTTAACGACAAGATAACGGAGATTGGTGCAGTTAAAATAGAAAATTTTAAGGTAGTAGATAGATTTAGTGAGCTTATAAATCCTCAAAAAGATATTTCTTATAAAATTCAAGAGTTAACAGGTATAACTAACGATATGGTCAGGGATAAGCCTACGATAGAAGAAATACTTCCAAAATTTATGGAATTTGTAGGAGATAGTGTGCTTGTAGCTCACAATGCAGAGTTTGATACAGGGTTTATATCACAAAAATGTAGAGAGCAAGGATTAGATTATAATAGTAAAAGTATAGATACATTAATGCTTTCAAGAATTTTACTGCCTCATTTAAAGAGATTTAGGCTTAATCTAATTGCAAAAGAGCTTGGTGTACCATTATTAAATCACCATAGAGCAGTAGATGATGCAGAAGCAACTGCACATATATTCCTTAAATTCTTAGATATGCTTCAGAAAAAAGGAGCAAATACTCTAAGAGATGTAAATAATGTTTTAGGAAAAATAGACTATACTAAGTTAACAACAAACCACATTACTTTGATTGCTCAAAATTACACAGGACTTAAGAACTTATATAAGATAGTATCGGATGCTCATGTAAATCACTTTTATAGAGCACCTAGAATTCTTAGAAGTGTTCTTAATGAGCATAAAGAAGGGATAATAATAGGTTCTGCATGTGAAGCTGGAGTAGTTTATCAAGCAGTAAAGAAAAATGTTCCAGATGGAGAATTAAAAAAAGTCATCGATATGTATGATTATATTGAAATTATGCCTATTGACAATAATAAATTCATGATTGATAAAGGTGAAGTCAATGATGCAGAAGAATTAAGAGATATAAATAGAAGATTAGTTAAAGCTGCTAAGAAATTTGGAAAAATACCAGTAGCAACTGGAGATGTGCATTTTTTAGATAAGCACGATGCGGTTTTAAGGAGAGTATTAAAATATTCTCAGGGATTTAAACTTGATGATGAAGAGACTTATTTACATTTTAGAACTACAGATGAGATGTTAGAGGAGTTTAGTTATTTGGGAGAAGAATTAGCTTATGAAGTAGTAGTTGAAAATACTAACAAAATAGCTGATATGGTAGAGTCTATAAAACCAATACCTGATGATACTTATCCTCCAGTAATAGAAGGTTCAGATACAGAACTAAGAGAAATGTGCTATTCAAAGGCAGAAAGGATATATGGTAGTCCAATACCTGATGTAGTTATAAATAGGTTAGACAGGGAGCTTAACTCTATAATAAGCAATGGATACGCAGTTATGTATATTATCGCTCAAAAACTAGTTACGAAGTCATTAAGTGATGGATATCTAGTTGGATCAAGAGGGTCTGTTGGATCTTCTTTTGCTGCAACTATGAGTGATATTACTGAGGTTAATCCATTACCAGCACATTATATTTGTGATGATCCAGAATGTAAATATTCATATTTCTTTGAAATTGGTGAGTATGGTTCTGGAGTAGATTTACCAGATAAAGATTGTCCAAAATGTGGTAAGCCACTTAGAAAAGATGGGCATGATATACCATTTGAGGTTTTCCTTGGGTTCGAAGGAGATAAGGAGCCAGATATAGACCTCAACTTCTCTGGTGATTATCAGCCGGTAATACACAAATATACAGAAGAATTATTCGGTGAAGGGTACGTTTATAGAGCAGGTACTATAGGTACTGTAGCTGAGAAGACAGCCTTTGGTTATGCTAGAAAATATATAGAAGAAAATAGTATAAATGTTCCAATAGCAGAGGCATTAAGACTTGCAAATGGATGTACAGGTGTCAAGAGGACTTCAGGACAGCATCCAGGAGGCGTTATGGTAATCCCTCATTACAAAGATGTATATGATTTTACACCAATACAGTATCCTGCTAATGATACTTCGTGTGGAGTTATAACTACACATTTTGACTATCACTCAATTAGTGGTAGAATACTGAAACTTGATATACTTGGGCACGATGCTCCGACCATGATAAGGATGCTAGAAGACTTAACAGGAATAGTTGCAACGGAAATTCCATTAGATGATCCAGAAACAATGTCATTATTTACTTCTACAGAAGCACTAGGTGTCACACCAGAAGAAATAAATTGTCCTATTGGTTCATTAGCAATACCAGAGTTTGGTACAAAGTTCGTTAGACAGATGCTTCTTGATACGAAACCAACAACTTTTGCAGCACTTGTACGTATATCTGGACTTTCTCATGGTACTGACGTTTGGCTAAATAATGCTCAGGATTTAGTTAGAGAAGAAATAGTTGGAATAGACGAAGTTATATCAACTCGTGATGATATAATGAACTACTTGATATTTAAAGGGCTAAAACCAAAATCAGCCTTTACAATAATGGAAAACGTAAGAAAGGGAAAAGGGCTAAAGCCAGAACACATTGAAGAGATGAAATCTAATGATGTTCCAGATTGGTATATAGGTTCGTGTCAGAAAATCAAATACATGTTCCCTAAAGCACATGCGGTTGCTTATGTTATGATGTCCTTTAGACTAGCTTATTGCAAGGTTCATTACCCAGAAGCCTTTTATGCAACTTATTTTTCAACTAAGGCAGAAGATTTTGATGCTGACTTAATAGTAAAAGGAATAGATTCAATTAGAACTAGAATACATGAAATAGAAAGCTTAGGAAATGACGCTTCTACTAAAGAAAAGAATATGCTTACGGTACTAGAAGTTGCCTATGAAATGTATGCTAGAGGAATAAAAATACTTCCTGTGGACATATATAAATCAGATGCAAAACTTTTCCAAGTGCCAGGTAAGGGGTTATTACTTCCGCCTATGATAGCACTACAAGGTGTTGGAGAGAATGCTGCTATTCATATTCAAGAAGAAAGAGAAAATGGAGAATTTATTTCAAAAGAAGATTTAAGAAAAAGAACAAAGATATCTAAGACTGTAATTGAAACACTTACAAATCATGGTTCCTTACAAAATATGAGTGATGAAAATCAATTATCATTATTTTAATATGAGAATGAGTTATCAGTAAAATGATAACTCATTTTTATATATAGGATTTAGTATACTAGTGTATTAAAGGTTGATTTCGTAAAAAGGTTGATTTATACTTAAAGGGTACTGATTAACATTATTTGATAATGTAAAGTACTTATAGCTTTCAGAGATGACACGGATAATTTAACTTCTGTACACTATTAGAATTATAGAAAATCCTAATGTATTAAGTATAGAAGCTTGCAAATATTAAGATATAAAATAGGAGAATAAAATGGGGGAAAGTAGAAAAAATAGAAGTGGTATTGTAGCAATATTAATAATAGGCGCATTTATAACTAGTCTTGCCCAGATGGTTTTGACATCTGCCTTGCCAAGTATAATGTCAACATTTAATGTTACAACATCTAGTGCACAGTGGTTAACAACAACTTATATGTTAGTACTTGGAATTATGATTCCATCAACAGCATATTTGGTAAATCAATTTCCTATTAAAGGTTTATTTATGACATCAATGGGGTTATTTTTAGGGGGATGTATAGTATCTATAACTGCAAATAATTTTATATTTATGGTACTATCTAGAGTGTTACAAGCTATTGGAGCTGGCATAATAACGCAGCTGGTTCAAGTAGCTATGATTAACTTATATCCAAAAGAAGAACGTGGTAAGGCAATGGGTATATATGGTTTCGCAATAGGGGTTGCACCAGCAATAGGACCACTAGTATCTGGATATATAATAGATAGTTTTGGATGGAGATTTATATTCTATATACTAGCAATTATCACAATATTAGATGTGATATTTGCAGTAATATTATTAAAGAGCTTTATGGAGAATAAACCGTCTAAGCTTGAAGTTATATCGTTAATACTATCTTCATTAGGATTTGGAGGTTTGTTAATAGGTGTGACTAATATAGGTACTTACACTATAGCTAACCCATTAGCTTATATACCAATATTAATAGGATTAATATCTTTAGTATTATTTGTAATTAGACAAATTAAAGTTGAAGATCCACTTTTAGATCTTAGAGTATTTAAAGTTAGGAATTTTACGATAAGTATTATACTTATATGTATAGTATATATGGCTATGACGTCAGCAACTATGATTTTATCCATATATATACAGTCTGCAAGAGGCATGTCAGCAATGGTACCTGGAATAGTAATGTTACCAGGATCCATAGCAATGTGTATATTAAGTCCAATAACAGGTAATATATTAGATAAGTATGGGCTTCGAAAGTTAGCTATATCAGGATGTATTATGTTAGGAGTAGGTACACTAGGATTTAGCTACTTAGAAGAAACAACATCAATAGCTGTTCTTACAATTATGTATACAATAAGAATGATAGGGATAACATTTTTATTAATGCCTGTTACAACATGGGGATTAAATGAACTTAAGCAAGAACAAATAGCATCTGGTAGTGCCATAAATTCTACTCTACGTCAAATATCAGGAGCTGTAGGTTCATCTTTATTTGTAACAATAATGACTGTAGTAGCAAATAATAGCGTTAAAGCAACTCAAGTATTAGCTGATATAGAAGGTATGACTGTGGCTTTTAAGTATGCTACATTTGTGATTGTTATAGCAATATTTGTTTCTATAATTTATGTTAAGGATAAAGTAAAAGATAAACCGTTAGAAGATATTAGTTACGAACTAAATGTATAAAAATAAAATATTTTTTATTTTCGATGGGTTTAATACAAAAAGCTAAAAGCTTACTAATTAATAAAAAATTTGCAAGGAAAACTATTATATGATATTATAGTATATAAAATAGTATATTTAGCAAAAACTAAGAGTGAGACCGAAGTGCTCACTCTTTTATTTTAATACTATAACTTACAACTGAATAGGAGGAATGAACATGAAAAAAAGTATAGAATCTACAATTGAAGAATTAGTTCAACCAATAATTGATACTAATAACTTTGAACTTGTAGATGTTGAATACGTAAAAGAAGCTGGAGAATATTATCTAAGAATATTCGTAGACAAAGAAGGTGGAATATCTTTAAATGAATGTGAAGTTGTTAGTAGAGCACTAAGTGAAATATTAGATGTAAAAGATCCAATAAAGGATAATTACTATTTAGAAGTATCGTCTCCAGGACTTGATAGACCATTAAAGAAAGATAAAGATTTTGTAAGATACCAAGGTAGAGATGTTGAAATAAAACTATACAAACCATTAAATGGCTCTAAGCAACTTGAAGGTGAGCTTATAGGTTTAACAGAAGATAAAAATATAAAAGTGATAATAGATAATGAAGAAGTAGAGTTTAATAAAAAAGATGTTGCACTTATTAGACTTGCTATAAAGTTCTAAGGTAATTTAATTAGGGAGGAAATGTGATGAACCACGAATTTATAGAAGCATTAGAAGAATTAGAAAAAGACAGAGGTATAGATAAAGACATTCTTATAGATACTATAGAACAAGCTCTTTTAACTGCATATAAGAAGAACTTTGGCTCAGCTCAAAATGTAAGAGTTGAGTTTGATAGAGAAAAAGGAGACGTTAGAGTATTTTCTCAAAGAGTAGTAGTTGATGAATCTGATTTATACGATACATTCTTAGAGATAGAATTAGATGAAGCTAGACAAATAAATCCAAACTATGAACTAGGGGATATAATAGAAAATGAAGTTACTCCTAAAGATTTCGGAAGAATAGCAGCGCAAACAGCTAAGCAAGTAGTTGTTCAAAGAATAAGAGAAGCTGAAAGAGATATAGTATATAATGAATTTATAGAAAAAGAACATGAAATAGTAACTGGAGAAGTTGCTAGAGTGAGTAAAGGATTAGTATACGTAAACTTAGGTAGAATAGAAGCTGTTATGACACAAGCAGAGCAAATACCTCATGAAGCGTACAAAGCGGGTCAAAAAATAAAGGTTTATATACTAGAAGTGAAGAAAACTAATAAAGGACCTCAAATAGTTGTATCTAGAAGTCACCCAGGATTAGTTAAGAGATTATTTGAATTTGAAGTTCCAGAAATATTCGAAGGAATAGTTCAAATAAAATCATTAGCTAGAGAAGCTGGTTCTAGAACAAAAATGGCCGTGCACTCAATAGATGAAAAAATAGACCCAATAGGAGCTTGTGTAGGTCCAAAAGGTTCAAGAGTAAAAAATATTGTTGATGAGCTTATAGGAGAAAAAATAGATATAATCAATTATAGTGAAAATCCAGCTGAGTTTATTTCAGCAGCATTAAGTCCATCAAAAGTTGTTAGAGTAGATGTTAATGAAGAAGAAAAATCTGCTTTAGTAGTAGTACCAGATTATCAACTATCACTTGCAATAGGTAAAGAAGGTCAAAATGCAAGACTTGCGGCTAAGCTTACTAATTGGAAGATAGATATAAAAAGTGAATCTCAAGATAACCAAGAGTAAAGGAGGGATAATCTTTGCAAAAAATAAAGAAAGTACCTCAAAGAAAATGCATAGTTTGTCAAGATAGAGACTCTAAAAAAGAACTTATGAGAATCGTTAAGAATAAAGAAGGAGAGATTTTCATAGACCTAAGCGGTAAAGCTAATGGTAGAGGCGCGTACATATGTAAAAGTGTAGAGTGCTTACAAAAAGCTATAAAAACTAAAGCTTTAAATAAAGCTTTTAAAATGGAAGTTTCTGATGAGGTATATGAAAAATTACTTGCAGAGTTAAAGTCATATGAAAAGTAATGAAGAAAAAATATACTCATATTTAGGCCTTGCTACTCGTGCAGGCAAAATAGTTTCTGGAGACGACTCAACTTTATTAGAGTTAAAAAGAGGAAATGTAAAATTAGTAATAGTTGCAGAAGATGCATCAAACAACACTAAAAAGCTTTTTAAAGATAAAAGCTCATATAGAAATGTACCATACGTATATTTCTCAACTAAGTTACAACTAGGTCTTTCTATCGGAAAAGCACCAAGAGCAGTAGTTGGTGTAAAAGATGAAGGCTTTGCAAATAAAGTTATAGAACTTTTAAAATAAAAAATTCAATAGGGGGTGATCTTGTGTCAAAAACAAGAGTATACCAAATTGCAGAAAAGTTAGGAATGTCAAACGAAGACGTAATAGCTAAATTAAAAGAATTAGAAATAAGTGCAGAAAATGAAAATAGTGAAATAGAAAATGATGATGTAGAGTTATTAGTTGAATTAGTAGGTGAAGAAGCTGTAACTCATGATGGTCCTACAGTAACTATAACTGGGAAATTAACAGTTCAGGAAATAGCGAATGCTTTAGATGTATCTGCTTCTGAAGTAATAATGAAGCTTATGAAAATGGGAACTATGGCAAGTATAAACCAAGAAGTTTCAGAAGAAATAGCATCGTTAGTAGTTAAAGAGTATGGATATACATTATTAACTAGCACAGAAGATGAAGAAGAAGAGCAATTAGAAATAGATGCTTTGATGGAAATAGAAGAAGATAAAGAAGAAGATTTATTACCAAGACCACCAGTTGTAACAGTAATGGGACACGTTGACCATGGTAAAACTTCTTTACTAGATGCTATAAGATCGACTAACGTAACAAGAGGCGAAGCAGGAGGAATAACTCAACATATAGGTGCTTCAGAAGTTTCAGTTAATGGTCAAAAAATAGTATTCTTAGATACTCCAGGACACGAAGCTTTCACATCAATGAGAGCTAGAGGAGCGCAAGTTACTGATATAGCGATACTTGTTGTTGCAGCAGATGACGGTATAATGCCTCAAACTGTAGAAGCAATAAACCATGCTAAAGCAGCAGAAGTACCATTAATAGTAGCTATAAATAAAATAGATAAGCCAGATGCAAATCCTGATAAAGTTAAGCAAGAATTAGCTGACCAAGGATTATTAGTTGAAGACTGGGGTGGAGACGTTATAGCAGTTCCAGTATCAGCTAGACAAAAAACTGGAATAGATACATTACTTGAAATGATATTATTAGTTTCAGAGATGGAAGAATTAAAAGCGAATCCAAACAAGAGAGCAGTAGGTACTGTTATAGAAGCTCAGCTTGATAAAGGTAGAGGGCCAGTTGCTACAGTTCTTGTTCAAGGAGGAACTTTAAATGTTGGAGATCCAATAGTTGCTGGACTTGCAAGTGGAAAAGTAAGAGCGATGATAAACTCTAAAGGTAAGAGAGTAAAAGCTGCAGGACCTTCTACAGCAGTAGAAATATTAGGTTTATCTGAAGTTCCACAAGGTGGAGATCAGTTTGTTGCAGTTCCAAGTGATAAAATAGCTAGAAGTGTTGCTGAAAAGAGACAACAAATAGCAAGAGAAGAGATGTTAAAATCTAATCAAAGAATGTCTCTTGATGACTTCTTCTCACAAATGAATGAAGGAGATGTGAAAGATCTTAACATAGTAATAAAAGCTGATGTTCAAGGTTCTGCCCAAGCTGTTAAGCAATCATTAGAAAAGTTATCTAATGAAGAAGTAGCAGTTAGAGTAATTCACTGCGGTGTTGGTGCAGTTAATGAATCTGACGTTATGCTTGCAACAGCATCGAATGCAATAATAATAGGATTTAATGTAAGACCAGTTCCAGGAGCTGAAGAAGTAGCTAAAAAGGAAAATGTTGATATAAGAACATATACTATAATATATAAAGCTATAGAAGATGTTCAAGCAGCTATGACAGGTATGTTAGATCCTGAATACAAAGATGAAGATACAGGTAAGGCTGAAGTTAGAGAGACATTTAAAATATCTGGTGTTGGTACAATAGCAGGATGTTATGTAACAACAGGTAAGATATTTAGAGGTGGTAAAGCAAGAATAGTTAGAGATGGAATAATAATTCACGATGGTGAAATTGCTGCGCTTAGAAGATTCAAAGACGATGTTAAAGAAGTTAATAGTGGTTACGAGTGTGGATTAAGCTTCGTAAATTACAATGACTTAAAAGAAGGCGACATAGTAGAAGCTTACGTAACTAAAGAAGTAGAAAGAAAATTAAAATAGTAAAAGAAGGTCGATATTATGGCATCATACAATAGAACAAGAAGAATAGCAGAAGAAATAAGAAAAGTAGTAAGCACTATGCTTATTAGTGGAATAAAGGATCCTAGAATAACATCTATGGTAAGTGTAACTGATGTAGAAGTTACTAATGACTTAAGTTATGCATATGTATATGTAAGTATTCTAGGAGGAGACGAAGAATCGACTTTATTAGGACTTAAGAGTGCAGTTAACTATGTAAGAAGAGAAGTAAGTAGAAATGTAAAACTTAGACATACTCCACAAATTATCTTTAAGGTTGATGATTCAATCAAAAAAGGTATGTACATGGATAATCTTATAAAGCAAGTTAGTTCAAAAAATAATGAAGAAACTATGCATAAGGATGAGGAAGATGATAAGTAATATTGATAATATTATAGAATTTATAAAAGGAAGTAACGACTTTGTCGTTACTTCTCATATTAGCCCAGATGGTGACAATATTGGTTCAACTCTTGGCATATACTATTCTTTAAAAAAGTTAGGAAAAAATGTATATTATGTTTTAGATGATAATGCACCATTAAATCTTAGATTCTTAGTGGAAAATGTAACTAATATGAGCTCAGAAGAGTTTAAAGCATTAAATATAGATAATTATAGTTTGATAGCATTAGATTGTGGAGATAAATATAGAGTTTGTGTAAGTGAAGAAATAAAAGATAAAGCTTTAAAAATAGTATGTATAGATCATCATGCAAGTAATGATGCCTATGGTGATTTGAATTATATTGATACTGAAGCTTCATCTACTAGTGAGTTGGTATATAACCTATTAGTTAGATTAAATGAATTAGATAATATTAATATAATAGATGAAGATATAGCCACAGCGCTTTATACTGGGCTTGTAACAGATACAGGTAATTTCTCTTACTCAAGTACACATCCAAGTAGTTTTGAAATGGCTAAAGAACTGATGATTTTAGGCGCTAAAAAAGATAAAATTATTCAAAATGTTTTCCAAAGTAATTCTTATAATTACTATAAGTTATTAGGAGAAGCATTAAACACATTAGATATAGTTCAGGAAAAAGTAGCATGTATAAGCTTAACGATAGATATGTTACAAAGAAATAACATGAGTTTTAATGATGTTGATGGAGTAACTAATTACACAAGAGACATTAAAAATATAGAAGTAGGAATACTATTAAAGCAAAAAAAAGAAAATGAAGTCAAGGTTAGTTTAAGATCTAAAAACTATGTAAATGTAAGTAAAATTGCTCAAACATTTAATGGTGGAGGTCATGTAAGAGCTGCAGGTTGTACTATATATGATACAGTAGAAAATGCAAAAATAAAAATCCTACAAGAAGTTCTAAAAGAAATTTAAGGTGATTTTAATGAACAAAATAATAAATATATTAAAACCTACAGGAATGACATCTCATGATGTAGTTAGCAGAGTTAGAAGAATTTTAAATATGAAAAAAGTTGGCCATACAGGTACCCTTGATCCAGATGCATCAGGGGTACTACCTATATGTATAGGAAAAGCTACAAAGGTAAGTGAATTAATCCTTAATAAGGATAAATCATATATATGCGAGCTTACGCTAGGCATGACAACTGATACTTATGATTCTTCTGGATCTATAATAAAAAGAGTTGATGATTTTAAGGCAAGTGAAGTAGATATACAAAAAGCTTTTGATACACAAAAAGGAGAAATTGAACAATTACCTCCTGTATATTCAGCACTAAAAGTTAATGGCAAAAAAATGTGTGACTTAGCTAGAAGTGGTAAGGCTGATGAAATAGTTATTAAGGCAAGAAAAGTAAATATAAAAGAATTAAACATACTTAGTATAAATGATAAAAAAATAATGTTTTATGTGAAATGTTCTAAAGGGACTTATGTAAGAAGTATTTGTCATGATATAGGAGAATATTTAGGATGCGGAGGTCATATGTCCTTCTTACTTAGGACATCTTCAGGCAGATTTAAATTAGAAAATGCAATAACATTAGAAGAATTAGAAAAGTTTTATAATAATGATAAATTAGATGAACATTTATATGATATAGATTATGTTTTAAACAACTTTAGTGAAGTTATATTAAAACCAAGCGCTATAAAATATTACAGTAATGGTGGAATAATAGACAATAAGAGATTCAGTACCAATAATATAAATGAAAATGATGAGTTTGTAAGAGTTTATAGTGAAGGAAGATTTTTAGGGGTAGGAAGATTATTAAAAGATAATAAGACTATAAGCTTAAAAAGTGATAAAATATTTGTATAAACTATAATTCTAGTGGGGAAAATCATTATGGATATTATTAAATCTATATGGGATGTAGATGATGTAGAAGATAGTGTTGTCACTATAGGAAAATTTGATGGTCTTCACAAAGGCCATAGAGTCCTTATAAAAAAAGCAGTTGAAAGTAGTAAAAAAAGAAGAATTAAAAGTGTTGTTTTTACCTTTGAAAATCACCCTGCTAATTACTTTAAGAGCTATAGCGTAAAAAACATTATCACAGATAATGATAAAATGAAAAAGCTAAACTATCTAGGTATAGACATGGTAGTAAATGTTCCTTTTAATGAAGATATGACAAAAATATCAGCAGATGATTTTGCCAGAATTATATTAAAAGAAAGGCTAGGAGCAAAGAAAGTAATCGTAGGCCATGATTTTACCTTTGCAAAAAATAAAGAAGGAAATGCAAAATTATTAAAAATTTTAGGTGTTAAGTATAATTTTAAAGTGGAAATTGTAAAACCTGTGAAAATTAATGATATAAGGGTAAGTAGCACTTATATAAGAAAATTAATAGCACAAGGATGTGTAAATAAAGTGAAAGAGTATTTAGGACGCAATTACCAACTAGAGGGAAAAGTTATAAAATGCAAACAGTTAGGGAGAACTATAGGTTTTCCAACTGCCAACATGGCAATTGATGAAGAAATGCTTGTTCCTAAATGCGGTATATATGCAACTAAAGTATATTTAGATGGAGAAATATACTTTGGTGCAACAAACGTAGGTTACAATCCAACTGTAGAAGGTAAAAGCTTATCTGTAGAAACTAATATACTAGATTTTAATGAAGATATTTATGGAAAAACTATAAAGCTTGAATTTCTAGAAAGAATTAGAGATGAAAAAAGGTTTAATTCTTTAGATGAATTAAAATCTCAGTTAAAGATTGACACTAACTATATTTATAAAAAGTATGTTTGCAAAAAATAATTATATATGATAGAATAAGTAAGTAAATTAACCATTACTCGGCATTAGAACACTCCAATCTATGCTTAGTAATTGGCGATTTTAATAAAATATTACGGAGGTATAACAAATGAACAAAACAGATATAATCAAAGAGTTTGGAAGAAAAGAAGGAGATACTGGTTCTCCAGAAGTACAAATAGCTTTATTAACAGCTAGAATAAACGAGTTAAACGATCACTTAAAAACTCACAAGAAAGACCACCACTCTAGAAGAGGATTATTAAAGATGGTTGGTAGAAGAAGAAACTTATTAGCTTACTTAAAGCAAAGAGATCTTGAAGGATACAGAGCTTTAATAGCTAAATTAGGATTAAGAAAATAATTTTTTTATTTTCAATATCTATATAAAACAGGAAGGCAAAAGCCTTCCTGTTTTTAATTACATAATAAATTTAATAAACAACTTTTATTTTAAATTAAATATAGAAGAAAATAATGTGATTTAAAATTGATGTAACTTAGATTTTGTAATGTTTTAAATATATTTTGCAATAATAGCATAAACTAATAAAAGTACATGTAAGAATGCAAAATATGCAAATAAATAGTATAATTAATAAAGAAGTATAAATGCGAATTATATTAATTGTGATTATATTTATTCTGAATAGTAAATAATTTAGAAAGTAGAACAATATTTTATAGATAATGTATACTTTAATTTTAGGAGGAGATATAAGTGAAGATAAAGTTAATTTGCGACAGTCTGTGTGATGCACCAAAAGAATTAATAGAACAATATGATATAGATGTAGTCCCTTTAAATATAATACTTGGGGATAAGGAATATAAAGAAGGTATTGATATTAGCAATGATGAGTTTTATAAGCGAATGAAAGAAAAAACTGAAGTTCCAAAAACTTCACAAGCTACATACATACAATTTAAAGAAGTCTTTGATAAGTATAAAGATGATTATTCTATAGTTTGCATAAATGGATCTTCTAAATCTTCAGGGACTTATCAAAGTGCCGTAATGGCTAAAAATGATACTGAAGGTGATATACATATCTTTGATACTTTAACATTATCCTTAGGTAGTGCTCAATTTGTAGTGAAAGCATGTGAACTAATTGAAAATAATAAAGATATAAAAGCAGAAGAATTAATTAAACATTTAGAAGAGTTAAGAGAATCTGTAAGTTTATTCTTTGTTCCGGATACTCTTGAATACTTACAAAGAAGTGGAAGGGCATCACTTACAACAGCAACTATAGGAAATTTATTAAAAATAAAGCCGATATTTACAGTAGAAGATGCAAATATATTCATACTTAATAAAGTAAGAGGTAAAAAACACGCAATACATGAACTTGTAAATTTAGTAGTTAATAAATATGATACTTTAGAAGATAAGAATATAATAATCGGTTGTGGCGATAATGTTGATGATTTTGAGAAATTAAAAGAGGAGGTTAATAGTAAAATAAAATGTAAGAAATTATATTTTACTAGAGGTGGAGCTTGCATATGTTCTCATACTGGACCCGATATATTTGCCATCAGCTGTTCTTATTAGATATGATTAATTTTATATAAAGTAGCAAATAATATACAAAATGATATACTTAAATTTTTAAAGAAATATTAAAAAATAGCGATAAAATACATTAAAAGTCATAAAATGAGTTTTATGTTGTTAAATTATAGTATTTTTGATAAGATATTAATTAGGATAGAAACGCGGTTTTAGTATAAGAGGAGGTACAAGCATTAATGTTTGAACATAAAATTTTCAAGATGGATTTAGCAGGAAGAGAACTTTCTGTTGAAATAGGGAAAATAGCAGAGCTTGCTGCTGGTAGTGCTATACTTAGATATGGAGAGACTATGGTAATGGTTAATGTATCAAAGTCTGCAAAACCAAGAGATGGTATAGACTTTTTCCCTTTAAGTGTAGATTACGAAGAAAAATTATATTCAGTTGGTAAAATACCAGGCGGATTTTTAAAGAGAGAAGGAAAGCCTTCTGAAAAGGCAATACTTACTTCTAGATTGATAGATAGACCAATAAGACCTTTATTCCCAAAAGGTTTTAGAAATGATGTACAAGTCGTTGCTACTGTTCTTTCAGTAGATCAAGATTGTACACCAGATATAGTTTCTATGATAGGTTCATCAGTAGCATTATCTATATCTGATATACCATTTAACGGACCAACTGGTTCTGTTTTAGTAGGATTAGTTGATGGAGCTCTAGTAGCTAACCCAACTGCAGAACAAAGAGAAAAAAGTTCTCTTCACTTAGTTGTATCAGGAACTAAAGATGCTATAATGATGGTTGAAGCTGGTGGAGAAGAAATACCTGAAAGCTTAATGTTAGAAGCTATATTATTTGCACATGAAGAAATAAAGAAAATAGTAGCTTTCATAGAAGAAATAACGGCGGCAGTTGGAAAAGAAAAAATGGAAGTTGAGTTACATAAGGTAGATGAAGAAGTAGAAACTGCTGTTCGTAACTTTGCAACTGATAAAATGAAAGAAGCAGTAAGAACTGTTGAAAAACTTGAAAGACAAGAAAAAATGGATGCGGTAAGAGAAGAAACTCTGTCTCATTTTGAAGAATTATTAGAAGAGTATGGTTCTGATATAGAAGAAGTTCTTCAAGTGATAATAAAAGAGTCAGTAAGAATGCTTATAACTCATGAAAAAGTAAGACCAGATAATAGAAAATTAGATGAAATAAGACCTATATGGTGTGACAATGGATTCATACCAAGAGCTCATGGTTCTGGTTTATTTACAAGAGGACAAACTCAGGTAATGACTATAACCACATTAGGTGCATTAGGTGATGTTCAAATATTAGACGGCTTAGATGAAGAAGAAAATAAGAGATACATGCATCACTATAACTTCCCAGCATACAGTGTTGGTGAAGCTAGACCATCAAGAGGTCCAGGTAGAAGAGAAATAGGACATGGGGCTTTAGCTGAAAGAGCGTTAGTTCCAGTAATACCTTCAAAAGAAGAGTTCCCTTATGCAATAAGATTAGTATCTGAAGTATTAAGTTCAAACGGATCAACTTCTCAAGGGTCTGTATGTGGATCAACATTATCATTATTAGATGCTGGTGTTCCAATAAAAGATATGGTTGCAGGTATAGCTATGGGTCTTATAAAAGATGATGAAAAAGTAGCAATACTTTCAGATATACAAGGAATGGAAGACCACTTAGGAGATATGGACTTTAAAGTAGCAGGTACAGAGCATGGTATAACAGCTATACAAATGGATATAAAAATCAATGGTATAGATGAAAATATATTAAGAACTGCACTTGAGCAAGCTAGAATTGGTAGACTTCATATATTAAATGAAATGAGAAAAACTATAGATGCTCCAAAACCACAATTATCTAAGTATGCTCCTAAGATAATAACAATGAATATAAACCCAGATAAGATAAGAGACGTTATAGGACCAGGTGGTAAAGTTATAACTAAGATAATCGATGAAACTGGTGTTAAGATAGATATAGAACAAACAGGTGAAGTATTCATAGCTGGCATAGACCAAGAAATGATAGACTTAGCGCAAAAACTTATAAAAGATATAGTTGTAGAAGCTGAAGTAGGACAAACTTACAAAGGTAAAGTAACTAGAATAACTACTTTTGGTGCTTTCGTTGAAATACTTCCAGGAAAAGAAGGCTTACTTCATATATCTCATATAGCTCATGAAAGAGTAGCTAAAGTTGAAGATGTTTTAAACATCGGAGATGAGGTAGAGGTAAAAGTAACTGAAATAGATGAAAAAGGAAGGGTAAACTTATCTAGAAAAGTTTTACTACCTAAGCCAGAAAAAATTGAAAAAAAAGATAACAAATAAATAAAAAAAGAAGATACCTTGAATAAGCTTATTCAAGGTATCTTCTTTTTTTATTTATTAAAGAAAATGGAATATGCATACTTTTTTATTAAATAGTATCATTTATGTTTGCATAAATAGGACAATAGATTAATAAGATTAACTAAGATATAATTTGTACATATTTGGGAGGAATCTTATATGTTAATAATGGTAGCAAATAAGAAGAAACTAAAGAGAATAATCATAAGAGTTGTAGTTGCATTACTTGCAATAGGTGGGATTATATTTGGAGTGGTAAAAAATCATTCTACACCTACATTTAACATTATTGATGAGGCAAGTTTACCCTATGAAAGAGGAACAAAGGCTAATAGTGGCTACGTTGCAATGACTTGCAACGTAGACCTAGGATGGGAAGAAGAGTACATAGAGGGTATATTAAATGTACTAAAAAAAGAGGATGCAAAGATAACATTTAATGTTACAGGGAAATGGGCAGAGAATAATAAAGACTTCTTACTTAGAATAAAATCAGAAGGACATGAAATTGGAAGTCATGGGTACAAGCATCTAGATTATTCTAAACTTACTTACGATCAGAATTTAGAAGAAATGAAAAAGGCGGAAAGTACAATAGAAGAAATTACTGGAGATGAAATTAGATTTTTTCAAGCACCAGCAGGTTCTTTTGGGGAAGGAACTATGAAAGCAGCTAAGGAGTTAGGATATACGGCATTTAAATGGGATGTAGATACTATTGATTGGAAGTATAGAGAACAACCAGATGTAATAATCAATAGAGTAAAAAATAAGGATGTCAAAGATGGAAGCATAATATTGATGCATCCTACAAAAGCAACTATGGAGTGTGTAGACGACATAATAGAGGTTATCAGAAGTAAAGGTTTAAAGCCAGGAAAGCTAAGTGATATTTTTAAATAAGCTATATTTAAGGAGTTTTTAATACTTTGAAAGTGGGAATTTCTAACCTTTAAAAATAAAAGAAACTTGTTATAGTTGAAAAATTACTAATGCCTAGATTCTAGGTAGTTACATATTAGTAAGGGGAATTTTATAGTTGAATAAATATATTTACTAAACTATAATGAAATACATATACTGATTAGAAATAAGAATAAATAATATTATGGCTTAAGAAATAATAGTAATTTATATAATATAAATGTTACAAAATGGAGGAAGATATGTATAAAGTAAAAACACTAGAGAATGGGTTGACAATAATAGGGGAGGAAATACCATATGTAAAGTCTATATCTTTTGGGGTATGGATAAATGCAGGATCAAGAATAGAAGATGCTAAAGTTAGTGGAGTATCTCATTTTATAGAACACATGCTGTTTAAAGGAACTAACAAAAGAACTTCTAAGGAAATAGCTAGTGAAATAGATAATTTAGGTGGTCAGATTAATGCATTTACAAGTAAGGAGTGCACATGTTACTATGTGAAGTTATTAGATGAGCACATAGAAATTGGACTAGATATATTAAGTGATATGATCTTAAATTCTAAGTTTGATGAAGTAGATATAGATAAAGAAAGATCTGTAATATTAGAGGAGTTAAAAATGTATGAAGATTCACCTGAAGACTTAGCGTATGATATGCTATTAGAACACATTTACGCTGGAGATGGACTAGGAATGAATATTTTAGGAACTAGAGAATCTTTAAAAAATATAGGTAAAAAGGAATTATTAGAGTATTTTAATACTTATTATATACCGAATAATGCTGTTATATCTATATCTGGGAACTTTAACTTTGATAATATGGTAGAAAAAATAGAAGATAAATTTAAAAACTGGAATGGAAAAGATTTTGAGATAGAACTAAATGAAGCACCTTTTAAATCTTGCATTATAGCAAAAAATAAAGATACAGAGCAGGTTAATTTAGTTATGAATTTGAAAGCAGTAGGGATAGAAAATAATGATGAGGTTTACGCTCTAGCCGTTATAAATAATGTTTTTGGAGGTAGCATAAGTTCTAGGCTATTCCAAAAAATAAGAGAAGAAAAAGGACTAGTATATTCTATTTACTCAGCTCAAAGTTTATATAGAAAGTGTGGAGAACTTGGTATATTTGCAAGTATGAGCAATGAAAATTTAGAAGAAGTTTGCGAGATAATAAAAGGTGAAATAAGAGATTTAAGAGAAAATTATTTAACTGAAAAAGAAATACACGAAAGTAAGGAGCAATTAAAAGGGAGTTATTTACTTGATTTAGAAAGTACAGGAAGTAGAATGATGTCTATTGGAAAATCAATGCTTCTTGTCAATAAAGTTAAAACAACTGATGAAATATTAGAATGTATAAACAATGTAAGCTTTGATAGTATTAAAAAGGTAATAGACAAAGTATTTGATTTAAATAATCTTGGAATTTGCATTGTTGGTAGAGAAGTAGAAAATATTAAATTATAGTTAAAAAGGTTTAAGGGGGGGTTAAATTGAATTTATCTGAAATAGCAGGTAAAGAAATAGTAAATCTAGTTTCAGGCGAAAGACTTGGAGTAGTAGGGGAATGTGATCTTATAATAGATGAAACAACAGGAAAAATATTAGCGTTATTGATCCCAAAGGAAAAAGGATTTTTTGGATTGAAGAAAGAGAAATCTGTTCTAGAGGTACCTTGGAGAAGTGTAAAAAAAATAGGAAATGATATGATAATTATTGAATATGATGGAGTATACTAAGGTATTTTTAGGAGGTAATAATGGGGGTTTTAGTTCAAAAATTTGGAGGAACATCAGTATCATCATATGAAAGAATGAAAGAGGTTGTAAATATAATACGTTCCTATAGAGATAAAGCTAATGATTTAGTAATAGTGGTATCTGCAATGGGAAGACAAGGAGATTCATATGCTACAGATACTTTAATAGGTTTATGTAAAAATGTTAATGAAAAAGCACCAAAAAGAGAGCTAGATATGATAATGTCTTGTGGTGAAATTATATCAGGAACTATTTTGACAAGTATACTTGAAGATGAAGGTATACCTGCAACTTTCTTAACAGGAATTCAAGCTGGTATAATTACAACTAATTCATATTCAAATGCAAAAATAAAAAAAATTAATCCTCAAAAAATTGAAAGAGAAATATCAATGGGCAAGGTTGTAGTAATTGCAGGATTTCAAGGTGGAACAGAGGATGGAGAAATAACTACTTTGGGAAGAGGTGGAAGTGATACTTCTGCTGTAGCAATAGGTAAAGCTTTAGGAAGTAAAACTGTTCAGATTTACACTGATGTAGATGGTATTATGACAGCAGATCCTAGAGTAGAACCAGATGCTAGAATAATAAAATTTATAGAATATGAAGAGGTTTTTCAAATGGCAGAACAAGGTTCGAAGGTAATACATCCAAGAGCCGTTGAACTTGCTAAGAAAGCTGATATAATTTTAGAAATAAAAAATACGCTAAATCCTAATTATGAAGGCACTAAAATAGGTTCAATTAAGAACTTAGATTATGGGAATGGTGATTATGAAGAAGAAGGACGATTTGTATCTGCAGTTGCTCATAAAAATAATATTGCCCAGATTAAAGTAAAATCTCCAGAAAAATTATTTTCTAAGATATTAAATGAAATGGAAGATAAAAATATAAACATGGAGATGATAAATTTTTTTGTAGAAGATAAAGGATTTGCAATAGATAAGTCGGATGTTGAAAGTGTTGAAGAAATACTTAATAAGTATAACGTAGAATGTGAAATAAATAAAAAGTGTGCGAAGGTTACCCTAATAGGATCTAAGATTACAGAAACACCTGGAGTTATTGCAAAGATAATAAGAGGATTATCTAAGGTTGGAATAACATTATTACAATCATCGGATTCTTATACATCTGTATCTTGCTTAGTAAAAGAAGAAGATATGGTTGGAACAATCCATGTTATACACAATCAATTTTATAAATAATAGTATTAAGTAAAATAAATAATATATAAATATAATTTAAAGGAGATACATAAATATGAGTTTTAAGTCATATTTATGTATCTCCTTTATTGTTTATATTTGAGTTTTTTATACTATGATAAATTTTCAGTAATATTGTTATTAGGATTCAAAGTGACACAAAAATGACATAAATGTGACACAGAAAAGACACAAAAAAAGTAATTTATAATAATATAATAATATGTGCAGAAATTTTTAGATGTATTATGGAGGAATATTAATGATTAAATTAAAAAAGGGAATTGCATTATTACTTAGTACCCTAATGATATTAGGGCTAACAGCATGTAGTTCAAAGAACGAAAATAATATAAATGGAGAAAGTAATAATGAGACAAGTTTAGACAGTGATTCTCATTATCCTGTTACAATAACTACATACAATTATAAAAATGAACCTGTAGATATAACTTTTGATAAAGCACCAGAAAAAGTAGTAGCAGTATATCAAAATTCAATAGAAACTTTGCTAGCATTAGGCTTAGAAGATAAAATTGAAATAGCAGCAGGTCTTGATCATGAAGTAAAAGATGAGTATAAGGATGCATTTAGCAAGGTGAATTATATAGAAGAGTTTACACCCTCAAAGGAAACTGTTGTAATGGAACAACCAGACTTTATATTATCTTGGTATTCTTTATTTAGTGATAAAAATTTAGGTGATGTTGATTACTGGCATCAAAATAATATAAATACATATATGGCTTTAAATAGTGGAGCAGCACAAGATAGAACTTTAGAAAATGAGAAAGCTGATATATTAAATTTAGGAAAGATATTTAATGTAGAAGATAAAGCCAATCAAATAGTAAATGAAATTGATACAAAAACAAATGAAGTTGAAAATTCAGTAAAAGATCAAGAAAAGCAAACTACTTTAATAATAGAATATATGGATGGACAAATATATACATATGGAGCTAAAACCTTAGGTGGAGATATGGTACAAAAACTTGGAGCAGAGCTTTTAAATCCAAATGGTGGAAATATTAGTGAAGAAGATCTGATAAAATTAAATCCAGATTCAATATTTGTAGTTTATATGGATAGAACTGATGAAGATATGTCTAAGGAAGCTATAAATACTGTTATGAATAATAAAGCACTTTCGAGCTTAAATGCTATTAAAAATGAAAGAGTAAACTCGATAGCTCTTGGAGAAATGTACTGTAGTGGAATTAGAACAATAGATGGTATAAATACATTTGCAAATGGATTATATCCAAATTTAAATAAGTAGGTCAAGCTTATGGATATTAAATTTGATACAGAAATAAAAGAGACTAAGATACTTGAAAGAACACCTATGTATATGGGTGTTTCTATTGTATTATTAGTGTCATTGATTCTTTCAATAGGATTTGCTGTAAGTTTTGGTTCAGTTGATATAAGTATAAAAGAAGTTTATAGTATCATTTTTTATAAGTTATTTGGAATAGGAAATGAAAGTACTTTATCTAATGGAGCAGTACATGATGTAGTTTGGTTAATAAGACTTCCTAGAATAGTATTGGCAATGGCTGTAGGAATTGGGTTATCAGTAGTTGGTGTTGTTATGCAGGCAGTTGTCAAAAATGCACTTGCAGATCCATATATACTTGGAATATCTTCGGGAGCATCTTTGGGTGCAACAACAGCAGTGATGTTTGGCCTAGGAACTATATTTGGTAGTAATGCTATAGGTATATTTGGTTTTATAGGTGCATTTGTAGTATCAATAATAGTTCTATTAATATCTAATATTGGTGGAAGATCGAATTCCATAAAACTTTTATTAGGTGGTATGGCTCTTAGCTCGGTGTGTAGTGCATTTTCAAGTTTTATAGTTTATTTTGCAAATGATGCACAAGGCATCCAAACTATAACTTTCTGGTTAATGGGAAGTGTAGCAGGAGCTAAATGGGAACAAATTGCGTTTATATTACCGATAATTTTAGCTGGGACTATATTTTTTATAACACAATATAGAATTTTAAATCTTATGCTGCTTGGAGATGAAGTTTCTATTACATTAGGAACTGATTTAAATAAATATCGATACACTTACTTGATAATAACATCTTTAATGATAGGACTTTTAGTTTATTCATCTGGAATGATAGGATTTGCAGGATTGGTTATACCTCATATAGTTAGGATGATATTTGGTACTGATCATAAAAAAATAATCCCAATTGCAGCTCTTGTTGGAGCTATATTTTTAATATGGGCAGATGTACTATCAAGAATAATAGTAAAAGGGAGTGAAATTCCAATAGGAATACTTATTTCAATTATAGGGGCACCGTGTTTTATTTGGTTAATGATTAAAAAGACTTATACCTTTGGAGGAAATGTATAATGAGAATACAAACAGAAGGTGTAAAATTCGATATAGGAAATAAAAATATATTAAAAGGAATTAGTATAGACGTAAACAGTAAAGAGATTATAGGTATAATAGGTCCTAACGGAAGTGGAAAATCTACATTTTTAAAGTGTATTTATAGAACCTTAAAGCCATCAAGTGGCATAATTAAATTAGGAGATATAAATTTAGATGGTATAAAACTAAAGGAAAGTGCTAAAAAGATGGCAGTAGTATCACAACATAATTACTATGATTTTGATTTTAGTGTAGGAGAAATGGTTTTAATGGGGAGGTCTCCTCATAAAAAAATGATGGAAAGAGATTCCTATAGAGACTATGAAATTATGAATGATGCATTAAAAAGGGTAGATATGTTACATTTTAAGGATAGAAATTTTAATAGTTTATCAGGAGGAGAACAACAGCGTATTATTTTAGCTAGAGCATTAGCTCAGGAAACAGATTGCTTAATACTAGATGAGCCAACAAACCACTTAGATATAAAGTATCAGTTACAATTAATGAATATAGTTAAAAGTTTAGATATTGAGGTGATTGCAGCCATACATGATTTAAATATTGCAGCAATGTATTGTGATAAGATATACGTATTAAAAGATGGTAGAATAGTAGCCTATGGAACTCCTAAGGAGGTATTGACAAAAGAGTTAATAAAAGAGGTATATGAAGTAGATGCAATAGTAAATGAAGATAAAGAAAATGATATGATCAATATATTTTATAAACCGAATTTATAGTTAATAAAAATGCTGTGGTAGTAGATGTCAAAATCTAATATTACAGCATTTTTATTTGAGTAAAAATTAAAATCGTTTGCAAAAGGTAACTTTCAGAATTTTATTGACATATATATCTTTATTTAATAAGATTTTATCTTGGAATAATATTTATATAGGAGATGGAATAATGGAATCAGCAAAAAAAATAGATAAAAGATTATCTATACTTGCTTTAACATGGCCGATATTTATAGAGCTTATGTTGCAACTATTAGTTAATAATATTGATCAACTTATGTTAAGTAGAGTATCAGATAATGCAGTTGCAGCAGTTGGAAATGTAAATCAAATAATGAACGTGTTAGTAATAACATTTAGTGTAATAACAATGGCAACAACAATACTAGTATCTCAATATTTAGGTGCTAAAGATTATAGTAAAGTATCTGAGACTTACACCGTATCTATATTTACTAATTTAATTTTTGGTTTAGCTGCAGGTACTGTATTATTTATGTCTGGAGGAACTATATTTAAACTAATAAAACTTCCTACAGACTTATTACAAGATGCAAATGCTTATATGAATATAGTTGGAGGCGGGTTATTTTTACAAGCGTTGTTTTTAACTTATTCAGCAATATTTAGAAGTAACGGATTAATGAAGCAAACTATGTATATTTCAGTATTAGTAAATATACTAAATATAATTGGAAATGCAATATTAATAAATGGTTATTTTAGTTTACCTAAGATGGGAGTACAAGGGGTTGCAATTTCAAGTATTTTGAGTAGGTTTATAGGAGTTATAATAATAGGGTACATGTTTACAAAAGAAATAGATGAGAAAATTTCATTTAAATATATGAGACCATTCCCTAAAGATACTTTCAAGAAATTAATAAATATAGGTCTCCCATCAGGAGGAGAAAGTATATCCTATAATGCTTCTCAAATAGTAATATTAACTATAGTAAATATGCTAGGAACAACAGTTGTCACAGGAAGAACATACATAGGTATAATAGTAATGATTTCTTATTTATATGCCAATGCAATATCTCAAGCTAACCAAATAATAGTAGGACATTTAATCGGTGCTAGAGAAGAAGATCAAGCCTTTGATGCTGTTATAGATACTTTAAAAAAAGCAATGTTAGTAACCTTAATAGTATCTGGTTCTATATTTATATTTAGTGATTATATATTAGGTATATTTACTACAAATTCAGAAATACTTAGGCTAGGCAAGCAAATTTTATTTATAGATATTTTCTTAGAATTAGGAAGAACAGTAAATATGGTAACAATAAGAGGAATGCAGGCATCAGGAGATATTAAATTCCCTGTAATAGTAGGAATTGTATCGATGTGGTCTGTATCAGCATTGTTTGCATATATATTTGCTATTACTTTTAAAATGGGTTTACATGGCGTTTGGTTGGCTATGATGCTGGATGAAATTTTAAGAGGAATAATATTCTATATAAGATGGAAAAGAGGAAGTTGGAGATCTAAAATTATAATATAATTAAAAAACTCTCAAACATTTGCAAGTGAATGTTTTACATAGATTTGGTAAAACTAAAAGCAAGAATGCTTGAGAGGAGATAAATTATGAAATTCAAAGATAATAATACTAATTACATAGACATTGAAATTGGAAATAAAGAGTTAGAAAAAAGTGAACAAATAACTAAAAGAAGTAATAAGCTTTTAGAGGAAGACGTAGAAGATAGAAGTGATTTTTCTAGTGATACTAATGGAAATTCTGAAGAGGAAAGTAATGACGATGAGGTAGAAGATATAAAACAAATGGGAACTCCTCAAATGCCGACCCCACCTAAAAAAGATATACAATGTATCACTATAATAGGAGAGATAGAAGGTCATTTTGTAGGCAATCCACAAAAAAAATCAACTAAATATGAGCATATTATACCAATGCTTTATGCAGTAGAAGAAAATCCTGATGTAAAAGGGGTTCTTGTAATTTTAAATACTGTTGGAGGAGATGTAGAAGCCGGGCTTGCAATGGCAGAACTTTTAAACAGTGTATCTAAAAAAATAGTTACTCTTGTATTAGGAGGTAGTCATAGTATAGGTGTTCCTCTTGCAACAGCAGGAGATTATTCTTTTATAGCACCAACTGCGACTATGATAGTGCATCCAATAAGAACAAATGGATTAGTTATAGGAGTTAATGAAACTTTTGAGTACTTTAAAAAAATGCAAGAAAGAATTGTAGAGTTTATAATAAGAACTTCAAAAATAGAAAGAGACGAATTAGTAAGATTAATGCATGAAAAAGATGAACTAGTTAGTGACGTTGGTAGTGTGCTTATAGGTAAGGAAGCAGTGGATTGTGGCTTAATTGATGCAGTTGGGGGATTAAAAGAAGCACTGGCTAAGCTAAAAGAATTAATAGCAGAAGATGAGAAAATTACAAAATAAATGATAAGTCTAAAGAAAATAAATAAGTTTGTTTAAATAATATAATATATGATATAATTAAATAATATAAGCAAAAGTGTTAGTGTCAAGGCATTAGCACTTTTTAAGATTAAAGGAAGTTTAAATTTATAGCTGATTAACTTTAAATAATTTTATAATATGCTAATCAAGCAGTGTAGTAGCTTGCAGAATGTTGGTGGGATACTAAAGTAAATTTCAAAATTAAAGAAAGTTGTAATTTATCTATGTTGTAGATGAGTTACAAAAAGTAAGAGGTGAGATTGGTGGCTAAGAAAAAAAGCAAAAAGAAAAAGGATAAAGACCTAGGATTTAGAGCGGAATATCATAACTTAGTTACAATATTTGTAGGTATATTCTTATTATATAGTTTGAACTCAGGGTCTATGGGGCTTGTGGGTAATTTTATGCAGAACATATTTAAAGGATTATTTGGAGGTCTTTCATTTGTAATTCCTTTTATAGTAATTATTGCAGGGATACTTGGATTCTTTGAAGGAAACGAATATGTTTATAGGTTAAAAAACAGCAAAGTGTATTATGTAGTGGTTACCTTTGTATTTGTATTTTATGGACTAATAAATGCAAGAAGTATACCAGTAGATGTTCCTTTTAAATCAAATATGATTAATGATGTAATGCAAATGGGTGTAGAAGGTACTGGTACTGGACTAATCACATCTACAATTGCTTATTATATAAAAGCTATATTTGGAATAACTGGGGGATGGTTAATCAGTATATTCGCATTAGTATTATGTGTATTATTTACTTTTAATATATCTATACAAGACTTATTAGCAAATGTAAATTTTGGAAAAGGTAAATCTAAAAATAAAGGAACTAACTTAAAAGAGAAAGTTTCGAACTTAAAGAAATCTGCCTTAGATATGATAAGTGATGAAATAGATGAAAATACTATGGAACAAACTATGATAGAAGAAAAGAAACTAGGATTCTTAAAAGGAATGATGGAGAAGGCTAAGCATAGTAAGGATAATATTGCAGAAAAAGAACCTGCAGTTAGTTTAGAAGATGGTGTAGATGATAAGACTATAAAGATAGTAGGATTTAACAAAGCAGAAGATGATTATTTAGAAATACTTGAAGGAACTCAAAGTGGTTCAGATTTAGATATATTAAAGAATCTTCAAAGTTCTAGACTTGATAAAGCTACTAAAGAAAATAAAGACTTTGATAAAACACAACATATTGAAAATACTCAACCAATAGATTTTAATGAAGTTTCAAAATATGAAAACTATAAAAAGCCTGGACTTGAAATATTAAATAAATTTGATAAGAAGACAGATGAAAATGGAAAGAAGAAAGTATTAAAGAATGCTTCGTTATTAGAAAAGACATTATCAGACTTTGGTGTTGAAGCCAAAGTAAATCAAGTTACAGTAGGCCCTACTATAACAAGATATGAAATACAACCAAGTCCTGGTGTTAAAGTTAGTAAAATAGTAAATTTAACTGATGATTTAGCGCTAAGCTTAGCGGCAAAAAGTATAAGAATGGAAGCACCTATTCCTGGAAAAAGTGCTATAGGAATAGAAGTTCCTAATGAAGAAGGACAAATGGTGGGTTTAAGAGAGGTATTAGAAAGTGATGAATTTAAAAACTTTGAATCACCTCTTGCAATGGCTTTAGGTAAAGATATAGGTGGGAAACCAGTTATAGCAGACATAGCGAAAATGCCTCACTTACTTATAGCTGGATCGACTGGTTCAGGAAAGAGTGTTTGCGTAAATACTTTAATAAATAGTATTTTATACAAAGCTAGCCCAGATGAGGTTAAATTCTTACTTATAGATCCAAAGGTAGTTGAGCTTGCAAGTTATAATGGAATACCACATTTATTAATACCAGTTGTAACTGATCCTAAAAAAGCCGCAAATGCATTAAACTGGGCAGTTGTAGAAATGAATAGAAGATATAAGTTATTTGCTGAAAATCAAGTAAAAGATATAACAAGTTACAATGAAAAGGCTGAAGAAAAATTACCTAAGATTGTAATAATCATTGATGAGCTTGCAGACTTAATGATGGCTTGTGCAAATGATGTGGAAGATTATATTTGTAGACTTGCACAAATGGCAAGAGCGGCAGGGATGCATTTAATAATAGCAACGCAAAGACCGTCTGTTGATGTAATAACAGGGGTTATAAAAGCAAATATACCATCTAGAATCGCCTTTGCAGTATCATCACAAACAGATTCTAGAACTATACTTGACTTAGGTGGAGCAGAAAAGTTACTAGGTAAGGGAGACATGTTATTCTACCCACTAGGGGCAGCAAAACCGGTAAGACTTCAAGGTGCATTTATATCAGAAAATGAGTCAGAAAGAGTTATAGATTTTATAAAAAATCAAGTGACTGAAGAAGTAAAATATGAAGATGATATAATGGATACTATTTCAAAAACTGCAGCACCTAAATCAAGTGATGAGGATGATCTATTAGCAGATGCTATAGACTTTGTAGTAACTAATGGCCAAGGATCTGCCTCGATGCTTCAAAGAAAGTTCAAAATAGGATTTAATAGAGCTGCTAGATTAATAGATTCTATGGAAGAAAGAGGAATAGTAGGTCCAAGTGAAGGAAGTAAACCAAGAAAAGTATTAATAACTAAGGAAGAATTAGTAAATTTAGAAGGTGAATAGAATTTGAAGACAATAAATGTAGAAGACGCTTTAAAGCTTGAAAATACCATCTTTATAGATGTCAGAACAGAAAAAGAATATCAAGATGATCATATATTAAATGCTTATAATATACCGTTATTTAGCAATGATGAACATCATGAGATAGGTACTATATATAAGACACAAGGAAAGCATGAGGCTATAGACAAGGGGTTTGACTTTGTATCACCGAAATTAAAAGATATGTATAGAAAAGTAAAAGAATTATCAGCAGAGTATGACCATGTAGTAATATACTGTGCAAGAGGTGGTATGAGAAGTGGAAGTTTCGCAAATCTTTTAGCTTCAATAGGAATAGACTTATATAAACTTGAAGGTGGATATAAATCTTATAGGAATTTTGTTTTAGATTATTTAAGTAATATAATGGATAAAAAACAATTTATCGTACTTCATGGATTAACAGGAGTTGGAAAAACGGAGCTTCTAGTAGGTTTGGATAAAAATAACATAGATATAATAGACCTAGAACAAATGGCAAAGAATACAGGCTCAGTATTTGGGTTTATAACTTTTGATGATAAACCACCAACTCAAAAGACATTTGAAACTAGAATATTTGAAGCTTTATTCTTTTCAAAAACAGACTATATATTTATAGAAAGTGAAAGTAAAAGAGTTGGACATGTATTAATACCAAATGAAATTTATGAAGGTATAATAAGAGATGGATATCATCTACTTATTGAGTGCAGCATAGAAGACAGAGTAAAAAGACTATGCAAAGATTATATTTATGATCGAAATGAAGGAAATATAGATGTCCTAAGAGAATGTATAGGTAAGTTTAGAAAAAGACTTGGTCATAAAAAAATTGAAGAGTATTTACAGATGTTAGATGAAGAAAAATACGAAGAACTTGTAGAAAAATATTTAGTTGAATATTATGACCCTCTGTATATGCATTCTGTAGAACAATACAAATACAACAAAGTAATAGACTTTAAAGATATAAATGAAACATTAGAAAAATTAATGGATTTTCATAAGACAGTAGAAAAAGGAGCAATGAAATGTTAAAGATAGCACTAGAATCACTAGGTTGTTCAAAAAACTTAGTAGACGCAGAAATAATGATGGGTATCTTAAATAGAAAAGGATACAAGTTAGTAGGAAATATGGAAGAAGCTGATATAGCTTTAGTTAATACTTGTGGATTTATAGAATCAGCAAAGCAAGAATCTATAGAGACAATACTTGAAATAGCTAGATTAAAAGAAACAGCTAATTTAAAACTTCTTATAGTAACAGGGTGTTTAGCTCAAAGATATTCAGACGAGTTAAAAGAAGAAATACCAGAAATAGATGCTATAGTTGGTACAGGAAGTTACCAAAATATAGATGAAATAGTTGCTGGTTTAGAAAAAGAAAACAAAATAGTAAGTTTAAATGACATAGAATTTGTTTACAATGAAGATCTTCCAAGATACGTTTCAACACCAAGTTATATGGCTTACTTAAAGATAAGTGAAGGATGCGATAAGCATTGTACTTATTGTATAATACCTAAATTAAGAGGTAAGCAAAGAAGTAGAAAGATAGAAGACATAGTAGCTGAAGCTAAAGATTTAGCAGCTAGAGGTGTAAAAGAGCTTGTAGTTATAGCACAAGATAGTACTATGTACGGTTCTGATATATATGGAAAAGCTGTATTACCAGAATTATTAGAAGAATTAGCTCAAGTTGAAGGTATAAAATGGATAAGAATAATGTACTCATATCCAGAATCAATAACAGAAGAGTTAGTTCAGGTTATAAAGAAATATGATAATATCTGTAATTACTTTGATATGCCAATACAACATGCAAGTAACAGAATATTAAAGTTAATGAACAGACATACAACTAAAGAAGATATATTAGCTAAAATAGAAATGATAAGAAATAATATACCTGATGCAACATTAAGAACTACTATAATAACAGGATTCCCAGGTGAAACAGAAGAAGACTTTGAGGAATTAATTGAGTTTGCTAAAAAAGTTAAGTTTGACAGACTTGGTGCTTTTGCATACTCAAGAGAGGAAGGAACAGCCGCAGATAAATTACCAAACCATATTGACCAAGATGTAAAAGAACAAAGAAGAGATAGACTAATGATGGTACAACAAGGAATATCTCAAGAAGTTATGGCAACTAAAATAGGTAAAACATTTGAAGTTCTTATAGAAGAACAAATAGAAAAAAATGTTTATATGGGAAGAACTCAAGGGGATGCAGAAGAAATAGATAGTATAGTTTATGTAAAATCTAAGAAACAACTTCATGTAGGAGACTTCGTAATAGTAGAGATTAATAATGCATTAGAGTACGATTTAATGGGAGATGTAATAAATGAACTTGCCTAATAAATTAACATTATTTAGGATATTTTTAATACCAGTATTTATAATAGTAATGCTTCTTAATATACCAAATAAATATTTAATTGCATGTATAATATTTATAGTAGCATCAATAACAGATGCTATGGACGGTTATATAGCTAGAAAGTATAATTTAGTTACTGACTTTGGAAAGTTTATGGACCCTCTAGCTGACAAGTTATTAGTTATATCAGCGTTAACTTGTATGATAGAAGTGAATTTAGTTCCAGCTTGGATGGTAATAATAATTGTTGCTAGAGAGCTTACTGTTAGTATATTAAGAGCTATTGCTGCAGCAGAAGGAAAGGTGATAGCTGCAAGTGGTGGTGGTAAATTAAAGACTATAACACAAATGCTTTCAATAATAGTTTTATTAATAGGTGAAAACTTTAATAATGGTTTATTATTAAATATAGGATTTGTATGTATATTGATTGCTACACTACTTACTTTATATTCTGGTTGGGAATACTTATACAAAAATAAAGAGTTATTTATGAATAGTAAATAGTATATAGGAGTGCACTAACGTAATTATATATTACGTCAGTGCACTTTTTTATGTAGTTATCATTCATTATATAGTACTATATAATTGAAATTTCATATAATTCAATAGGTAAATTATCAGGGTCATTAAAAAAAGTAAATCTAGAACCTGTTAACTCATCAATTCTGATTTCTTCTGTTTGAATTCCATTGTTATTAAGATATACTACAAACTCTTCTATATCATCAACTTCAAAGCATAGATGTCTAAGGCCACAAGCTTCTGGATAACTTGCTCTTTTAGGTGGATTTTCGAAGGAAAATAATTCAATTTGACTATTTCCTATTTTTAAGTCTAGCTTATGAGATCTTCTTTCTTTTCTATAGGTTTCATTAATTACATCTAATCCAAGGATATTTACATAAAAGTTTTTTGATGTCTCATAATTTGAACAGATTATAGCAGTGTGGTGTACTTTATTTAGTTTCATATTGACCTCCAACTATAGTATATAGAATAATTGTATATATAATTATTAAGAACTTCAAATAATAATTTTATTAGACATATGTATAAAATTCTAACTATATTCTAAAAAAACATAAAAGTTTGTGACATTTCTAAGATAAATACGTTTGTTAAATGAGAGGGGGAGAAAATGAACTCAGATTATATATCAAAATTTTATGAGCAATATTCAAAAGAAGTTTATTTGTACACTTTTTCTTTATGTAAAAACAGTCATTTAGCAGAAGATATTATGCAAGAAGCTTTCGTTAGAGCAATTTTATATTTAGATGATAATCATGATAATATAAAATTTTGGCTATTTAGAGTATGTAGAAACTTATATATAGATTATGTAAGGAAAAATAAAATTATATCTCAATTAGATATCTTGGATTTACATATAGAAGATACTTCTTTAGATGTATTAAAAGGCATTATAAAAAGTGAAAGTTCGCTTAATTTGTACAACAAAGTTATGAGTCTGCCAAATACCATGAAAGAAGTTATAGTGTTATTTTATTATTTAGAAATTCCCCAAAATAAAATAGCAAATATAATGAATATATCAAATGGAGCAGTTAGAACTTTGATTTATAGAGCTAGAAAACATTTAAGATCTATTATGGAGGAGTAATTATGAGGTTTAAAGAAATATATGAAAAGTATATAAATGGAAGTGCAAGTGAAGAAGAAATTAAAATTATTGAAGAAGAGATAGAAAAGAATGAAATTATAAGTGAATACTTATCTCAAAATATAGAGGATGATTTTCTAAATAAAAAAGATTTATTTGGTGAAATGCGAATAAGTAAAGAAGAAAATGAGTTTAAAAGAAAATCAGAAAAAGATTTACTAAAATCTATAAATAAATCTATTAGAAATAAGTTTATAGTAACGGGAATATGTTCTGTATTAGTTGTTATAGGATTAGTAGGAGGTGCTAAGTATATTATATCTCCGGCTATGGATTCTAAGTATTATAACCCAACTAAAATGTTAGGTCAGTTTACAGAACAGTTGTTGGTCGATATATCTGTTTTTACAGAACTTCATTTCCCAGGAATTGATACAAGTTATACTAACTCAGAATCTTTAGGTTATGGCAGATATAATACAAAAATTAGTCAATATAACACATTTAAAAATACTGAAACAACTTATGAGGGAGTTATTGATAAGGGGCAGTTAATGTATATTGGAAGTGATTTTTATAAATATCCTATAATGAATATCTTTAAATATGGAGTTTACCCATACGATGATTATGATAATGACGATAGTTCAGAAATTGAAGAGCTTAAATTATTACCAAAGACAGCACAGGCTAATATATATGTTTCTTTTAAAGAAGATATAGACATGAAGGAAATTGTTAGATTGATTAATAAATATGAAGATCTTTACTTTAGTTGGGTAGGAATAAGAACTTGTGATAAAAAAACACAACAACTACCACAAATGGGGTTTGAAACAAGTGGAAGTGGAATTGTATTAGAAGGTTTCGAAGAAAATGAAAAATATCCGTATCTAGAATTAGGAACGTTAGACTGGGATCGTAATGATAGTGAAGTTTATGAAACTCATTTTAAAAGTTTATTAAAATACATGATAGACAATAAAAGTTTTACAGAACTTAATCATCCGAATGTTTATGAAGATGTATATAAATATACTTTAGATTATGTAAATAAGAATGGCGTAAAGTCTTACGGGGTATTAGTTACTGGTGATGCAGAAAGTATTCTAAAGTTAAGAGAAGAAAGCTATGTGTATGGAATAAGTATCGATGATGTAAAAATATCTTCTTACTCTCATTAGGCTAAAAATAAAAACTATATATTAAAATTATTAAACTAATGTGTAATAATTTTACTCAAGTATTTAAGATGAAAAGAAATGTATACTTAAGACATAAAAAGCAATTGAATATTTATTAAAAAGTAATACAAAAGGATATATTAAAATTTATAAGTCAAAATCTGTATAAAAGGCTAGAAAAAGGTTTATAAAAGAAATAAGTGTGGTAAAATTTTACTATGGAAATTTATTACCTTATGTTAAGCTAAATTAATTTATATAAAATTTGACGATAGATATATAATGAGGTATAATTAAATACGAACAGATGTTTGATTAAATGATTTATTTTGATTTATATAGATGAAAGGATGAATAGCGAATATGAGTATAGAACAAGAAAAGTTAAAAGCCCTTAACTTAGCTTTAGGGAAAATAGAAAAAGATTTTGGTAAGGGATCAGTAATGAGACTTGGGGAAGCTACATCTATGAATATAGATGTCATACCTACAGGATCTATAGGTCTTGATATAGCAGTTGGTATAGGTGGTCTTCCAAAAGGTAGAATAATAGAAATATACGGACCTGAATCTTCTGGTAAGACAACAGTTGCACTTCACACTGTAGCAGAAGCTCAAAAACAAGGTGGAATAGCAGCATTCATAGATGCTGAACATGCTTTAGATCCAGTTTATGCAAAAGCTTTAGGAGTAGACATAGATAACTTAATAATATCTCAACCAGATACAGGGGAACAAGCACTAGAAATAACTGAAGCATTAATAAGAAGTAATGCAATAGATATAATAGTAGTTGACTCAGTTGCTGCATTAGTTCCAAGAGCAGAAATAGAAGGAGATATGGGGGATTCTCACGTAGGTCTTCAAGCTAGACTTATGTCACAAGCATTAAGAAAATTAACAGGTTCAATAAAGAAATCTAATTGTGTTGCAATATTCATCAACCAGTTAAGAGAAAAAGTTGGTATAATGTTCGGTAACCCTGAGACAACTACAGGTGGTAGAGCACTTAAGTTCTACTCATCAGTAAGACTTGATGTTAGAAAAATAGATACAATAAAACAAGGTGATAAAGTTCTAGGAAGTAGAACAAGAGTCAAAGTAGTTAAAAACAAAGTTGCACCACCATTTAAACAAGCAGAATTTGACATAATGTATGGTGAAGGTATATCTAAGATAGGTGATTTATTAGATATAGCAGCTGATATAGATGTAGTTAAGAAGTCAGGAGCTTGGTATAGCTACAATGATATAAAGCTTGGACAAGGTAGAGAGAACGTTAAGAAGTTCTTACAAGACAATATGGACTTAACTAACGAAATAGATGAAAAAGTAAGAGCTCATTATAAGTTAGATGAAGCAAAAAATAATGCTGCTGAAAACGAATCAGAAGAAAGTATAGATAATTTTGAAGAATAAAAAATCAATACCTCCTATTAATCCTATTAACTTGACATAAGGTAGAAAAAATAATAAAATTAAATAAGGATAAATTATGTAAAAATAATTTAATAACAGGGTATTTTTATACTCTGTTAACTTATTAAAATGATTATGCTTTAAATATAGCTTATTATGTAGCATAGTTTACTTAATAATATGATTTTCAAGTTGCAAAAGATGACATTTTGGGATTATTAACAAAGGAGGTGGATGTCATAGAACCGATATTAGTAGGCATAATAGCTATAGCTGTCGGTGTAGGAGTTGGATATTTTGTAAGAAAAAATATTTCTGAAGCTAAAATTGGAGATGCCGAGAAAAGAGCTGCAGAAATTATAGATAAAGCAAAAAGAGACTCAGAAACTGAACATAAAGAAAGGCTATTAGAAGCCAAGGAAGAAATTCATAAGTTGAGAACAGACGCAGAAAAAGAAAATAAGTCTAGAAGAAATGAATTACAAAAATTTGAGAATAGATTAGTACAAAAAGAAGAAGCGTTAGATAAGAAGTTACAAAATTTAGAGTCTAAAGAATCTAATCTTAATGAAAAATTAAAAGTAGTTCAGAAAAAAGAAGAAGACGTTGAGACTATAAAGAATCAACAGCTAGAAAAATTAGAAAGCATATCAGGTATAACATCAGATGAAGCAAAGGAGATAATATTATCCAAAGCAGAAAGAGATGTTAGACGTGAAATGTCTATAATGATAAAAGAAATAGAAACTCAAGCTAAAGATGAAGCAGAGAAAAAATCAAGGGAAATAATTGGTTATGCCATCCAAAAATGTGCTGCTGATCATGTTGCAGAAACTACTGTAACGGTGGTTAACTTACCTAATGATGAGATGAAAGGTAGAATCATTGGTAGAGAGGGTAGAAATATAAGAACTCTTGAAACAGCAACAGGAATAGACCTTATAATAGATGATACTCCAGAAGCAGTAATTCTATCAGGATTTGATCCAATAAGAAGGGAAGTTGCAAGAATAGCACTAGAAAAGCTTATAGCTGATGGAAGAATACATCCAGCTAGAATAGAAGAGATGGTAGAAAAAGCAAGAAAAGAAGTAGATAATATAATAAAAGAATATGGGGAACAAGCAACTTTTGAAACTGCAGTTCATGGATTACATCCAGAATTAGTTAGATTATTAGGTAGACTTAACTATAGAACTAGTTACGGGCAAAATGTACTTAAACATTCTATAGAGGTTGCTCATATCGCTGGTATAATGGCAGCTGAAATAGGTGCAGATGTTAAATTAGCTAAGAGGGCTGGTTTACTTCATGATATAGGTAAAGCTGTAGACCACGAAATGGAAGGAACTCATGTAGAGATAGGTATGGATTTACTTAGAAGATATAGGGAATCTAAAGAAGTAATACATGCTATGAGTACACACCATGGAGATTATGAACCTCAAACTATTGAGGCAGTTCTTGTAACTGCAGCAGATGCAATATCTGCAGCAAGGCCAGGGGCAAGAAGAGAGACTTTAGAAGCTTATATTAAGAGATTAGAGAAGTTAGAAGAAATAGCTAACTCATATGAAGGTGTTGAAAAATCATTTGCAATACAAGCTGGTAGGGAAATCAGAATAATGGTTAAACCAGAAAATGTTACAGATGAAGGAATACATTTATTAGCTAGAGAAATGACTAAGAGAATAGAGGATGAACTTGAATATCCAGGTCAAATCAAAGTTAGTATAATAAGAGAGACTAGAGCGATAGAATACGCTAAATAAAGTTAAAACCTGTTTTAAAATAAAATATTTTAAAACAGGTTTTTTTATTTTCTAGGAAATTAAAATTAATAAAGCATAAGTTTTATCAAGTTTAAACTTATATATTAAATATAATAAAGATATGAGTATTTGTTAAATATAGTAGTAATAAATTTATTAAGAGATGAAAAGAGGGCTACTATGTTTAAGATAAGAGACATTTTATTAGTAATGATTATTTTAGTAAGTACATCTATAATAGTTAAAGGAGAAGGTTATTCTGAAAAACTGATATTAGGTGGTACTTATCTAAAAGAAATAAAAATAGAATATGACGCTAATGTAGATAATAATGAAGAGTATTATAGTTTAGAAAGATACTTTAGACCATCTAATATGCCTATATTAAATGATAGGATTGAAAGTTCTCTTTACAGTATTTATGGAGATAAAGCATCCGATATAAAGCTACATAAAAAGTTTTTAAGTACTCCTGAAGAAACTATAATAAATTATTTTAGTGTGCTAAGAGAAGCTGCAAATCCTACAAATAATACAAACACTGGATGTGGCACTTTAGGTTACGCTAAAGGACCTTATCCTGTTGCATATAACTTTCTATCAAGTTCTTATAAAGATAAATATTCTTATGAAGATTATTTAAAATCATTTGAAAATAAATTACATATTAACTTGGTAAAATTAAGTAAAGTCCCACCAGATGAAAATAATCAAAATGAAATAAAATACTTTGTTGAATTAGAGGTTATAGAAGGTTCTGATAAGCATATGGGGTTATTTGCATATTATTATGGATATATATATTTAGATAATGAAAAAGGTCAGTATAAAATTAAAAATATGGAATATATGGGTGAAAATTACTTATGTGCACCTTATCATGGATGGTCATACAATGCTAGGTCTCTAGTTGAAATTGAGTATGGAGATTGGTGTTCTTTAGTTAGTGGAAATATTGAAGTAAAAAACGATGGATATGAAAAGAGAGTTTATTTTAAGGATAAAGAAAAAAATGAGTACTATGTTCTATTCTATCAGTTAACTAATGGTGTTGATATTAAAATAGCAGACTATAAAAAGAACAAAAATGGAGTATGGGAATTAATTTATATTAATCCTGAAAAATGCATAGAGAATAAAAACAATTAATGTATTTTATAAAAAAGCTGTAAAAATATATTGAAAAAATTTATTTTAATATAATGATTTGAGCACAGGTAAAATAGTAGATTTTTATTATAAAAGGATAATCTTAGTATATGAAGAAATAATTAAGATATAGATTGACTTTTATTTAAAGGAGATGGGAATATGAAGGATATTAACAAGGTATTATGGGGGGCTAGTTGCTTATTAGGTGGAATTGTTTTAGGATTTTTATTTGCTCCTATAAAGAATGGGATGAGTATTGGTAATAATAATGGCAACCAATATGTTGGGAGTTCAGAGGATCTAAAAGTACTTAAACATGCAGAGGAATAGATAAAAATTTAATGAAGTGAACTAGTAATATGTATAATAAGAAATAGAGGGAGATTTATTTAAGGTTAGTATAGGGCTTAAAAAGTAATTGATTATTTATAAATAAAAATACATTAAAGAAAGGTATGGTAATACAAATAAAAGTAATTTTCAATAAAATAAAAAATTGTACTCAAAAATATATTTTGAGTACAATTTTTTTATTAAGAATTAGATATGTTGTTTAGTTTTTCAAAGTTTAGTATTTTAATATTACCTCTGGAGACTTGTATTATCTCATCTTTTTCAAACTTCTTTAATATTCTACTTATAACCTCTCTTGCTGATCCTAAATGATTAGCGATAGATTCATGAGTTAAATAAAGTGTATTTGAATTTATTAAGTTTGATTCTTCGATTAGAAAATTAGAGATTCTCGAATCTAAGCTAAAAAAGACAGCTTGTTCTAATACATACATGACTTCTGAAAGTTTATTTTGAGTTAGATTAAATAAAAACTCTAAGACATGGGTATTAGACTGTGATAAATCTTTAATAATAGAGCTATCTATAATAATAGCTAAAGATTCTTCTTCAGCCTCTAGATTAATATCATAAGTAATATTTTGAAATACACAAGAAGCAGATAAGATACAAACATCTCTCTCTAGCAGTCTAAATAATGTTATTTCTCTTCCTGAAGGAGCAGATATAAAGGTCCTAAATTGTCCTGATATTGTTATTAATAAACCTGTACAAGTTGAATTTTTATTATGAACTATTGTTCCTTTTTCATATTTAGTTATAAAGCTCTTTGAAATCAATTCTTCAGTTTCTTTTGAAGAGAGATTGTTAAAAAATGGTAGAATTCTTTCTAAAAGTTCTATTTTATCTATATTTAGCATATTTTTCTCCTTAAGTTATTACTTGTAATAAAAATATATATTAATATATACAAATACTAATATACACGTTCCTCTTAAATAATTAAATTATTTTCTTATTATTAATTTTAAAAAGAATATCTACCTATGAAAAAGTATAAGTTCCTTTACTTCAGAAGTTGTTTTTGTAAGTAAAAGAACTTATACTTTTTTATTTAGGAAAATTAAATTTATGGGGAAATAATTATAAAAAATATATTGTAAATTTTAGGAAAATATATATAATATAGATATATTGTTAGTTACTCAAATAACTAACTAACTAAATAAAGGGGTGAGATATTGAAGTTAATTCTTAATGACAATGAGCCAATATTTATTCAAATTTCAAAGGCTATAGAAGATGAAATACTTAGTGGTAGTATAGAAGAAGAGATGCAAATACCTTCTACTACAGAGTTATCTAAGTTATATAAAATAAATCCAGCTACAGTTTTAAAAGGAATAAATATTTTAGTAGATAAAGATATTTTATATAAAAAGAGAGGTATAGGTATGTTTGTTTGTGAGGGAGCTAAGAACGTAATAAAGAAATCTAGAAAAGATGCTTTTGAAAAAGTGTATATAAAAGATTTAATTCAAGAGGCTAGTAAATTAGATATCGAAAAAGAAGAATTGTTAGAAATGATAAAGAATTATAAGGGGTGAGGATATGAGTATAGCGATAGAAGTTAAGAATGTAAGTCATAGTTTTAAAGATAAAAAAATATGCGATAATATAAACATAAATTTTGAAGAAAACAAAATCTATGGATTACTTGGTAAAAATGGAGCGGGTAAAACTACTTTAATTAATATTATTGCTAATCAGCTATTATGTAATCATGGAGAAGTTAAGATATTTGGAAAAAATCCTAAGGAAGATATTAGAGTGCTTGATGATATCTGTATAGTTAGGGAAAGGGAATTCTATGATATAGAGTACAAGGTAAAAGATATATTTAAAGCATATTCTTACTTTTGTAAAGATTATGACTACAAGCTACAAGAAAAGCTTTGTAAAAGGTTTGAAATAAATCAAAAATTAATTTATAAAAAACTATCGAGAGGTATGAAGACACTAGTATCTAATATTATAGGAATTTGCTCTAACTCGCCTATAACAATATTTGATGAACCAACAATAGGTCTTGATGCAGTTAATAGAGAAGAGTTCTATAGTATTTTATTAGAATCCTATACACATAAAAATAGAACTATAATAATATCTACACATCAGATTAATGAAGTAGAAGAGTTATTAGAAAAAGTAATTATAATAAAGAACGGAAAAGTCGAAGTAGACGATTATATAGATGAAGTAAAAGAAAAATCTTATCATATAACAGGTAAAAAAGATGATTTAAATAAATTGTCTATATTAAAAAATAGAAAACCTATTAAATCCTTTGGAAATAATGAAGTTTATTCATATTATGGAGAAATAAATGACCAAGATCTAGCACTAATAGAAACTTTAAATATTGAATTAGACAATATGAGTATACAAGATTTATTTATAAATATGCATAAAAAGGAGGAGGTATTATATGAATAATCCATATTATAAATTTTTGAAAAGAGATGTTAAAATAGCATTAATTGCATTTATATCAATAGTTACAGTAAATGTGGGGATGAGCGTAATATCAAATATAATATCTGCTTTAGATGGAAGTTCTATTGAGCCTATTAGATTCTTTAGTCAGGCAAGTATGTTGGCTTATATTATGTGTATGGCTTATGGAATAAATTGTACAGTTAAAACTTTTGGTGGGGTTATTAGCATAAGGGGGGATAGGTTAGGATTTTTAAAAGCAATAGCATTATGGAGTATTACAATTGCGATTTTTGCATCATTATTTAGTGTATTTTTTGAGATTGGTTGCGAGGTATTAATGGAGTTAATTACTAAAAGGAAAGTATATGTAATAAGTGGCATATCTTGGATTAGTATAGATAATCTTGAATTTAAAGTTGCAGATGTGTCTTTGATGTGGTTTATAAAAAGTATAATTACTAGAACTTTAACAAATACATTAATGATATCCTTAGGATATATGTTAGGAGCAATATCGTATAGACTAAAAGTAAGAACAAATGTAATATTGTTTATAGGAGTTCCAATATTATTTGCAGGTTATATATCAGCTCAAGCATTTAAGAATCAAGATGTGGTGTTAGATTGGGTAATGAAATTCATAGGTGCTACCTTATATGTAATACAAAACCCGGTAATTTTAATTAGCTTACAAATAATAGGCATAAAATAGTATTTGCACTTATAGGAACTAAATTTTTAATAAAAGCACCAATTAAAGATTATGCGCATGATTTAATATAGTATTTTATATATAGATTTAAGAAAATAAAAAGAGGATTGACACTAAGGGCAATTCTCTTTTTTTAAATTGATAGATTGTCAATATAAGTGCAACACTTTATATTCATGTTGCATCAAATACCTCTGCAGGTGTCTTATATCCAAGACACTTGCGAGGTCTA
>CABIVQ010000020.1 GCA_902362365.1 Clostridiaceae bacterium | reverse complement strand
AAGAGAATCGCTCGACTTGCATGTGTTAGGCACGCCGCCAGCGTTCATCCTGAGCCAGGATCAAACTCTCAAATAAAAGTTGATAGACTCAGATACTGTTATATATCTGGCTTTGTTTGGTTGTTTCGAATAATTCTTTAATAAGAATTAGTTATATAAATTAACCTACTGTTTAATTTTCAAAGTTCATTTTCTCGACTTACTTATCTTACCAGGTTGTTCCCCCTCAGTCAAGACTTTTTTCGATTTATTTTTCGTCCGTATCTCTCGGACAAGTAATACTTTATCATCTTTCTAACTATCGGTCAACACCTTTTTTAATTTTTTTTTAATATAAATTTAATTAACTATACAAATTCGCTTCAAACCTAGTTATATACTAGTTTCTCGTGTAATATTTTTTGCAAAATAATCTTTTTTCTCATCATTTTATTTTGATAATCAAAATTTATATCAAAAATAAGATGAATATTTAATTTTATAGAGTATAATAGTACTATATTATATTTTGGAATTATTTTACTTGTAGTACATTTGTATATTTTTAAAAATTTATGGATATATAAAAGTAAAATATTTCCATTAATATAAATTCTATTTTTTACAATTTGGAGGTATATATATGGGTAAATATGTTAGAGAATCCATAAATGGCGTTACTCATTTAATAGGTGCTATTTTAGCATTTGCTGGATTATTAGCTTTAGTCATAAAAACTACGCTGAAAGATCCTTCTGTAATATCTTTAACTGCAGTAATTATCTTTGGAATTAGTTTAATTCTTTTGTATTCAGCTTCTGCTACTTATCATCTAACTATTGCTGGAGATTCTAGAATTAAGTTTTTAAGAAAAATAGACCATTCAATGATTTTTATATTAATAGCAGGTTCTTATGCTCCTTTTTGTTTAATCTCCTTAAAAGGAGCTCAGGGTTTTATTCTCTTTGGAATATTACTTTTAATTGCTATATTAGGTGTTTGTTTCAAATTAATTTGGTTTAACTGTCCTAGATGGATATCAACATTAATATATGTTGCCATGGGATGGATGGCTATATTTGTTATCAAACCTTTATACCATTCTCTTTCTGTTAATGGTTTAATACTTTTAGTAGCAGGAGGCTTAGCTTACACTGTTGGAGCTGCAATTTATGGTCTTAAGCCAAAGTTTTTAAAGTTTAAAAACTTTGAGTTCCATGAAATATTCCACTTATTTATCATGCTAGGGAGTTTACTTCATTTTATATGTGTGTACATATATGTAATATAAAAAACTTATACATAAACGAAGCCTATAATTAAGAATCTGATATCATTCCTAATTATAGGCTTATTTATTTTATATACTATTTAAGAATTCTCATTGCATTTAATACCGCTATTAAGGCAACTCCTACATCAGCAAATATTGCTTCCCACATAGTTGCCATACCACCTGCACCTAATATCATAACAACTATCTTAACTCCAAGTGCAAATATAATATTTTGCCATACTATTTTGTTTGTTTTCTTAGATATTTCTATAGCTTTATATATTTTATTTGGCTCATCTGTCATAAGAACTACGTCTGCTGCTTCTATTGCTGCATCTGAACCAAGTGCACCCATCGCTATACCAACATCTACACGGGCTAATACTGGAGCATCATTTATACCATCACCAACGAAAGCTACTTTTTCTTTTTCATTTCTACCTTCATATATTTCTTCTACTTTTTCAACCTTTTCATTAGGTAATAAACTAGAGTAAACTGTATCTATATTTAAATCACTTGCAACCTTATTCGCTACATCTTTATTATCACCAGTTAACATTACAACTTCTTTTATACCAACATTTTTTAAATTTCTGATTGCATCTTTACTATCCTCTTTTACCTCATCAGATATAACTACGTATCCTTTATACATACCATTCACTGCTACATATACAACAGTACCTACTTCTTTAGCTTCAGAGTATAATATATTATTAGCTTTCATCAACTTTTCATTTCCAGCTAGTATCTTTTCATTATTATATTGAACTCTTATACCATGAGCTGCTATTTCTTCATAACTTTTTATACTATCTAAATCAACTGCTTTACCATATGTCTTAAGTATAGATTTTGCAATCGGATGATTAGAGTTAACCTCTGCAATAGCTGCATACTCTAATAATTCTTCTTTTGATATATCTACTGCATTTATATTAGTTACGTTAAATACGCCTTTAGTTAAAGTTCCTGTTTTATCAAACACTACTGTATCTACATCTTTTAAAGCTTCTAAGTAGTTACTTCCTTTTATAAGAATACCATTCTTCGAAGCATATCCTATACCACTGAAGAAACTTAAAGGTATAGATAAAACTAATGCGCACGGACATGACACAACTAAGAATAGTAATCCTCTATAGAACCATTCACTAAACTCTGCACCTTGAATTACTATAGGAGGTATAATTGCTATTGCAGCAGCTAAAGAAACAACTACTGGAGTATAATATCTTGAAAACTTAGATATGAAGTTTTCAGTTTTAGACTTCTTGCTACTAGCATTTTCAACTAAATCTAATATTTTAGAAACAGTTGATTCACCATATCCTTTAGTAACTTTTACAGTTAATAACGAATTCTTATTTATAAATCCAGATAAGATATCATCACCTATTGCTGTTTCTCTTAAAACTGATTCACCTGTAATTGCAGATGTATCTACCATAGATGAACCATCTATTATAACACCATCTAGAGGTACCTTTTCACCTGGTTTAATAACTATTACATCACCTATTTCTATATCTTCAGGAGAAACAACTTTTATTTCATTATTTACTTTTAAGTTTGCACTATCTGGTCTTATATTCATAAGGGAAGCTATAGACTTTCTAGATTTTCCAACCGCTATACCTTGTAAATATTCACCTAATTGATAGAAAAGCATAACAGCTACAGCTTCTTCCACTTCGCCAATTGCTAATGCACCTACTGTCGCTATTAACATCAGGAAATTTTCATCAAATATTCTACCTTTAGTCATATTTTTAAAAGCCTTTGTTATTACACCACCACCTACTACTAGATAAGAAATTATTAAAAGTAAATTCATCAATTTACTTTCTACTCCAATAGTACTTTGATATATGGCAACTGCATACATTCCAAAACCAACTATTAACTTTAATAAATCTTTTTTCGAAGAATCTTTTTCCTTCTCTTCTACAGATACATTTGCTTGTTTTGAGTTTTCAACTATATTTATGTCTAGTCCTGGTTCTGTATTATTTATTATATCTATTATTTTTTCAATAACTTGCTTACTATTTTCATCTTGTTTTATTATTACAGTTAATTTTTTATTTATAAAATTTAGATCTGAACTTTCTATTTCAGTTAAATTAGAAACCTTTTGACCTATAACCTCTGCACAGTGAGCACAATTTAATCCACCTAAGATTATTTCTTTCTTTATTCCTGATTTAGATTTATTATTGACCACTATATCTAATCCTGGCTCTGTGTTATTTATTATATCTATAGTTTTTCTTATTATTTCGCTTTCATCTTTTCCATCAGTAAGATTTAAAGTCAATTTTTTATTTACAAAGTTTAAATTAGATGATTTAACACCTTCTAATTTTCCTACTTTTTCATTGATCACATCTGCACAATGGGCACAGTTTAAGCCATTTAATATAAATTCTACTTTTATAGGATTAACATTGTCATTAACTTCTGTTCTACTTAATGATTTCATATTTTTACCCCTACCTTTTTGTCCTTTTCTAGAATTTACTGAGTTAATTGTTACGTCTATATCAAGGTCTGGTTCTATAGAATTTATTATATCTACAACTTTTGATACTACTTCATCTCCATTATAAATATCTAATATGTCTATTGTTAATTTCTGAGCTTCAAAATCTAAATTACATCCCTCTACTTCTTCTAGGTTAGATACAGTTTTACTTATTGCTTTTGCGCAATGAGAACATCCTAATCCACCTAATAGAATCTCTTTTTTTAATAAGCTACAATCTCCCATTTGGCTCCTCCTAACGTTTATATGTTTCTTGAATATGATTTAATCCACAATCAAATATCTGACTAATATGACTGTCATCAAGTGAGTAATAAACTGTTTTTCCTTCTTTTCTAAACTTAACTAGTCTAGCTTGTTTTAATACTCTAAGCTGATGAGATATCGCTGACTGAGTCATATTTAAAAGATTTGCTATATCGCAAACGCACATTTCATTTGAAAATAACGCGTATAATATTTTTATTCTAGTTGTATCACCAAAGACTTTAAATAATTCAGCTAAGTCATAAAGCATTTCATCTTCAGGCATTTTATTCTTAGTTTCATTAACTATATCTTCATGTATATCATTACATTCGCATGTATTAATTGTTCTTTCTTCCATTTTGTATCCTCCGTTTATATCAATATATGAATAACTGTTCATATATTGTATTGTATGTTACTTGTACCAATTTTGCAACTAATTTTTGTATAAAAAAATAAAAAAGAAGCCAGCATCTTTAAATATACAACTTCTTTTTTTATAACCACTAGTAAGTGCAAATAATTTTACCGAAAGGATTAATTTATACACATATTAAGTTTTTTAATAATATATATATAATTAGGAGCAAATTTAATAAAGTTTTTAATTTCCTTAGGAGGGAGAGTTAAGTATGAACTATAATATGTATTCAAATAATACGAATGACCAGATAGACCCTAATTATATATATCCTAGACCGTATATCGATCCTATGATGTATATGAATCCATATATGATGAACGGAGCTCAATATGCAGGATATCAAATGAACCCAACAATGAGTGGGTATACTACTTATAGTAATCCATATGCAGAAAATCCATCAAATCCCGATTTATCACAAATAGATAATGATGCTGTATATCCTACTATAGAAGACTATAGCTATCCGGATATAGAGGCATTTTCGTCAAATATACCTAATATGAATATGCAAGGCATGCCTAATATGAATATGCAGTGTACCCCTAATACAAACATGCCTAACATGAATATGAATGGTATGGGTATGCCTGGTATGAATATGCCTAATACACCTCCTATGCAAGGTGTGCCTAATCTAATGTATCCTGGGATGTTCCCTAATATGTATATGATGCCTAACATGATGTACCCTGGGATGTTCCCTAATATGTATATGATGCCTAACATGATGTATCCTGGAATGTTTCCTGGTATGCCACAAATAAATATGGAGGAATTTGACGAGGAAGAAATGTAATTTTTTATAAATTTTATGTTATAAAAAATTCATAACTTGTCTACACTATTTAATGTATTCCTCATAATATTCCCCCAATATTATAAATACAGAAAATAAGATTATGATAGAAATATCATAATCTTATTTTTTTAATCATTATTTAACTTAAAAAATCTTCAAAATCATTAGAACCTGACTCTGCAAAATCATAAAGAGCATTTTCTTCAAAATAATATTCATCCTTCATATTTAAAAACTCTTTATAATTGTTCTGTAATATTTTATTTATATACATTCTATCTCTTTGATTATAAGTACCAACAAAAAATTCATTTCCCATTTGATAGTAAACTGCTTTTATATCATTATTAATAACATATACTTCTTCTTTTACATGATTATTATTAAAATTGAATCTTGTAAAGAGAATCCCCTCATCCATTTCACTTTTTAAAGTAAATGGGTTATCTATATAAAACTTATCTATAAATTTATCTATATCTACTATATTATATATAGCTACAAATTCTTCTTTTGATATTTCATCGAATACTTCGAAATCATACATAGCTTCTTTATCTGTAACTAACATTGAGCTTATTTTGAATTTATTAGCTTCTTTTATTATATTAAAAGCTATTTTACATATATAATATCCATCTTCATCTTCATATAATGCTTCACTTACAAATTTTCCATCACCTTTACATGTAACTGTATTTTTTAATAAAGTTCCATTTATACTAGTAATATGCATGTTAGATATTTCTTCACTTCCTGAAAAGTATCTTAAACATTCTCTATCCCAACCTATAAATCTCATTGTCATATAATTAATAAATTCAATTTCTTCTTTTACATCTTTACATATTATCGGATATAAATCTTCTATAATTAAATTCGTCTCATAATTATTTATTATTTCTATGTATTCATCGACAACCCCTGGAAGTTCTTTTTCCCATTCAATAGTTTTTCTTCCAAAATGCTTTACTAAAAATAATGCTTCTTCTTCAGATATAGTTATTATGTCAGATCCTAATCCTCCCATAAGCCTTTGTTCTTCCATATAAGCTTCGTCTTTACTTGGATTCTTCAAACTTACATAATCAGCTATACCTAGTCCTTCTGCATCTAATAAGAAATACTGATATATATTATCTTCTCCTTCACTCCAGCATATTAAAAGTCCCATACTACCCATAAGTCTAGAGTTAGTTACCTTTGCAAAATTATATTTCATCAAATCACATCCTTATGTATATAATTCTAAATAGATTGTAAACTATGTAATAAAATAATATTTTATTCTATATTAGTTTATCATAATAGTATAAAAAGAATTTTAAATTATTATCTATAGTTTTACAACAAAGAGAGATTTTATAATATAATAAAATAAATGGTTAATCGAGGTGATGTTAATGAAAAATATAGCAGCTTTTTTTGATATAGACGGAACTCTTTACAGAGACTCTCTTATGGTTGAACATTTTAAAAAGCTAATTAAATACGATATTATAGATCAAAAAGGTTGGTTTGAACACGCAAGAGATACTTTTATGAATTGGGATAAAAGACAAGGTAATTATGATGATTACTTACAAGAAATATGTGATTTATATGTAGAATCATTAATAGGTTTAGATAAGACTTGCATAGACTTTACAAGTGATCAAGTAATTAAATTAAAATCAGATAGAGTTTATAAATATACACGTTCAAGAATAAAGTGGCACTTAGAAAATGGTCATACAGTTATATTTATATCTGGGAGCCCTAACTTTTTAGTAGAAAAAATGGCCGCAAAGTATGAAGTTACAGATTATGCAGGTAGTGATTATGTTTTTGAAAATGGTATATTTAGCGGAACTGTAGTTCCTATGTGGGATTCTAGAAGCAAAAATACTGCCATAAATAACTTTGTCGAAAAACATAATATAGACCTATCTAAGTCTTATGCATATGGAGATACTAATGGTGATATAAACATGTTAAGAAGAGTTGGAAATCCAATTGCTATAAACCCAACTAAAGAACTTGTAAGTCATATCGCTAACGATAGTACTCTATGCGATAGCACTCAAATAATAGTTGAGAGAAAGGATATAGTATATTCTCTAAATGCAAATACAACTATGCTAGATATGTAATAAAGGAATGAGCTTAGCTCATTCCATTTTACTTATTATTAAGGAGGTAGAAATATATAAATGAAAACAAGTGATATAGTTAATTTAGATAAATTAAATGAGGATATCGAAAGTATTAAGAAAATTTTATATTTAGATTCACCTGATTTATGGATTGATTTTTCTGATAAAATTGAATGTAATAATTTTGATGAGATGGTTCTATTTTTTGCCATTAAATATAATTATTCTTCAATTATAAAACATGCTGTAGAAAATAATCTGATAGATTTAGATTCACCTTCTAGAAACAAGACTTTTTCTTCAATAAGAGATCACCTAATAAGCATTGCTAATAAAAATAATAACACAGAAATCAGTAATTATCTTATGGGCATTAATGAAGATGTAGAAATAGAGTATTCATCAGAGGAGTGCCCTAATTCTGAAATCAAAGAAGAGAATAATTCTTATATTCCTGAATCCCTATGTCCTAATTGTAACTCAAATGTTTTCAATACTGGATATACTGTTTCAGAAGAAATTACATATAAATTTTCAAAGGAATCAAATAAAGCTATTCCAACTTCTAATAAAATTTTAGATTCAGTTTCATGTAGTAATTGTGGTACTACTCTAAAAGGAGCATCTCCTTCTAGTTTAGAAAGTCTATGTACTGTTCAAAACTGTGTATCTTGTAATTTAGACTTAACGACTACAGGAATTGTAGATAAAGTAAGAATGATTTATGACAAAGAATCAAATGGATTTATAAATTCTAATACATCTTATCATTGTTCTAATTGTGATAAAGAACTAAGTACATATCAAATAGAATATTTTAATTTATAATTTTAAAGGGTATCCCTCAAAATACTTTTTTACTTTGAGAGATGCCCTTACTTATTTTTTTATTTTAATAATACTTTTAAGTTTTAAGTTATAGTAATCTATAAATCTAGAGTACATATAATCGTATACTACAAATACTACTTCAAATATAACTATAGAAATTATATTCATAGGTACATGTACAAATTCTCTTACTATAAAATATAGTATTAGAACCATAGTATTAGCGAAAAGTAATTTTAAAATATATTCAACAAATATAGGTCTATCTTTTTCAATTATATATTTTATAAGCCCATATATACCAAAGGTAAATATATATATAAGCCACTGAGTCTTACTTGTCATTACTATAAATCCTAAAATAACAGATGCTATATAAAATGTTACTCCAGTTAAAGGCCCCCACTCCATTATAATTATAGATATAGGCAAGGAAGCCAAAGCTAAAAAGAATAACGTATTGACAGGGATAAGATTTACAAGTATTAACAATATAGCATTTAAAGACAATAATATGCCTCCGTAGGCTATTTTTTTACTCATATTCTCCTCCTAGAAACAACTTACTAAATCTCCACCAAAACATTCGCAGCATGAATCTAAACACCATAGTTTCATACAGTCTTCACAACAGTCATCTCCTAAACAACAACAGCAATCATCACAACAGCAACAACAGCAACCATCTAATCCACTGCGTCTTCTTCTATTGTAATTATATGCTCTATTATTGTAATCATCTCTATATCTACTAAATTTACTCACTGCCTCTTTATATTCTTCATTATCTGGATCCATAAATTTAGCTCTTTTTATATAATCTTCACCTTGTTCATAATATCCTATGTTCATAGCGGATATTCCTGATAAATAATACCATTCGCTACATTTATTACTTATTGTTTGTAAAAAATCATATGCACTTTTAAACTCTTTATTTTCAATTAACCTTCTTGCTTTAAAAAAAGCATCATTATAAGTATTGCTATACATTATTTTCACACCCTTTATCCAATATATTTTTATATCTTAAATAAACTCCTGAATAAATAATATTTTCTATTATATTTATATTAACTCTTAAATTTAGGTTATCAATACTTTGAGCTAGAAGTCCTAAGGATATGCTTATTAATTTATCAACTCTTTCTTTTAGCTCCTCTTTTTTATCTATGTATTCTATAAAAGGATTATATCTTCCTTTTTCATAGTCCTTTGTTAAATCTTCATAAGCATCTAGTAAATATATGTATTTACCTATATTAAACCCTATATTTCTTAGATCATTCTCATATTCATCGTTTTTATAGACAAATATTTCTCCCATAAGATCTCCAAAGGTATTCGATACCATATCAATATTAATATTTTTATCTTGTTCTAATCTATATAACTCTTCTAGCTTAGATTTTATAAATTCAGCTTTTTTAGGATATTTTTCATAAGCCAATTTTAACTTACCCTTATATACATTATATGCAATTATGTCTTTTATACCTTTATCATCTTTTAGATTATCTTCTAATTTATAATAAGCCAATAAAACATTCATACTAGCTGCATATTCTGTTATCTCATTTACAATTTTCTTTTTCTTTTTAAATGGATTTGTTATGCATCCCTCTTCTATAACCATTGGTTTTGGTCTGTACAGTGAAGTTAATACTAGTATTAAAAATGTTATATCATAATTTAATGTTAATCTAGATATTTCTCCATGATTATCCTTTAGATATTTGCATAAACCACAATAGTATCCTCTATAGTGTTCGTATTCTCTAAAAGTTAAATCCATTTTATTTATTTTTACATATCCAAACATATTTATTCCTTTCTAATATTTTCTCTAAATTTCAACTAATACTCTAATTATGCATCTATTTTAATGAATTCAACCTTATATCTTTCAAATTCATAAATATTTTCTTCTATGTTTACTTTCAGTTCCGTATTTAAATTATATATATGTTTGTCATAATTATCCATAATATAAAGCTTAGCCATAAATGGTTCTAATTTAAATCTTTTAGGACCTACCGAACCAGGATTTATATATAGTATACCATCTTTTATATATATTTTACTCTTATGAGAGTGACCATATACAACAATGTTAATATTCATATCAATTAAATCTACCTTTATATCATTAATATTGTGAATTAGATATAAATTAGTTTCATTTAATTTTATTATTTTATCTATATAAGCTGGATCATTGTTTTTATCAATATTTCCATATACAAAGTCTACAGGCGCTATTTTTTTTATTCTTTCTATTATATCATTTTTACCCACATCACCTGCATGTAATATTAAATCACACCCCTGTAAATTATTTATCACCTCTGCCCTTATTAATCCATGAGTATCTGATATTAATCCAATAATCAAAATTCCGCCTCCTCTAATATAAAATAAAGTTTATGCTACTTATATAATAAAAAAGAGTTGTCTATAAAAATATCAAATTAAAGACAACCCCTTCTTCTTATTTATTTTATGATTTCTGTTAAATTTTCACTCATTATTCTTGTATAACTTATAGACTTTGATATTCTTTCTATAATTTCTTCTTTATCATCTATTACTACATCTTTTTTATCATTCCAAATTGCTTCAAATAACTCATCACACATATCTTTGAATTTAATATCACTTAATATAGAGTAATAATTCTTACCTGTAATTGGATGCATTTTACTTATCTTTAAGCTTCTAGAAAGATATAAAGATGGATTATCATTATTTCTAAAATCATCTACAAAGTTACCATCAACCATTCTTATCTCTACATCTTTAGATTCCATGAGTATTTTTTCAAGGTATTCTATATGTCTTTCCCTTTCTTTAAATGTTAAAATTACAGGAGTATTAAAGAAGTGTAAACATCCTGAAGAAAGATACTTTCGTAGTTCTGTTTCATATATAAGAACCTTGAGTTTAGATTTATAAGTTGCATTATGAAGGAATATATTTATTTTCTTCAATTCATTCATTATATTCTCATTCTCTCCAAAAGTTCTTTCTGCGATTTCCATAAATAAATCTGGTGGCATAAAAAATTCATTAATTGAACCTAGTACACATCTTAAATCATTATTCATTATATACTGCATATAAGTTTGGTCTTCTATCATAGATAAAGGAGTCTTTTTTTCACATAAAGGTTTTCCTTTTTGCCTTTGTGTATACATTAAGTTATAGTAAACCTCTTCAATAAGTTTTTTATCCTTTGAATAGGTACTTAATAGACACTCCCCATCAGGGTAATGCATTGTAGTTATTAAAAATCTGTCCTTTATTACTGATATAGTTGAATTAGGATTTACATTACAATTGTAAATATCACAGTCTAAAGCTGGATAAGTAGATATTAAGTTTATTCCTAATAGAGCATTTATTATTCTATCATCACAATCATCTACTCCACTTTTTAATCCCATAAGTAATGTCACTTTAGTCTTTGTATTTCTACTTATTTCATATAATATTTTTTTCATATTTCCTAAAGATACTCTATCTTTATAATTTAAATCAAACAAGTTAAAAGATAAGACAATATCTAAATCTTCACCCTTATTTACAACTGAATATATTTCATTAGTAAAACCTTTTTGAACCACTGTAGGCCTAACGCTAGAAGCGCTATTATAAAATTCTTCTGAATGAGTATTTTGGGGCATATTTTGAGTGGTTTTATCACTCATACCTCTGGCTTCATCCATATAAACTTCTTTTAACTTTTCTTGAATATATTTCTTTAAATAATCTTCATCACTATCTTCATCAATTTCAAAGTAACTTATTAAACTATCATAAGTAGAATCTGTGAGAGAGCTTACAATAAATTCCGCGATAGATTCACAAATTTCATTTATTCTTTTTGAGCTGGGCAAATGTTTCGATGATATCCACTTATTAATATAAGATATATCATACCCTAAGTTATTCGCTAAACTACTTTTCTTTTGATTTGATATATATAATAAATTTTCTAAAACATTTCCGAATGTTATATTATTCAAACTTAAACCTCCTAGAGTATTTTAATTGCAGTTATTTTGATTATATTTAATCTTAATTATATGATTTTTAAATATTTTTATACTTTATCAAGCAATAAAGGAATAATAAATTCCTTTTTTCGCCTTTTTTATTCCTTATTCATTATAATTCCTCATTATTCTCTACTATAACCTCATAGTCAGTGTTAATATTATGTTAAAGATTTGACACTAAGTTTTTTAATTTATAGATATCTAAAAAACATTTTAACATAATTCGCATTACAAAGGAGAGATTTCATGAGTAATTTAAGTAGTAAAAAAAATAAATTAACAGCTGGTTGGCTAATAGTAATAGCATGTATGTTTATCCAAGCTATTCCAGCAGGAGTTATAGCAAATACACAAGCTTTATTTATACATCCAGTAATAACTGAGAGAGGATTTAGTCTTGCAGCATTTTCACTAATGTTTGGAATAGGAACTATAGTTTCAGCTATAGCAGGTCCATTTATAGGTAAATTATATTCTAAAATAAATATCAAATTATTATACATTGTTGGTGCAATAATAGCAGGAGGAGGATTCTTATCATTCTCTTTAGCTACTGAATTATGGCATTTCTATGTACTTGCAGGAGTAGTTCAAATAGGTTCTGCTGTAATTTCAGGTATAGGTACTCCACTTTTAATAAGTGCTTGGTTTGATGAAGCAACTAAAGGTAAGGCTTTAGGTATCGCATTTGCTGGTGGTTCTATAGGTAACTTCTTCTTACAACCATTAGCTTCTAAAATAATCGCTAGTCAAGGTTATGCTAGTGCTTATTTAATACTAGGTATACTATCATTAGCTGTAGGTTTACCAATCGCATTGTTCTTAGTGAGAATGCCTAAGAATTCTAGTGAAATAGTTAAAGCTAAAAATGATAAAACTGAAACTAATACAAAAGAAACTTCTTTAACAGGTTATACTTTAAAAGAAGCTGCTAAAACTAAGTATTTCTGGATGATGTGTTTCGGATTTACATTTGTAGGCTTATACGTATCCGCTTATTCAGTACAATACGCTGCTTATTTCCAAGGAGAATTAAAATTTGATGCAGCTACAGTAGGTATTACAGGTTCTATATTCGCAATCTGTTCATTACTAGGTAATGTATTAGGAGGTTCTTTATTTGATAAATTAGGTGCATTAAAGTGCTTAATAGCCTCTTCAATTTTAGTATTAACTTCTGGAGTATTTTTATTATTATCTAAGAACAATGTAATGTTTGCACATGCATTCTCTGCAATAAAAGGACTAGCTGTTTACGCTTATATGATAGGTCCAGCCTACCTTACTGGTTCATTCTTCGGTAACAAAGAATATGGTAGTATATTAGGTATAGTTCAATTACTATTCGCTGTAGGTATATCTTCTGGTTCTGCACTATTCGGAGTTTTAGTAGGAAAACTTGGATACGACATGTCTTGGACTCTAATGTTAGGAGCAGTTGCTATAGCTTACGTTCTACTTATAGGTGCGACTATAGGAATGACTAGGTTAAATAAACAAAAAAATGAAAATGCCTGCGTAAAAGCTGCTTAATAAAAAGGACATGCTGTAGAGCATGTCTTTTTCATTATATTTTTTAGTCAATAAATGTAACAACTTCTTCTAATGGTTTACGAGGAGGTTGTTTCGGAGTATTTTCTTCTCCTACACCTAATGCAATCATAGACATTAATTCATAACCTGGCTTATCAAAACCTATAAGATTTTCTATTTCAACTTTAGCATGAGTCGGTCCAGTCATGTAACAAGTTGAATATCCCTTAGCAGATGCTGCTAATAAGAAATTTTCAACCGCTGCTCCAATAGCCTGAGCTCCTGATTGTGGAGATTTCAATATATCTAAAACTTCTTGACTAGCATTATTCTCTTTTAATATCTTATATTCTATCATCTTATACTCACAACCATATACTAATACTACAACTGGCGCATTCTTGAATGCAGTGTAATAGTCTATAACACTCATATGTATCTTTTGATCTTTTTCAGTTTTTGCAATAGAACCTATTCTTTCATGGCTATCTCTTACTATTTTAGCCATTTCATCTATCATTTCTTTATTTTGAAGAACTATAAAATGCCAATTTTGTTGATGTTTTGGCGAAGGAGCATATGTAGCTGCTTTTAATAACTCAACGATATCTTCTTTTGGTACTTCTTCATCTTTAAACTTTCTAACACTCTTACGCTTATAGATAAAATCTAAATCCTTCATCTAATTTTCTCCTAACTGTTTTTATTAATCATTTCAATATTATTTTACCATAATAAAATTTATATAAAATATAATATCATAATAAAACTTATAATATGACTAGTCATAGATAAGGAATTTCAGCCTAAAGTATAAATTTGGTAATATCACCTTTAGCATCTTCTATAGTCATTACATCTAACCCTTTATAGTTTCTAAATAACCATTTAATATCACTCATTGCTTGATTTATCTGAGATTTATTCAAATCACCAATAAAATATTCTTCTCTTATATCTTTATACTCTTTTTCACTTAAAAAGTTTCTTATGAAACCAAAAGCTAACACATTCGGTATACTACTGTCATTAACTCTATTATTCTTATGATTTTTAAATTTCATCCTCATATATTTATCCCCCTTTTAATACACTCAGTAAGACTTTTTGAAATCTACTAATATTTATTCACAAATAACTTGTAATATCCACTCTATATAATATACTTAATAATACTATTTGGAAAAACTAACTTAATCTCGTTCTGAAAAAAGTCTTTCATCTCTGCTAATTCCTCTTTTGTATATACATACTTTCCATATCCAAATTGCCCATATTTGTATTTCCTATTTTCATCATCCATAGACAAAGTTGTTTTAGGGAATATGTTAACTATCCTATTCTTCACTTTTATAGTTTATCTATGCGATATTACTTCAAATATCAATTCTTCTATATCTTTCGGTAGCTTTTCTTTTATACTATTAATTAACGCCCTATATTCTTCCTTCCCGTTATCATATAAAAAAAACAATAGCGATTATAAAGCCTATTTTATACCCTGCATATGCAACTTTAGCTGCAGCTTCAATCCTCTTGTCAGAAGAGGCCGTATAGTACTCATACTCATTAATTACTCTAGGAGTATTTATACTAAATCTAACCTCTGTGTGGCCATTATGTTTTGCATCTAATATACCATCTATATCATTGGATTTTGTAACAAATCTAAATCTATTTCATCTACATTTACAAAAACTCTTATAAACGGCTTATTTCCTAATTATTTTATAATCTTTAAATATAATCACTCAAAATATATTTATATGAATAAAGAGCATCTTGTACAAGATGCTCTTTTATCTAAAAATAGTATTAAGCTATTTTCTTATCTTCTTTATCAGTTATTACATAATCTTTCCACTTTTTGATTGTAAATATAGCTAATGCAGTAACGTTTATTCCGCAAAGAACGAATAATAATAAGTCAACTGCTTCGAATACTACGTTAGCTCCGAATACTGCTAAAGTACCAGCAGCTATTATTAATACTAAGTATATTGCTATATTCTTATTTATATGGTTTTGCTTGAATAACTTTGTCATGTAGTAATAAGAACCTAATATAGTTGTTAATGCAGATAATACTGTAAATGCACATAATACAACTAGTCCAAACATACCAGTTACTTGTTGAGCTGTTCCGAAGTACTCAGCTAATCTCTCAGCTGCTCCACCTTGGAATGTTATTATTCCAGCGTCTATACCATAAGAAGCTATATAAGAAGTAACTACTATAGATACTACAACTGTTATTATTGTTGGTATTAAAGATATCATAGCTGCTTCTCTTGGTTGAGTGTCAGCTTCTTGAGCTGCCATAGCTAAAGCCCCTAAACCAGTTTCAGCAGTTTGTAATACTTTTTGCATACCTAATACGAATCCTAACATTATTCCTGAGAATCCATTTACAGGATTAGTCATACCTTCTAATACATTAGCAAAGTAAGTTGGAATGTATCCTGAAGTTTTTATAACGAATAATGTAAAAAATATGAAGTAACCAGCAACTGCAGTTCCTATCATATAAGTCATAGCGTTCATGAATATTTCATGCTTCTTAGATAATACTAGTGCAGCAACTACTGCTATTACTGGTACAACTATGAACATGTATCTTTGAACTAAAGTAAGGTTCATTCCCATAAATTGATCAGTAACTAATTTAGCAACTGAATCTATACCAGAGAATTGGAATCCACCGAATCCGAATACTGCTAAAGCAACGAAACATACAGCGTAAACCATTCCTAATTTAGGATTTATTAATTCACCTATATACTCTTTTGGGCTTTTACCCATTATTTTAGAGTTTAAAGTCTCAGAGTAAGAAACTGGAACCATTATACAAGCCCCTATTAAAGCCCATATAGCCATTGATTCAACGTTTACCTCACCTGAAGCATAGAATTTAGATAAAGCACCAAGAACCCCTATTATAGCTCCTGTACCTATCATAGCACCTAAAGATATAGATGCTGGCCCTATTATGTTTTTGAATTTTAATCCAGCTGGTCTAGTAGCTTTCTTTTGTATCATGAATATAGTTCTTATAGATGTAAATGCACCAACTATTAACATGAATGGTAAGAATACTGGCCAAACTGCATCAGAAATACCCGTTATTACGGCTTCTAATTGATGTAACATGCGTCTTGTCTCCTTTAATAATTATTTTATAATTTCCTTTAAGTAAACCTTAAATAAAATAGCAATAAAAAAACAAGATAATGTCTATATATAGTTAAAATATCATACAAAAAATTGTTTTATAATTACAATTTTTTTGTAAGACTGATCAATTATTCAAATTAAAAAGTCGTAAAAATTTTAACTAACAAGTTTTATCTTGTTACATATTATTCGCCAATTTCTAGTTAATTTTATCAACATTTATCAATAATTGTCAAGCATTTATCATTTATTTTTTTATATTTAAATTACTACATTTTACTCTATATTTTTTTCCTTCCTATTATATATATAGGCTATTAAAATGTCGACTTATTAAATAGATTATATAATTATATTATTATTTATAATTTCAATATATCTTAAAGCATCTGATACTATTTTCTTAGTTTCCTCTTTATCATCTTCTGCAACCTTTTTTCTTTCTATAGATACCTCACTAAAGAAACTTTTAAATATTTTATCTAATCGTTTATCTTTAACAATTAAATAGTTACCACTTATCCCATTATAATTTTCAACTAAGAAAGACATATTCCTTGATATATATAGGGAATGATTCTCATCACTTTTAATATCATCTATCAGTGAGTTTTCTATAAATCTAATATTTATATTTTCTTTTTCATCCAATAGTTTTTTCATATGCTGAAGATGTCTTTTCCTTTGCTCAATATTTAATGTTATTACTTTATTAAAGAATTTAATATTTCCATTAGTTACATAGTTTCTAAATGCTGATTCATACATAAAAATATTTAAATCTGATTTGTAAGTAAAATTTTGTAATATAGTATCTATTCTTTTTAGTTTTAATAAGACATCCTTATTGTCTGCAAATAAGTCTTCACCTAATTCTAAAAATAAGTCTGATGGCATAAATAACTCAGTTAAATCACCCATAACTATACTTATATCTTGATCCATTATATAATTCATATAGTCTTGATTTATAATAAATTGTTTAGGTGTCCGATTTAAAAATGTTGCCCTACTTTGAGTACTTATCATCTCTTCTAAAGTATCATACATTTGATTAACTACATCTTCATCCGTTGAAGTTATAGATGATATACATCTAGTATTATTGTATATAGCCGTATGACTATATTTATTCTTTACCACAGCAATTAAAGTATTTGAAGAAAATTCGCAACTATATAGTTCCACATTTACACGACCTTTTGATGTGACCATACTTATAAATAACATAACATCAAATACTATATCTTTTATACTTTCATCAAAACTTATTAGGAACTTCATATTCAAATTGTCTCTGTCATCATATTGTTTTTCGCACCTTCTGATACCCGCTATATGTACTTTATCATCTTTACTTAAAGAAAATAAATTACAAATTACTGTTATATTTGAAAAACCAACTTCATCAATATGACTCAAAACTTCAGCATCTAAGTATTTTTTCCTAAGAGTTGGATTTATCCTTTGAATGCTATTATTTCTATCATCATATTTATGAGATTTTTTATTATGTTTATTGTAACTATATGAATATGATTTATCTAACTTCTTCTCTATAACCTCTTTTAAAATTGTAGTTTTAGAACCTTTATCACTTTTATTATTTAAGTCAATTTCAAAGTAATTAATCATATCATCTAGTGAAGAGTCGCTTGAAGAGTCAACTATAAAGTTAGATGTTATTTTAATTATATTTTTAATATTTTTAGCTGAGGGTAACATCGTCGAATTAATCCACTTACTTATATAAGATACATCGTACCCTAATTCCGTAGCTAGAGAGTAATTTTTTTGTCCCGAAAAATAAATTAATTTTTCAATTAATTTTCCAAATTCTTTTTCATTCATTTACTAACCCTCCTATCTAAAATTTACTTATTTCATAATATCACAGACAAATTGCATACACAACTTTGAGCGCTGAATTTTACCGAAAATAGTCATTTTTTATCTAATAACAGATATTCTTGACAAAATTGACTCATTTTAATTCAATCTTTATCATTATATTTCGTTTGTTGATAAGTATATTTTTATGTTATCGTTATATACGAAGTTTTATTTTTAACTTATTATAACTTTATAACCTATAAATTATTTATTAATAGTTATTCTTTCATAAATAATATAAATTTATTATAAGTTAATTTCAAACTAGTTTATATTAAAATAATTTTGTTATGTATTGTTCGCCAACAAATATAACAGTAAAGAGGTATTTACTATGGAAAACGTGAAAAACAATAAGAAAACATTTTTCTATGGCTGGGCTATAGTGGTTGCTTGTATGCTTATTCAAGCTGTACCATACTCTATAGCAGCTAACATACAACCAGCATTTACAAACTTTGTAACTTCAGGTGAAGGGTTCAGTTTTACTCAGTTCTCATTAATATTTACTATAGGTACAGTAGTGTCAGCAGTATGTTCTCCTGCTATAGGTAAGTTATATTCTAATCCTAAACTAAATGTAAAATTACTTTATATATTTGGTGTATTATTACTTAGTGGTTCATTTGCTGCATTCTCATTAGCAGGTGGAAATATATTTGCTTACTATGCTTTATCTATATTAGTTCAAATAGGTTGTGCTATAATTTCTGCTATAGGTGTTCCTACACTTATAAACAGCTGGTTCACTGAAAATAAAGGTTTAGCTATGGGTCTTGCATTCTCTGGTGGTGGTTTAGGAAACATGTTCCTTCAATTACTAGCTGGTAAATGGCTTAACGATCCAACTATAGGATATAAAGGGGCTTACTTAAGATTCGGTATATTAGCCGTTGCTGTTGCTTTACCAGTAGCTTTATTTATAATAAGATTACCAAAATCTCAAGCTGAATTAGCAGCTAATGTTTCTAAAAAGAATAAAAATAAAGATAATTCTAGTACTTCTTCTAACTGGGGATATACTTTCGCAGAAGTAAGTAAAATGAAATCATTCTGGATATTCGCTGGATCGTTCTTATTCGTAGGTTTATATGTAGGTGGAATGGCTCTACAATTTATACCTTATTTACAAGGCCTAGAACAAAGTGGTAAGTTTTTATTAGGAGCTGCTACAGTTGCTTCTTTATTTGGATTCTGTTCTATGTTCGGAAATTTATTCGGTGGAGTTTTATTTGATAAACTTGGGATAACTAAATCTCTTGTATTAGCAGGTATGCTAGTTATAGTTTGTGGATTATGCTTAATATTTGTACCACAAATGAATATACTTGGTTTTGTATTTGCAATATCTTTAGGTATATCAATGTTCTCTTATATAATAGGACCTTCTTATATGACTGGTGCTTTATTTGGTAATAAAGAATTCGGTACTATATTAGGTATCGTTCAAATATTCTTTGCATTAGGATTCGGTTCAGGTTCTACATTATTTGGTTTAATAGTTGATAAATCTGGTTTCACTACTGGTTGGATATGTACTTTAGTATATGCTGTAATAGCGTACTCTGGATTAATATTCTCTACTAGTTCAATAATAAAAATGAATAAAGAGACTAATGCAGTAGAAACTAAGAAAATATCTTAATTTTTTTAATAAAAAAGTGGACTAGGTCAATAGTCCACTTTTTATTCTATTATAATATCTTTCTATTATCATTATTTTCATAATCATCCAGTATATAATCTTTCCATCTGTTAAATGTAAATATAGTAAGGGCAGTAACATTTATTCCACATAAAACAAATAATAATAAGTCAACTGCATCAAATACTACGTTTGCACCGAATACAGCTAAAGTTCCTGCTAGTATAACCAGAATCAAATATATTAATATATTTCTATTTATTGAATTATCCTTAAATAATTTAGTTAAATAGTAATATGAACCAAGTATTGTAGTTAAAGCTGATAGTACCGTAAATGCAGATAATACTATTAGCCCAAATATTCCTGTAACATTTTGAGCTGTTCCAAAGTACTGTGTTAATCTAGTAACTGCATCTGCTGGGAATATGATTATACCCTCATTTACCCCATATGATGCTATATATGAAGTAACTACAATAGATACTACAACTGTAACTATCGTAGGTATTAATGATATCATAGCAGCTTCTCTAGGTTCAGAGTCTGATTCTTGAACTGCCATAGCAAGAGCTCCTAATCCAGTCTCTGCTGTTTGTATAACCTTTTGAAGACCTAATATAAAACCTAAAGGAACACCCATCATAGCATTAATAGGGTTCATCATCCCTTCAATCATGCTACTAAAATATACCGGAACATATGATGCCGTCTTAATTAAAAATATAGTAAAGAATAGAAAGTATCCTACTATAGCAGTCCCTATCATATAAGTCATCGCATTTATAAATAATTCATGTTTTTTAGAAAGTACTAGTATAGAGACAACTACTATTACTGGTATTACAATAAATAAATATCTTTGTATTAAAGAAAGTTGTATTCTTCCAAATCTATTTATTAGTATAGATGATACAGAATCTATTCCACTAAATTGAAATCCTCCAAATCCAAAGACTGCTAATATTACAAAGCATACTGCATACAATTTTCCAAATAAAGGTGATATTAACATTGATATATATTCTTTAGGCATCTTTTTCATGACCTTAGAATTCAATGTCTCTGAGTATGAAACAGGAATCATTATAATAGATCCTATTAGTGCCCAAATAGCCATAGATTCTATATTTCTTTGTCCTGATGCCGATAGCTTAGATAAAGCTCCTAGAACGCCTATAATAGCTCCTGTTCCTATCATCGCACCTAATGATATAGATGCTGGACCTATTACATTTTTCAATTTCAAACTTGACGGATTTGTAGTTTGTCTTTGAATTATAAATATCGTCCTAATTGATGTTATGGCTCCGATTATCAATATAAATGGTAAGAATATTGGCCATATAAAATCTGACATATTCGTTATAGCATGTTCTAAGTTTACTAATAGTCCACTCATTCATTACCCTCCTATAATTAGTGCAATTTCATTTTCTTATTTTGTATAATTCACTGCTTTATTAAAATCCTTAATTATATCTTTAATCTTCCTCGTTGTATACTTTTTATTCATTACTTACTAACTTTGTAAAATAATATAAGTTTAGTATATAGTCTTTAATAAGTCTAGCTTTTAATATTTTTTTATACAAAAATACATTTTTTTATTAGATATTGCAAAACCTAACTATATTACAAATACATATAGCTATTGATACAGTAATATGTTTAGCTATTTCATTATAATTTTGATGATATATCATCTACAAATTTTATTAATTATGTATTTTTTGTGTTATTTATGCCAAACTTATTACTGCAATCAAAACCGTATTCTATTTTTAAAATAATAAATTTAAAATCAAGGAGGAAATCAGTTTATGAGTACACCTGATAACAGTAAACAAAATAAATTTTTTTACGGTTGGGTAATTGTTATAGCATGCTTACTTATCCAAGCTATACCATTTGGAGTTGCAGCCAACCTACCACCTACTTTTACAAATTATGTTGTAAATGCAGAGGGTTTCAGTTATGCTTCATTCACCCTAATATTTACTATAGGTACTTTTGTATCTGCAATTGCATCTCCGTTTATAGGAAAACTATTTAGTAAAGTAAATGCTAAACTTTTATTTATAATAGGTTCTATATTAGTTGGCGGTGGATTCATGGCATATTCAATTGCCGGAAATAGATTATTTGCTTACTATATAATAGCCGCAATAGTGCAACTTGGAAATGCAATTGTTTCTGCCATAGGAGTTCCTACTCTTATAAATGCTTGGTTTAAAGTTAATAAAGGTACTGCCCTAGGTATTGCATTCTGTGGTGGAGGTTTAGGTAACATATTCCTTCAAATTTTAGCTGGTAAATGGTTAACTGACCCTGCTATAGGTTATAAAGGAGCTTATTTAAGATTCGGACTAATTGCATTAATTGGTTCATTATTAATTTCTATATTCCTTATAAGAATGCCTAAGTCAGAGGCTGAATTGGCTGCTAATGTTCCTAAGAAAAAATTAAAAGGTCAAGAAGATGTTTCACACCATGTAAGTTGGGGATATACAATTGCTGAAACAACTAAAATGCCTCAGTTTTGGCTAATTGCTATATCATTTATATTCGTAGGATTCTATGTTAGTGGATTTGCTTTACAATTTATAGCTTATTTCCAAAGCTTAGAAAGCTCAGGAATACTACTAATATCTTCAGCTACATTAGCATCTATGTTCGGATTATTTTCGATCTTTGGTAACTTATTTGGCGGAGTTCTATTTGATAAATTAGGACTATCAAAATCATTTGGTCTTTCAGGTATTTTGGTTGTTATATCAGGATTATGCTTATTATTTATAGGTAAAATAAATGCACTTGGATACTTATTTACATTATTATTCGGTGTATCAATGTTTTCATATGTTATGGGACCATCATATATGACAAGTTCACTATTTGGTGATAGAGAATACGGTGCTATACTTGGTTTAATACAATTATTCTTTGCTTTAGGCTTTGCTATTGGTACTCCAATATTCGGTGTAACATTAGATAAGTTTGGATGGAATATTGCATGGATTTCTGCTACAATCTACGCTATAATCGCTTATGTGGGATTACTAGTAGCTTGTGCATCAATATTAAAAATAAACAGAGAAAACAATGTTCATGAAACAAAAAGAATATCTTAATAATATATAAAAATAAAATAGGCTATTTCAAATCTAACTTATTTGTTAGTTGAAATTAGCCTATTTTTTTTAATTAATTGAATTTATAAAGAGATTACCATCCCCATAAGTTTATTACTTCTTTGTATGAATGATTCTAATTCTTCTGGTTTTAATTCCTTATTTGATAATAATGCTAAATCAATTATTTGATTGCATATTAAATCTATATTTTCTTTCTTCTCTTCATTATCTTTTAATGATAATATTTTTTGTATTATAGGATTTTTTTCATTTATAACAAGAGTTTTTTCTTCTTGAAGATTCATTCCTAAATCCATACCTGCAAACCTAGATTGCATTTCCATCATTCTTCTTGTATGCTCTGATACTAATATCATAGCTGGAATTTCTTCATTTTTTAAACTTTCAACAGAATACTCTTTTATTTTACCTTCAGATATACTTTTAAATAAATCTTTTAATTGATTTTTATCTTCATCTTCCATGCTAGATTCTTCTTTATTTTTTAATACATCTGATATATCTGAATCTATTCTATTAAAGCTTGTTCCTGCTTCTTTATACTCCATAAATGAAATAAAGTGGTTATCTATACTTGAATCTAACACTATTGCATTTAGACCATAATCCTTAAATAGTTTTATATACTGAGATTGTTGTTTTTCATCACTAATATAAAATACTTTATTTTCATGTTTTTCTTTTGAAACTTCTTTATAATCATTTAAAGTAATATGATTTCCTTCGATGTCTTTAAATAATATATAATCTTTTATTTTCTCATAAAAACCTTCATCTTTTAAACATCCAAATTTTATAAATACTTGGATATCATCCCAGAATTTATTATACTCTTCTCTTTCGTTATTAAATAAAGATTTTAATTTATCAGCTACTTTTTTAACTATATGCTTAGATATTTTACTTACATCTCTATCATTTTGTAAGAAACTTCTAGATACATTTAAAGGTAAATCTGGACAATCTATTACACCTTTAAGCAATAATAAGAACTCTGGTATAACTTCTTTTATATTGTCTGCTACAAATACTTGATTATTATAAAGTTTAACCTTTCCTTCAACTAATTCAAATTCATTATTTAACTTAGGGAAATATAATATTCCTTTTAAATTAAATGGATAATCTACATTTAAATGAATCCAGAATAAAGGTTCATCAAAAGAATTAAATACCTTTCTATAGAAATCTTTATACTCCTCATCTGTACAATCCTTCGGTGATTTTAGCCACAATGGATTAACATCATTTAAAGGTTTTACTTCAAGTTCACTATTATCATTTTCATCCTTATCAGAAGCTTCTAAATATATTTCAACTGGTAAGAATGAACAGTATTTCTCTATCACTGTTCTTACTTCATACTCATTTAAAAATTCTTTGCTATCATCATCTAAGTATAAAGTTATACTTGTACCTCTTCCTGTCCTAGTATCAGATTTAGATATTTCATACTCAAGACCATCCTCTGATACCCATCTAACTGGTTCTGCATTTTCTACATAAGACATTGTATCTATTTGTACCTTTTTAGATACCATAAATGAAGAATAGAATCCTAAACCAAAGTGACCTATTATATCATTAGCTTCTTCCATCTTATCTTTATACTTATTAAAGAAATCTTCTGCTCCAGAGAAAGCAACTTGATTTATATATTTTTCTACTTCTTCTTCAGTCATACCGATACCATTATCAGTAAAGCATAAAGTTCCTTCCTCTTTGTCTATTGATACAGTTATTTTGTACTTATTTTCCCCATCATCATTAGCTTCTCCCAACGAAACTAACCTTTTATACTTACTTACTGCATCACAACCATTACTTATAAGCTCTCTTATAAATATATCCTTATCAGAATATAACCACTTTTTTATTATAGGGAAAATATTCTCTGTATGTATTGATATACTACCTTTTTGTACTGACACTAGTACCCCTCCTTTTAAAAATGTCATTTAGTTTATAAAATTAAAAATTTATAGCATATCTATAGGTAATGGTAAAATATATAAATTATAATTAACTCATATATTCTAACCTTAACCTTGATATCCTATAAATTTATTTAACTGTACTTTAGTTTTCGATAACTATCATATTATTTTTAATCTATTGATATATATTTTTTAGGCTCTATTTCTCTTACATTTGATTTCGGAACGATAATTTGCAATATACCATCAGTATATTTAGCTTTTATGTCTTCCTCTTTTATACTATCTCCTACATAGAAACTACGTGAACATTTACCTGTGTATCTTTCCCTGTGAATATAGTTTTTCTCTTCATTTTTTTCTTCTTTTGATTCATTTTTTAATGCACCAACTGTTAAATATCCATTTTCTAAGGATATTCTTATATCTTCTTTTTTGAATCCAGGTAAGTCCATGTCTATAATGTAATTGTTACCTTGTTCTTGAATATCAGCTTTCATCATTTTTTGATAATTTACAGGTTTAAAAAATTCATCTTCGAATAAATCATCAAAAAAGCTATCACCAAATAAATATCCTCTATTTCTTCTAGGTACTAATTTCATATATATCACCTTCCTTACAAATTTAATTATAACACTTTTGTTAGCACTGTCAAGCGATGAGTGCTAAAACATATTATAAAATTTTGATTTTATATACAAGTAATTTTTAACAATAAAATAAAGAGCCACCAAAAGGCAGCTCTTTATTTTATTTAAAGTATTTAACTCCTGATTCAAATATCATTTGGTCTTTTTCACCTAAGATATTTTTACATACTTGATTTCCAACTCTTTCTGAGTGTCCCATCTTACCTAGTATTCTTCCGTCTATACTAGTTATACCTTCTACTCCATAGAAGGAGCCATTAGGATTGAAATCTATATCATAAGTTGCATTTCCATTAAAATCTACATATTGAGTAGCTATTTGTCCATTCTGTATTAAAGCTCTCATAGTTTCATCATTAGCAACGAACTTACCTTCTCCATGAGATATAGCTATACTATGTATATCTCCGACAGAAGTATTAGATAACCAAGGAGACTTGTTAGAAGCTATTCTAGTTTGAACCATTTTAGCTTGATGTCTACCTATATTGTTGTAAGTAAGTGTTGGTGCATCTTCATTTGGTTTTCTTATCTCACCATACGGAACTAATCCAAGTTTTATAAGTGCTTGGAATCCATTACAGATTCCTAGCATTAATCCATCTTGCTTAGTTAAAAATTCATTTACAGCTTCTGCTACTCTTTCATTTCTAAATACTGTAGCTATGAATTTAGCTGAACCATCCGGCTCATCTCCTGCACTAAACCCTCCTGGTAGCATAATCATTTGTGATGACTTTATTTCTTTAACTATTATGTCTATAGATTCTTCTATATCTTTATAAGTTAAATTTTTAAATACTTTTACACTTGTATTAGCACCAGCTTTTTCAAACGCTCTAGCTGAGTCATATTCACAGTTGGTTCCTGGGAATGCCGGTATAAACACCTTAGGTGATACTATACTTATAGATGATTTTTTAGCTTCTCCACCTGATATAAAGTTAATAGTTTCTATCTTATCATCAACTTCTATAGCTTTAGTAGGGAATATTGGCTCTAAAGTATCACAATGCACTTTGTATAGTTCATCTAATGATATTTCTTCTTCTGCTATAACTATACTTTCTTTTTCTCTTGTACTACCTAATACAATATAGTTATATCCATTTAATAAACTTAAATTATCTTCAGCTAATTCAATAACTACATTTCCATAGTTCGCTTCAAATAATTTATTTACATCTTCATATAGGGTACTCGCTTCTTCATTAAATTCAAATCCAATCTTATTACCAAATGCCATCTTACTTATAGCTTCACCTACACCTGCAAATCCTAGTGCATATGTTGATAACACTTGGTTATTGTGTATAAGTTCCCTTAATTTCTCTAAGTTTTTCTTTAATTCATCAAAGTTAACAACACCATTTTCTAATCTTTCTGTGCATAACATTACTACCTTAGAATTAATTTTCTTAAATTCTGGAGATACTACTTGTTTTGCATCCACAGTATCCACAGCAAATGATACTAATGTTGGAGGAACTTCTATATCTTTAAATGTTCCAGACATACTATCCTTACCACCTATTGCAGGAATTTCAAGTTTATTTTGAGCATAGAATGCCCCAAGTAAAGCAGAGAATGGTTTACCCCACTTAGTTGGGTTATCCCCAAGCTTTTCAAAATATTCTTGTAAAGTAAGTCTTGTTGTCTTATAGTTACCCCCAATAGCCACAAGTTTACACACAGATTCAACTACTGCATATAAAGCTCCATGGAATGGACTCCATTTTCCTATTTTAGGATTGTATCCATATGTCATTATTGTAGAAGTATCTGTTTCTCCACCAAGAACAGGTATCTTTGCAACCATACCTTGGGCAGGTGTACTTTGGTACTTACCTCCGAACGGCATAAGTACAGTATTACTTCCTATAGTATTATCGAATTTTTCTACTAATCCTTTTTGTGAACAAACATTTAAATCGGATAAAATTTCTATAAATTTATCTTTTAATGAAATTTCTTTAGCTATAGCTATATCTAATAATCCTTCTGACGACTTACATCTGCAAACTCCACCAGTTGATGAACATACACTATTATTTGTATCTTCATTAGAATTAAAGAAAGTTTTTTCCTCATTTACCTTACTAACATGAACCTTCGTAGTTTGTTTCACACCATTTGTATCTAAGAATTCTCTATTAACATCTACTATTGCTTTTCCATTCCAAAACATTCTTAAATATCCTGTATCAGTTACTGTAGCAACATGAGTAGCTTCTAAGTTTTCTTCTTTAGCTAATTCTATAAATTTATCTTTATTTTCTTTATTTATAGCAACCGCCATACGTTCTTGAGATTCTGATATTGCAAGTTCAGTTCCATCAAGTCCATCGTATTTTTTAGGAACTAAATCTAAGTTTATATCTAAACTATCAGCTATCTCACCTATAGCAACACAAACTCCACCCGCACCAAAGTCATTACATCTCTTTATCATCTGAGCAACTTCTTTATGTCTAAAGAATCTTTGTATCTTTCTCTCATTAGGTGCATCACCTTTTTGGACTTCGGCACTACAAGTAAGTATTGATTCTTCACTATGCTCTTTAGAAGAACCTGTTGCTCCTCCACATCCATCTCTTCCTGTTTTCCCACCAAGAAGTATTATAACGTCTCCTGCCTTAGGTCTTTCTCTAACTACATTTTCTTTGGGAACTGCTGCTATAACTGCACCTATTTCCATTCTCTTAGCCACGAAATCTTCATCATAAACTTCAGCAACTTGACCTGTAGTTAACCCTATTTGGTTACCATATGAACTGTATCCATTAGCTGCTTCAGTAGTTATTTTTCTTTGCATTAACTTTCCTGGTAAAGTATCTTCTAAAGAAGTTCTAGGGTCTGCACTTCCCGTTACACGCATTGCTTGATATACATAACTTCTTCCTGATAATGGGTCCCTTATAGCTCCACCTAAGCAAGTAGCCGCACCACCAAATGGCTCTATTTCAGTTGGATGGTTGTGTGTTTCATTTTTGAACATTACTAAGTATTGCTCAACTTTACCATCTATTTCAACATCTACATTTATACTACATGCATTTATTTCTTCACTTACATCTAGGTCTTCTAGCTTACCATCTTTTCTTAACTCTTTCATAGCTATAGTAGCTATATCCATTAGGCATATATCTTTTTGTCTATCTACATACACTTTCTTTCTTGAATCAAGATACATATCATAAGCTTCTTTAACTATATTTGTATACTTACCTTCATCTATTTGAACATCTTCTATTTCAGTCATGAAAGTAGTATGTCTACAGTGATCTGACCAATAAGTATCTAACACTTTTATTTCTGTTATAGTAGGATTTCTTTTTTCCGTATCTCTAAAGTAATTTTGAACATGCTCTAAGTCAAATATTGTCATTGCAAGACCTCTTGTTTTTAAGAAATCTTGTAACCCTTCATTACTTAAATCAGTAAATCCATCTAATATTTCTACTGAAGTAGGTATTTCAGTTTCTATTTTTAAAGTTTGTGGCTTATTTAAACTTGCTTCTCTGCTATCTACCGGATTTATACAGTATCTTTTTATTCTATCAAATTGATCATCAGTTATATTACCACTTAATATGTATACTCTTGCTGTATTTATAGTAGGTCTAACACCATTATTAACTATTTGTATACATTGAGCTGCCCAGTCTCCTCTTTGATCATATTGACCTGGTAAATACTCTATTGCAAATACTCTTTTATTTTTTTTATCTAGATTAGATATTTCTTCATGATAAACAACATCTAGATTTGGTTCAGAAAATATACTTTCTGCTGCATTTTCATAAGCTTCATCAGATATACCTTCTATATCGTATCTATTTAATACCCTTATATCTTCTATAGTATTTATGTGCAAACTTTCTACTAAATCTTTCTTTAAAGCTTTAGCTTCAAGGTCAAAGCCTTGTCTTTTTTCAACTAATATTCTTTTGACATTTTCAGTATTTAACATGCCTTTTCCCCCATCTTTTTAGAAAAATTTAAACTCCTATATCAGTTCTATAATGCATACCTTCAAAGCTTATTTTCTTAATATTTTCATATACCTTTGCTGCTGCATCCTTTACCGTCTCTGCCTTTGCAGTTATTCCGATTACTCTTCCTCCATTTGTAACTAAGTTTCCATCTACCATCTTAGTTCCACTATGGAAAACCACTATATCTTTATCTAGATTTTGTATTCCAGTTATTATTTTCCCCTTTTCATAAGAATTAGGATATCCTCCTGATGTAAGCATTACGCAAACCGCTTCTTCATTCTTATAATTTATTTCTATTTCACTTAATTTATTATCTATAATTGCATTCATTATTTTATTTAAATCTGTATCTAATCTAAATAAAACTGATTGTGTTTCAGGATCTCCAAATCTTGTATTATACTCAAGAACTTTAGGTCCATCTTCAGTTATCATAAGCCCTACAAATAATATACCTTTATAATTTAAGTTATCTTTTCTAAATCCTTCTAATGTTGCATCTAATATATTAGTTTTTATATTTTCAGCTAACTCATCTGTATATATTTCACTTGGAGAGAAAGTACCCATACCACCTGTATTTGGACCTTCTTCATAGTTATATATTTTCTTATGGTCTTTTGCACTTACCATAGGCATTATAGTATTATTGTCTACAAAGGCTAATACAGATGTTTCAATTCCCTTTAGAAACTCTTCTATTACTATTTTATTACCAGCATCTCCAAACTTCTTATCTTCCATCATTTCTCTTAAAGTAGCCACTGCTTCTTCTTTATTTGTAGGTATTACAACACCTTTTCCTGCTGCTAAACCATCAGCTTTTATTACTACTGGATAACCAAAGCTATCTACTTCACTAATGGCCTCATCTAAATCCGTATACTCTTTATACTTTGCAGTAGGTATGTTGTGTTTTATCATAAAATTCTTAGAAAAAGCTTTACTACCTTCTAATTGAGCACAGTTTTTATTTGGTCCAAATATTCTTAAACCTTCTTTCTCAAAAGCATCAACTATACCCTTAACAAGTGGAACCTCTGGTCCCACTATTGTTAAGTCTATTTCATTCTCTTTTGCAAAACTTAGAAGTTCATCTATATCACTGTCACCAATACTTATACACTTAGCTACACTTTCAATTCCTGCGTTACCTGGTGCACAAAATATTGCTTCTACATTTTGTTCATTACTTAATTTCCAACAAATAGCGTGTTCTCTTCCGCCACCACCTACAACTAATACTTTCATAACTTATCCTCCTAGTGTTTGAAATGTCTTATTCCTGTAAACACCATTGTCATCTCATATTTATTACAAGCATCTATAGAATCTTGGTCTCTCATTGAACCACCTGGTTGAACAACTGCTTTAATTCCGTATTCATTTGCTAATGTCACACAGTCATCAAATGGGAAGAATGCATCTGAGGCAAGTACTGCACCATTAAAATCTTTATCACTATTATTTTCTAAAGCATTTTTTAAAGCCCATATTCTTGAAGTTTGCCCACATCCTAAAGCTAAAGTCATTCCGTCCCTAACTATAGCTATAGCATTTGATTTCATATTTTTAACAACCTTCATACCAAATTCCATATCTTCTAATTGCTCTTTAGTAGGAACTACTGTTGTTACAGTTTCATACTTATCTGCTAAGGAATTATTTTTATCTTGTATTAATAGTTTTCCATCTAAATATTTCATATCATATGGTTGTAAACTATTTTCTATCTTAGCTAACTTTAGTACTCTTAAGTTTTTCTTTTTCTTAAGTATTTCTAAAGCTTCTTCAGTAAAATCATAAGCAACTACTATTTCTAAGAATATTTCACTTAATTTTTGAGCTGTAGCCGCATCTACTGTAGAAGTTATACCAACTATTCCACCAAATATTGAAACTGTATCAGCTTCATAGCATTTAGTATATGCTTCTAGAGAATTTTTTCCTAAACCAACCCCACATGGGTTAGTATGTTTTATAGCTACTGAAACTACTTCTTCATTATCTTTAAATTCTCTCATAACTTCTAAACAACCATGTAAATCATTTATATTGTTGAAAGATAACTCTTTTCCGTTTAATTGTTCATAATTTAATATTGGATTTTTAGCATTCGGTTGAGAGTATAACACTCCATGTTGATGTGGATTTTCTCCATATCTTAAAGTTTCTTCTTTCTGGAATGTTAAATTTAATATTTCAGGATAATCATCTCCTACTTCTCCTGCAAAGTAGCTTGATATAAGTGCATCATACCTAGCTGTAGTTGAAAATGCTTTATATGATAATCTTTTTCTATCTTCTAAAGTTAATTCATCATTCTTTAACTTTTCAATTACCATATCATAATCATTTATATCTACTATAACTGTTACATCTTTATAGTTTTTTGCAGCAGAACGTATCATAGATGGTCCACCTATATCTATGTTTTCTATCATTTCTTCATGGGATTTTTCTGCCTTTAAAGTTCCTTCAAAATCATATAAATTCACAACTACTAAGTCTATAGAGCCTATTTCATATTCCTTAATAGTCTTAACATGATTTTCATCATCTCTTTTATAAAGAATTCCACCATGTATGTATGGATTTAAAGTTTTTACTCTTCCATCTAGCATCTCTGGTAATTTAGTAACTTCATCTATCTGAATAGCTTTTACACCATTTTTTTCTAACATCTTAAATGTATTTCCTGTAGATATAACTTCATATCCAAGACTGTTTAATTCTTTTGCAAATTCAACTACTCCACTTTTGTCTGTAACACTTATCAATGCTCTTTTACTCATTTATAAACACTCTCCTACCCTGAATACTTAATTTATTTTCACAGAAAAGACTAATACTCTTCTTTAAAATCTTATGTTCTATTTCTAACACTCTTTTTGCTAAAGAGCTCGCATCATCGTCATCTTTTACTACTACAGTTTCTTGCATAATAATCGGTCCTGTATCTGCACCTTCATCTACAAAATGAACTGTAGCCCCAGTTACCTTAGCTCCATAATCAATAACACCTTGATGAACCTTTTGTCCATAATATCCTTTACCACAAAATGAAGGTATTAATGATGGATGTATATTTATCATCTTATTTCTGAATTCATTTACAAACTTAGGACTTATTATTTTTAAATATCCCGCTAAAACAACCAAATCAATATTATGTTCCTTTAAAACTTCTATTATCCTATCTTCGTCAGTTTCAAAAACAGTATTTATATTATTTTGCCTAGCTCTTTCTAATCCATAAGCGTTCTCTTTATTTGATATTACAACCTTAACTTTACCATTTATATTTCCTGCTAAAGTTTCATCTATTATAGCTTGTAAATTAGTTCCCCCACCAGAAACTAAAACACCTATATTTAGCATAATTCTACTCCTTCATGAGTATCTACTACTTCACCTATGATATAAGCCTTTTCATCTGTAGTATTTATATAATCAACTATTTCATTAGCATTTTCCTTATCTACTATTAAAACTAAGCCAATACCCATATTAAAACTCTTGTGAAGTTCTCTCTCATCTACTGCATTAAAGCTTTCTATCATCTTAAATATAGCTGGCTTTTCCCAAGAATTTTTATTTATATCTATTCCTAAGCCTTTTGGTATAACTCTAGTTATATTTTCTATTACTCCACCACCAGTTATATGTGCAATTGCTTTTAATTCATGCTTTTCTATTAAATCTAAAACTAACTTAACATATATTTTTGTAGGAGTTAAAAGAGCATCACCTAAAGTCATTCCTAATTCTTCTATGTATTTATCTAATGTGTACCCGTATTTATCTAAGAATATTTTTCTTACAAAAGAGAATCCATTACTATGTATACCACTTGATGCTACTCCAATTAATGTATCTCCTGATTTTACATTCTTACCAGAAACTATTTTTTCTCTATCTGCTATCCCAACAGAGAATCCAGCTAAATCATATTCATCTTCACTGTACATTCCAGGCATTTCAGCAGTTTCTCCACCAACAAGTGCACATCCTGCCATTTTACATCCCTCTACTATTCCACTAACTATTTGTTCCACTTGTTCTGCAACTAATTTACCAGTAGCTATATAATCTAAGAAGAATAAGGGCTTTGCACCTTGGCATATTAAATCATTTACACACATTGCAACTAAATCTATACCAACTGTATCGTGTTTATCCATCATTTGAGCTAGCTTTAATTTTGTTCCAACCCCATCTGTAGATGAAAGTAACACAGGCTCTGTCATGTTTGTAAAATCTTTTAAGCTATATAAACCACTAAAGTTTCCTAAATCTCCAATTACATTATTATCATAAGTTGTTTTTATCTTCCCTTTTATAAGTTCAACCGCTCTGTTTCCTTCATCTATATCAACACCTGATTGCTTGTAAGTTAACATGATAACTGTTCCTCCTTGTCAATTTTCTTTACTGGATAGTCTCCATCAAAACAAGCCTTACAGAAAGTAGCTTTATTTTCTGTAGCATCTATCATTCCTTCTATACTTAAAAACTTTAATGAATCACATCCAATATATTCTCTCATCTCTTCTACACTATTATTTGATGCTATTAAATTAGAACGATTTGGTGTATCTATTCCGTAATAACATGAGTACTCTACTGGAGGAGATGTAATTCTAAGATGTATTTCACTAGCTCCTGCTTCTTTTAAAGACTGCACTATTTTTTTAGAAGTAGTTCCCCTAACCACTGAATCATCTACTAATACTACTGATTTTCCTTTTACTATTGTAGATAATGGATTTAATTTTATTTTAACCCCTATCTCTCTTTGCTCTTGAGTTGGTTTTATAAATGTTCTTCCAACATATCTATTCTTCACAAGACCTTCACTTATCTTCAATCCACTTGCATTAGAATATCCTATAGCTCCCGCCCAACCAGAATCTGGAACTGGTACTACGATATCTGCACTTATATCTTCATCTTGTGCTAATATTTCTCCACATTTTACTCTAAAGTTATATACATTTACATTATCTATAGTCGCATCATTTCTAGCAAAGTAAATATGCTCAAATATACAACTTCTCATTAGAGGTTTGTAGTTCTCGGAATAATGATAAGATTTAACTTCCCCATCTTTAACCACAATTATCTCTCCTGGCTCTACGTCTCTTATTACTTCTCCACCAAGTATATCTATTGCACAACTTTCTGATGCAAATATATATTCATCGCCTTTTTTTCCTAAAATAAGAGGTCTAAATCCATGTGGGTCTCTTACTCCTACTAAAGAATCTTCTCCCATAACTACCAGAGAATACGCTCCCTTTATATAGTCCATAGTTATCTTTAAACTTTCTACTATATCTCCCTTATAATATCTAGCAAGTATATAAAGTATTACTTCTGTATCTGAGTTAGCTTGGAACATGTATCCATCTTCTTCTAGCATATCTTTTAGATAATTTGCATTTACTAGGTTTCCATTATGAGCTATTGCTAGTTTTCTCTTTCTACAACTTCCAACTAAAGGTTGACAATTTGCTAAAGTACTTCCTCCAGCTGTAGAGTATCTAACATGACCAATTCCCATATTTCCACTTAAATTAGATAGCTCATCTTCTTTAAATACATCTCCAACTAATCCCATATCTTTTTTGTATTTTATATTATCTCCATCAACAACTGCTAGACCGCAGCTTTCTTGACCTCTATGTTGTATAGAATATAAAGAGTAGTATAATTCTTTAGCTATATCTTTATCTTTCGAATAAATACCTACAACACCACACATAAGAATTTCCCCCTATTTACAATTCATTCTAGCAAGAACTTCTTCATAACCTTGAACAAGGTCACCTAGATCTCTTCTAAATCTATCTTTATCTAACTTTTCATTTGTATTTACATCCCATAGTCTACAAGTATCAGGTGATATTTCATCAGCTAGTATTATATTTCCTTCTACATCTTTACCGAATTCTAATTTGAAATCTACTAATTTTAGATTCATCTTTAAGAAGAAATCTTTCATTAATTCATTGATTTTTAAAGTTTGCGCTTTTAAGAATGCTATTTCTCCTCTAGTTGCTAATTTCATTGCTACTGCATGGTCCTCATTTAACATTGGATCTCCATATTCATCATTTTTATAGCTTAATTCAAATATTGGTTCATCTAAAACTAAACCTTCTTCTATTCCATATCTTTTACAGAATGAACCTGCAGTTATATTTCTAACTATTACTTCAAGTGGTAATATCTCAACTTTTTTTACTAACATTTCTCTATCTGATAAACTTTTTACGAAGTGTGTATTGATTTGATTATCGTGTAACATTTCAAACATAATTGTTGATATTTTATTATTTAATATACCTTTAGATGATATTGTTGCTTTTTTCTCTCCATTGAATGCTGTTGCATCGTCCTTAAAATAAACTATAAACTCATTTTCATTTTCTGTTGAATAAACTTGTTTCGCTTTCCCCTCATATAATAACATTGTATTACCCCCTTAAGTTTTTATCGTCTTCTAATACTTTTTGTTCCATTTCTTCTCTATATAAAACTAAATCGTCTTTAATTTTCGGATATTTTAAACTCATTATTTGAAGTGCCAATAAAGCAGCATTTAATCCTCCATCAATAGCTACTGTAGCAACAGGAATTCCTTTTGGCATTTGCACTATTGATAAAAGTGAATCTAATCCATCCATAGTAGATGACTTTATTGGTAATCCTATAACAGGAATTAATGTCTGTGAAGCTATTACTCCCGGTAGATGCGCAGCTTTTCCAGCAGCCCCTATTATTACATCAGCTTCATCTTCTATTTCATTTAAAAACTCAGTTAATTGAACTGGGGTTCTATGTGCTGACAATACTCTAACTACAACTGATACACCATATTTTTCTAATAATTCTATACCTTCTTGAACTTTAGGATAATCTGATTTGGATCCCATAACTACTGCTACTTTCATCATTTTCCCTCTTTTCTTTATATCTAAATTTATTTTACCGCCTATCATCCGTATAATAATACGAACTTTATATTTAAATATTATTATATTATTCATATTTTTGCAACCAATAATTTATTTTTAAATTTTATTTTTAGTGCAATAAAACCAGTTAAATTGTAGAAATACATATATTTATATATATTTCTACTCATAAATTTCCGCCAATATAAAATTTTAATTATATGGATTATCACGAATTTTATGTTATAATTCAGATAAATAGTTTCAATAAGTAAAATAATGGTATAATTATCAATATTAAATTAAAGTTCAATAATTATTTTATTTTTAATTCTTACTACATATAAGAGTTATTGAACATTTATAAATTACGGAGGGAATTAATTTATGACATTTAAATCAGATATTGAAATAGCTCAAGAAGCTAAACCTAAAGATATTAGGGAAATAGCTCAAAAACTAAATATAGAAGAAGATTATATAGACTTATATGGAAAATATAAGGCTAAAGTTGATTACAATCTACTAAAAAAAAGTAATTCGAATAAAAAGGCAAAAGTAATATTAACAACTGCAATAAATCCAACTCCAGCAGGAGAAGGAAAAACTACAACAACTATAGGTGTTGCAGATGCTTTATCCAAATTAGGTAAAAATACATTAGTTGCATTAAGAGAACCATCATTAGGACCTGTATTCGGTATAAAAGGTGGAGCTGCTGGTGGAGGTTATGCTCAAGTAATACCTATGGAGGATATAAATCTGCATTTCACAGGAGATTTACATGCTATAGGAGCTGCAAACAACTTATTAGCTGCTATGTTAGATAATCATATCCATCAAGGAAATGAACTAAATATAGATACAAGAAGCATAACTTGGAGAAGATGCGTCGATATGAATGACAGACAGCTTAGAAACATCGTTGATGGATTAGGTTCAAGAGTTGATGGAGTTACTAGAGAAGATGGATTCGATATAACTGTTGCTTCAGAAGTAATGGCTGCATTCTGCCTTGCAAATGATATCGCTGATTTAAAAGAAAGATTAGGAAAAATAATAGTGGCTTATAACTATGAAGGACAGCCAGTTACAGCAGCTAGTTTAAAAGCTAATGGAGCTATGGCAGCTTTATTAAAAGATGCACTAAAACCTAATTTAGTTCAAACATTAGAAGGAACGCCTGCATTTATACATGGGGGACCATTTGCAAATATAGCTCATGGATGTAACTCAGTAATAGCAACTAAAATGGCCATGCACTTTGCTGATTATGTAGTTACTGAAGGTGGCTTTGGTGCAGATCTTGGTGCAGAGAAATTCTTAGACATAAAATGTAGAATGGCTGATATACAACCTTCCGCAGTCATAATAGTAGCTACTGTTAGAGCTCTAAAATACAACGGTGGAGTTTCTAAGGCAGAATTAAATAACGAAAACTTAGAAGCGTTAGAAGCTGGTCTACCAAATTTATTAAAGCATGTAGAAAATATTACTCAAGTATTTAAACTACCTGCTGTAGTTGCTATAAATGAATTCCCTACTGATACAGAAGCTGAAGTTGATTTAGTTAAGAAAAAATGCCAAGAGTTAGGTGTTAATGTTGCTTTGTCTAAAGTATGGGCTAAAGGTGGAGAAGGCGGAATTGAGTTAGCTGAAGAAGTATTAAGATTAATAGAAGAAGAAGAAAATAACTTCCAATTTTGCTACGAGGATGAATTAGATATTGAAGGTAAAATAAATGCCATTGCTACAAAGATATATGGAGCTGATGGTGTAATCTTCACACCTCAAGCTAAAAAAGAGTTAGATAAGTTAGAAGCTTTAGGCTTTGGTAATATGCCAATATGTATGGCTAAGACTCAATACTCTTTAACTGATGATGCAACTAAATTAGGCAGACCTAGTGGATTTAAAATAACTGTAAGACAGTTAAATGTTTCTGCTGGCGCAGGATTTATCGTTGCCCTTACTGGAAATATAATGAAAATGCCTGGATTACCAAAAGTTCCAGCTGCTGAAAAAATCGATATAGATGAAAATGGAGTTATTTCAGGTTTATTCTAATTATTAAACATTATTTAGTCAATATAAAGAGTGTAGAGAAATTTATATTATATATTTCTCTACACTCTTTTATGCTTTATTATATTTACCTACATTTGAACTAATTTATAAATTATCATTAAATAAAATATAGTTATTTTATAATTAAAAAGGTTATAGACTTAATAATTCTTAAGTCTATAACCTTAACTTTATAATAAATTTTATTTTAATGATTTATAAATACAAATTTTAAAGCAAATAGTATTGATAACACAATTAAGTATATATTAACTTCTTTTGATTTTCCTGTTGCTAACTTTAATATTGTAAATGATATTATACCAAATATTATTCCATCAGCTATACTATATGCAAATGGCATCATTGCTAATGTTAAGAATGCTGGTATTGCATTAGTAAAGTCATTAAAATCTATTTCTTTTAATGAGCTAGCCATCATAACCCCTACTATTATAAGTACTGGTGATGTAGCTTGCGTTGGTACCGCTATAAATAATGGTGATAAGAATAATGATAATAAGAATAATATTCCTGTTGTCATTGCTGTTAATCCAGTTCTTCCACCTTCTCCTATACCAGATGCACTTTCTACATATGATGTTACTGTTGATGTTCCTAATAATGCTCCAGCTGTTGTTGCTATTGCATCTGCAAATAAAGCTTGCTTAGCTTTTGGAAGCTTGCCATTTTCATCTAATAAATCTCCTTTTGAGGCTACACCTACTAAACATCCTACTGTATCAAATAAATCTACGAATAAGAATGTTATAACTATTACTAACATCTTTAAACTAAATATTTCATTAGTTGGTACGCTGAAAGCTTGTAAGAATAGTGGCTTTATAGATGGTACAGTTGTTGATATTATACCTTGAGGTAAATCTACAAGACCTAAAGTCATACCTATCGCTGATATAGCTAACATCGCTATAAGGAAAGCACCTTTTACATTCTTAGCTATTAATATACTAGCTATTATTATTCCTACTATTGTTAATAAAACTAATGGATTTCTCATATCACCTAGTGCTAATATTGTTGATCCATTTACTACTAATCCTGCATTTGCTAATCCTATAAACGCTATGAAAAGACCTATACCTGCAGTAACTGCATGTTTTAATACTGGCGGTATACAATCTATTATTTTCTCTCTAACGTTCGTTGCTGTAAGTATTATAAATATAATTCCTTCTATTAATACTGCACATAAAGCAAACTGCCATGTATGCCCCATTCCTAATACTACCGTATAAGCAAAGAACGCATTTAAACCCATACCCGGTGCTAGTGCTATAGGATAGTTTGCTAAAAGTGCCATTGCTGCACATCCTATAAATGCTGCTATTGCTGTTGCTGCAAATACTGCATTTCTATCCATTCCTGCTTCTCCAAGAATGTTTACATTAACAACAAGTATATATGCCATAGTCATGAATGTTGTTATACCTGCTATTATTTCTGTTTTTACATCTGTATTATGCTCTGATAATTTGAATACTTTTTCTAATAAACCTTTATTACTGGCTTGAGTAGCTTGCATATTCATCCTCCAATTAATTTTTTATTATTTTTACTTTTTATAATTCGAATAATTGCTAACTTTACATTAGTAATTATATTATATAGTACATGTTTTTGCAATATATTTTATATATTTTTAATTTTTCAAACAAAATCGTTCGTGTTTTTAAGTTAGATAGATAAAAAAATAACTAGGTTAAGCCATATTTAATGTCTTTAACCTAGCTTTTTTATTTATTTTGTAGAATCATACTCTGCTTTAGTAGCAGGAACTTTTATTTCTCCATTTTTAACTTTTTCTTTCATTGTATTTACATAATCTAATACCTCTTTAGATACTAGTTTCTCAGTTGAGTCAGGTATTCCAACTCCATCTTCTTTTAAACCATATATTTTAGCTTTTCCGCCTTCTAAGTTACCTTCTACTAATTCTTTAACTGTCTCATATACACCAACATTTACTTTTTTTAATGCTGAAGTTAATACATTATCTGGTGCTAAACTACTTTGATCTTTATCAACACCTATTGCATATTTATCATTTTCTTTCGCAGATTCGATAGCACCTAGTCCAGTTCCACCTGCAGCAGATAATATTATATCCACATTATTTCCGTACATTTGATTAGCTACAGATTTACCTTTAGCCGCATCAGAGAATGTACCTGCATATTGAGCTTTAACATTGGCATCTTTATTAGCTGTTTTTACACCATATTTAAATCCATATTCAAATCTAGATATAACACTATTTTCCATTCCACCTATAAATCCAACTTCATTAGTTTCAGTCATTTTTCCTGCTATAAGACCAGTCAAGAATGTCGCTTCATTTTCTTTAAATAATATAGGTGTTACATTCTCAGGTATTGATTCATAAGTTTCATCTATTATTGCAAATTTTTGTTCTGGATAATTTTTAGCTTCTGTTTCTATATCATCCTTCATAGTATTTCCTACTCCTATAACTAGGTCCATACCTTCATCTATAAGACTTTCTATATTTGACATATACTCTGAAGCTTGTTTAGACTCGATAACTTTCACTTCAATATTCAAATCTTTCTGCGCTTGTTGAAGTCCTTCCCATGCACTTTGGTTAAATGATTCATCATTTATACCACCAGTATCCGCTACCATACCTACTTTTATAGATTCACTTGCATTTCCTTGTGATGATTTATCTCCACAACCAACTAACATTGATGCTGATAAAATTGTAACCGTACTTAAAGCTACTAATTTTTTTAATTTCATTTCATTTCCTCCTAGATGTCTTTGCATGTTGTCTATATTTTGATTAATTTTTAAATAAAAAAGGGAAATTCAATTAGAATAAAATATTTTATTCTAATTAAATTTACCCCTTATTTTATATTACTCCCACTCTATTGTTCCTGGTGGTTTAGAAGTTATATCATAAACTACTCTGTTTGCTCCATCAACTTCATTTACTATTCTATTTGATATTTTCTCTAAAACATCATATGGCATTTTATACCAGTCAGAAGTCATTCCATCAGAAGATGTAACAGCTCTTAAACCTACTAAGTAAGCGTAAGTTCTTTCATCTCCCATAACTCCAACAGTCTTTACATCTGGTAATGTAGCAAATGCTTGCCATATTTCCCTATATAAACCAGCTTTTTTAAGTTCATCCATATATATAGCATCAGCTTCTCTTAATATGTCACATCTTTCTTTTGTAACTTCTCCTATAACTCTAATTCCTAATCCTGGTCCTGGGAATGGATGTCTGAATATTAATCCTTCTTCTATCCCTAATTCTAAACCTATTTTTCTAACTTCATCTTTGAATAATTCTCTTAACGGTTCAACTATTTGGAACTCTATATCTTCAGGTATTCCACCAACATTATGGTGTGATTTTATAGTAGCAGCTTCTCCATGTCCACTTTCTACTACGTCTGGATATATCGTTCCTTGTACTAAGAAGTCCATTTTCCCTAATTTAGCAGACTCTTCTTCAAATACTCTAATAAATTCTTCACCTATTATTTTTCTCTTAGCTTCTGGCTCAGTTACTCCCTTTAACTTGCCTAAGAATCTATCTTCACAGTTAACTCTTATTAAATTCATATCAAACTTATCTCTGAATATTCTTTCTACATCGTCACCTTCATTTTTTCTAAGTAAACCATGGTCAACGAATACACAAGTTAAGTTATCTCCTATAGCTCTGTGTACAAGTACTGCAGCTACTGATGAGTCAACCCCACCACTTAATGCACATAATACTTTCTTGTCACCTATTATAGCTTTTAATTCATTTATTTTATCTTCGATAAATGTGTCTGTAGTCCAATCTCCACTTACTCCACAAACATTATATAAGAAGTTTGTAAGAACTTTATCTCCCTCTAAACAGTGTTCAACTTCTGGGTGGAATTGTACTCCATATAATTTCTTTTCTGTATTTTCCATAGCTGCTACTGGACAATCTTTAGTGTGAGCAACTATTTTAAATCCTTCTGGAGTTCTATCTATTAAATCTGTATGACTCATCCAAACTATATTTGTAGACATTCCTTCAAATAAAGCTGACTCTTCATATGTTATTTCAGTTCTTCCATATTCTTTTTCACTCGCATTACCTTTTCTTACATTTCCACCTAATACATGAGACATTATTTGTACTCCATAACATATCCCTAGTATTGGCACTCCAATTTCAAATATTTCTTTTGATATTGAAGGAGAATTTTCTAAGTATGCACTATTAGGTCCACCTGTAAATATTATTCCTTTTGGATTTTTTGCTTTTATTGTCTCTATATCTGTAGTATATGGTATTATTTCACAATATACATTATTTTCTCTAACCCTTCTTGCTATTAATTGATTATATTGTCCCCCAAAATCAACTACAAGTACTAATTCATGCTTTTTCATTTGTTTACATATCTCCTTGTGAACTATAATTTGGTGCTTCTTTACTTATTGTTATGTCATGTGGATGACTTTCTTTTAAAGATGCTGCTGTAATTTTTACAAATTGAGCTTTTTCTTGTAGATCAACTATTGTTTCAGCCCCACAGTATCCTAAACCAGATCTTATTCCACCTATCATTTGGAATACTATATCCTCAACCTTACCTTTGTATGGTACCATTCCTTCAACACCTTCTGGAACTAACTTCTTAGCATCATTTTGGAAGTATCTATCTTTAGATCCTCTTTCCATGGCTGCTATAGATCCCATACCTCTATATGTTTTGTATGATCTTCCTTTATAAAGGACTGTTTCCCCTGGACTTTCTTCTGTACCAGCAAACATTGATCCCATCATACAAACAGCTGCTCCACCTGCTAATGCTTTAACTATATCTCCAGAGTATTTTATACCACCATCTGCTATTATCGGTGTGTCATATTTTGATGCAACTTCAGCGCAATCCATAACTGCTGTCAATTGAGGAACACCAATTCCTGCAACAACTCTTGTTGTACATATTGATCCAGGTCCTATCCCAACTTTAACACAATCTGCCCCTGCCTTTATTAAATCTTCTGTAGCTTGCGCAGTAGCAACATTTCCTGCTATTACTTGAAGTTCTGGATATACTTCTTTTATTCTTGTTACTGCATTTATTACCCCTCTAGAATGACCATGAGCACTATCTAATACTATTACGTCTACATTAGCTTTAACTAATGCTGTAACTCTTTCTATAAGGTCTGAACCTATTCCTACTGCTGCCCCACATAAAAGTCTTCCATGTGAATCTTTAGCTGAATTAGGATATTGTATCTTCTTTTCTATATCTTTTATTGTTATTAACCCCTTTAAATGGCCTTCACCATCTACAATAGGTAATTTTTCTATTTTATTTTTCTTTAATATTGCTTGTGCTTCTACTAAATCAATACCTTCTCTAGCAGTAACTAAATTTTCTTTAGTCATAGCCTCTTCAATACTTTTTTCCATATCATCTTCAAACTTTATATCTCTGTTTGTAATTATTCCAATTAATTTATTATCTTCATCTACTATTGGAACTCCAGATATTTTATATCTAGCCATAATATTATCTGCATCTTTTATTGTATGATTTTTAGTTAAATAGAAAGGATCTACTATAACACCACTTTCACTTCTTTTTACTTTATCAACTTCTAAAGCTTGTTCTTCTATTGTCATATTCTTATGGATTATACCTATTCCACCTTGTCTAGCCATAGATATAGCCATTTTAGATTCTGTTACAGTGTCCATTCCGGCACTCATTAAAGGTATATTAAGTTTTATCTTTTTTGTCAGATGTGTTTCTGTCCTTACATTTTGTGGTAATACTTCAGATTTTTGTGGAACTAATAAAACATCATCAAATGTTAAACCTTCTTTTATTATAGTTGCCATAGTGTTTCTCCTTTCATTATTTACTTTATCGAATTTTTTATTATATATTTTAAATTTTGTTCGTATTAAAAATAGTTAATAAAAAAACCTGTATAGTAACTTCAATAATTTTCTTAGAAGTGAAATTACTATACAGGTCTTCAAAACATCTACTTATAGCTAACATACAGGGATATATAATCAGCCTATACATTTACTTCATCTGATGTTTTGCTAATAATAATTCCACTCATAGTCAAGATATTTACGGTATCTCGGTAGAGACTCCCAAACCTTATTTTTGGGTATATACGAGTGACTTTTGATTTCAATTTTTATTTCTTTAGGTGTATATAAATTTATCAAAATTTATTTGCTATGTCAATAATTTAGTATTAATTTTCTGCTTTATTATACAGTTTATTTCAAAAAATACTTCATTTAAGCTAATATTGTAGTTTTTTGCAATAATTTTGCACTCATCATACTCAGGAGTTGCCTTAATTAATTTATTATTATGATACCCTAACTTAACTTTTATTTTTCCATATTTTGTATCTATAATTTCAAATTTTCTCTTAAGTTCTTCTCTATTATATATATTATACCTTACTCCAAAAGTACTTGTTTCTGTAAGTAAAATTTCTATAAACTTGTCTAAATCTGACTCTTGGCATAAAATGCATACTTTTGTTGCTGGTCTATTTTTTTTCATATATATACTTTCTGTGTATATATCTAATGCCCCTTCTTCTAGAACTTTCTCATATAAATAAGAATATATTTCAGAAGACATATCATCAATATTACAAATTATTTCATAAACTATATTTTGTTTTTTTTTACACCTAAAACACTTCTTAATATATTTGGTAATTCGAACATTTTATGACCTACTCCGTATCCTATTTGTTTTGGCTCAAATTCCAAAGTATCTATAAATTCCTCACATAATGTCTTTACTATAGCAGCTCCAGTAGGAGTTGTACATTCTCCTTTAACTGAGTTTAGCTTTATAGGAACATCTTTTAATATTTCCAAAGTTGCAGGAGCTGGAACAGGCATTATTCCATGGTCACATTTTACAAAACCAGATCCTACAGGAACGGTACTTGCATATATTTTATCTACACATAATAGGTCTATAAGTATTGATACTCCCACAATATCTACTATAGAATCTATTGCTCCAACTTCATGAAAATGTATTTTATCTATAGTCGTTCCATGTACTTTAGCCTCCGCTTCTCCTATAACCATAAATATTCTTTTAGCCATACTTTTTACATTCTCATTTAATCTACTGTTATCGATAATATTAAATATGTCTACTAAATGCCTACATGCATTGTCTTCCTTTATAATTACATCTACATTCGTTCCCTTTATTCCATTTTCAATTTTAGAAATTATTTTTATATCAAACTCATCATCTAAATTTAATTTACTTAGCTCTTCTAAAAATATTTCTTTTGGCACCCCCAAATTTAGCAATGTTGCCAATGTCATATCTCCAGAGATTCCATTTACTATGTCAAAGTAAAGAATTCTTTGTTCCATTTTATTTTCTCCTTATCCTTACTTTAATTTATTAATCATTGAAGCTAGATATCCTGCTCCAAAACCGTTATCTATATTCACTACTGATATACCAGACGAACAACTATTTAACATGGTAAGAAGCGCTGATAATCCACCAAAATTAGCGCCATAACCTACAGAAGTTGGTACTGCTATAATAGGTACATCCACAAGACCTCCGACTACACTTGGAAGAGCCCCTTCCATTCCTGCAACTACTATGATTACTCTTGCGCTATCTATTATATGTTTTTTACTTAGTAATCTATGTATTCCAGCTACTCCTACATCATATACTCTTTCAACAGTGTTTCCCAAAAAAAGAGCAGTGTGATAAGCTTCATCCGCTACTGGTATATCCGAAGTTCCACCTGTAACAACCACAATTTTTCCTTTTCCTATATTTTCTATAGGGTGATTTTGTATCTTTAATATTTTTGAAAGTTGATCATATTCCGCATTAGGATAAATTGGTTTTATTTTTTCATAAGTTTCTTTTCTACATCTTGTACCTAATATATTGCTATCTTTTTTTATCATTTTCTCAATTATACCTAAAATTTGATAATCACTTTTACCTTCACAATATATTACTTCTGGGTAACCAGTCCTTACCTCTCTATGATGATCTATATTTGCATACCCTAAATCTTCATAAGGTAAATTTTTAAGCTTTTTCATAGCTACATCTATATCTATCTTATTATTTTTCACATCATCTAATAATTCTCTTAAGTCCATATATAGCTCCCTTTACATAAATACTATTTCTATATATTATACAGTATTTATAATGTAGATTATTATAAAATAATAATTTTTTATAAAAAAAGAGTATTACTTTACAATCTATAATAAATATAGAATTTATAAAATAATACTCTTTATATATATTTAACTATTATGCATTTAAAGCTTGATTTTCATCTTTTCTTATTTCATCTAATTTAGCTTGAACTTCTAGCATTTTCTTATCATCTAATGGATAGAATTTCATTGCTATTAATGAACATACCCATCCTATTATTGGAAGACCTATGAATAAGAATGCTGTTGCCCAGAATAACGCAGGTGTATATGCATCTGTTACTTCTGGCATTGTAGCTGTGTATCCTATTCCTGCTACAACAAATCCAACAACTGTAGTCGCAAATGATGATATCATTTTATCAACGAATGAGAATAAAGTTCCCATCATACCTGGAACGTATCTTCCAGTTAAATAAGTTTCATAATCTGCACAGTCTGCTATCATTGGTATAACTATACTACTTGAAACAGATTTAACACCGTTCGCTAAGCAATATATACCTATCCAAAGAGCTGTCATTATACCAAAGTTATCTAATGATATTTGAGCTGGATCTCCTATAAATATTACTAAGAATAATGCTAAATATCCTATTATTGATAACCAAGTTGTAGCAACTAATGCCTTTTTAGAACCGAATTTACTCGCATACTTAGTTCCAACTAATATTATTATAAATGTTGGTAACATTGTTATTAATGACATTTTTCCATATAAAGCATAGTTACCCATTACTATTCCGTATAACATAACCATAACAGAAGAGTTTCCTGCCGCTTGTAATGCTAATTTATCAGTTGCAGCTGATACTATAAGCATTTGTATAGCTCTATTTCCCTTTAATACACTTAAATAATCTTTAAACTTAACTTTGGCACCTTTATCACCTATACCAAAGAACTCTTCTCTATCCTTTTCCCATAAACCTATTATAGCAAGCACTGTACATATTGCTGATGCTATAACAGCTGATGTTGAGAATTCTGTCATCGCTGGTAATGTAAATCCACCGTACTTAGGTACTAGGTATGAAGAAGTATACATAGCTATACCACTTCCCATTAATAACATATAAGAACTATCGAATCTTGTAAATAATGGTCTTTGAGCTGGATCATTTGTTAAACAAGCTTGAGCTGCTTTTGTACAAGCTGTTTGGAATGTGTATCCTATAACATAAATTGCATACATTACTACAAAGAATATCACTCTTGGATTTCCCTCAGGTAATCTATGAGTAAAATTGTATAATATTAATGTACTAATTGCTAATATAATATTCCCTATTACCATCATAGGTCTAAATTTCCCAAATTTAGTATTTGTTTTATCAATTATAAATCCTATTATTGGATCAGTTACTGCATCGAACATACGCATAGATGTTAATAAAGAAGATATAAGAACAACTGCTATTCCTGCTGCACCAGTTGCATAATAAGATACGTACATCATTAAGAACATATAAAAGTTTGTTGCAATGTTGTTTAGAGCAAAAAGACCTATTTGCCATGTCTTAGCTCTGTTATAAGTTATGTTATTTGTATTTGCTGACATTTTACTTCCCCCTAGTATTCTATGATTTATTTTACCAACCACGAAGGATTTTGTTAGTTTTTTATCATTCAGTTATAATAATCTATAATTCCTTTACAAATCTATTAATTTCAATATTTACTTCGATTTTCTAACCATTTGTTATCGTTTTCCTTCGTTGCTATGTTACAATATTAGCATACTAGTTTTACCATTACAATACTTTTTTGATATTTTTTTATCGTATATTGATATTTTTTTAACCTAGTTAGAAAGCAGACCTTTATTTAGCTTTTTCCTTTAGATTCCATACTTTTCTACATATTTATTTTAAGTTTTCTTACTTTCTGTTTTTATTTTATATAAAATAGAAAAATAGTAATTTTTTAAAAGAAAATTACTATTTTTACATTTTCATAGTCTCTAAAATATAAATTAGTTATCACTTAACTTATACTCTTTTGGAGTTTTATTTTCAAATTGTTTGAAAATCTTTGTAAAATAATTTTTATTGTTATATCCAACCCGATATGCTATTTCCTCTATACTTAATAGTCTATTTTTAAGAAGGAGTTTAGATTCCCTTATTCTACTTTTATTTATCCAATGAGAAACCGTGCTTCCAGTTTCAAATTTGAATTTTCTAGCTAAATGAGATGGATTTACACAAAGTGCTTTTGCCACATCCTTTAAACTTATATCCTCAGTAAAATTCAAAGTAATGTACTTTATAGCCTTTGCAACTAATATAGAGTATCCTTGTGTTACATGATTGCTAATTAAAAAGCAATACTCCCTAACCATTTTATTTATTACTATATCTATTTCTTTAGCTTCCCTTGACCACTCTATATTCTTTATAACTTTTTCAGAAATATTATGGACTATATATGGATCTACGTTGCTTTCTACAGATGCCCTTCTCATTAAAGTATTCATATCTAATGCAAAAACTTTTTTATCTTTTAATTTATAATTTGAAAATTTATTTCCAAATTGAAAAAATTTATTTGAGATAATCCCTAAAGCTTTTTCTGGGTTATTTTGAACAATACAATGTATTAATTCATTTTCCATTAAATATCTTCTTTTTACAGATACTACATCCATATCATAGTTATTAGAAACTTTTTTGACGTCTTTTAACAAATCTTTCTTATTATCAATTTCCAAGTAAGAAACTTTTATCAAACTATCACTGATTAAATTTTTAAATATGTATGATATAGATTTTTCTTTCTTATCACTTATAATCGGTAATACATCATAAATCTCTCCAAAGTAACTATTTCCTTGTGATACTTCATCTACTTCACTCTTAACATATGGTCCAGCAATAATAACTCCTACGTATTTTTCATTATCATATATTCCAAATCCCATATACCTTAATTTCATTTCATTCTCAACAAAATATACGTATGTACTTTCTAGTGTTGCATCTAGTTAATATTTGCAACTTGATTTTTACAAAATTTATATAATGAAAAAAATAACCTTCTTTGGTTAAATGGAAGTAACGACAAATCCATCCAA
>CABIVQ010000019.1 GCA_902362365.1 Clostridiaceae bacterium | reverse complement strand
GGTAAGTGCGTCTAAAAATAAAATGGAAAAAATTTCAACCCTCATAATAATTGAGCGTTAGCTCTAAAATCATGAGGGTCATTTTGTAAAGTATTAAATTTTACATTAATGCAACACTAGAAGTTTTAAATGGACTTATGATAGCTTTAGTTTGTATTGCTACAATGGCTATACAAATTCCAGTTCCAGGAACAAATGGATATGTTAATATTGGTGATTCTATTATATTTATATCCTCTATTTTATTTGGTCCAATATCAGGTATGTTAGCAGGAGGAATAGGTTCTGCTCTTGCAGACTTACTAAGTGGATATACTCATTGGGCATTATTTACGTTAATAATAAAGGGATGTGAAGGTTATTTTGTTGGTTTGATTCTAAGAAAAGGTAATACAATTTTTAAAAACATATCAGCTACTTTAATAGGTCTGATAGTTATGGTATTCGGTTACTTTATTGCTGGTTCAATTTTAGAAGGAAGCTTTATTGTTGCAGCTAGATCTATACCATCTAATATAATCCAAGGAACTGTAAGTATAGTTTTAGCAATACCTTTATCTCATTCTTTAAGTAACATCAAATATGTAAAATCATTAAAGATATAAAATATCATTAATAAAGAAGCTAGGCAAGATCCTCAATAAACAGAAGTTTTACCTAGCTCTTTATTCATTAAACATTGAGATTCATAAGTAAATACATCTTTTAAGTTTTTAGAAAAAGATATGTTCAAAGTAACAGATAATAAAAGTAATATTATTAGCATAAACATAATACTATTTTGGGGCCTACTCATATCGTACTCTCCTTTAAATGTTAGTATTATTATATTATGCTATTTTTTGAATTCTATAATTTAAATCTACTCTACTAAACATAGTGTAAAAGTACTCTATTTATTAAATTATTTACCCATACCTATCATCATTCCTATAATGTATGGAACTAACCATATAATCCAAACAATGATACTAAACTTATGGAATGTCTCTTTTTTCTTTGTATCATTTTTATATAGTACCCATGTTGCCCATACTGCATGAAATAACATCAATACAATCGCTAAAAAACCTGTTAATCCATGTAAAGTTTGTGTTGCTACGTTCATAACCTCTACACCAGATTTAGCAATCTTGCCCATTGTAAGAGTTCCTGTTGTATCACATAATAAACCTAGCCAAAATATGATAACATGATTTTTATTCAAACTTTTAGCTCTTCTTTCGCCAAATACACCAATTGTATAAAATACTAACGCTAACGTTATTGTTACTATTGCAAATATTAAAGTACTATCCATTTTTTTTCTCTCCTTTTAATTTATTTCTTAACTTAATTAAACTTTCTTTAGTTTCTTTTACTTCTTCATCAGTGAAATTTTCAAATATCTTATCAAAGCTTTTATTTATTTCCTGTCTAAAATCTTTAGCATATTCTATTCCCTTATTAGAAAATTCTATATAGGTGTTTCTTTTATCACTTTCCACTTTAATTTTCTTCACATAATCAGCAGCTTCTAGCCTACTAACTATACCAGATACAGTTCCTTTCGCCAGTGACATTTCTTTACATAGTTCAGATATAGTAATTCTACCTTTATGTGCTATTAATTTTATAACCATAGTTTGCTGATGAGTAAGGTTACTTCCACTCAAATTCTCATTAACTATTTCTATAGTACTTGCATATATTTCTTTAATAAGCATAGCAATTTCAAATGAGTCGTATTTCATATAAATTTCCCCTTTATCTATTGATTCATATATTTTAATTTAGTATTTTTAAAATTAATCCAATTTATTAAGAATAATACACCTGATGTAAATAGGGCCGCCCCTAAACCTAAGTAAAAACTTCCTAAGTATATTGGATTAAATATTCCTAAGCTTCTTATCCCTATTCCAAAGAACATCATAAATCCCATAATAAAATAACTTTTTTTATCAAAGAAAGCAAATAAACATCTCTTTTCAAGTTCATGACTTACAATTCTTTTAATATGTTTTTTTAGCATCTTGCTAAAAATAAAATTAAAGAATAAGTAAAATATTACTAATGCAATCACTAAAACGAAAATTATATTCCCTTTATTATTACTCACATCAACCTTTCCTAAAGTGAATACCCTAAAACCTGCAAACAACCAAACAAGACCTGCTATTAATAATAACGTCTGCTTACTTACTTTTAATATATCTTTACTTATATTGCTCATAATTCTGTCCTCCTACTTATATATTGTAGTTCGCATGCGAACTTTTTAGTTCCTATGCAAACTATTTTAATTCTATTACTTGCTTTTGTCAATAAAAAATAAGCTATCTCAAGATTATTCATGAGATAACTTATTCTTTACTTTATTACTATTCCCATTAATTTAGTTAAATCTATTGCCTGATCTAGTGAGAAAATCCCACCATATACATCTTTTAATCTTACTTCTATGGCTTCTATATCACAATTAGTAAAATCAACCTTATCCAAAGATACTCCTGTAAACACTGTTTTTACTAAATTGGTTGAATCTAGCAAAAGCATTTCATTTTCTACTTCTTGGAAAACAGAAAAACTAAAGTCAGAGTTAATATAACTTACACCTTTAAATTTAGAAAATGCAAAGTTAGAGTACCTTCCTGCACAATCTTTAAATAAAACACTTTTTAAAATACAATCATTAAAAATACTTCCTATTAGTTTACAATTTATAAATTCAACTCTATAAATACCACTATCAGAAAAATCTATATTTGATAAATCGCAGTTCTCAAAAACTACATCAACCATATCAATTTTTCTAAAATCACAATTTTCAAAAACTACATTTCTAAATATACACCCATTAAACTTTACAATTATATTATTAATATCTTGTATTTCTGTATCCTCTATTAATGAGTCTTCTACTGTTTCATAATCTAGTATTTTCTCTATTATATCTGTAGACTCTATTAATTTGCTAGAAATCTTAGGTTTTTCTATCTTCATTTTTTTGCTCATTATTATCATCCATTTCTATAGTTTTTAATTAAAGATTATTTATATTTTATAAAAATAGTTTCAAAACTACTTCATACAAAATATATTATATCATTACTACTTATATTTATTATACTATAGGAATTTATTTTTATTGTACAAGATTTATCTTAACTAAGTATTATAAAATAGCATCTCTTCAGATGTATATTCTTTAGTTGATAAAAGCTTATCACTAGTTAACTTTATTCCTATAGCTCCTATTGGTGCTGTAATTAGAACACTTAATATAGCAATTGCCTGCATTATTTCACCACCTGCAACCCCCATTTGTAAAGGTATTGCAGCTTTTGCAGATTGAACTGTTGCTTTTGGAAGATATGCAACAACACAAAATAATCGTTCTTTTATATTTAAATTAGTACCTACTAAAGCTAATAATACACCTATTGATCTAATAAATAAAGAGCATGTAAGTATTACTATACCAATAAATAAGTATTCGCCTACTAATACAGGATTAATTGCCATACCTACAAAAGTAAATAAATATAACTTCCCTATATTCCATATTGAGTTCATATTATCTAAAATCATCTTAGAACTATTTATAGTATAATTTCTTATTAAAAATCCATAAACCATAACAGTTAGTAAAGAATTAAAAATTTCTAAATGTAAATCCTTCTCAATAAATCTCATTCCTAGACAGATAAAAGAAGCTATTGATAGCTTTATATATTTATTTTCCGCATTTTCAATATATCTCTTAGTAATTTTAAATGCTATAACCCCAATAATTATACTAAGGATAATTGTAACTGGTATACTTATAATCTGACTTATTATAGATATACTTTCACCATTATTACTTTGCATATAAATACCTAAAAAAGTTGTAAACAGTGTTATTGCTATAGTATCATCTGCACTTGCACCCACCAGTAACATTTGCGGTATAGCTTTATCCTGTCCCACCTTCCTATTAATTAAAGATACCATGGATGGAATAAGTACAGCCGGGCTAACTGCAGCAATTATAAAACCTAAAATAGCACCTTGTATAAATGTAAAATCTAAAAATATCATTGCTAAAAATGCTACTGTAAATCCTTCTAAAGTAGCAGGTATAATACTTAATAAAATTGCCGGTCTTCCTATATCTTTTATTTGGGAAACACTAATCCCAAGCCCTCCTATAAATAATACTGTTACTAAGGCTATATCCTTTAATGCTGAAGATATATCCAAAGTAACTTGAGGTACTAGATTAAAAAATGAAGGCCCTATTAACATTCCCATTATCATCATACCAATAAGCCCTGGTAACTTAATTTTCTCTGCTAAAACTCCACTGTAGTTTGCTGTAATACCAATAAGTAATAAACTAAATAATAAAACCATATACACTCCTCCTAATTTACAAAAAAATAGACCCCTACCCTCATTTAGAGAGTAGGAGTCATTAGCTTTCGCGTTTAATGGCGAACTCCATCGCCTATTATTTTATATTAATGATGATAACATAATAATTTAACTTTGTAAATTTAATCTACATATTTATTTGTAAAAGTTTCTATTGTTGACCAATAAAGCTCTGGGTTAACCGTAGATGACTTAGCGTGAGCTGCTCCTTCAACCACTAATTTTTCCTTTTCTGATTTAGTACTGTCATACAATTCATCCATCATATAATACGGTACAAAATCATCCTTATCACCGTGTATAAATAGTATTGGAGTTTTAGATTTTGCTACTTGTTCTATCGCTGAAGCTTCTTTTAACCAATATCCAGCACGTATTTTAGTTACTATACTAGATACATTCATAAATGGAAATGCATCTAAATTAAATAACTCTTTTAATTGATACGAAAATTGATCCCAAACCGAAGTATATCCACAATCAGCCACTATTGACTTTACATTAGATGGTAACTCTTCTCCTGATGTCATCATAACAGTTGCTGCCCCCATAGAAACTCCATGAAGTACTACTTGTGCATTTGGGTCTTCCTTCTTTATAAAATCTATCCAAGATATTATATCTTTTCTATCGTCCCATCCCATACCTATATAGTCTCCTTGGCTCTTGCCGTGAGCTCTTAGGTCTGGAATTAGTACATTATATCCCATGTCGTAATATTCTTTTGCTACATTACTCATATTTATACCTTCACTAGTATATCCATGAACTGCAATGACCCATTTATTACTATTAGTCTTATTATTTACTTTATAGCCATGTAATTTTAATTTATCAAAAGATGTAATATACTCATCTTTGTAATTAGACTCTTCTAATAGCCACTTTTCAGCTGCTTTATTTATTTCTCCACTTGTTTCATCTTCATCTTCTTCTCCAAATATAATACTTTTTGAAGTATTCGGATCGAGAGCTAAATTATAAAAATAATTTCCTATATATCCTAAAATTCCAATTCCTAAAATAATAATTACAACCACAAGATATCTTACCATTTTTTTAATCTTCTTTTTTCTCATAAATTTTTCTATTTCCTTTCAAACATTCCCCATACTCCTAAGAAAAAATATATTATATGTTTAAGATAGTAATCTATTTTTTAATTACTATAATATTTTACAAATTCAATTTTATAATCTTATATTAAATAGTTATTCTATACTATCGCCTTCATATCTTAATATTTTAACCGCAAAATCTTTGAATGCCAAAGTTTTTTAGTTTAAATTTAATAAATGCTTAATTAATAACTTCTATTAATATTATGATAGTAAAATAAATGTTTTCATAAAAAGCTCACCTAAAATAGGAAACTCCTATATTTAGGCAAGCCATAGTTTCTAAATAGAAAATAAGTAAATATCTTCTATTTAGAAAGAATAATATAATCAGCTTTTAAATCATCTTGCTCAAAAGTAGTAACATAATTTTCTCTTGGCAATAATTCTTTAAGATTATCTATAGATATAAATGTGTCTGCATCTTCTACTATATCTTTCACAAAAGTTACATGGGCTTCATCAACTAATTTACTTTCCATAACTTGATTATAAATTGAAGCTCCTCCCATAATATATATATCTTTTTCTGTATCTTTTAAATAGTTCTCTAATTCGTCAAAACTGTTAATTACTTTTGCTCCATTTAATTTTTTATTAGTCGTTGTTAACACTATATTTTCTCTATTTGGAAGAGGCTTAATTGGTAATGACTCCCAAGTGTTTCTACCCATAACTACCACATTTCCTGATGTTAAACTCTTAAAGTTTTTTAAATCATCTTTTATATGATATAAAAGTTCATTATTTCTTCCGATTGCACCTTTTTCATCTACTGCAACTATAATCTTTATCATATTTACCTCTCTTAGTAATTTATTTAAAATATTAATATTATATAGCTAATTCAAACTTCAACTGTGGCTTCACACTTTCATATCCAACTAATTCGAAATCATCTATTGTAAATGAATAGAAGTCAGTTTTTTCTGGATTTAATATAAGTTTTGGTTCACAGTCAATAGCTTCTCTTTCTATCATTAATTTTGCATTTTCTTCATGTCTATCATATAAATGAAGATTTATTATATAATGAGTAAATTTACCTGGTTTTAATCCGCAGTGTCTTGCTACCATCATTAATAATGCAACATATTGCATACCATTAATATGACCAGCTACTATAAAGTCTGAGCTTCTTTGAGTTAGTGACATATCTAAGTATTCTCCTCTAACTGTCCATATTGTTTCATATGCACAAGGCTTTAGTCCGTCAGTTTCTTTAAAATCTTCTTCTTGCCATAAGCTCATTATATGTCTTCTACCATAAGGATTCTTTTTTATTTCATCTAAAAGATTGTTCATTAAGTTATGTTTTTTTACTGTTGCTCCATATCTTTGTCCAATTGTTCCTGGTCTATCTTTACTTTCCCATTCATCCCACCAGTGTATGTTGTATTTATTCTTTAATACATCTAAGCTACTAGTTTGGTCTTGGTATATCCAAAGTATTTCTTTAATAGCATTTTTTATAGCAATAGGTCTAAGAGTTATTATAGGTAATTCACCTTTACTAATATCATAAGTATGTACTTGGTGTGTAATAAAAGTACTGTGAGCAGGTGAATTATCTGATGGATAATATGGTCTAGGACCTTCATCTTTAGTACCTTCTTCTAAAATTTTTATCATTGTTTCTTTAAATATTTTATCTGCTTTATTCATAAATAGCGCCTCCCATCCAATATAATACATATTATTATATATTATTTTGTTGTAATTTTTTATAATATATTTCATTTTTTTATTATATAATAAATTCATTTTTTTATCATTTATTTTATTATATAATAAATAAAAAAGACCAAGTCTAACGCTTGCTCTTTTTCTATTAAAATTAACTTGTCTATATAAAGAAAATCTTATTAAATTGATAAATTAATATACGGTAGCAACTTTAGTCTCTAAATACTCTTTAACATCTAGTAAATTGTTGCATATAAGTGATGAATACTTTTTCATTTCTTCATCAGGCATTTTCATATCTGGAACATTAATAACTGTCATTCCACCTTTATATCCTGCTTCTACACCAGCTGGTGAGTCCTCGATAACTATGCACTCTTCAGGTTTTAAGCCTAATTTTTCAGCAGCCTTTAAAAATATCTCAGGATTTGGTTTAGAATGTTCTATTTCATCTCCACAAACCATATCATCAAACTTTTCTTTAATCCCAACACTTTCTAACCTTTGAATAGCCCTTTCTTTATGAGTAGAAGTTGCTACTGCTATTTTATAGTTATTCTCTCTTAAATAATCTAATAATTCAAATACTCCTATCTTAAGTGGTGTTCCTTCTTCTAATAAATACTTAATCATACTTTCAGATTTATAATTACAAATTTCATCTAAAGGAAACTCTGTTCCAAATGTTTCTCCAAGTATGTTTCTAATACTATTATTATTTCTTCCAATTAAAGATAAATGAGTATCCATAGAATACTTATATCCATATTTTTCAAATGATTTTTCCCAGAATTTAAACGATATTCTTTCAGTATCAACTAAAACTCCATCCATATCAAATATTATTCCCTTTATTTTCCACATATTGACCTCCATTATTAATATTCATCTATTAAAAATACTATCAGAGTTACATAAATAAATCTATCAAATTATCTTCTGATAAATTTTTAAGAACACTACTATTCTCTAAATTTCCATCTATAACACTATCGATTAAATCTTTTTTACTTTCTTGTAAACCAATAACTTTTTCTTCTACTGTATCTTTAGCTATTAGCTTAACTACATCTACTACATTATTTTGACCAATTCTATGAGCTCTATCACTTGCTTGATTTTCTACAGATGGATTCCACCATGGGTCAAAATGTATTACCATAGATGCACTTGTCAAATTAAGTCCAGTTCCTCCCGCTTTTAATGAAATTAAGAATATCTTTGTATCTTCTGATTCATTAAATTCATTAACTAAACTTAATCTCTTTTTTGCATCTGTTTTTCCATCTAAATAACTATATGGTATATTATTTTCTTTCAATCTATCTCCAATTAAACCTAATACCTTAGTAAATTGTGAAAATATAAGTATTTTTCTTTCCTTATTATCGTTAATAATATCTAATAAAATATCTATCTTGGAGTTCTTTCCAGAATAATTTTTAACCATAATATCTGGTGCTAAGGCTAGCTGTCTTAATTTTGTTAAGTAAGAAAAAATAGTTATTTTATCTTGGTTAGCTTCCTTTAATTTATTCTTTATTAATTTGACAAAACCTAAATATGCTCTTTTATGTTCCTTTTCTAACTCAATATAATATTTATGTTCTATTTTATCAGGCAATTCTCTTACAACTTCTTTTTTAGTTCTTCTTAAAATAAATGGCTTTATCATTTTTTTAAGCTCTTCAATATTTTTATCATTGTTAATAAATATATTTTTAAATCTTTCTTTATTGTATAAATACCCAGGCATAATAAAATCAAATATAGACCAAAGTTCTAATAAATTATTTTCTATAGGAGTACCTGTTAGTGCAAACTTAGTTTTTGCATTGGTACCCTTAATCGCTTTAGCAATTGCAGAATCTGGATTTTTTATATTCTGAGCTTCATCTATAATGCAGTAATCAAATCTAATATCTTCATATTTATCTAAATCATTTTTATAAGTCGAGTAAGTAGTTAAAATTACATCATAACCACTATAGTTCTTTAGTATATTTTCTCTTTCAATTTTATTACCATGGCATAATGCAATCTTTAAGCTTGGGGCAAATTTATTAAACTCACTCTTCCAGTTATGAATTAATGCTGTAGGAGCAATAACTATACTTTTCTTGCCTTCTTCTGACAATAGAAACGCTATAGATTGTAGTGTTTTACCTAATCCCATCTCATCTGCTAATATACCACCAAACTCATAATCTGCTAATGATTTGAAATAATTAAAACCTTCTATTTGATAATCTCTCAATTTTGCATTTAAATTTTCTGGGATTTCATAAGTTGCCTTTGATACTTTTTTATATTTTTTAGCAATATTACTAACATATTTTCTACCATCTATAAAATCTAGATTTTCTTTTTCTATAAAACTTTCAAGATATAAAGATTTATTATTAGGTATTTTCATATTATCAAAATCAATATATATACCTAAACTATCAATTAATTTAAATGTAGTTATTAAATCTTCATTTTTTAAATCTAAATATCCACCTGAAGATAATCTATGAAGTTTTTTCTTTTCTTTATAAGAATTAAATATTCTTCTATACTCATTCGTATCTATACCTTCTATATATAATTCTACTCCTAAATATCCACCTCTAGATTGAGATATATTTAAAGTTAAACTAGGATCAATTATATTTTCATAATCTTCATTCTCAATAGGCTCTTCTTTATATAAATCATCTATACCCTTAAGTACAGTTGCAACTATATGAGAACATATTTTCGGCTGATTATCCTTAGCTATAAAATCCTTACAATCACAGCTACAATTTAATATATCTCTACTTTCATTATTTATCATTATTAAGCTTGTATAATTTTGCCTTATATACTCATCAATAACAGTTCCATAAAAAGTAAATACATTATTTTCTTCTTTTGCATAATTATCTTTAACTAAATTTCTTTTATATGCTGAGAATCCACTATTATATCTAACTCTATCCGTATAAAACTCTAACATACTTTTTATTTTATCAATCTTCATATTTATCACCTATCTTTCATTTTTATAATTATACAAAAACAAATTATTATTTACTATATAAGATTTTGAAAAGAATAAAATTTTATAGACAATTAAAAATTTTAATGTTAATATGTATTAGCATATTTATATGTGGGAGGGCGAGGGATACACAATAAAAAGGAAAGAGGAATGAATAAACAAACAGTAACACTTCAAACAAACAATTTTAAAACGGAGGTATTAGCAGGTATAACCACATTTATATCAAGTGCTTATATTATAATGACTAATGCGCTCATACTATCGGATGCTGGTATCAGCCCAGATGCAGCTATGATAGCCACAATTTTCACTTGCGCAGTATCAACATTTTTAATGGGATTTGTTGCAAACTCACCATTTATAATAGTACCTGGAATGGGTATTAATTCATTATTTACTTATACAATTGTAAACTCAATGGGACTTAGCTGGCAATCTGCATTAGGTGCAGTATTTGTAAGTGGTATAATATTTACCATTATTGCAAGTACAAAAATAACACCTATACTTATGAAGTCAATTCCAAATAATTTAAAACATGCTATAACTGTAGGAGTAGGATTTTTAATTTTATTTATTGGACTTCAAAAAAGTGGTCTCGTTGTAAGCAATGAAAATACTTTAGTAGGTTTAGGTAACTTAGATAATAAGGAAGTTATTTTAACATTAATCACTTTACTTATTATTTTAGTTTTAGACTTGAGAAAAGTTAATGGCGGAATACTTATTAGTATTCTTATGGGAACATTATTATCTATGGCTATGAAAATAACTTCTATTAGTGATTTAGATTTTACAGCTTTCAATATAGGTGATTTTAAGAATGTTTTCTTAAGTTTATCTTTTGAAAATATGTTTACAGTACCATTCTTTATGGCAGTATTATCTATAACTGTAGTCATAGTGTTTGAAAATATGGGCATTTTATATGGAATGTTAGGTGCCTTAGATAAAGAAAATGACTTCCAAAGAAACTTTACTTTAGCTGGTGTTTCTAACATGATAGCAGGTTTATTTGGTACTAGCCCAACTATAGTCGCCGCTGAAAACTTCTCTGGTATAAGTGCTGGTGGAAAAGGAAGGATAGCAGCTTTAACTTCTGGAATATTATTTTTAATGTCATTATTTTTAATACCAGTGTTAAAACTTATACCGAATAGTGTTATAAGTGCTGTTCTTATATTTATAGGCATACTAATGATTCAAACTTTCCTTGATTTAGAAAAAGGAGATATAATAGATACTATATCTATAGCTATTATAATTACTGTAATACCACTTACTTATAATATAGTAAATGGTATAGCTGCAGGATTTATAGTTTATACTATTTTAAAAATAGCTTCTAATCAAGGTAAGAAAGTTTCACCTGCAATGTATGTTTTAACATTCTTATTTATGTTAAACTTTATATTAAGTACATCAATGGGATTATCTCATTAATATAGATAAAGAGCTTGATAGAGCTATTCTAAAATCGCATCTCGGTGTGAATATAAATTTTCTTCCATACAGCTGAAAAAATGCTACAAATGTTAGCAAATTTATATTTCACACTTTCACCGCGGTATTTGAGAATCGGCCCTTATCTAGCTCTTTTTGTTTTCTTAATTTCGAATATGTGGTTATAAAACCTCAATTATATCGTTTGGTTGTATTGTTCCTTCTTTTAGGACTTTTACGAAGATTCCTTCTCTTGGCATTACACAGTCGCCTGTTGTTTGCTTTATTGCACATCCATTATGACACTTTTTTCCGATCTGAGTTACTTCTACTTCACATTCACCTATTTTTAGTTTTGTTCCTACAGGCAAAGTATGAACTTCTATCCCTTCGGTAGTTATGTTTTCTGCAAAATCTCCAAATTTCAAATGATTAAAACCTTTATCTTTCATCTTTTGAATACTTTCTTCAGCTAACATACTTATTTGACGATGCCAATTTCCTGCATGAGCATCACCAACTATACCGTGGTCAATTTTTAACTCTGCTTTACTTATTGGTTCTTTTATAACGCCCTTTTTCGTACTTATATTTATTGATACTATCTTTGCCATTTACTCACTCTCCAAAACAATTAATATTTAAAATCTCCTGACTTCCCACCTGTTTTTTCTATTAAATGAATATTGCTTATCATCATTCTCTTATCTACTGCTTTACACATATCATAAATTGTTAAGGCTGCTATTGAGCAAGCATTTAATGCTTCCATTTCTACACCTGTTTTACCTAAACTTTTACAAGTAGCATATATTATTATAGAAGAAGTATCTTCATCTATTTCAAAGTCTAAATCACAACCAACTAAGTTGATTTGATGACACATAGGTATATTATTTGATGTATTTTTTGCCCCCATAATTCCCGCTATCTGAGCAACTGATAACACATCTCCCTTTTTTATTTGTCCATTTTTTATTTTTTCTAATGCTTCATTCGTCATAGATATAGTAGCTGTTGCTACTGCTACTCTTGTAGTATTCTCCTTTTCGCTTATATCTACCATTTTTGCATAGCCTTTTTCGTTAATATGAGTTAACATTATTAACCTCCTATCTCGTACATTTTTCTAGTTGTCTCACTACTTTGTCTTTCTACTAAATTATGTTTTTCTGGCTTTCCTAAAATTATATCTTTTAAAACCTCTCTAAATATTAATGGTTTGTTAATATAGTTTTTAATATCTATTTCTTCTTTAGAATGAAGACATAATTTTATTTTACCATTAGAGGTAACTCTTATCCTATTGCATTCTTTACAAAAACTACAACTAAGAGGTGTTATTACTCCTATCCTTCCTTTTGCACCTTTAAATTGATAGTATTTGGCAGGAGAATTTTCTTCTGATGGTACAGGATATAATCCATCAATATATTCAATCATTTCATGAACATTTATATATCCATTTTTATATATTTTTTGTCCTTCTCCAATAGGCATAAGTTCAATAAACCTTACATCAATAGGATTGTATCTTATTAATTCTATAAAATCACTGATTTCATCGTCATTAAATCCTTTTATAGCAACGCAGTTTATCTTAACTTTAATTCCTTCTTTTAGACATACATTTATTCCATCCAATACTTGAGTTAAATCTCCGCCTCTAGTAATAGATTTGTATTTATACACCTTTAATGAATCAAGACTAATATTTACTTTATTTAATCCATTCGCTTTTAAAGTTGAAGCTATTTGTGCAAGATTAAGTCCATTAGTAGTTATTGCTATATCATTTATATTACACTCGTTTTTAGCAAACCAAATAAGCTCATTTAAACCTGGATGTAGTGTAGGTTCACCTCCAGTAAATCTTAATTTAGTTATACCAGAATTAGCCATTGATTTTATTATAAATTTATAGTCTTCTGTACTTAAAGTATCATTTACATACTCATCCCTGAATTCTACGTCAGATGGCATACAATAAATACATCTTAAATTACACCTATCTGTAAGTGAAATTCTAAGATAATTTATATTTCTTCCATATTTATCTATCATTTACTTCCCTCTTTGCTATCTAATTATTTTTTAAAGGAGTAGCACACTCACTTGCATCTCCTTTAAGAATGTCTATACCATGTCCTAAAGTATCAATTACAAAGCTTAAATTTTCAACTGCACCTCTTGGACTACCTGGTAAATTTATTATTATTGTATTTTTTCTTATTCCGCTTATACCTCTACTTAATATTGCTTTTTTAGTTATTTCTGAAGACTTCATCCTCATGTACTCGCTTATTCCTGGTATTTCCCTTTCTATAGCTTCTTTAGTTCCTTCTGGTGTAACATCTCTTTTTGAGAATCCCGTTCCACCATTAGTTAATACTAAATCAGCTTTGTTATTATCACATATATCTATAAGTTCATTTACTAACATTTCTTTATCATCTTTTATCAACGCATAATGTACAACTTTATAATGTCCATTACTTTCAACATATTCTTCAAGTTTTTTACCTGTTATATCTTCTCTTTGTCCTTCATAACCTTTATCACTAAGAGTTATAATTGCAACCTTAAACATATAATCACCTCTGCATAATATTACTTATACTTACATATTTTATATAATTCGTCATATTCCTTTTAATTTATCGAATATTATTTATTAAATCTTAGGTTTTTATCTTTTCTATGAGATAAGCAACCTTTATTTTTTACTAATAAAAGTTCTGCCATTATTCCAAAAGCAATTTCATTTACTTCGTTTGAAGATATATTAAGACCTACTGGAGCATAAACAGAATTTAATAATTCTTCACTAACCCCTTCATTGATTAAAGTTGATTTTAAGGTCGTCCATTTTTTTAGACTACCTATCATTCCTATATACCCTACATTTTCATTTATAATACATCTTAGGGCTTCTAAATCTTTTTCATAACCTCTTGTAGCTATTACTACATATGTATTTTCATCAATATTTATATTTTTCAATATACTTTCTATATTACCACTATATACTTCCTTTGCCTTTTTAAATCTATCTTTATTCGCAAATTCTGCTCTATCATCAACTATTATAGTATAAAAATCTAAAGTATTGGATATCTTGTACAGGCTATATCCTACATGTCCTCCCCCGACAATTAATAGTCTTGGTTTAGGCTTAAATACTTTTATATAACCTCTTACATTTCCACCGCACTGCATTGGAGTTTCTTCTGAATTTTTTGTTAGACTGTGCTCAAAGTTTATATCTTCTCCATTTTCTAGACATTCTTTACATTTGCTTATTATTTCATATTCTAAGATGCCTCCACCCACAGTACCTATTATACTTCCATCTGAAAGATATGCTAAAGTTGAACCCTGTTTACCCGGACTTGACCCTTCTACTTCTGTAATTATAGCAAGTGCAACCTTATTTCCATTCTGTATTTCTTCATTTATCTTTGATAATATTACTTCATGCATATTTATCCCTCCTAATATTTAGGTAGTATCTTACTTGATAAGATAGCTTCTAATACTCCTCCAGCTATATTTCTTCCTTTATCTGATATTGTAGATGCATTTTTTACTTGATCTAATCTCGGATCTATATCTAAAATTTTCAGATTACTTTTAACAAATGATCCATCTCTGATGATCCCTCTTAACAGTCCATCTATACTCGCTAAAACCTTATGTTTATTCCCACTATTATCTTCTATATAAGCCAAAACTTGATCCTTTTTTACTATATCCCCTATATTACATAATGTATTAATTATTCCACTTGCTTGAGAGTAAACTACTCTGTCTTTAGATACTCCATTTATCTCTCCTGGTATTCCAGTGTTTTCTTTTGGTTTACCTTTTCTTATTACTCTCCCTAAATTATGGCCTCTCATAGTTTCAATTACTATATCTACATCTTCTCCTGCACAAAAACCAGGTCCTAGTCCAATGGTTAAGTCTGCCATATCTTTACTAGTTCCAATATTTTTCTTTGCTAATATGCAGTCAACCACAACTTTTGGATTTATCTCTTTTATAGATTCTCCTTTTGGGTCAACGTATAGAGCAACTTTATTTATATTTAAAGTCTCTTTAACTTGAGAAATACTATTACATAACTTGCAGGAAACCCCCTCAATTTCTACTTCTCCTTCATATATGGCTTCACAAAATGTTACTTGCCTTCTTATCGCTAGAGGTTTTTCTATTTCTAATGCTACAACTTTAAATCCACACATATATAATTTATGTATTACTGCAGAAGCTAAATCCCCAGCTCCTCTAACTAAAATAATATTATTCATTTCAACCTCCTGATTTTAAACACTGTTATAAAAAATATTATACAATATATCAATATTTTTTTATATAAAATAACATATATTATACATATAATTTTATAATACATTTGTATCAAACCTAATAATATTACTTTCTAATAAAATAAAAGTGTGTACTTCAAAAATAATTTGAAATACACACTTTTATTTTATTATTTTTTATATTTATTTAACTCTTCATCATCTTTTGTTTTTTTTTATTCTTTCTATAATTTTAATTATACATACATTCAACTTTATAGATCTAAATATTAAACCTCTATATTTAGTTAAATAATTTACCTATCTTTGTCTCTATATTGTTTAGTATATCTTCTTTTATTTCTAAATAATTATTATAACTTTCTAAGTCTCTGCATATGCTACTAGTAACTTCACTTATAATGTAATTAATTTTTTCTAAATTATAGTCGTACATAGTTTCTACTGTATCTACTTCAATAAGTATTTTACATATACTCATGTACATATCCCTAATTATTATTTCACCTTCATCTTTAAATGCAGATATTATTTGTTCTTTACTATCTTTAGATATAACTTTCATTTTTATAAATGATATAAAATTTTCAAAATCTTCTTTATTGTTATAAGGCTCTATCTCAAATAAAATTCTAAAGAATAAATTCCATGCAAATTCATCATTTAGCTTACCCATTATATATTTACCTAATTTTTTACAAAAATCGTCTTTTAATACTGGCTTCTTTTCAAATACAATAGATTGATTAAAATTAATTTCTTTTTTAGAAATTTCATTTATTCTTGATAACCCATTAATCATTAAATCCCCGAATAAACTATCATCAATTTCATCTTCATTTTTATTGAAAGAATAATTTAATATAGTCTCACAAGGTTTTTTAAAATCTACTATAAATCCTATACTTTCCTTCATCTTAATTGAAAATGTATCATGTGCCATCTTTGCTAATAACTTCTCTAATTCTTTCTTCTTTCCTACTAAATGTTCAAAGCTACCTGTATTAAAATTCTTATAAACATTTACTAATTGGTTATCTATCATTGTAAGATTATTTTTGATAGACAACATCATATCTTTTAAAAAGCTATCTCCTAATAAATATGTATTGTTTTTATAAATAACTTTATGCTCAATTTCACTCCAAAATATATTTACAAGCGACTTTATCTGAAGTTCAAATTTAATTTGTCTATCTAGATAATTAAATTTACCATCTATCCTATAAATCTCAAACCCATTTTTTTGCTTCTTTGGTTGCTTTTCATTAAGCTTCAATGTAATATTTGGATTTTCTTTATTATAATAATAAACTTTATCATCAGTCTTATTAAAGTATCTTCTTAGAACCCTATATATCTTATTTTCATCTTCAATAAATCTACACTCAATCCTTACGCCAATTAAATCTGAAAGATTATGAATAAGGTTACTTGCTTCATTATATTTTTTTAGATATCTATTTCTAATTATTTTTTCTCTTAAGCTACTTTCTGACTTCACTCTTGATGTTACATTTATATAATCTTCTTCTTTATAATCTAAAACTCCTTCGAAATATCCTTCTAACTCATCTCCTATTAGCTCTAATGTTGAACTCATAGATTTTAACTTGTCTATTGATTCTTCTATAAAATCAAACTCTAGCAGTCCCATAATTTACACTCCTAATTTAATCTATTCTTGTTTTATTATTCTATCATCTTTTTATACTTAAAGTAACTTACTACACTAAAATTTCATAGTAATTTCATATTAAAAGTAATATTATTAATGAAATATAACATCTTTAAAAATAAATTTTAATCTGATTAAATTAAGTATTGTGTAAAAACAAAATACACCTTCATATCATAAATTAAAGGTGTATTTTTATTATTTAGATTTTAAATTATATTTTATTTTTCGTTATGTCACTATATATAATTTCTAGAATAAATATAATACTGTATACAGTATTTCCTTTTTAATACACTTAACTTCAATCATTATATAACATATATTAAAATAAATATATATGTTAATAGCTATATTATTATTTTACTATTTCCTGTGCAATATTGATTAAAATTATTATTATCTTACTATATATTATAAATAAAAAACAAAAAACATATAAATATATTCAAATTTACTATGTCAGTAGGCAAACTTGAATATATTTTATATATTTATAAGTTAAATTAATTCCTAAGAAATAAAATTTCTATATAACAGCTATAAAAGAATTTTCTTATTCAAGTAAAAACATTTTACACTTTATTCTAAAGATATCATTGTTTTATAACGTAATCTATTGATATAAAGTGAATTTATATCCAATTACCCAAGAAATATTTCATCAAATAATATACATATATTCTTTATATTGTTTCGATATATGAATACAGTATATTATTATTTCTATATCTATCTACAAATTTCCTTTTTATTTTCTAAAACTCCTAAATGTTTTTCTAGTATTACAGCCCTAATACTCTCATATCTAATATAATTAGGTAAATTTTTCTTAATTATACTTATTTTCTCTTCTCCAAATGCATTACAGGCATTTATGATTAGCTCAGCTTCCTCATCGCTATAAAATTCTTTTAAGTTTAAATTAAATTTAATTTCTTGATCTTCTTTTATATAATCATATACATATCCTAAAATTGTTGATACCGAAGTTTCAAGTTCTTCACTTACAAAACTAATATCTTTTCCTTGATTTAATAAGTCTAAAGCAATTTCATTGTTTTTTCTACTCTCACCATCTATAACAACTTTTAGTTTTTCTTTTTCTGTCCATATAACATCCATGTTATTTTCTGTTATATAAGCTTCAACTAAACACAATATTTCTTTACCATATTTATCAATCTTAACTGGTCCAATTCCAGAAATATCATTTAACTGTTCTATTGTTCTAGGACATCTTCCACTTATTTCTTTCAGTGTATTATTACCTAATATTCGATATGCAATTACTTGCTCTTTTCTAGCATATTCATCTCTTAACTCTTTTAGCTTTTTATATAAGTTTATATTAGTCTTAACAAATAAAAACTCTTCATCTTTATTTTGCTCTATCTTTTCTTCTTTTTTTATATTTTTTTCTAGCATATATTCTTCTATTACTTTAATAAACTTACTTGAATACTTTTCATACTTAATTTCTCCGACACCTGATATACTAAGCATGTCTTCTTTATTAGTTGCATATGTAGATGCCATTGATTTTAATACACTATCACCAAATACCATGTATGGAGCAATTTTTTCTTCTGTTGCTATATCGTATCGTAAGTTCTTTAATCTTTCATATAATTCATCGTTTGTATTTAAAGATTTACTTACTATAGTTTCTTTAAACCTAACCTGTATCTCACCTTTTAATACTTTTGTAGATAAATCATTTAATTTTACAGTTGGGTAAGTTCCATTATACCCTATATTTTTTATTAGCTCTAAATATCCATGAGAAACTAATGTATTTATAAATGTTTTTAAATTTTCATTTGAGTAATCTTTCATTATTCCATAAGTAGAAAGTTCATTAAATCCAAAATCTAATAACTTTTTGTTCTTAGATCCTCTTAATACATCTACAATCATATTTACTCCATAACTTTTTTTCATTCTATATATACATGAGATAACTTTCTGAGCATCTAAAGTTTTATCAATTATTTCACCTTCAGTTAAACAATTACTACAGTTATTACATTCTTCTAAAAGACTTTCTCCGAAATAAGATAATATACTTTTTCTATAGCAATAATTACTGTAAATTAAGTCTTTCATTTGCTGTAATTTTTCATGCTGAAATAGCTTTCTTTTCGGATTTTCTATACTTATATCAATTAAATACTGTTGTATATGAATATCTCCTGGAGAAAACAAAAGAATACACTCACTTTTTTGATTATCTCTTCCTGCTCTTCCTATTTCTTGATAATAATTTTCTATACTCTGAGGCATATTATAATGTATAACCCACCTAATATTAGGTTTATCTATCCCCATTCCAAATGCATTAGTAGCAACCATTATATCAATTTTATCATTAATAAAATCTTCTTGGTTTATCTTTCTTTCTTCTTGTGATAAGCCAGCATGATATTTTGATACTAAGTATCCTCTTTTATACAGTCCATCATATATTTTTTCTACATCTTTTCTCGTAGCTGCATAAATAATTCCACTTTCTTTTTTATGATTTTCTAAATAATCAATAAGATACTTGTTTTTACTAGATGATTTCACTATATTAATAGATAAATTTTCTCTATTAAACCCAGTTATGTAAATGTCCGGGTCATTTAATCTTAGACTAGTAATAATATCTTCTCTTACTTCTTGAGAAGCAGTTGCTGTAAATGCAGTAACTACTGGTCTACTTATTAAACTTTCTATAAACGAATAAATCTTAGTGTAACTTACCCTAAAGTCATGCCCCCACTGTGATACACAATGAGCCTCATCTACAGCTATTTGGCTTACATTTTTATCTTTAACAATATTCGTAAATTCATAGCTATCTAACCTTTCTGGTGCTACGTAAATAATTTTATATTCATCATTTCTAATATTTTCTAAAACTTCATTAAAGTCCTTACTACTGAGTGAACTATTAATATATGTTGCATTAATCCCCATAGTTTTTAAAGCATCTACTTGATCTTTCATTAGAGATATAAGTGGTGAAATGACTAATGTAATTCCATCTAATAATAAAGCTGGAACTTGATAGCAGATAGACTTTCCTCCACCTGTTGGCATAATAGCAAGAACATCATTTCTATTTATTATAGAATTTATTATATCTTCTTGACCTCTCCTAAAACTTGTATATCCATAATACTTAGTTAATATATCTAAAGGCTTTAAACTCATCTTTTCCTCCTAGCTATCGAACTTATGTTTGTTTTCATTATAATCTATTTATTTGTCTTTTATTCAAACACATCATTATTTTATATTATCATAAACTTATTTAAATTTACTAACATTCTTTAATAAACTTATATTTTATAACAGCTTCATCTATTTATATATAGTTTTAATTTATATATCCTCTCATCATATAGTAATTTTCTATAATTCAGTCAAATAAATATATCTATAGGTAGTAATATATATAATTTTATTATAATAATAAATTAGGAGGGTATAATAATGGAATATAATTATATAAAAGATCTAAGCATTGATAAGCAGAAACTTCTAAAAAAGTATTCTTTATCTCTAAATGATGACCTAATTTGGGAATTTAATCATAAAAAATATTATAAAGTTAAATATTTTACTCATAAATTTGCACTTAAGCACTCTACTCTAAGTCTCTTATTCCATATCTACAAACTTTGTTATGCTAAAATAAAATATTTCGAAGATAACCTTGAAAAATACGAACCCTTTAAATATAGCTATAAAGAAGGATTCATTAAATGTGAACTATATGACATGGAGTTTATGATGCATAAATTTAGCAAAATTATGATAGATATAAGAAACTTAAATGAAATTAAAAATATTGAAGATTTTAAAAGCTTTTGTAAATATCTTGAAAGCTTTGAAAAATAGAAAAGCGTGCATCAAATAAATTTGATACACGCTTTATATATATTAAGCAGTTACTCCGTCTTTATCACGTTTCCACTCAGATACATTTTCAAGACCTTCTATTTTTGAAGAGTCAAATATAGGATCCTCTATACCTACCTTTCTTTGTTCTTCGTAGTCTTTTAATGCTCTGAACGCATATTTTCCTAATAGCGCTATTGCTATTAAGTTTATTATTGCCATTAATCCCATAAACACATCTGCTAAATTCCAAACTATTTCTATTTGAGCTACAGAACCAAATAATACAAATCCTACAACTGCTACTCTAAATATTGTCATTGTAGACTTACTATTATTCATAAATTCTATATTTGATTGACCATAATAGTAGTTCCCAACTATTGAACTAAATGCGAATAATAATATACAAAGTGCTATGAATATATTTCCTATTGGTCCTATATGGTAAGTTAAAGCTTCTTGTGTTAATCCTATACCTTCAGCTGAGCTTGTTGCATATCCTGGATATAAAAGCACTACAAATGCTGTACAAGAACATATTATTAAAGTATCAACAAACACTCCAAGAGCTTGTATTAAACCTTGCTTAACTGGATGCGATACTTCTGCTGTTGCAGCTGCATTAGGAGCACTACCCATACCAGCTTCATTTGAGAATAAACCTCTTTTTACACCAACAAGTATTATTCCACCCATCGTACCCATTGACATACTTCTAAAATCAAGCGCATTTGTAAGTATTAATTTTATTACATTAGGTAATTCTGTTATATTAATTACTACTACAAATAAAGAAACTAATATATATAAAACTGCAAGAACAGGAACTATAACTTCAGATACTTTTGCAATTCTGTGAGAACCACCAAATATTACTACTGCAGTTACTGCAGCTATTACTAATCCTAAACCAAATCTATTTATTCCAAAAGCATTATTAAATGCAGCTGTTATTGTATTTGCTTGAACTGCATTAAATACAAATGCAAAACAAATAGTTATAAGAACTGAGAATATAATTCCCATCCATTTTTTATTTAAACCTTGTTCCATATAATAAGCAGGTCCACCTCTATATGCATTTCCATCTTTTACTTTATAAATTTGAGCTAATGTACTTTCTACAAATCCTGATGCTGAACCTATTAACGCTATAAGCCACATCCAGAATATTGCTCCAGGTCCACCAGCAACTACAGCAATAGCTATACCAGCTATATTTCCTGTACCTACTCTAGATGCTGTACTTATACAGAATGCTTGGAAAGAAGATATCTTTCCTTCCTTTTTTGCATCTTTAGAAGCACCGTCTCCTAAAAGCTTAAACATTTCTTTGAAAAATCTAAATTGTACAAAGTTCGTCTTTACTGTAAAGTAAATCCCTAAAATAATAAGCATCGCTATTAGTATGTAAGTCCAAATAAAGTCATTAACTTGTAACACTAATTTGTTTAATAATTCCATTATTAAGTCCCCCTATTTTTATTTTCTTTTTATCTAAATAAATTAAATTTTCTATAAAAATGCAATTTATTCAATTCCTTATTCATTTATACTTATTATAGGTTATTTTTTAATAAAATACAATAGCTAAAATGCAATTTTTTTTTTATAAGTTGCAAAACCTCTATATATAAATCATTTTATCCTTTAAATTTATTAAATATATATGAATATTTTCAAACTTATAAATTGTATAAACCATTAATAACTGATAAAGATTTTCAAACTCGTTTAATTTTATATTTTTTATGCTATAATATTTTATATTAATATTAAATAGAAAGGACATTTTCATATGAATTCATGGTTATTATATGCTTTATTAGCAGCAGTAAGCGCAAGTTTCGTAACAGTATTTACAAAGATAGGTATTAATAATTTATCTCCTTCATTAGCAACAGCAGTACGCTCTATAATAATGGCTCTATTTTTAGTTTCTGTATCTTTTTTTAAAGGAGATTTAAATAATATAAATCAATTATTTGAATATAAGAAAGATTTTGTTTATTTAGTATTTGCAGGAATTTCTGGAGCACTTTCATGGCTATTTTTAAATATAGCATTAAAAACAGGGAAAACATGGCAGGTTGCACCTATAGATAAATTATCAGTTGTTATAACAGTAGTTGTATCAATCTTAATTTTTAAAGAGCAGATTTCAATAAAAGGAATTATAGGAGTTCTTCTAATTGCTTTAGGAACTATATTTGTTGCTTTAGGATAAATACTTATTTATATGGTATAATAGTAATTATTTAAAAAGAAAGGAAAATTATTTTATGGCTGGAATTAAATATGATATAGAAAAAGAAATAGGAGTCATTTCTCAATCATCTAAAGGATGGAATAAAGAGCTTAATTTAGTTAGTTGGAACAACAGAGAAGCAAAATATGATATAAGAGATTGGGATGAAGATCATCAAAAGATGGGTAAAGGTATTACCTTTACAAAAGAAGAACTAATAAATCTAAAAGAATTATTAAATAGTATTGATATTTAATTACTACATAGAAATAAGTGCCTTAGATTATATTTACTCATTATAAATATAATCTAAGGCACTTATTGTTTATATTATATTTTTTAATTTATCTTAATGATGCCCACAACCATCATGAGAGTAAATAACACCATAAAATCTTTATTTTTCAATATTATTTAGTTACAATATTTTCATTTTGTCAGTTCATTGTCAGTTTAAACTTTAATCCCCAGTTTAACGCTAAGTTATCAACATTTTATCCACAACAGAGACTAGTATATTTTTACTAGTCTCTTATTTTTATACTTTATACGTAAAATTTTATTTTTATGATAAAATAGGAAACTTTTGACTATCCTTTTGCATATGCTATAACATGCGAAGCGAATATGTAAATGAGTGTAACGCAGTAAACTCATTGGAATGTAAGTGTAGCGGTTATGTTAGCCTATAGCAATATAGGGGAGGCCTATGCATTTATAAATTCATATCAAAATTAATAGGAGAGTATCAACTCTCCTATTTTTATGCTATATTTTGTATTTTACTTTCTGTAATACTCTCTACTTTTAATTCTGGTGGAAGATGAGTTATAAGTGCTTTATATCCATCATTTCCTTTTATAAGATGTAAAGCATCAAATCTTTTTAAATTAAGTAAATCATCTAAACTGTATCCATGAACCTCGAATTCCTTTTCTAATTCTTCAAATGCTTTTTTATCTACTCCACTTATTAAAGTATATGATGTATTAGATCCTTTCAAAGATGCTAGAGCTTCTTTGCTCAAACCATCTAAATTATGAAGTGTTAACATATACTTAAGCCCAAACTTAGCACTTTGTAAAAATGTATCTGTTAGTATCTTTTGAGCTGTAGGAACTTGAAATACTTCATCTATTAATAATGTAACTCTAGCTGGATATTTACTTTTATTTTCTCTACTTCCTCTTATCTTTGTAGCTAACCATATCTTCTGCATAAAGAAAGTTGTAAGTACGTCTTTAGATGTTTTATCATCAAAATCTTTATCCCTCATTCTTATGATAATTATTTTCCCTTCATCCATAGCTTTTATTAAATCTATATTTTGACTAGGATCTTTACTAAACATAGCATCTATAACATCATTTTCCCTAAAAAAATCTATTCTATCTATTATTCCTTCTATCTTATTTTCTTTCGTGCCAACTACCTCACTTACAGGATTGTCTTTAGTTACTTTGCTCCATTCATCTAACTCATTTAAAGATATTATGCTATCTTCAAGTAATACTTTTAAATCATTGCTTAATTTATTAATAAACTCATATCTTACTGTGTGTATCTGTAATATCCTCATTACATCCCTCATACTTGAATTATTAAAACAGAATGCTACTCTTGCAGCTGCTCCTAAATATTTTCTCATCTTCGGAGGTAGTTGTTTTTCATCATTATTCATTATATTGACTAACTCTAACATCATACTAGTCTTCCTTCTAGTTATCTTATTAATTTCATAAGGTTTCATATCTTTAGTTATCATTAATTCATTATAAGCTAAAGCTTGAATGCAACTATATATAGATAAGTCTACATCTATAAGTCTATGTTTTGGTGTAATAGCTTTTATTGTATCTGTAAATTCACAATTTTTAATGAAGTCTGGTACTATTAATCCTTCTCCTGCATCAATTATATTTTTACATATATTAATACTAAGAGTAGATTTACCACTTCTACTACCTCCCAATAATACATGAGGTAATGATTTTAATTCTTCATCATTATTTAAGTATACTTCATCATTTCTATCCTTGTATTTAACAGGACCTAGCTTGCATATACCTGTCTTAAGTTCTTCTGGAACTGGATTTTCTTTAGTAGTATTATGTTTTATTGATTTATATTGATTAATAAGCTCTGCTCCTGGAAGTGCTATAAAATTATTACATTCATCTATAGAAGTATTATTAATAGCTACATTATTTATTTGGACTTGTTTTATGTTGATATCTTTTCTAATTTTCTTATAATTTAACTCATTATCATCGGATATAGACTTAAATGTATTGCACATGTTCTTGCACAGATTCTTTTCCTTTTCTTTACTATCACTTTTACCAACCACTATAATTTGAGTTTGACATATATCTTTATCAAACTTCCTTTCGGTGCATGGAGATATTTTCTTTTTTATACCGATAGTTCTACTTTGAGTATTTTTACTTAAGCTACTTAATAGATCCTCCACTATACCTAATATAAATTTACATGCCATAATAAATAAATCCCAGATATTTTTATTCTTTTTAATATTTTCGCCATTTTTATATCTAGTAATTATATCTTTATATAAAACTCTAAAATAGTTAATAGCACGCTCTCCAGTAGGAATGAAATTATATAATATACCTACGCTCTCATCAGCTTCTAAAACTTCTAGTATACTCATGTTCGCATTAAGTAAATCATTACTTCTCTTATCTACATCTAGACTTAGAGCATCATTGTATTTATATCTTAGTTGGTATTTGCTATGTTTATTAATATCAATCGGTAATCCTTCTACTTCTTTTATTTCAACATTCTTCCAAGTAGCTGCAAATTTAGTTTTAAATATATTTAGATGAATAGTAGGTAATATAAAATAGAATTTAGTTTCTTCTTTAGTAATATGAACGTAGTAAGATGCTTTCATATTGCTTGTAATAACTAATTTTTTATTTTCTATTCTGATAATATCTGTTAGATTTAAAAACATCTTATTAATTAGAAGTGCTATGTTGCTTGTAGTATTATTACGATTTGACTTAGTTGGTATTAATTGTATAGTTATATATTCCGCTCTTTTTATTTCAAAATATTTACTTAGCTTAATGCTTTCAATTTTTTTACTAAACACCAAGGATCACGCTCCCTAATATTTTTATAATTAAATACACTCCTGGCATAATCATTGCAATATTTTTACCTTTTTTATATCCAAATAGAAATAATATTATACCTATTAAGCCTGCTATTAAACATATCCAGTAACTTGACATTATAAAATCTTCGGCTATCTCTTTTATAATCTGAGCCACTTTGTTTTTAGCTCCTTCAACCATCATTTCTCCCCAATCAAATGGATTCCACCAATTCATACAATCCCCTCCTTAAAATTTTATACCAGCAAATATATCATACAACTGAGGGTAAAACTGTAAAAATAGGAATCCTATCCAATATTGTATTCCTTCTGTCATAGCCTGCTTAATATTACCTCCACTTACCATGGTTACAGTCATTTCATATAGTCCCCTTCCAATACAACCCCATTTCATTACACTTAAAAACTTATCTATAATTACTGGACCTACAGTTTCAAATCCACTTGCAAATACATTTATATTTAAATGTAAAAATAAAGCAGTCATAAAAACCAATCTACCATACATAACTTTATTCTTTTTAATATGGCCTATTATTTTATCAAGTTGTTTTATATCTTCTATATTGTATTTGCTTATAATCTCTCTATTTTCTTGGATTTCTTTAAATTCACTAAATGTATAAGTTTTTACTTCATTTATTTTAATTAACACGTTTAATTCCCCCTTAATTTGTTAAAAATACTTTTATAATACTTTTTATCGGAGGTTTTTCAATGATTCCATCTTATGTTTATTGGTTTGCTGCAGCATTCGGCATTGATTTAATACAGAAATATTTCTTTTAGTGCTTATTTCGAAATTAATTTAAAGGATTTTAATAAATTTTGTAGAATAAATAAAAAGAATTAAATATTTTTAATTCACTGAGTTTTGAGCTGTATGGCCTGCACGCCTGCAGCTCTTTTAATTTAACTCGCTCCAATTCTTTTTTTATACAATTGATATGCTTCATCTTTTTCTATAAGCATTTTTATATATGTGCTAATCCCTAATGTATTTTTAATATCCTCGATTAAGAAATTATAAATACCTAAATCTCTTGTATTCTCTTTGAATGATAATTGAAGTTTTAAACTTTGTTTCCTAGCCATTAGATTTCCTCCTTTCTAAGTTGATTTACTTATATATATGTAGTGCTACACACAAAATTGCCTGTCCTAATTATATTTTTTATTTATTTTTCATATATTTTATAAATATTAAAAGGAGGTATATTATAACAATGCAATTTATTAAAGATTTATGGAACAGTCAAATGTTTTGGTGGATAGTTATTGGAGCTTCATTTATATTTGTAGCTGCTTTTAAACCTACTCCACCGCCTAAGAAAGATCCATTAGATGCTATAAATGATAGCTTGCAAGAACTAGCTGAAAAAGTAAGTACTTCAATAGAAAAAATAAATAAATAATTATATAAAGTTGAATTACATAGTATATTCTAGTTAATCATCCTTATTGAGGTGATATTATATGTTCTATATATTATTATTTATATCAATAACTTGTTGGATATCTGCGATAGGTCTTTTAGGCTTGTTAATTAGAGATGGTAATTATGATTTATGGTAATAAAAAATAGCTAGATTGGAGTAATTTCCTTACTAGCTATTTTATTTGAATTATCTAACACATAAGTTACAAGGATCTGACTTACCTCTGTTTATTGCTTCACTATATGAAACAGCTAAAACAGTTGAACTTCTTTTTAATGCTGTACAATTCCTGCTATTATGATAAGACTTTCCTCCTGGAGTTATATAAACTGTACCTTGAACACCAGTAGGTCCATTACCAGTGTTATTATTGTTATTACCATTATTGCTTGATAGTGGTGTAGCTACTCCGCTACCATTAATTTTCCAACCATCTATAGTTGTATTTGTTGCCATTACTCCAGAGTTATATAAATAATACCAAGTTGTTCCTACTTGCTTCCAACCTGTTGCCATATCTCCTCCAGAATTAAGGTAGTACCAATAACCATTTAATTGTTTCCATCCTGTTGCCATTGCTCCACTTGATTCAAGATAATACCATTTATTATTTACTTTTTCCCAACCTGTTGCCATTGCTCCACTTGGTTTTAAATAGTACCATGTTCCACCTAATTGTTTCCATCCTATTGCCATATCTCCACCAGCGTTTAAGTAATACCAAGTTCCATTTACCTTTTCCCAACCTGTTGCCATTGCTCCGCTTGGCTTTAGGTAATACCACTGATTAGATATATTTTGCCATCCAGTTTTCATTGCTCCGTATGAATCTAGGTAATACCAAGTTCCATCAACTTTCTCCCAGCCTGTTTGCATAGCTCCACTACTATCCATATAGTACCACTTATTACTTACTTTTTCCCAACCTGTTGCCATTGCCCCATTTGGTTTTAAATAGTACCATACTCCGTTTAACTTCTTCCATCCTGTTGCCATTACTCCATTACTTTCTAGGTAATACCATACTCCACCATCTTTAATCCATCCAGTTTGTTTTTCACTACCTTTATAATAGTACCAATTTCCATTCTCATTAACCCATTTACCTTTATAGGCATCTGTTCCTGTTCCTTCATCCGAAGTAATATTTATATTCTTACCATCACTATTTAATACAATAGTTCCATTTATATCAGTTCTCCAAACTTTAGAACCATTACTTAAAAGTCTTGTTAATACATCTGAGTTAGGATGTCCATATGAATTTTCTTTACCTACACTTATAATAGCATTTTCAGCTTTTACTTTCGTTAAAAATTCTTTACTTGAACTTGTTTTTGAACCATGATGTGCTACTTTTAACACGTCTATATCTTTAACTGATCCAGATGAAATCATATCAGACTCTGTTGTAGCTGATATATCTCCTGTTACAAGAAGTTTAGTATCTTTATATTCTATAGATACTACAGCACTATCATCATTATTGTCTTTATAATCTATATCTGGGTGCTTAAACATAATCTTTACATCTTCAATTCCAAAACCAGTTCTTGACTTTGTGTCTCTTATCTTGCAACGCTCAGACTCAGCTAGACTTAATACATTCTTCCATGTCTGAGTTTCATTAGATGTATCCATCGGGTAATAAAAATTACTAACTTTTAATTGTTTAAATACTTCTTGCATCCCTCCTATATGGTCTGCATCTGGATGAGTAGCTATTAAATAATCTATCTCTATATTTTTCTCTTGTGCTTTTAAATAATTGACTACAGCGCTTCCTTCAGATGAATTACCTGCATCTATTAATATGTCTGTTCCATTTGGTAATTCTATATATGTCGCATCTCCTTGACCTACATTTATAAAATGCGCTTCTAAATTTTGTTGGGCATTAGAATAAGTAAAACTTGATAAACCTATTACTAAAGCTAATGCCAAGCTACTTAATTTTTTTTTAAACTTCATTACTTCTCCCCCTAAAATAATTATCTACGGATTTGATTATATAATGAAGTATGTGTAACTTTTTGTCATTTTTTGCGATATATTAATATTTTTTAATGATATTATTTTATATTGTTTGTTCATAATGTAAATGAGGTGATAATTAGTGTTCTGCATACTACTATTTATATCAATAACTTGTTGGATATCTACAGTCGTTCTTTTAGATTTGTTGATTAGAGAAGAGAATATAGACTTATGGGAATAAAAAAGAGCCAGGAAGGAAATTAATCCAACCTAGCTTTTGAAGCAGATTACAACTACGATCACTATCTTACAATACCACTACAATCAAAAATAATATTATGATTATCTAAGTTTTTTACATCAAAATCTTTATATTTATCTTCATTTAGTAATTTTAATATACTAACATATTTACTTACCTTATCTTTAAAGTCATTTATTACAAACTCTTCATTACTGTATTCTTCAGGTAGATCTTTTAACCTAGTTGGCGTTATATAAATTGTAATATCTAGAGTCTTTGATTTTCCAGATAATATATTATTCAACAATCTTTCCGCTGATTGAAGACTTGAATGTCTACAATTATTTTCTTGATTATACATTGAGCATTTAATATCATATATAGTTTCCTTTTGGCGTCCAAAACTATCTTCATCGTTAGTAATGTTTCTTGCTGAAACTACATAATTTATAGGTATATATATATCTATATTACCTATTTCACAATCCTCTCCAACTATAGATTTTATGTATTTTTCTAACATAAATTCATACCCCCTTTTATTTAAATTATATTATGATAATTAATTTGTATTACTATAACCTTTGTATAATTATATTATGATAATTAATTTGTATTACTATAACCCTTGTATAATTATATTATTAATATTGTAGTAATTCATAAACCATGCCCTATCTTCTTTTAGGTATAATAATAAAGAGGATGCAATAAAAGCACGCAAGGAGGCAGAAGAAAAATTACATAAAAATTTTTTAAGAGAAAAATGAATTATAGAATAAAAAAAGGCTTAGAAATCGACCTCGTAAAATCGATTCTAAGCCTTTTTATTTATTGCCATTATTTTTATATATATATTATATAAATGTTATCTCACCGTCATTATTTATTTCTATTTTTTTATTTACAACTAACTCTCCATTATCTTTTAGGAAGTATAATTTATTTCCTAACTGTAATAATCCAGTTTCCATAGCTCCATTACTTTTTAAGTAATACCACTTATTATTTTCCTTAAGCCATCCAGTAACCATTGCTCCGCTTGAATCTAAGAAATACCACTTGTCATTGTCTTTAATCCATCCAGTTTTCATATAGCACCATTGATCAAAGAAGTACCATTTATCATTAATTTTTCTCCATCCAGTAACAGCATAACCGTTATTGTCTAAATAAAACCATGAGCTATTTATCTTCTTCCATCCATAGCACCACTTACCATTTTCTTTATATGCCCAACCTACATTGTCCTTAATCCATCCTTCTTGTTCTTTAGGTATAGACTTATTTGCTATACCTTCTGCTATTAATTTACATATAGAATCAAATTCTTGCTCATATACTCTTGCATCATCTTTATCATCTACAAAGCAAATTTCTGTAAGTATAGCAGGATTATTAGTATATTTAAGCCAGTATAAATTCGGTTTAGTATTTTTTGCACCTCTGTCTCTAAACATTGTAGACAATTTAGCATTTACTCTATCTGCAAATACTTTGCCTTTTGCAGATACATAGTAAGTTTCTGTACCAGTTGTAAAATTATTAGGATCACTTGACCCCGCATTAAAATGTATTTGAATAACTATATCAAATGTACCTTTTGTATTAGCTAAAGCGACTTGCTCTTTTAAATAATCATTTCCTTTAGCTTCATCTAAATATATATATGTAGCATCTATATTTAGTTTCTTTAAATATTCAACCACTTTTTTAGCTACTCTTCTAGTTTCTTTACTCTCATTTAAATATTTACTTGCACCTGTACCTTTACCCCTTAAAGTATGTCCTGCCATAACTAATACTCTCATACTAATTTACCTCCTTAGAATCCAATTCTGTAGTATACATATTCATGAATCTTATAGACCAATCCCTAACTACTTTAGGCATTGGCATTCCGCATAATAGCATATTTTTTATAATGCTACATGCTTCATATGCTATATAAATTAATGCAAAGAAATCTGTAATTCCTATGTACTCAACTTTTAGAATCTGTAGCATTTCTGTAGGTAAAAATCCTATAAAATTAAATGGTATATATTTATCTACTAGTATAAAAAATACTAAGCTTCCTAACATTCCTGCCTTTCTTATAGCTCCATCTATTCCAATACCAGAGTTAAACCTATGTTCTTTAAGCCCTCTTAAAGCTCCAAAAAAAGTGTCTGCTGATATAGCTAATATCACACCATATACCAACGTACTAATTACTATCCCTTTAAAAAATTCTTCCATGTTAATCCTCCTAATTTTGTATATAAAAAGAGGTTACTAATATTAAGCAACCTCTAATTTTCTTTGTGATTTTAAATTTTCTATCTCTAATCTTAATTCTTTAATTTCTTTATCTCTTTTTCTTATCTCTTGTTGTAATGCTCCTGCTATAACAGAAATATAATTTCCTTGATTATAAGAGAGTTCCGAATTTAGACTATATTTATCCGCAAGTTGCACTATTTCAGAACCAACTTTTGTATATAAAATATCTTGTGCAATAAATCCATAATCTACACAAGTATTGCCTTTCTCTAAATTAGTATTATATCTATAAGAGGCTAATTTCAATTCATTTTTAACAAAATCATACATATCTTTTGTAGTTATGTGCATATTTCGCTCTACCCTATTTTCTAATATAACAGTTTCTCCTGTAGGCTCTTCTAAATAATGTATATCTGTTTTTAATCTTGAATCTGAAGACACATTTACAGCATTAACTGAATATAACCCACTAAATCTATTATTTGACATACCAAGTCCTAATGCACCATTATATTTAGCAGGGAATATATATCCAGTAGCCGAATTTATAGCTAATGCTCCGTAAGTATTCCATGCTCCACTTGCCTGTGCTGTACCTAGATATAGATGACTTTGATTAGTACATATGTTATTACCCCAAATGTTACTAAAACATCCCCCATTTGTAAAACCTATATCATATGTGTTATTACCTCTAGGGTATATATCATATGAACGCAATCTATTACATCTTAATGCTTTTACACTTGTTCCTGCGTCAAATCTATATGTATAGTTATCATCATTTTCATATAGTCCTCTTAATCCCGAATAAAAGTCTATTGCTCCGTCTTTTTGAAAATATAATGTTGTATGTGCTACTTGTGAGTCTTTCAACCTTGAAAAAGTTAATCTCCCTCCTTGATTTCCCTCTTGAGGAGACATATACAAACATCCGTTTGCATCAGTTATATCTGCTCTTGTATACCCTACCGAGAAATATCCCATGTTTTCATCAGTCCACAATCCACTAGCAAATACAGGGTTGTTACCTCCTGTTTTGTTATAACCAAACATCATAGCCCCATTCAAATGAAGATAGTTTCCAGTTTTATCAGAATTATTTTTCCAACATTTGAATCGACCTTGCAAATCCAATTCCCCTGTCATATCTATTTTATTTGCTTGAATCTTTATTGCTTCTGCTGTTTGATTAATACTAGATATAATCTGATTTGTAGATACTTTTCCCGTTAGAGCATCTTTATATGTTTGAGAACTAGTAACTGTACTAATAATAGCATCACTTGTTATTTTTTTCTCTGCATCCTTTTTCCAAGTTTCTAAACTAGTAACTTTGCCATTTGTTGAAACTTGTGTCTGCTCTACACTAGACACTCTACTAGTAATACTAGATAAATTTGTTTCTATAGATGCAACTTTATTATTAGTTGTGGTTATTTGAGTAGTATGTGCATCTAGTTGCCCTTGGGTATCTTCAGGAGCAGGAGTCCAATCATATATTAATGACTCACCCTCACAAACTTTTATATTTCTAATATACAAATCTACACCAGAAGTATAAGAATAAATCCTCAAGTTTATACCAGATTTACCATCAGGTATAGTAAAGGTGTGCGTGTATTTTTTCCAATCTTTACAAACTTCATTAATATACCCAGGAGCAGTTATATAAGTATTATCGCTAAAATAAAAACCAATCCACATATTACAAACTGATGTATTTTTTCTAAAATATGTAATTGTATAAGTTTTATTAGCTTTAATTTTTGTTTCCGTAGTAGCGGCATAACCACCATTAGTATTTAATTTAATTCCTGTAAAGTTACCATCAACAAATCTATCTACATTACTAGAATTAGAAAAATACCATTTTTCTGAATTATTTAATAAAGTACTATTTAAAATTAAGTTTCTTCCACCCATTTCCAATCCATCGATTTTACTATTTGCAGTTTCTGCTTTATTTAATGCATTAGTGGCATTACTATTTGCAGTGTTAGCAGTACTCTGTGCAGTGTTAACTTTTGTTGCTAATGTAGCAGTTGTTGTTTCAGTAGACTCTACCCTTTGTGTAATTCCTTTTAAACTTACATCTATAGATGCTACATTGCTTTTTACAGTTGTTATCTCTGTTTTATTAGAATCTATTTGACTTTGTGTGTCTTCTGGTGCAGGAGTCCAATCACCTATTTTATTACCCTTTACAAGTTGTAACCCACATACTTGTAAAGTTTCTCCATTTGTGGAACTTGTAAGTGGTTCAAATCTTATTTTATAATTACCACTTGAAATATTAGTAAATTTAAATGTTACTGAGTATTGCTTCCACTCTGTTGTTACATTTCCTAAAATTTTACCTTGTTCTGTATGATATGAAGAGTCTCCATAGAAACCTAACTGTGGCAAATACGTTGATGCAGAACTTCTAGCGTAGCATGACATAGTATAATAAGTATTAAGCTCTAATACACTCCTCGATATTAAGTCAGATACCCAATATTCCACACCACCCCACGCACTTGAAGTTGTATGAATTCTACTTCCTTTGTAAGTATCACTAAGTATAGTTACATTTTCTTTTCTCCATTGTGTACCACTATAACCATTAGAATTTAATAACAAGTTAACCAAACCTATCTGAATATTATTAACGGCATTTGTAATATCTGTTTGCTCTACTTTAAGTGCTATTTGACCTTTTAGTTGCTCTATACTACTTCCTTGCGTACTAACTGTAGAATTTAAACCACTTATTTGGCTTGTATGACTACCTATAATAGATTTCATACTATCTATCGTTTGAACGGTTCTATTATAATCATCTTTTAATAATATAGTTTGGCCATCTTTTACTATTTGAGTATTGTTAATAGCAGTGCTTATTTGTCCTTGCATAACACCTATAGTAGTTGAGTGCGATTCTGTTAATGTCTTAGTCCCATCAGCTTGAGTCTTTAATTGGCTAAACGCAACATCTAAAGTCTGATTCTGATTATTAAGCATAATCTTAGTAGACTTTATAGTGCTTGTATTAGTATCTTTATTAAATCCAGTTACAAAAGAACTATAGTTAATTTGCTTTTCTCCTACAGCATCACTAGCAATCATATTGTTTTTAATCAAATCATCAGCTATAGCTTTTTCTTTTACTCCTGTATGATCTATAAGTGTAGAAGTTCCATCCTCACCTCGAATAATAAAGTTAAAGTTACCTTTTGCATCTTGTCCCATTTGAATTCTAACTCTATTATTTTTATCTTTAAATTGTTGAGTTGCACCAACTATTTCTATTCCGCCATCATCTGATTTAATTTTAAACTTATTCGTGCTAATATCTCCTGAATTAATCTTAGAAACATCTAAATTAGCTATCATAGCGTTAGTTATAAATCCATTTGCTATTGTTAACTTATCTGATGTTATTCCCCCAGCTTGGATATTTTCACTTGATAAATTCCCATTTACAAGTGTTTGAATCTTACCAACATTAGCTTCTAAATTCTTTATTACCGCATTAGTAGCTTCTAAATGAATTATAGTAGCACTATTAGCTTTTAATTCATTTATTTGAGCTGTATGTGTTACTGTAAGTTTATCTATAACACCTACATTAGCCTTTAGAGTTCCAAATTCACCTTCTACAGCTGTAAGTTTACCTGTTATAGTTACGTTTTGAGCCTTTAGATTGGTGATTTCTGCATTTACTACAGTTAAATCCGTAATCTTAGCTACACTTGCCTCAAAGTCTGATATTTGCTTTGTAGTTATACTATCAACTTTGCTACCATCTATAGTTCCGTTATCAGATGTAATTGCATCTAACATACTGTTCTTAGCTTCATTTTCTTTCTGTAATTCCTCGAATGTTAAAGTAGTATTTCCTAGTTCACAAGTGTTTTGAGTAGGGTTGTTAGGATATTCTATATACTTAACTATTCTTTGCTTATCTCTAAACTTTTCTTGCTTAGATAATAAAGTGATAGTATCTCCTAGGAAAAAATCTAAGAACTTGTATTCTTCATTTTGTTTTGCTAAATCTACTATATCAGCTTGATATGATCTTTTAGGTTTAGATAGTTCATCTAATTTTGCTTGTGCATCTTCTTTAAGACTATTTACATCTGTATATCTGTTATCTTCCCAAATAAGTTCGATGATTTTATTAGAATATTGGAAGTTATCTATATACTCTTTGCCATTATTAACGCTAGATATATTAAGACCATCTTTGCCATAGCAATACAAACGTGTAGCATAGTCATATGTATCTGAAGGTATACTAAAAGATTTTAAGTTTAATTCATCACTAAAATAAACTCCCTTATCTTCTCCAAACTGTTCATAAACATATATAATTTTATTTATTGCATCATATCTAAAATCAACTCTAAATATTTTTCTGACCTCTCTTAATACTTCTAAAGCATTAGTATTTTTAAGCCTTACAGTTCTTCTCTTAGATATATTATTATCTGCTAATATCCATCCAGTACCAGCTATGGCTAACCTTATAGTGTCAGTTATATTATTACTTGTATCAAAGTTTGCTATAGATTTTCCTTTTATATCTTCTATATTAACTACACAAGAATATCTTTTGAAGTTATCTGTAGGATCTATTGCTTTAATAACATACTCGTTATATTTAGTTCTTACATATCCTTCTTCTTTAACTAGATGTATATTTTCATCTGCAATAGAAAGAGAGAACTCCAAAGAGTCCTCTCCACTAAGTAAGTATTCTATTTTATAATCTTTTAAATTTGTAAGAGCACTTATTGCAACATGCTCTTTATTAAATAACTTTAACATGCTCTTACCTACTTTCCACTATTCTTCTATCATGTAATCTATTAACATTAATTCACTAGCTGTCATTTCACAGTTACTATTTAATAAATCACTTTCATTAAACTTGTATATGTCTATATCAACTTCTATATCTAACAACTCATTCAAATCTTTATTCCAATTATCAATATGCTCGTCAGCTATTTTTAACTGATTGTTTTCATCTATTAGATTTTTACCTTCTTCATCTTTTACACAATATTTATCTAGTAACTTTTGTCTTTCTTTATTGTATATTTCTAATTCTCTTTCAATTTTGGAGATATTCTTAGATATAGCATATGAAATCTTAACTGGTAGTTGCTTATGTATTAAACCGCCTAAGAAATTTGAATCATTTACTATTTTTCTATTAGTTAATTTCATAATTATTTACCTGCCTTTCTTGATAATAATTCTACATTTATAGAATCTTCAACTTTATATACTTCTGTTTCAAATTGTTTCATATCTTCTCTAACAGCTACTTTATTAGCATCATATAATTCTTTATTAGATATATTTTTATTTATATTTGCATTAGTATTTCCATCCGTAGATATACTTGCATTCATATATGCTACTACTTGACCATCTATTTCACTTGTTGCATTTAAATTTATAGTTTTATTTATTTTTAACATTTTTTATCATCCTTTCAATTTTGAGTATAAAAAAAGAACCTTTAAGTCCTACCATCTTTCGCAATATTTTACTGTTAAATTTACATCTGCTCTATTAACTTCAATTTTATTTGTTCCTGGCTTCAATATTGGAAACTCCCATATATCTACATCATTTATTTTACTTTTACCTCCCGCAATAACTTTGCCACTACCAATATAAACTGTTTCATTACCTTTTATATTATTAACTACTATTTCTGTATCATTAATAGTTACTGTATAACTAATTACACTAGTACTAGCAGATAATTCTAAGTTTGCATAGCAAGGCTTAGGACTATTTATATTAATAGTAGTACTTTGTTTAGTAGTTATGCTTTTCTCAGCTTCGTACATATCTAACACATCAAATTCTAATGATACAGATTCAGCATTCTCATAGTCATCAGGAGTAATATCTTTACTTTTTAATTGTAGATCATACAGAAACCCCTCATATTCTATAGTGCAGCTTTTTACTTCTTCTATAAATTTACTTATATTTTTAAGTAAAGTTTTATTATCTTTTGCCAAAAATGCAAATACACAACGAAAAATCCTATACGTCTCTTTGAAATTAGACTTAATAGGAACTATACTCCCGTTCCATAATCCTTCACTAGTAGAGTAACAAGACTTGTCTATAATAGGCTTATCACATATAACATTTAATTCACTTTCTGTTTTCCCGTTTATTATCATACTACATCCCCCTAACTGCTCTGCCCATATACGGGGACATAGCACGGAACACTTCTCTGCCATCAATCGTTATGATAATATCAGAATTATTGTCTGCGCTTCTTTCATTAGAACCGTAAAGTTTTTCAAGCTTATCCATAATTGCTCTAGTGTCAAAATTTTCATATTCTATACTACCTTTAAGTTTTTTTATGATATCTATCATAGAGTTGTTTTTAGCAACCACATCGGATATACTTGTTTGTCTGGCTTTTGCATAGCTAAACTTAACTTTAGAATAATCAACCTCATCATATCTAGTAGGAATATTTTCTTGTTCGAGTTGTTGATTATCAATACTTCTAAACATATTAGTAACTTTTTTAATGCCACTTGTTACTTTATTTATTGCTCCAGTAATTCCTCCTAAAATACCACTAATTACACTTTGTGCTGCTCTAAAAGGAGCAGTTAATATATTTTCTATAGTTGAAAATACTCTAGATATTGTAGACTTTACAGCATTAGCGCCAGTAGACACTACATTCTTAATAGCATTCCATGCAGTTTGTATTACATTTTTCCACCCATTTACAACAGTTTGTATAAATGATTTTATTGCATTGAATACTGTTGATATAACTGATTTTATTGAATTAACGGCAGATGCAATAAAAGAATTTATACTATTCCATACAGATTGAGTTGTAGACTTTATACTATTCCATGCGCTACTAATGAATGATTTAATAGCATTCCATACAGTAGTAACAGTATTTTTTATATTATTAAATATATTAACAAGAAAGTCTCTAATAGCAGTCCAAACTATTATAGCTGTATTCTTGATAAAATTCCAAGCAGTAGCAAGTCCTGTAGTAATAGCATTTACAGCAGTAGTAATATAAGGCTTTAAAAAGTCCCAAACTGCTTGAATTGTTTGTTTTATACCTTCCCAAATAGTAGTTGTTACTGTTTTTATACTTGTCCATGCCACTGTTATAGCTAACTCTATTAATGCAGCACCTAAATTTATTATAGATAGAATAAAATTCCATACACTTTCTATAATGCCTTTTATACTTTCCCATATGGATGTAGTAGTATCTTTTATAAAATTCCAAGTCATACTAACAATCTCTTTCATAAAGTCTGTGAAAGGTTGTATTGTTGTAACTATGTTTGACCATATTTGAGATAAAAAGTTAATTATATTATTCCATGTGTTTATTGTAGTTGTTTTTATGCCTTCCCATGTATTTGATAAAGATGTTTTTATATTTTCCCAAGCTTCTATAGTTGAAGTTTTAACACTTTCCCACGTATTGAAAAAAGTTTCTTTTACACTATTCCATACCTCAGAACATTTAGCTTTTACAGTATCCCAGTTTTTGTATAAAAGCACTCCTATTGCTATTAATGCACCTATAGCTGCTATTACGGCCCAAACTGGTATTGTAACAGTTCCTATTGTAACAGCTGTAGCTGTTAAAGCAGGAATTATAGTTCCTGTTATAAATGTACCAAGACTTGTTAAAGCTGGTATTATAGTTGTACTTATAAACATGTTAGCCGATATTAGCGTAGATATTAAATTTGTTTTTAAAACAGTTCCAAAAGCTGTGATTGCTAATTTAGCTTTACCAAAGAAACCTATTAAAGCACCTATACCTATTGACATTTGTCCTATTATTATAAGCATCGGACCTATTGCTGCAACTAATCCAGCTATTGTAAGTATAACTCCTTGTGTTGTACCATCTAAATCGCTAAACCAATCAGCTAATTCGCCTATTTTAGTAACTAAACTTTCTACAAATGGCATAAGCGCATTTCCTATGGTGATACCGATATCAACTAATTTATTTTTTAGCATAGCCATTTTAGAAGCCATAGTTTCGTATCTTTGCGCAGCTTCATTAGCTAAAGCCGAGTTTTCTTCCCATGCGTTAGTACCAATGCTTAATGCTTCACTAAATACATCACTTGCGCCTGCTGCTCTTAAAAGTGTATCTCTAAGTCTTACCTCACTTATTCCCATCTTATCAAGAATGCCGATAGCACTTTGGCCTTTACTTTCAGCATCGCCAAGTCCTTTTATAAATGATAAAATAGCGCCTGTAGCATCTTTTTCAAAAGCTTTTTTAAATTCACTTGAACTCATGCCAGCTACAGAAGCAAATTGCTGTAACTTTTTGCCGCCTTTTTCAGTTGCTAGTTGCATATCTACCATAACTTTAGAAAAAGCACTTCCTCCAGCTTCAGCTTCAATCCCTACTGAACTTAATGCAGCAGCAAAAGACATCGTTTGAGCTTCAGTAAGCCCTATTTGGCTACCAGCACCAGCTAACCTTAATCCCATAGCAGTAATTTCACTTTCCGTTGTAGCCATGTTATTTCCTAAAGCAACTATAGTCGAGCCTAGTTTATTAAAATCCTTTTGACTCATACCTGTGATGTTTGCCAGTCTTGCTAAACTTGTAGCAGCTTCTTCAGCACTCATATTAGTAGAGTCCCCAAGCATAACCATAGTCTTAGTAAAATCTAAAATGTTAGGTGTCTTAATTCCTAATTGTCCTGCTGCTTCGGCAACTCCTGCAATTTCAGTAGCGGCTGTTGGCATTTCTTTAGCCATACTCCTTATGCCTTTTTCTAACTTTGCAAGTTCTGTATCAGTAGCATCTACTGTCTTTTTAACTCCAGCAAAAGCACTTTCAAAATCAACAGCTGTTTTAGCTGAAGCAATTCCAGCCGCTAATAAGGGTACTGTAACAGCTTTACTTAATGTACTTCCTACTGTTTTAAGACCTTGGCCTACACTAGTAAATTTTTGTCCAGCGCTAAGACTATCCTTACTAAAAGAACTCAACTGTTTTTGTGCTGTCTTTAAAGCATTACCAAATTTACTTGTATCTAAATCTAAGTATCCTATAGCTGTACCTGCATTTATCGCCATACATTACCTCCTTTCTTTCTTAAGCTTTTCAGCTAAAAGAAGGTTATTTTGTCTTAATTCTTTTTTACTTTTCTTATCTTCTCGCCACTTAGGTTTTTTCTCCTGTTCTAATTGGCTTATAATATAGTCACAGGCTTCATCGAAGCAAAATGCCGTATATTCATCAGTTATTCGAGCAATTTCACTTGGAAGTCTATGAAATCTATTCGCTTGGCTGATTATCCTTAGTACTTGCTTGCTGTTTACGAAAATTTTCTAGTGACTTAACACCACCTTGTGAATACATCAATATTGCCATTAATTGATCATCACTTAAATCAACTCCAGTCGTCTTAAAATCTTCATAACATGGATTAACTAAAGAAGCTTCAGCAATAACATTCATCATTTTTACTAATTCAGATAAATCTTTAGAGTTTTGACTAGCCTTTTGCATTTTATCTCCTGTTTTACCATTAAACATATCCATTGCAACATTTAAAAGAGTGTTAGGTATCTTACCGCTTGTTATCAATTGCATCATATTAGGTTTTCTTATCTCAACTATTAAAGGAGTTCCATCCTCAAAACTAGGTAATTCAACTATTTCACTCAATTTTATATTTTTTAATTGTTCTAAACTTGTTACTTGCATAATTTACCTCCACAAATTTGTTTAAATTCAAATAAAAAGGCTATAGCATTAAAACTATAGCCTAAGCATTTATTCTTCTAATTCTTCTAAAGCTTCTACTGCTGGGTGAACAAACTTAGAAACTCCTACAGGAAGTTCTGATACCAAATCCACAGTATAAAGAGAAGTATTTAAAGCTGGTCTTGACTTTATTGTATATTCATTTGCATAATATTCTCCGTCTTTGAAATTAGGAGATATAAAAGATCCCTTACAGTTAGGGAATGTATATTTTAAGTAGTCCCCAGTAGAACCATCATCTCCTACAATTTCAACATAAGCTATAAAATCAAATGTTTTAGTAGAAGGCATAGCACCAACATTAGGTGCAGTATATTTAGAGAATTTTTCAAGTTTTTTCGCTACTGCTCCACCTTGTATATCTGCTAATAACTCCGGAGTAAATACGTTGTCTTTGCATGTTATATCATGCCCTAGTACCATATCAGGAGTCTGTTTAGATGCTATTAATTTATTTTTTATAGTAAGGTTTACAGCCTCTCCTTCTTCTATTACCGGCTCACACGATATTTCGTCAGCAGTTGAAAAAGAATGTGTAGAACCTCCGCTTACTTTTATTTCCGTTAAAACAACATCACACAATGCGAATTGTTCTGCTTGTGCCATTTTAACACCTACTTTCTTAATTGTTTTATTTTTCGATAATAAAAAGATGTCATATAAGCCTTTTTATCATCATCAATTATCGTTGGAGAAGGATTAACAACTCTTCTAAGTTTTGATAGATCCTTCATAATATCTTTTACTTTAGTGCGGTAATCCTCTAAAGTTGAGTAACTACCTTTAGGATAGTAGATAAGTATTTCGACTATATCATTACTTAGATTTGTTCCCGCTATCTCACTTTCTCCATTTTCTTTTATAACTAAATAAGGTTCATTGCATATTCCTTCATGTTGACCAATTGAATATACATTGAACCCTTTTAATTTCAAGTGTTTATAGATTTCTTTAAACATAATTACACCTATTTCATAATATTTTGTAATCCTTTTATAGCTATAGGAGTCATATAATCTATAGTTGGCTTTATTATTGCATATCTTTTTTCATTACAAAACTCTAAGTATATACCATAATCTACTCCATGGCTCAACTCTACTCTTACAACTGGTCCATGCCATTTTGAAGTACTATTAAGCCTTTGATGTGCAGCTCCACTTCTAGGTGTCCATTTATAATTAGATTTTGCATGAGCTTCCATTTTCTTAGCTACACTATCACCATATAAAGCAATTGCTGCCTTTGTTTTAATTTCTCTTTCAGCTATTCCATTTACTAACTTGCTTATATCCATCTTAAAACCACTCATACTAATTCACCTCTAGCAACATATCGAAATATATATTAAGTCTATTCTGATTTCCTAAATCTTTTATAATATATTTCTTATTATCTAGCATAAAATAATCATTTTCTTGTATTTTAACAGTTTCTTCATTATAGATAACCATTAAAAATTTTTGATTACTTCTTTTAACTTCTCCCTTATCTGCAATAGAAAAATTTATTTGAGTATTCCCCTCATGGTAAAAGCCTTTTAAATTCTCATAGATAAGTTCTTTTCCACCAGGCTCTCCAAACTCATTTTTACTATTCCTATAAATATCTACATAAGTTGGAAATTTATCTATTACCTTCTTAACTTTAGGTTTTATTTTATTTGCTATCATAATACAAAGCTCCTTTTCTTGGGTTTGTATTGCTTAGCTAACCTTAACCAATATTTGCTATTATTAGCTAATTGTAAACCTCCAGGTAAACTTATACTATCATCTTCTGCTTTTAACAAAAGGCATTCATAAGTAGTTTTATCTAAGTCATTATTATTTTTCTTTAAATAATAATGTAACTCTTCATCAGTAAAAAAGGGAGAAGATTCCTCCCTTAGTCTTAGTTTAAGTTCTTGGATTTCTCCCATATTGCACCTACTTTAATATTTCTATTATCTCAGCTTTATTTAACTTAGAATATCCTTCTATACCTTTTTCTTTAGCTAATTCTTTAAGTTCTGTTACAGTCATAGATTCATAATCAAATTCATCTATGTTGGCAGTTTCATTTTTTTCATCCTCTATTTCATCATTTAGAGTTTCCCCTAAGTCTTTGCTTAGGGTTTTAACTGGGAGTATTTACATTAGCTATAATTATTTCGTCCGCTCTTTCGAATGAAGGTAATCCTATTAAAGATACTTTTGTCTTAACATTAACTGGATCTGTTTCTTTAGTAGTAGTTATAGCTATACCCAAATTAACTATATTTACTTCTGCATCAGTAGCACCACTCATTAAATCTGATTCCTCTGGAGTAGTTCCTAACCATGTATTCCCTAAAGTTCCATCAGGTAATAACGTAAATACATCATCCTTAAAGTAATTAGATACTACACCAGCTTCTGATTTATATTTTTTAGAATTTATAGCAACTCTTAAATTTAATTTGTCTAATAAATAATTCTCTAGCATTTTATTAGTTATAGTTACGTTACCTTGACCTAATGCTTTTAACTCTCCTTGCACATTTTGATTATTTAAAAGGTATCCCCAAGTTTTTCTAGTGCATATAGCTCTTGTTGGTCTTGAACCTGTTCTATCTTCTGCATCATCCATCCACTTTAATATATCTTCCACTGGATTAGAATCTGCTTTAGTCCAATCTGTAGATACTTTCTGTTCACCCGCTAAGTTATAGTCATAATCCATCGGCTTAGCAACTCCATCTATTCCTTTAGCCATTATAGCTATCTTACCTTCTGATAATAATTGCATTCTCATTCTTTCTAATTGAACCAATGCACCTTCTAAAAGAGTAGTCACATCGTCGAATATATTTCTAGTTACTAAATCTATGTATGGTTGATTAGCTGGATTTCCTAATAATTTATTTAATTCTTGCCTATCACTTTCTTTAACTAACATAGCTTCTTTGAAGAAAGGCATTTCTGTTTGAACATCAGAAAATCCTATTCTATCTCTTAACTCTGCTTTAGTATCAAACCCACTTGATTTTAAAGCTACTGGCATACCCTTAGAACCTTTTATCCATTTTAAATCTAACCCTAACTTTTTATTTAATGGGAATAGTGTTTCTCCTAAATATGGAGCTCTATCCTTTTGCATAGTGTTGTAATAAACACCTATCTCTTTTGCTTTTACTATATCGTATATTGTTGACATATTTAATTCCTCCTTAAATTATATAAACTTTATCATCGGTAAAGCAGTTATTGCTGCTGAATTTGGTTCAGTAGGTAATTTAGATTTATCTATAAATCCATGTATTACTAAAGAACCTACTTCATCACCATTTGTAACATCTACATCATATAGAACAACACCTTTAGCTGTTGCATCATTTGCAGGCAATATAGTTCCTGCTTTAACTATTTTTTACCATCAACTGTTGCTGCATTAGCTTGTGTTAACACAACTGCTTCTGCAACATAATGGTCGTTCTTTAATATTTCTTTTCTATTTGAGTAATCAGTAACTCTTATCTTTGCCATTAGTTAGCACCTCCAAAATAATTATGGTTATTTGTATTTGTTTCTGTTGCTTGTTTAGCTAATCTTTCACCTAAACTCTCAGTAGTTCCACCTCCTCCAGGATTACGATTAAAGTTACCTAATCCTCCTGTATTATTAGGAGTAGACTCTTCAAAAAGATATTTTTTACTTTCTTTCAATGGATTTAATTGATTTTCTAATCCGGTTATCTGCCCATTTTCTAATTTTAAGTTTTCTTTATCAAGATACACTTCTAAAGCTTTATAATCTATGCATCCAGCTTCTTTTAATGCCTCTTTTAAAGCATAACTAAAATCTTTATTAGCAGATTCTTTTTTAAGATTCTCTATAGTTGATTCATGATCTCTTATAGTTTGTTGTAGAGTGTCATTATCTTTATGATTTTTCTTTAAATCTTCAATAGTAGAATTAGCTGTATTTAACTGTTGTTCATAATCCTCTTTTTTAGCTTTCATTTTAGAGTATTCTTCATCTGCATTTTCTAATGAAGTTTCATATACTTTATTTTCCTGCATAGAAGCTTGTATCTTGCTTATTTGGTCATCTGTAAGACCTTGAGCTTTTAGTATCTCTACTAATTTCATATATTTTAAACCCTCCTCTATTTACGTTTTTACAAGTTTTACATCTTTGCTATATAGATAGAAAGATGATTTATTGCATAAAAATAAACCTTGAATAAGCAAGGTTTAATCTTCTATTCTATCAATTCCGTATTGTACTGCAACTTCATGCTCGATTTTACATCCTCTTGCATCTTTCCATCCTTCTCCAAAATAAACAACATCAGCTGTAGCAAGTAAGCTTATCGATTTACCTAAATAAGCTACAGGAGTTTTACCAATCGGCCTAAAATCTTCAAAAAATGATTGAATTAACTCGACTGGTTCTCCAATTATTTCTTCTGCCTTTACACGAATTTCTTCCCTTGTCTTTAAAATTTCTTCATCCGTAAGCCCTCTCATTGGTTGAGATATAAATAACTTTTTCATTTACCATTCCTCCTATAATTTTATAATAAAAAAGAACTTACAAGAAGTCCTCTCCATATTCATTAAACCAATTATCTAATTTTTCGTTTTCTTCTTCATCCCTCGACCATCGTCCTAACTCTTCTCCTATTTCATCTAAAGATTTAGGAATAACATATATGAAGGTACAACGCCCTAGAGGATGATCCATTGGTAACTCTGACGGAGTATACTCTTTTCCATCTCTTTCAGCACATAATGGACATACTCTATTGTCATGCGAACTCATCCACTTCATTTTTGTTACATAAGGATTTTTTATGCAACTTTTTTTTGCTGCATATTGATAAGCATGATTGATATAAGTACTAGCCAATCTATAAGCATTAAAATCTATTTTCTTCTTAGTTCCTGGATATATATTTGACCAATCATAATCTTTAGCTGATTTTGGGTTTACATATTTTTCTAAATCTTTGGCTAAGTTATATACACTTTTCTTTTTCGCTAGACCCTCACTAAGTATATACTCTAAATCACTTTTAGTCTTATTGATATCATTCCAAATCCGATTACTAAGCTTTATTTTATCCTTATACATTTCACCAGTTATTACTTCTCTTAATACATCTTCATGTATTTTAGTAAACATTTGTGTAAAATGCGGTTTTAAATCAACTGAGTATTCATCGCAAATTTTCTCAAAGAAGCTTAGTTGTGTACTTGTAGTTTCTTCTATGATTATCTCTATATTTTTATTTAAATCTTTTATAAATTCTTTTCCTAATCTTTCGTATTCTTCCTGTAAATACTTTACACTATCTTCTAAATATCTAGCTTCTAAGGAATCCTTATTAACCTTACCAAGTCTTTTCATATAGTCATTTGCTATATTTTTGTATAACTTTCTAATCTTTTTAATTGTAGAGTTTGTTAAATTATTTCTTTTAAACTCTACATCTTGCATCAGTCCATTAAAGCTATCTATCGCCATTATTCAGCACCCATATTCATATATGATTCTTCTAATATCTGTCTTTCTAATGCTATTTGCTTTAATTCTTCATCAGCTATATCACTAGGAACATTTTGCCACTTCTCTATATACTTTTTCTTGCTCATAACTTGAGTATTTACTTCCTTCATATCATTTTCTTTTTCTTCATATTCGTCACTTGGCAATGGATATTGATTTTGTACTGTTATTTCTATATCTTCAATATCTGTATTAGGTAAATTACCTATACCATATATCCTAGACATTTCTATAATTGCTTCTACCATCCACTCAAGCATTGGTGTCCATGAAGTCATCTTTTCCTCTATACACGAAGTGAATTGTTGGTATATAGCTTTTATAGCTTTAGCACTTGTAAGAGCTTTTAAATCTTCTGTATTAAGCTTAGGTATAGATAAGCTATTATGCATATCACTTAATATTCTATCTAATGCATTTTCTATTCTTTGGTCATATGCAAAGTCAGAGCCTATAGTATTTACTTCTGCTTTATCACTATCACTTGCTTGTCTATCTTTTTCTAGATTCCAAACAGATCCAGCTTTATAACTTATCTTCACCTTGCCGTCATCTTCCATTATAGAATCATCATCAACATTAAGCATATATATGATCCTATTCATACCTTTTATAATAGTATCTATATCCTCGCTTGTAAGTTGATTATAAGCCTTTTGATTTTCTACTAATGGTTTTACATCTGACTTCCCTTTTGTGTCGCCTATAAGAGCATCATTCATTATTACATAACATGGTATAAAAGGTAATTTCGTATTTTCATTATCTTTTATAACCTTTATTACTTTGCCAGTTCCGTCGTATATAGCTTCATCTACATAACAATAACCTTTATTCATATAATACTTTTGCTTCCAAAATTTTTGCTTTTCTCTGCTAAAATCTTCTTCTAACTGATAACAAAATATAATTTGCTCTAATTCTTTGACATTATCTATCTTAGGAACGTGTATAAATTCTAAAGATGGAATAAAAGCTATTTCTATCTTATTAGTAACTTTATTAGCAACTAGCTTAAGAGCTATCCTTTTGCCTATCAGAAAATCTTTAGTAGCTTTTATAATATCATTATTAAATAGATTCTTTTTCAATGTCCGTCTTAGATATTTATTAAGCTTTTTTTCTGCATCTTCATTACCTTCAACATTAATATTAAAATATGGAGGTTTTGAAAACATAAATCTAGCTTCTTCATCTATTAACTTTTTAATATAGTTAGTTTTCTTTTCTGTAGCTACATAATCAGTAGTTGTTTTAATCCAATCAAGCTCTTCACCTTCATACTGTTTATAGTAGTTTATTATCTCATTCATTTCCTGTAGTCTATCTTTCGGAAATAAACCTTGTAACTCCATATTTATAATATTATTTATAGCCATTACATTCATGTCAACACCTCCTATCTTTTTAATATTTTTTTAGCTTTGCTTCTATTTCCTATAATAGTATTACAGTAATATCGTATTTGGTCCATGCTGTGGTCATGTTCTTTAACTGGTTTATCTTCACCTTTTTTACAAGCTTCATCATCCCAGATATAAGAGCTAAACTCTTTAAAGGTATCATAGCAGCTTTCATCAAAGAATATTTTTAATTCAGTTAATAAGCTAGCTACTAATCTTATTCCATCAAGTACACTATTCTTAGCTTTAATAACTTTAAATCCATCTTTAATTAGTTGAGCTTTAAATGATGCAGCTGATGGATCTAGTATTACATATTTAATTTTATAATCTTTAGTAAATTCTTTTAAATCTTTCGAATATTCTAAGTCCGTCTTTTGTACTCCGGTAGTTCTACCACTGTAATAATACTCTTTAATCATTATGTGTTTATTATCAAATGTCTTTCCCCATAAACCAAATGAAGTAGGATTTTGAGTCCCATAGTCACATGATACATAATATTCTTTGTATTGATACTCAGAGGCCTTAACAACATGTTTCTCTTTATCAAACATCGAATAGATAATACCTTCTGCAACTACCCATAGACCTAAAATATATCGTTTATAGAATATTCCAGAATACATACCTGCATATCTTTTCTTAATTTTTTCAGACAATGATAAATTATCATCCATAGTAAAATGCAAATATAGTATATTCTTTTCTTCTCGTCTATCTATCCAGTTAGTTTTAAACCAATGATATGGCCCATCTGGGTTGCAGTTAAACCAAAACTTAGAACCATCAACAGAACAACGACCAGTAGCTTGATTGACAAAACTTTCTGGCATCAATGCAACTTCATCAAAGAAACAACCAGCTAATGTTATACCTTGGATTAAGTCTTGCGACCTTTCATCTTTTCCTCCGAAAATATAAAAATAGTTAGTAACATCACCTTTACTAACTACCATAAGATTATCTGCTCTTTTATCTTCTACTTTATATCCTCTAGATTTAAGCATTAGCTTTAACCAAAATAAAACATTACGTCTAAATGACCCTATTGTCTTACCACACATACCAAAACTCTGACCATTAAAATTACTCATGGCCCATATGGAGTATGATAATGACATTGATATAGTTTTACCACTTCTTATAGCTCCATCTGCAATAATACCATCTTTATCATATACAGGACTATTTGGTAACCACCAGGTTAGAACTTTCTTTTGTTTCTTAGAAAATGTACTAAATTTTATAGTAGCTTTTTTTACTGTGCTACCTCTACATGATTTCATTTTAGATACTTTTTCTTTAAGCTTGTTTATTCTATCTTTAATCATCCCAAGTATCACCTACTTCGGATTTTAAAGCTTCCATAAATCCATCATCTTCTACTTTTTCATCTTGTCCACCTTGCTTCATTATTTCAAGTTCAAGTTTCATTACTGTTAACTCAAGCTTTTGTTCATCTATTTCAAACTTATGTAATGAATCTATAGCTTTTTGTTTTTTATCTTGAACCCTAGTAAGAGCTTCTTCTATATTTTGTATCTGTCCTAAAGTTCCCTCGTACTCATTTAATTCAGTATCCATACCTTTTTCAGTACCACTTTTAACAGATACTATTGTCATATCTTTTTCTTTTAAGTTTTCTATACGCTTTAACATTCTTCTTTCTCTTATAGTAAGAAGTTGGATCTCTTGCTCTAATAATCTTCTTTTTTCGATTTCAATATTTTTTATTAGATTTAATTCATCTTCTTCCAAAGTATCAAAAATTCTCCTGTAGTTACTGCATTCTTATTCCCAGGTGGACCAGTAGCATTTTTGTTACCTATCTGACCACCTTTATTACGCTTTTCTTTTGGAGTACTCCGTATTTCTTTTTGGAGTACTCCGTTTAACTTTTCATTCCATTTATCTTTAGCTTTCCATCCAGAGATAGTTTTTTCTGATATGTCTAGAATCTTAGCTATTTCTCTATTTGCAATATTTCCATTATACTCTTTATAAATTTCAAATGCTTTATCTCTGTTTGGACTTCTTACCCTAGCCATATCACCACCTCGCTTATTCGTCGTTTTGGAAAATAAAAAAAGAACCCTATTCTAGTTCTAGTGTTGCATCTAGTTAATATTTGCAACTTGATTTTTACAAAATTTATATAATGAAAAAAATAACCTTCTTTGGTTAAATGGAAGTAACGACAAATCCATCCAAAGGAGGTTATTCATTATGAAAACTTTTAAATCTACTGCTAATAATAATAATACTTTTATCAAACAATTGTTAGATGTAATTAATTCCAATACAATGCGTAGCATCATTAATAAATATTCAGGTAATTACAGAAGTCAATCTTTTGACACAT
>CABIVQ010000018.1 GCA_902362365.1 Clostridiaceae bacterium | reverse complement strand
TTGGATGGATTTGTCGTTACTTCCATTTAACCAAAGAAGGTTATTTTTTTCATTATATAAATTTTGTAAAAATCAAGTTGCAAATATTAACTAGATGCAACACTAGAAGGTTATTTACTAACTTTTTTAATGGTGATTAAATTTATTTTAAATCTGACAAAAATACTAGGAATTTAATCTTGACAAAAATACTAGGTTATACTACAATAAGTTTGAAGATAATTCCTACTGAAATAGTATGATTTAGATTTCAGTATAGAAGGTGATTAAATATGAAACTATCGACTAAAGGTAGATACGGACTAAAGGCTATGTTTGAACTATCAATAAATCAGAGCCAAGGACCAGTACCACTTAAAGTAATAGCTAAAAAACAAAATATTTCAGACCAATATTTAGAGCAGATTTTTTCTACATTAAAAAAATCTGGTTTAATAAAAAGTGTAAGAGGTGCACAAGGTGGGTATCTATTAGGTAAGGATGCTAAAGATATTAGTGTTGGAGATATCCTTGTAGTTCTTGAAGGTCCTGTGTCTTTATCTGAATGTGTATTAGATGAAGATATATGTGAAAATTCGGGAACTTGTGTAACAAAAATAGTTTGGGAAAAGTTAAAGAAGGGTATAGAAGATGTTATAAATTCGATTACCCTACAAGATATGATAAATGATTACGACAAAAATAGATTATTAGAACATGATATAACTAATTTAATATCAAGAAGATAGGGAGTGTAACAAAGATGGAAAAAAGAAGAATATATATGGACTATTCTGCAACTACTCCAGTAAAAAAAGAAGTTGTAGAAACTATGATGCCTTATTTAACAGATTATTTTGGAAATGCGTCAAGCTTTCACTCATTCGGTAGAGAAGCTAAAGAAGCTTTAGATAAAGCAAGAAGTCAAGTAGCTTCACTTATAAATGCAAATCCAAATGAAATATATTTTACAGCTGGCGGAACAGAAAGTGATAACTGGGCAATAGAAGGTGTTGCATTTGCACATAGAAACAAAGGAAATCATATAATAACTTCAAAAATAGAGCATCATGGAGTACTTCATCCATGTGAATATCTAGAAAAGCATCATGGATTTGAAGTTACTTATTTAGATGTTGATTCTGAAGGTAGAGTAGATTTAGAACAATTAAAAAATTCAATAAAAGATACAACAATATTAATAACAATAATGTTTGCTAATAATGAAATAGGAACTATACAGCCGATAAAAGAAATAGCTGAAATAGCAAAAGAACATAAAATAATATTCCATACAGATGCTGTTCAAGCTGCAGGAAATATAAATATAGATGTAAAAGAATTAGGTGTTGACCTAATGAGTATGTCATCTCATAAAATATATGGTCCAAAGGGAATAGGAGCTTTATATATAAAGAGAGGAACTAAACTTCATACATTTGTACATGGTGGAGCTCAGGAAAGAAAGAGAAGAGCAGGAACTGAAAACATACCAGCAATAGTAGGATATGGTAAAGCTGCAGAAATGGCAAAAGAAAATATGGACAACCATATAGAGACTTTAACTAAGCTAAGAACAAAGCTAATAGATGGTATATTAGAAAGAATACCACATACAAGAGTAAATGGTAGTTTGACTCATAGATTACCAGGGAATGTAAACTTTGGATTCGAGTTTATAGAAGGTGAAGGAATACTATTATTATTAGATATGTTAGGAATAGCTGCATCAAGTGGTTCAGCTTGTACTTCAGGATCATTAGATCCATCTCATGTTCTTATGGCAATAGGATTACCACACGAACTAGCTCATGGATCATTAAGACTCTCAATTGGAGATTTTACAACAGAAGAAGATATAGATTATATAATAGATAACTTACCAAAAGTTATAGAGAGATTAAGAAGTATGTCACCTCTTTACGAAACATTTGTAAGAGAGCAAGGACAATTAAACAAATAATTATTGATGGAGATTTAGGAGGATACAATTATGCAATATAGTGATAAAGTTATGGATCATTTCATGAATCCAAGAAACGTTGGTCAAATAGAAGATGCAAGTGGTGTTGGAGAAGTTGGAAACGCTAAATGTGGAGATATAATGAGAATATATCTTGATATAGATGAAAATCAAATAATAAGAGATGTTAAATTCATGACATTTGGATGTGGATCTGCTATAGCAAGTTCATCAATGGCTACAGAAATGGTTAAAGGTAAAAGTATACATGAAGCTTTAGAAGTAACTAACAAAGCTGTTGCAGAGGCTTTAGATGGTTTACCACCAGTAAAAATGCATTGTTCAGTATTAGCTGAGCAAGCAATAAAATCAGCGTTAATAGATTATGCAAAGAAGAATAATATACACATACCAGAATTAGATGGTGTAGTTATAGATGATGATCATGATCATCACCACGATATAGAAGAAGATGAAGAATAATAAAAAGAACTACTTAAGCTTATAAGTTTAGGTAGTTTTTTTATGCGATTAATAAAATAAAAATAATGATTTTGTTACTTCATGTTATAATAAGAAAATAGAAATTTAAGCTTAGGTTTTATTAGGAGGAGTATGGAGAAAAAAATAATTAAGCAGAAAACTTATATGTATATGCCCGAAAAAGATTATGCAGTTTATTACTATGAGGATAAGGTACTTCCTGAAATACCATTTCATTATCATGAATTCTATGAGTTATTATTTTTTGTAGATGGTAACTTAGATTATATAGTGGGGGACAATATTTATCATCTAGAAAAAGGCGATTTATTAATTATACCACCAGGGGTGTTTCATAATCCAATTATACATAATTTTGATATACCATATAAAAGATTTGTACTTTGGATTTCTGTATTTGCAATAAATAAAATTTTTGAGTTAGACGAAGATGCAGCTATGTTTACAAAAGAATCAGTTGAAAATTCATATTTATTTAGAAGTAAAGGCCATATTAGTGCGACTTTACAAGTTTCGTTTAGGACACTTTTCGAATCCTTTGAAGGAAAGCAAATTTGTTATAAGAGTGAGGGATATTCAATAATAACTCAAATTTTAATTTTATATAATAGAGAATTATATAATAGTTCTAAAAATATAATAGAAGAACCTAAGGATACATTAATAAGTAATATATTGAAATATATTAATGCAAATATTACAGAAGATTTATCATTGGATAAAGTTGCATCTGTTTTTTTTATCAATAAATATACAATTTCTCATAAATTCAAGGATGTTATGAAAATTTCTTATTATCAATATGTAATTCAGAAAAGATTAAGTATTGGAAAATATAATTTACTTGAAGGAATGCCTGTAAGTAAGGTTCATAAATCCTGTGGTTTTAGTGATTATGCTTGTTTTTATAGAGCTTTTAAAAAAGAGTACGGTTTTTCACCGAGTAAATTAAAAGAGGTTCATAGAGAGTATATGAATATTGAGTAGGTGGATGACTAGTTAGATATACTTAGCAAGAATAACAATAATTAAGGCAATTTTATGCATTTTAATTGTTATTAATATTAAGTATACTAATAAATGAAAAAGGGAAATTGTTTGCTTAAGGTATGAAAATTATATTAATCAGAGGAGGGACATAAGAAATAAAATGATTAGCAAACAAGTTTTATTTTGTAGCAGAAATAATAAAAATTTATTTGTCATTAAAGTTATAAGAGAGAATTTAATTTAAATAATATAAGCTAATAAACCTAGAGAAAACGATTTTTAAAATAAAGTATACTAGTATTTAATTAGAGGTTTATAAATTTGTAATTAAAATTGTCTCTTAGGGGAGGTCTTTATGAAATTAAAAAAATTAGGAATATTATTCTCTATAACCATGTCTTTTATGATAGGGGGATGTTCATCTATAGGGGGAGATAATAATGTAGTGCATATGAAGTTAGCTCATAATATGTCAGAGGATCATCCTATACATAAGTCTTTATGTGAGTTTGAAAGACTAGTTGAAGAAAGGAGTAATGGAAGTATAGATATAGAAATCTATCCAAATGGTGTTTTAGGGTCAGAGAGGGAAATGATAGAACTTACTCAAACTGGTGCTATAGATATAGCTAAAGTAAGCACAGGGGCTTTAGAAAGTTTCGAAAAGCAATATACTACATTTGGAATACCATATATATTTGATGATTTAGAACATTATTATTCTGTGATGGATGATAGAAGTCTAATGGAGGAATTATATAATTCAACAGATGAATCTGGATTTATAGGACTAACTTATTATGATTCTGGAGTAAGAAGCTTATACACAACTTCAAAGGCGATAATGAAGCCAAGTGATTTAAAGGGACTTAAAATAAGAGTTCAGCAAAGTCCAACAGCAATAAAAATGATAGAGCTTATGGGGGGAGCAGCTACTCCTATGGCATTTGGAGAAGTCTATACAGGATTACAGCAGGGGGTTATTGATGGAGCAGAAAGCAATGAAACAGCTTTAACTACAAATAAGCATGGTGAAGTAGCTAAGTACTTCTCGTACAATCAGCATACGATAGTTCCAGATTTAACAATAATGAACAGTAAATTATATAACAAATTAACTGAAGAACAACAAAATATAATAATAGAGTCGGCAATAGAATCTACAGCTTATCATAAAGAAGTTTGGAATGATTCAATAGAAAGTGCAAAAGAAGAAGCAAAGGCAATGGGAGTAAATTTCTATTATCCTGATACTAAGCCATTCCAAGAAGCTGTTATGCCTTTACATGAAGAGTTTAAAAAAGATCCAGATATAAAAAATATGTACGATAAAATAAGAAGTAAAGTTAATTAGGGAGGGGAGTTAATATGTTAAGTTTAAAAAAGAAATTGGATAAAGCTATAGAGGTATTTATAATGATTTTGCTAGCATTTATGGTTATTGTTGCAATATGGCAGGTTTCTTCTAGGTATGTATTTAACTCACCAAGTACTATATCCGAAGAATTATTGAGATATTCTCTTATATGGTTAGCGATGATAGGATCAGCATACATGTTTGGATTAAGAGAACATATGTCAATAACATTTTTTGTAGAAAAGTTCGGTGAAGAGGTAGTTCGTAAATTAAGTATATTATCAGAAGTCATAATAGTAGTGTTCTCACTATTTGTACTAGTTTATGGGGGAGTTAATATAACTCTATTAACTATGAAACAAGTATCAGCAGCATTAGGAATATCTATGGGATATATATACCTTGTACTACCTTTATCTGGAATATTAATGATATTTTATGGGGTTTTAAATATATTAAACCTTATAAAAGAAAAAGATACAGTAAAAAGTAATTCTTAAAAATAGCATAATAGGAGGAGTATTATGAATTTTGCAATGATTACAGGTACTATATTACTAATAGCATGTCCAATATTATTATTAATAGGAGTTCCTATAGCAATAAGCATAGCGGTAGCATCAGTATTTGCTGTAATTGCAGCGCTACCAATTGATAGTTCTTTAATTACATCTGTGCAGCGTATATTTACAGGTATGGATAGTTTTTCATTATTAGCAGTACCATTTTTCATTTTATCTGGGGTTATAATGAACAACGGAGGAATAGCTTTAAAATTAGTTAATTTTGCAAAGTTATTTAGTGGAAGAATACCAGGGGCTTTAGCACAAACAAATGTACTAGGAAATATGCTATTTGGATCAATATCAGGATCTTCAGTAGCAGCCGCTGCAGCTATAGGTGGGGTACTAAATCCGTTAGAAGAAAAGGAAGGGTATGATAATAACTTCTCAGCTGCAGTAAATATAGCATCAGCACCAACTGGATTATTAATTCCACCAAGTGGAATACTTATTATTTATGCTTTAGTTAGTGGAGGTACATCAGTATCAGCATTATTTATGGCTGGATATTTACCGGGAATTCTTTGGGGACTAGCAGTTATGATTACTGCATATTTTATAGCAAAGAAAAATAACTATCCAGTTGCAGAAAAGATTTCATTTAGTGATAAAGTAAAAGTATTTTTAGAAGCAATACCAAGTTTAATGTTAATAGTAGTAGTTATAGGTGGTATAACTATTGGGATATTCACAGCTACAGAAGGTGCAGCAATAGCTGTTGCATATTGTTTTATATTATCATTTTTCTTTTATAAATCGATAACTTTAAAAGATATGCCACAGATACTGTTAGAGTCTGGTAAAATGACAGCGGTAATAATGTTATTGATAGGCGCTTCATCAGTTATGTCGTGGATAATGGCATATACTAATATACCAAATCTAATAACGAATTTATTATTGGGAATATCATCAAGTAAAATCGTAATATTACTTATAATGAATATAATGTTATTAATTGTTGGTACCTTTATGGATCTTACTCCAGCAGTATTAATATTTACACCGATATTATTACCAATTGCAAAGAATTTTGGTATGGATCCTATACATTTTGGAATTATGCTAATAACAAACCTTGCAATAGGTAATATAACACCACCTGTTGGAAGTGCATTGTTTATAGGATGTAAGGTAGGAAATACAAGAATAGAAGAGGTTATGAAATATTTAATGCCATTCTATATAGCTATTATAGTTGTATTAATGCTTGTAACTTTTGTACCTGATGTAAGTTTAATAATACCTAAATTACTAGGATTAATATAATAAATTTAAGTTTAGTATAAGAACTTTGAATAGTAATTTAATATAAAGGGAGATAAAAGATGTCAATTAGAAATTTTAAGTTTAAATTTGTAGATAAAAAAAATCATATAGTTAGCTTTAGTTGTGAAGATATAGTTGCTAAGGTATTAGTATTAGAAGAGGATATACTTAGAGTTATCATACATAAAGAAGATGGATTAAAATTAGATAAAACATGGTTAGTTGCACCTGGAATGGAAGATATTCCATTTGAAGGAAGAGATAGATTTGATACAACAGGGTTTAGTTTACCAGAATTTAAAGTAAAGGAAAAAGATGATTTTGTAACTATTAAAACATCTAAAGTTGAAGTAGTTGTTAATTTACTTGATTTTAAAATCACATGGTATTTTATTGATGGAGATAAAAGAATTGAGTTTATGAAAGATAGACAGACTCAAGCTTATAACTTCAAAGGCGAGCTTGGTGACGGAATTTACCATTATATAAATAGAAATAGATCAGAGCAATACTATGGTTTAGGTGAAAAAGCTGGGAACTTAAATCGATATGGAAAAAGGTATAGAATGTTAAATATAGATGCTATGGGATACGATGCGGAAAATACGGATCCATTATATAAACATATACCATTTTATATAACAAGAAATGAAGAGACTGATTTATGTCACGGAATATTCTATGATAATATGTCAAATGCAATATTTGATATGGGACAAGAATTAGATAACTATCATGGACACTATAAATATTTTTATTCTACAAATGGAGATTTAGATTATTATGTAATAGCTAAAAATGATATACCATCTATAGTTAAAACTTTTAGCTGGATGACAGGTAAGACAATATTTGCACCTAAATGGAGTTTAGATTACTCAGGATCTACAATGACATACACAGATGCACCAGATGCAGGGGAACAACTAAAGAAATTTGTTGATTTATGTGAAGAACATGATATATTAAGTGGTTCATTCCAATTATCATCAGGATATACATCTATAGGAGATAAGAGATATGTATTTAATTGGAATAGAGATAAAATACCTGCTCCAGAAAAGCTAACTCAGTATTTCCATGAAAAAGGTTTAAGATTATGTGCTAATATAAAGCCAGCATTACTATTAGATCATCCAAAATTTGAGGAATTAAAAGAAAAAGGATTATTCATAGTAGAAGAAGACTCTAAAAATCCGTATTTATGTCAATATTGGGATGAATTAGGAGCTCACTTAGACTTTACTAATATAGAAACTATTAATTGGTGGAAAGAACAAGTTACTAAGCAACTTTTAGAATACGGAATAGATTCTACATGGAATGATAACAATGAATATGAAATATGGGGTAAAAGTAAAGTATTTGGATTTGGAAAAGAAATAGATTTAGAGTTAGTTAGATCAATAATGCCATTGATAATGATGAAGTCATCATTTGAAGCTCAAAAAGAATTTAATCCTAATGAAAGACCTTACCTTATATCAAGATCAGGATGTCCTGGTATGCAAAGATATGTTCAAACATGGAGTGGGGATAACTATACTTCATGGAAAACATTAAAGTATAATATAAAAATGGGTAATGGATTAAGTTTATCTGGAGTTTACAATCATGGACATGATATAGGCGGTTTTTCAGGAAACTCACCAGAACCAGAATTATTTGTAAGATGGGTTCAGCAAGGGATAATGTATCCGAGATTTACAATACACTCTTGGAATGATGATAAAACCGTAAATGTACCTTGGATGTACCCAGAATATACACAAACTATATCTAATCTATTAAAACAAAGAAATAGAATAGTACCATATTTATATGATTTACTTTATAAAGCTCACAATAACTATGAGCCAATTATTACGCCGACATTATATAATTTTGGACATGTTGATAAAAAGACATTCGAAGAGAATGATGAATTTATGCTTGGAGATTCATTGTTAGTTGCTTGTGTAGTGAATAAAGGAGATAGAGAAAGAACTGTCTACCTTCCTAAAAATGAATTTGGTTGGTATGACTTTAATACTCATAAGTGGTATAAAGGAGCTCAAACAGTTACAATACCAGCACCTCTTGAATATTCACCAGTATTAGCTCGAGGAGGAAGTATAATACCTATAAATGATGCTGAGATTACATTTAATACAAAGGAAAATGATGAAAGAGCATTTTGTATATTTCCTCCAAAAGGAAATTCTACATTTGAATATACTTGCTTTGAAGATGATGGAATTACAACTGATTATGAAAATGAACATTTAGTATATAAATTTAATGTAATTACTAATGATTATGAAATAATCGTAAACTTAGAAACTGAAGGTAAGTATAAACCATCATATGATAAAGTTGCTATCTATTTACCTAATGGAGAAACTAGAGCACTTAAGGTAAATGATAAGGTCGTTATTAAAGAAAATGATAAGTATGTTTTAAATAAATAGTATAAAAAGTATACCTCAAAATGAGGTATATTTTTTTATGAAGATAATGGATATAAGTGCGTAAAAATATAAGTTTAATGAATCTATTAATTTAGAAGGGAGGAAGAATAGTTGATAATTTATAATAGAGGCGCAGATGAAAATGATAAAGAATTTGAATATAGAATATTAAAAAACAATATAATGATTAATAATTTGAAGCCAGGTGAACATTTAATGAGTGAGGTGAATTTATCTAAGAAATTAAACATATCTAGAGCAAATATAAGAGAAGCAATAGTAAAATTAAGAAATGAACGATTATTAGATGTAAAACCATAGAGTGGGATAAATATTTCACTAATAAATTGGGAATTAATAGAAGAGACTATTTTTATGAGATGTATTATAGAAAAATGTATCATGGAAGATATAGTAGATAATTTTGATAAAGATATATTAATAAAATTAGAAAATAACTTATTTGCTCAAAAGCTTGTTTGCTAATTATTATGAATATAAGTGGTATATAGTTATATTAGCTTGAAAATATTATTGTAAATTGGAAGTCTAAATAAAAGCAAATTTACTATTAAAATATAGATAAGGTTAGATTTTAAAGGGTATAAGAAGTTTATACTTTTAAAAAGTATATAAAGTAGATATAATAAAAAGAACGAGGTGATTTTAATGAGCAAGAAAAAGGTAATGATAGGTATGAGTGGTGGAGTTGATAGTTCGGTTGCTGCTTATCTATTAAAAGAACAGGGATATGATGTAATAGGTGTAACTATGAAGTTATGGCAAGATGATGAGGATGACGATATAATTGAAAATGATGGAGGATGTTGTTCATTAGCTGCAGTAGAGGATGCAAGACATGTAGCGCAAAAAATAGGTATACCTTTCTATGTGTTAAATTTTAGAGAAGTATTTAAAGAGAAAGTAATAGATTATTTTATAGATGAATACTTAGAAGGAAGAACTCCAAATCCTTGTATAGCGTGTAATAAGCATATAAAATTTGATGATTTTTATAAAAGGGCTAGACAAATAGGTTGTGATTATGTAGCGACTGGTCACTATGCTAAAATAGAAAAGGATGAAGAAACTGGAAGATACTTACTTAAAAAGTCTGTAACAGATAAAAAGGACCAAACTTATGCTTTATATAACATGACACAAGACCAATTAGAGCATACTTTACTTCCTATAGGAGACTATGAAAAAGATAGAGTAAGAGAAATTGCTAAGGAATTAGGTTTTGATGTTCATAATAAACCGGATAGTCAAGAAATATGTTTCGTAAAAGATAATGACTATGCAGGTTATGTAACAAAGCATGCAAACAAAAGAATAGATGAAGGGTTCTTTGTAGATACTAAAGGTAATGTACTAGGTAAACATAAAGGTATAGTACATTATACTATAGGTCAAAGAAAAGGACTTGGTATTGCTTTTGGAAAGCCAATGTTCGTAGTTGATATAGATCCAGTTAAAAATACTGTAGTTCTTGGTTCTAATGAAGATATTTTCAAACATGAACTTATAGCACATGATGTAAATCTAATAAGCATAGATGAAATAAAAGAGCCAATAAGAGTGCAAGCAAAAGTAAGATATTCAGCTAAGCCTTCATGGGCTACTGTTCATAATAATGGTGATGGGACTATAAGAATGGTATTTGATGAAGCGCAAAGAGCAATAACTAAAGGTCAATCTGTTGTAATGTACGATGGAGACGTAGTTGTTGGTGGTGCAATTATAACTAAAAGTTTATAAAATACGTATTGATTATTTTTGTAAAATTTAGTAAGATAACATTATATAGAGTCAAAATTTAAAATTATTAAAGGCACTGAAAAGAAATAGTAAATTATTTGAAGTCTTACAGAGAGAGGGAAATGGTGGAAGCCCTTAGAATAAAATAATTGAAGCAGTCTTGGAGTTATAGCTTGGAAATTTAGTATAAGCTGTCGGTAGTTCCGTTATAACTAAGGTTTTCCGAAGATATCATAAATTTTATGATAATTAGGGTGGTACCGCGAAATAATCTCGCCCCTATAGTTTATATAGGCGCGAGTTTTTTTATTTATAGGTATTTTATATTTTTACTCTCTAAGATTAAAATATTTGTTAACATGTATTAAAGTTAAGCGAATTTTTATTACATAAATAATTTACTAATATAAAGAATATAAACATAAGGTAATTTTACAGGAGGAATTTTATATGCAAAAAATGGGATTAAATGAAATCAGAAGTAAATTTTTAAACTTCTTTGAATCTAAAGGACACTATGCTGCAAAAAGTGCTTCTTTAGTTCCACACAATGATAAAAGTTTATTACTTATAAACTCAGGTATGGCACCTTTAAAAAATTATTTTGCAGGAGTTGAAGTGCCACCAAGTAAAAGAATGACTACTTGTCAAAAATGTATAAGAACTGGTGATATAGAAAATGTAGGTAAAACTGCAAGACACGGTACTTTCTTCGAAATGTTAGGAAACTTCTCATTCGGAGATTACTTTAAAAGAGAATCTATAAGATGGGGGTGGGAATTCGTAACGGAACACTTAAACATACCAGAAGATAGATTATGGGTAACAGTATACGAAGAAGATGATGATGCGTTTGATATATGGTCAAAAGAAATGAATTTCCCAACAGAAAGAATTGTTAGACTTGGAAAAGATGATAACTTCTGGGAAATAGGTACTGGACCATGTGGACCTTGTTCAGAAATATACTTTGATAGAGGAGAAGCATTCGGTTGCGATAATCCAGATTGTAAGCCAGGATGTGACTGTGATAGATACTTAGAATTCTGGAACCATGTATTTACTCAATTTGATAGAGATGAAGAAGGTAACTATGGACAACTTGAACATAAGAACATAGATACTGGTATGGGTCTTGAAAGAATGGCTTGTATAATGCAAGATGTTGATAATATATTTGAAGTAGATACAATAAGACATATAATAAGTAGCATAGAAAAAGTTGCTAATGTAGAATATGGAAAAGATGCTAAGACAGATGTTTCTATAAGAATAATAACTGATCATATAAGAGCTGTAAGCTTCTTAGTTGCAGATGGAGTACTACCATCAAACGAAGGAAGAGGATATGTTCTTAGAAGATTATTAAGAAGAGCTGCTCGTCACGGTAAATTATTAGGAATAAAAGAAAACTTCTTATATAAATTAGTTGATGAAGTTATAAAAGTAAGTGGAGAAGCTTACTCAGAATTAGTAGAAAAAGAAAGCTACATAAAGAAAGTTATAAGAATAGAAGAAGAAAAATTCAATGAAACTATAGATCAAGGTAGTGAAATATTAGCTTCATATATAGAAGATTTAAAGAAAAATAATTCAAAAACTTTAAGTGGAGAAAATGCATTTAAATTATATGATACTTATGGCTTCCCAATAGACTTAACTAAAGAAATATTAGAAGAAGTTGGTCTTGATTTAGATGAAGAAGCTTTCAATGATGAAATGAATAAGCAAAGAGAAAGAGCAAGAAGTGCAAGAGGAAATATGGAAGGCGAAAGTTGGAAAGAAGATCCATTATCTAAATTAGATGAATCTGCTGCAAGTTCATTTGAAGGATACAATGACTTAAGCTTAGTAGGTAAAGTTAATGCGATAGTTATGAATGATGAAATAGTAGAATCTGCTAAAGAAGGAGATAAAATAGCTATAGTATTAAATCAAACTACATTCTACCCAGAAGGTGGGGGACAAGCAGGTGATTGTGGAATACTTTCTAACGATAACGTAACTATAGAAATAACGGATACTAGAAAAGGTGCTAACAATACAATAAAACATATAGGATTTGTTAAATCGGGAGAAGTAAAAGTAAATGATGAGTTAACAACTTTAGTAAATAAAGAAGTTAGAATGGCAAGTGCAAGAAACCATACAGCTACTCACTTATTACACAAGGTACTTAAAGAAGTATTAGGAGAACACGTTAACCAAGCTGGATCTTTAGTTAATGCAGAAAGATTAAGATTTGACGTTACTCATTTTGAAGCAATATCAAAAGATGAATTAAAATTAATAGAAGAAAAAGTAAATGATGCAATACTAGCTTCTTTAGAAATAAATTGCGAAAATATGGGTATAAATGAAGCAAAAGAAAAAGGAGCTACAGCACTATTTGGCGAAAAGTATGGTATGGAAGTAAGAGTTGTTTCTATGGGAGATTTCTCAATAGAACTTTGTGGAGGAACTCACTTAAAAAATACATCTCAAGTAGGTATGTTCAAAATATTATCTGAGGGTGGAGTTGCTGCAGGTGTAAGAAGAATAGAAGCTATAACAGGAAAGGCTGTATATGAATATTTAAAAGAAAGAGATGCAGTAATAGCTGATGTTTGTATAACTTTAAAAGCAAAAGAAGATAACTTAACTCAAAGAGCTACTCAATTAGTAGAAGAAAATAAATCTTTAGCAAAAGATTTACATGAAATAAAAGCTAAGATGAGCTTACAATCAGCAGATTCTATATTAGATTCTAAGGTAGAAATAAATGGAGTAAACTTAGTAACTGCTAAATTTGAAGACATGGACATGAATACATTAAGAGAAACAGCGGATAGTTTAAGAGATAAATTAGGTTCAGGTGTTGTAGTTATGGCAAATGTAGTTGATAATAAAGTTAACTTCATAGTAACTGCAACTAAAGATGTATTAGAAAAAGGAATACACTCAGGTAATATAGTTAGAGAGGTTGCTCAAATAGCTGGCGGAAAAGGCGGAGGAAGACCTAACATGGCTCAAGCTGGGGCAAATGATGTAACAAAAGTAGAAGAAGCTTTAAATTATGCAGGAGAGGTAATAAAATCTCAAGTAAAATAAATTTACTAGAAGGGGGATTTACTTTGAAAAAAGATCTAGATTATACTGTTAAGTTTGAATGTGTATCTGAAGAGAAAATGAGTGTTGGGGATACGATAGATTTTGTATATAAAGCATTAATAGAGAAAGGTTACGACCCTATAAATCAACTTATAGGGTACGTTCTTTCTGGTGACTCAAGTTATATAACTAGTCACAAAAATGCAAGAGCAATAATAAAGAGATTCGAAAGAGATGAGATTCTTGAAGAGGTAATTTCTTATTATGTTAGAAGAAAGTAGGTCAACTTCATGAAGAAAAAGATCGCATCATTGTTAATGACTATTATGGTATTAGTGTGTTCTATACCAAGTAATAGTTTTGCAGATGAAAACAAAAGAACAATATTCATTAATATGGATAGAACAAGTTTAGAGAATATGCTTGAAATACCTATCTTGAAGGAAGAGTTAGGTAAAAGAGGTTACATTGGCCTTATGAATATAAGAGGTGACAAAGGCACTGATGACAAAAGGTCTTACGCATCTATAGGAGCTGGTCGTAAAGCAAATGTAGCAGCAGATGAATATATAAATTTTGTAGAAAATACAGAAGTAAATTCAAAAATATATGAATCTTCAGTTGGTGAAAAACCTAAGGCTATAAATGATATAACTATAAATATGTCTTTAGCAGCAAGTAAGAACGGTGAGTATGGAGCAACACTAGGGACATTAGGTCAAACATTATCAGATAATAACGTCAATTACTCAGTGCTTGGTAACGCAGATATGCAAATTAATGACCAACTGGTGAAAAATAGAAACATAGGCTTACTTGCTATGGATAATTACGGAAGAATACCTTCTGGAAATATTGAAGGTCTAAATATAGAAGACCCTTCAATGCCATTTGGAATTAGAACCGATTATGATACATTAATTACTGAAACTAATAAATATTATAATAATAGTGATGTTTTATTTATAGAATTAGGAGACACATATAGATTAGATAATTATAGGATGAATCTTAATTCAAAAACACTAGAACAAATGAGATCATCTATATATAGTAATATAGACAAATATCTAAGGGAAGTACTTAGTATGGTAGATGAAGATGATGTTATATACATAGCTAGTGTTTTCCCAAATGAGTTAGATTATAAAAATAAGAGAAGACTATCTCCTGTAATAAAATTATCTGGGGATGGGAAGGGTATATTAGCATCATCAACAACTAGAAGAGATGGTATTATATCTAATATAGATTTAAGTGTAGATATATTAAATGAATTTGGTTTAAGTAATGAACTAATGTCTGGAAGAGTTTTATCATTTATTGATCAAGATGATAATATTGATTATTTATCTCATGAGTATGATAAAATAGTTTCTATATCAAAAACAAGATCTGATATAATTAATACGTTTGTTATTATTATAGCAGCTTCTTGGGTAATTGGAATGCTTGCAGTATTCGCTAGAAATAAAATACCATATAAAGAAAAAGTATTTACAGTAATAAAAGAGCTTGTAAAACTTGGAATAATAATGCCTCTAGCATTTTTAGTGGCACCTTTAGTAAATTATAGAACAGAATTTAGTATAGGAACCACAATAATTATTTCAACTTTAGTTTTATATGTACTTGGTAAAGTTTTATTCAAAGACGATATAAAAAATATGGGATTCTTTGCTTTTTTAACTATTATGATAATAGCAATAGATTCAGTATTTGGAACTTATTTAATGCAAAATAATATAATGAGTTATGATGCCTTAATCGGAGCTAGATATTATGGTGTAGGAAATGAATATGAAGGAGTTACAATTGCAAGTGCTATATTTGGTTTTTCAGTTTTACTAAACTATAAAAAGATTCCGAAGTGGTTAGCAGCAGTAGCATTATTCATAATACTTATTACTAGTGCACATCCAGCGATGGGAGCTAATGTAGGTGGTGCAATTTCAGAATCTATAGGATATTTATTATTTGTTATGCTTATATTTGATATTAAAATAGATTTTAAGAAAATTATTATTTTGGGATTATCTGCGGTGGCTGTTGTAGGAGTATTTGCTTTATTTGATTTAGTATCAGGAAGCCAGTCTCATTTAGGAGCTTTCGTTAATCAAATATTATCAGAAGGACCAAGTGCTATTATAAGTACATTTGCAAGAAAGATACATATGAATATAAAATTAGCTCAAACTAGTGTATGGGTTAATATATTACTTGCAGGTATTGCTGTAATAGGAGTTCTTATATTTAGACCATCAGAGCATTTTAAAAGAATATCTTCAAAATATCCTATTATATTTAAAGGATTCATAGCTTCAATGGTAGGATGTGTAGTAACTCTTTTAGTTAATGACTCAGGGATAGTGGCAGCTTCAACTGCATCTATTTATATTCTGATTCCAATTATTATAATGAGTATAAATATGATCATATTTGAAGATGAAAAATAAGATAATATATTAATATAAATTATAAAATCGGGCTGAAGTAGCAATCAGCCCGATTTTATATTAAATTTAATTTTATTTGCAAAGTTATGTATTAATAATATAAAATAAGGTATGAATGATTTCTAAATAGGAAGAGTAAAATAAATAATAAGTTATATTATTTATTGATTTTTATGAAGAATTATAAGAAAATCAAAGGAGACAAAATATGTTAAGTGGAAGAATAATGGGATTAGACATCGGAGACAAGACTATTGGTGTTGCGGTAAGTGATTTGATGGGACTTACTGCACAAGGTGTTAAGACTATAAGAAGAGTAGGTAAGAAAAAAGATATAGAAGAATTAAAGGCAATAATAAAAGAAAGACAAGTTAATAAAATTGTCTCAGGTCTTCCTAAAAATATGAACGGAACATTGGGTCCTCAAGGTGAAAAAGTTTTAAAGTTTTGTGAATTAATAAAAGAAGAAACTGGACTTGAAATTGAATTTTGGGATGAAAGATTATCTACAGTTGCAGCTGAAAGATCTCTAATAGAAGCCGACGTTAGTAGACAAAAAAGAAAAAAGGTAATAGATATGTTAGCAGCAGTAATTATACTACAAGGATATTTAGATTTAAAAGGAAATTAATAAATAAAACATCTATAAATTTATAAATTTATGATATATAATATAAATAACAAATAATAATTTGAGGTGAACAATATGCAAGAAAACATAATAAACCTAATTGATGAAAATGGAGTAGAAAGTCAATTTGAAATAATATTAACTCTAGAAGCAGAAGAAAAGGAATATGCTATATTAATGCCTGTTGAAGATGAAGAAGCAGAAGAAGCTTTAATATTTAGAATAGACCAAGATGAAGAAGGAGAAATATTAGTTCCTTTAGAAAATGATGATGAGTATGAAACTGTTGTAGCTGTATACAATGCTATAATGGAAGAAGAAGGATTAAACTTCGACGAAGACGAACAATAAAATATAGTTTGTTGTATAGAGAGCCTACTTGATCTTATGTATCAAGTGGGTTTTTATTATTTATAGGATAATGGCAATAATGAATTTTAAAAAAGATATGTGCTTATTGCTTAAATCTAAAAAAATAGGGTAATAATACTATAGTATACATATAAAATTGAGAATCAATATTAAGTGAATTTTAAAACATATATTCTCAATTGAAGATAATTTAAACTAAGCTTTATCTTAATATGTTGACAAATACATAAAATTCATATAGAATTTTTAATAAATAAAGATTATCAATTGAAAAAGGGTGAAATAAATGAAGAATGTAATGGATGAATTAAAAGATAAATTAAAAGAAACCGGATTTAAAATTACTCCACAAAGAAGAGCTATAATAGAGATATTATTAAAACATGAAAATGAGCACTTAAGTAGTGAAGAAATATATGATTTAGTAAGAGTGGATTGTCCAGAAATAGGACTAGCAACAGTATACAGAACTATGCAGTTATTAGATGATATAAATGTAATATCAAAGCTTAATTTAGATGACGGATGTGTAAGATATGAAATAAGCTTAAACGAGGAAGATTGTCACCATCATCATCATTTAATATGCAGCAAATGTAATAAGATAATAGAAGTAAAAGAAGATTTATTAGATAGCATAGAACGCGAAATACAATCTTTATATAAGTTTAAAATAGTAGATCATGATGTAAAGTTTTATGGTTTATGTGAAGAATGTAATAAAGATATAAGTCCAGAATAAGGACTTATATTTTTATTATAGAATAAATTATTAAAAATACTAAACTGATTATAAGTAAAATTTCAAGCAGATTACTAAAATATCCACCAACTTTCAGATTACCAAGAGAAATTTTTTTTTCAATTAAAGGGTAAAACAATGGCACACCTTGTCGAGTAAATATATCTCCTAAAAATATATGACTTGCATAACTTATAGTTCCCCAAAATGATAAATTGTATATATTAGTTAGTAGTTCTATTTGTTTTAACAAAATATAAATAATAATGATTGCAAAAATACTATGTGATAAACCTCTGTGCTTTAGCCAAGGAAAAATAGCCAACAACATTACAAAAAGAACTATGTAAAACTTTGTATTTACTAAATAAAGACATACTCCTAATAATAGAAATATTAAAGACAAAAACAACTTTCTTAAAAAGTTATGTGTTAATTTTGATTCTATTATAAAAATAGATGCAAATGTTATAATAGAACTTAAATAAAAGTTATTATTTATTTTTATAGAAAAAAAGAATATTAATATATTAATTAAATATATTAATAATTTATATAAAAATTTAGATATATTTTTTTTAAAAAATAAATCAGAAATTGTAGAATTTGGTTCATCTAAATCTGGAAGCAAAGAAAAAATAGCTGATATTATAATAGAAAATATCGAAATTGGTATTTTAAAAATTAATGAAGCTTGTATAGATGCTAGTATACCTATAGTACAATGAGTTCTACCACGCATAAATCCTCCTATATATAATAAGTTAATATATTCAGAGGATATCAGAATAGTTTATTTTTGTCAAAATAATAGAATAAATGTATTTTAAATATTACTTAAAATATATCAAGATTTGTGGTACAATGATAATAACTGGTAGAGTTCGTGATTTGATATTAGTTAAAATTAATATAAATATAGTTTGGATTTTATGAAAATTGAATAGACAGAAGGAGATGGTGCAATTGTTTAAAAAGAACGCCAATAAAATTAAGGTAGCAGCCCTAGGCGGACTTAACGAAGTCGGTAAAAACATGACCGTTATTGAGTATAAAGATGAGATAATAGTAATTGATGCGGGATTAAGTTTTCCAGAAGATGAGATGTTAGGGGTAGATATAGTTATACCGGATATAACTTATTTAATGAGAAATAAGGATAGAATAAAAGGTATATTTATAACTCATGGTCATGAAGATCATATAGGTGCACTTCCTTATGTACTTAAGAAGTTAAATGTGCCTGTTTATGGATCAAGACTTAGTATATCTCTAATACAAGTTAAGTTAAAAGAGCATAAACTTAATAATGTTAAGTTAAATGTAGTAACTCCTAGACAAATTATAAAGCTTGCTAATATGGATATAGAGTTTATAAAAATGAATCATAGTATACCAGATGCATACTCTATAGCCGTACACACAGACCAAGGGATTATATTCCATACAGGTGACTTTAAGGTTGACCTTACACCAATAGATGGTGATGTTATGGATATGCACAGAATTTGTGAGCTAAGTCAAAAGGGAGTTCTTTTAATGTTAGCAGATAGTACTAATGTTGGTAAGCCAGGTTATAGTATGTCTGAAAGAACTGTAGGTACAGGATTAGATGATTTATTTAGAAAAGGTTGTGATAGCAGAATAATAGTTGCTACATTTGCATCTAATATTCACAGACTACAACAAATAGTAAATATGGCAGCTAAGTTTGGAAGAAAGGTTGCTGTATCAGGTAGATCTATGGTAAACGTAGTTGGTGTCGCAAAAGAGTTAGGGTATTTAGAAATTGAAGATGATATGCTAATTGATTTAAATGATATATCAAAATATCAAGATAATGAATTAGTAATAATAACTACAGGCACACAAGGTGAACCAATGTCTGCTCTTGCTAGAATGGCAACAGCTGAACATAAAAAGGTTGAAATAAGAAGAGGCGATTTAGTAATAATATCAGCACATCCAATACCAGGAAATGAAAAATTAATATCTAAAGTTATAAACTTCTTATTTGAAAAGGGAGCAGAGGTTGTATATAACGATATAGCGGATATACATGTATCAGGTCATGCTTGTCAAGAAGAATTAAAACTTATGCATAGATTAGTAAGACCTAAGTACTTTATGCCAGCTCATGGTGAGTTCAGAATGTTAAAGAGACATGCAGAGCTTGCTGTAGAATTAGGGATGCCAGAAAATAATGTATTTGTTATGCAAACAGGTGAAGTTCTAGAATTAGACAAGAATTCTGCAGGTGTAACAAATCGTATACCAACAGGAAATGTATTAGTTGATGGACTAGGTGTTGGTGATGTAGGGAATATAGTATTAAGAGACAGAAAACATTTATCTGAAGATGGTTTAATGATAGTTGTGGTAACTATTTCAAAAGAAGATGGAAAGGTTTTAGCAGGTCCAGATATTATATCTAGAGGGTTTGTATATGTAAGAGAATCAGAAGATTTAATGGATGGAGCTAAAAATGTAATAAAAGACGTTCTAGTTGAATGTGAAGAAAATAATATAAAAGAATGGGCATATCTGAAAAATAATATAAAAGAAAACCTAAAAGAATATTTATATCAAAAAACTAAAAGAAATCCTATGATACTACCAATAATAATGGAAGTATAGGGAATGTAAAAATAGGCATGGAATGATTCCATGCCTATTTTTTTATTAATCTTATAATTTTAAGCAATATATTAAAGTGAACAAGTCAACTTAATGCATGATGATAAATATATTAAATTAGAATAGATTTATAGGAGGTATTTATGGGCGTATACGAGAGTGCTACAAGTTTAGCTAGTGAAATAAAAAAGAGCAAAGAATACAAAGATTTTCAAAAAAGTATGCAAGAAGTAAGAGCTGATGAGAAAAGTGAAAATTTATTAAAAGATTATAAAATGAGTCAAATGGGATTGCAAAGTTATAGAATTCAAAATAAAAGTATAGATAAAAAGACAATGAAAAGAATAGAGTCTTTAGAAAATAAAATTAAAAATAATAAGAAGGTGTATAATTATTTAAAAAATGAGGAAAAACTTATTAAAATGATGAATAATATAAATGTTATATTATCAGATGCAGTAGAAAATGATTATAAGTAAACAAAAGACAGGAGAAATTTTATGAAAATACTGATTATGAAAATTGACCTTAGAGCTAATTGGGTACATTCATTAAAGGAAAAAAGAATGATTGTAAAAAGTATAGTAAAAAAACTTCAAAATACGTTTAATATATCTGTAAGTGAAGTAGACAATCAAGATTTACATCATAGGATAACTATAGGTATATCTAAGATTGATTTAAATAGCAGTCAGTGTAATTCTTCTATGGAATCGATAATTAGTTTTATAGAAGAAAATACTGATGCAGAAATTATAGGGATTGAAGATGAAATAGTGAATTATTAATTTAAAATCCGTGTATATGAGAAAAATTTTCTTAATATATACGGTTTTTTTGTTTGTTTTAGTAAAAAATAATTATATAAAAAATATATAGGAGGTTGCATTGTGAGTTATAAAATAATAAATAAAAATGCAAGAATAGCGTTGAAACAAGTTAAATTTGAAATTGCAGCAGATTATGGAATGAATCATGAGGATGTATTTGACATAATAGAAAATGCAAAGTCTAATGGAGTACTAAGTAATTATTTTATTAATCTAGAAAATAAAAGAGACTTAGAAATAAATATGTGCAATAATTTAAAGCAAACCATTACAACACATTTAGAATAAAAAAAGATAAAGGTGAAAGACTAATCTTAAATATTAATTTAGAGGTGACATAAATGAAAAAACTATCCAGCATTATATTAGCTATAATTCTTATAATTACACCAGCTAATTTAGCTTTTGCTAATAATGATAATAGTAATATAAATATATCGTCTAAATCGGCTATTTTAATGGATGTAGGTAGTGGACAAGTGCTTTATGAAAAAAATGCTCATGAAAAATTACCACCTGCAAGTGTCACAAAAGTAATGACAATGTTATTAATATGTGAGGCTTTAGATAGTGGTAAAATCAAGATTGATGATCAAGTTCAAGTAAGTGAAATTGCCTCTAGTATGGGAGGAAGCCAAATATTTTTAGAACCTGGTGAAAGTCAAACTGTAGATACCTTATTAAAGGGGATTGCAGTAGCATCAGCAAATGACGCTTGTGTTGCTATGGCAGAATACATAGCAGGTAGTGTAGAATCTTTTGTAGATATGATGAATTCTAAAGCTAAAGACTTAAATATGAAAGATACCCACTTTGCAAACACTAATGGATTACCAGTAGATAATCACTATACTTCAGCTTATGATATAGCCACAATGTCTAGAGAATTATTAAAACATTATGTTATAAGTAAGTATTTAACTACTTGGATGGATTCAGTAGTTGTAGGTAAAAAACAAACTTCTATAGGTATTGCAAATACTAATAAGTTAATTAAACATTTCCAAGGTGCTACAGGGGTTAAGACTGGTTTTACTCAACAAGCAAAATATTGTTTATCAGCATCAGCTAAAAGAGGAGATACCCATTTAGTAGCTGCAACACTTGGAGCAGAAACATCTCCAGAAAGATTTAAGGATGCATCATCTCTTTTAAACTATGGATTTGCAAATTATGAAAGTGTAAAACTTTGTTCTAAAGATGATAAAATATCTACCTTGACTATGGAAAAAGCTGAAAGTGATAAAGTAAGTTTAGTAGCTAAAGAAGATTTAACTGTACTTATTAAAAAGGGTGATTCAAAAGAGTTTACTAAAAAGATAAAAGTATATGAGGAACCAAAATTACCAATAAATAAGGGTACAGCATTAGGTATGGTAGAAGTATATAAAGGTAAAGATTTAGTAGGTAAAGTAGAATTAGTAAATAATAAAGATGTGAATAAAGCAAGTTATCTAAAAATGTTACAAAGAGTTATAGATAACATGTTATAAAAATACTATTCAATGAAATAAGTGGAGCTTAGTTATATTAAGCTCCACTTATTTTATATTACATAAAAATTTGCAATTAAGCTAAGTAATAAATAACAATATATTATTAACGATAATAATAAAAGGTAGAGTTATTATAAATGAAATATAAAAAATGATATGCTTGTTCAAAAAATAACAAAAACTATTGACTATTATAGAAAAATTTATTAATATAGTTATGCAAGGGTTTTCCTTAGGGGAATAATTATAATAATGGAATAATATGTAGTAATATTCGGGAGGAGTAATTATGAAGAAGAAAATTGGATTAGTTCCAAAATTAATTATGGGTATCATAGCGGGGATACTTATAGGTCAATTTGCGCCAGAGTTTTTAGTAAGAGTACTAGTAACAGCAAGTAGTTTATTTTCATCATTCTTAAAGTTCGTAATACCATTTATAATAATAGGATTCGTAACTGCAGGTATAGCTGATTTAGCTACAGGAGCAGGAAAATTATTAGGAGTAACAACAGGAATAGCATATGGTTCAACAGTAATAGCTGGACTTATAGCATTTACAGTAGCATCAGTAATATTCCCATCATTTATAGATCCAAGTGTTGCAAACAGCATAGGTGATCCAGAAGCAGGAATGTTATCAGCAATATTATCAATACCATTAAACCCAATGGTAGATGTAACAGCTGCAATTGTATTTGCATTTACAATGGGGCTGGGAATATCAGCATTAAGAAATAATGGAAAAGGTGAAACTTTATTTAACTTATTCCAAGAGTTCCAAGAAATAGTTACAAAAACTTTATCAACGGTAATAATACCATTATTACCAATATATATAGCAGGAACATTTGCTAATATAACTTATGCAGGACAAGTATGGAATATATTAGGTGTTTTCTGGAGAGTATACTTAATTGTTATACCATTACACTTAATATACTTAGTAATACAATTTACAACAGCTGGAGCTATATCTAAGAAGAATCCATTTGTAATGTTAAAGAACCAAATACCAGGTTACTTAACAGCAGTAGGAACTCAATCTTCTGCAGCTACTATACCTGTAAACGTTTCTTGTGCAGAAAAGAATGGTGTAAGTAAGAATATAAGAGAATTCTGTGTACCTTTATGTGCAACAATACATTTATCAGGTAGTATAATATCAGTTACATCATTTGCAGTAGCAGTACTTATGATGAACGGAATGGATTATAGTATAACAACAGTTTTACCATTTATATTAATGCTAGGTATAGCAATGGTTGCAGCACCAGGAGCACCAGGTGGGGCTATAATGAGTGCACTTCCATTCTTACCAATGATAGGTATACCATCTGATGGTGGACTAGCAAGTTTAATGATAGCTTTATATTTAACTCAAGATAGTTTTGGAACGGCTGCAAACGTATCTGGGGATAATGCAATAGCTGTAATTGTAGATCACTTAAATAATAAGTGGAGTAAGAATGAGAAAACAAAGAAAACAGTATAGTTGAGTAATCAGTAGTTAGGGTATTATAAAGAAGGCCTTTTTGAGATAATTATATTATCTTGAAAGGGCCTTTTCGTTTAAAAAATTATTAAATTAGAGTAAAAATAAAGCTTACAATTATTTAGAATTCAATTATTTTTTATAAAAATATACATATTAGGTTAAATATTGAATTCATATTTATAGAGTAGGTTTATATAAATATTTTGATTATAATTTTATAAATGGTATAATAGTATTATTGAAAAAGTAAAATAGGAGAGATAAGTTATGAATTTTTTAAGTAATATATTAGTATATTTAGTAGCTATAGCAATAGCATTATCGGTACATGAGTTTGGACATGCTCTTGCAGCCTATTTACTAGGTGACAATACAGCTAAAGCGTATGGAAGATTAACATTAAATCCAGCTAGGCATGTTGACCCAGTTGGTTTACTAACATTATTAATATTCCGTATAGGTTGGGCTAAACCAGTTCCAGTCAATCCTAATAACTTTAAAAGTTATAAGTGGGGTAATGTAATAGTATCTTTAGCTGGAGCAGTAGGGAATATAATTGCAGCCATAGTAGCATTAATCATTGCAAAAAATTCTCATATGTATGCAATATATACAATAGCTTCTACAACAGCTGCTTTTAATATAGGATTTGCAGCATTTAACTTACTACCTATACCACCTCTTGATGGTTGGGGAGTTGTATCAGCATTTATACCATTAAAATGGAGTGAATTTGTATATAAGTATGAAAGCTATGGGCAATTAATACTATTACTTTTAATATTTACAAAAACTTATATGATAATCTATGCACCAATATATGGGGTTATTGTTAATATAGTAGGAATATTCTTATAAGTAATTAAAAATTTTAAGAGGTAACTTGATGAAATATAATATACATTTGCAGGTCTATGATGGACCGCTAGATTTACTTTATGATATGATATCAAAGCAAAAAATAGATATAAAAGATATATCTATAACTGAAATAACTAAGCAGTACTTAAGTTATTTAGAGATGCTAGATAAAATGGATCTAGAAATAACGAGTGAGTTTATAACAATGGCATCAAAACTTCTTCAAATTAAGTCTAGATATTTATTATACAAACAAAAAGACGATGAGGAAGAGGAAGATCCAAGATTAGAACTTATGGAAAAATTAGAAGAATACAAAAAATATAAGTTGGCAGCTGAGGATTTAAAAAGTAATGTTACTGACTTGAGTGAGGTATTCTATAGAAAAAAAGAAGAAATAATTATAGATGAAAAAATAGACTTAGAAGATATATCAATAGATGCTATAAAAATGATTCTTCCACATATCTTAAAGGTAAAGACATCAGAGGAAACTGAGTCTAAAGATGATAGATTAAATAAAATTGTAAAAGGAAGAATAGTTTCTGTTGAGGAAAAGATGGTATATATAAGAGGTATTATTAAAGAGAAAGAACAGGTTCATTTTACTAATATTATAGAAGATTGTGATAAAAATGAAGTGATAGCAACTTTCTTATCTATACTAGAATTAATTAAGGCAAAAGAAATAACAGTAGAACAAGATATATTCTTTGACGATATTTTAATTAAGAGAAGTTCGGAGTGATAAGATGAAACGTGAGGATATAAAGCATATTATAGAAGCAGTAATGTTTGCATATGGAGAACCTATAAGCATAAAAGAGTTAAACTCTATAATAAATGATGAACTTTCACCAAAAGAAATTGAATATATGTTACATTCTTTAAAGGAAGAGTATAGAGATAATAACAGAGGTATTCAAATAATAAAATTAGAAAGCAAATATCAAATGTGCACAAATAAACAATATGCAGACTACATTAAGAAAGTCCTTGAGCCAAAGAGAAAGAAAACTTTAAGCCAGGCAACATTGGAAACATTGACTATTATAGCTTATAAGCAGCCTATAACAAAGGTTGAAATAGAAGATATAAGAGGTGTTAAGTGTGATAAAGTACTTCAAACTCTTTTAGAAAATGATCTTATAAGAGAAGCAGGAAGATTAAATAGAATAGGTAAACCTATAATATATAGAACTACAGATGAGTTTTTAAAATTATTAAATATAGAGAGATTAGAAGATTTACCACCTATCGAAAATTATGAAACTATAGAAATACAACAGGCTAATGAATAAAATAAGGTCATCTTAAAATAAAGATACAAAATATAATTAGATTTTGTTATCTTATTTTGAGATAGGCCCTTTTTTATTGTAATGATTTTATATTGAAATAAATTTTAATAAAAAGTATAGATAATTATTATTTAGAAAATAATACTAATATGAAACATAATGAGATGTTTAGTTTATATTTTTTTATAGCAATTATTATTTTAGTATTATTTATTATTTATAAATCAAGACTTAATATTATAATTTCAATAGACATAGATAATAATACCAAGTTAATAAAATTAAATATAAAATATTTATTTAATTTGCTAAATATAAAAATTCAACTTTATCCACCTAAGAAAAGTATAGGAAAGAAAGTAGGAATAAAGAATAAAAAGGTAAAGGAGAAAGTAAAAAAAAGAAAAAAATATATATTTACAGATGATATATTAAGAATCTACAAAATAGCAAATAATATAAGGATAAAAGAATTATATTCTAATATAAGTTTTGGAAATAAAAATATTTATTTTACATGTTTTATATTTGTATTTATTAATACTATTTATGGTAATTTAAGTAGCTTAATAAATGCAGAAAAAATATATTTAAATGTTGTACCTAATTTTTTAGAGAATTATATTAATGGAAGAGTGAAGATACATATAAGTCCAAAGATAGAGGACTTGTTGAAATTAGCTATGGCTTTTATTAAAATTTATAGAAAAAATAAGGATGGTGATCATAATGAGAGCAACAGGGTCAATACAAAGTCTTATGGAGACAACGCTTGAAACGATTAAAGGTTCTATAGATGCAAACACTATAATTGGAGACCCAATACAAACAGAAACTACAGTAGTAGTACCTATATCAAAAGTAACTATTGGATTTGGGATAGGTGGTGGAGAATATTCAAAAGGCTATGATAATAGAAATGGTATTGAAATAAATAATGAAAAAAAAGATACAAATTTTGCAGGAGGTAGTGCAGGTGCTATATCTGTACAACCAGTGGCATTTGTAGTGGTTGAAGATGGAGAAACTAGACTTATGAGTTTAGATGATAATATTAATTTGGTAGATAATATACTTGCAATTACTCCAAGGGTTATAGAAAAAATACAGAAAATGAATAAAGAAAAATGCAATAAAAATAGTAATCATAAATAAAAAAAGGAAATAGTATAACTATATTTGGTTATTTGAATTATTAAATATTTAAGAATGAAATATTTTTAATATAAAAATTACTTTTTATAGAGTATAATAAAAAGGTATTAGAAAAATGATAGTAATATAAGCTTAATATATAGAATTTGACTTTGGGGTGAGGATATGCATGAAAAAAACTTAGCGCAACTACTTATGTATGATATTGAATTATTTAATAATCTTATAAAGAATATTAATAGAGAAAGAGCTACTATAAATAAGATTCTTACAGAAAGACAATTTTTTGTTTTATTAAAAATATATAATTGCAAAAAGATGGAGCTTAAGAATCTAAGTAAAGAGCTTAATGTATCTACATCTAGTTTATGTATATTACTTAATAAATTAGTTGATCAAAACTATGTTTATAGAGAAGAAGATAGGAGAGATAGAAGAAATACTTTCTATGGAATAACAGAAATTGGCGAAAAAATAATCAATGATGAAATGAAGCAGATATCTTCTATTTTAGAATCTAAATTTATGATGCTAAGCGTAGATGAAAGAAAAATCATGATTGAATCTTTACAAAATATTAAAAGAATAGCAAAGAAGTTTGTGATTATAGATAAGTAAATTAAAAATGTGAAGGATTATGTTAATGTGATTAAATATCATTAACATAATCTTTTTTATTGTAAGAATATTTATTTGATTAGTAAAAAATAGTAAAAATAAGTAAAATTAAGGAATCATTATTGTAAAGAAAAATCCTATGTGTTACTATGAAATTAATTAGAAAATCAAGGTTTTCAAATGTTAAGAGCATTGAATAAAGGAATAAGTAAAAATTAAATATAATAAAACAGTAGTTAATCTAAAATTTTATTTAAGAAATAAAAATTTAGATTTTATTAAAAGTGAATCTATAAATACTAGTTAATTCAATTCAAAAGGAGGTAATTCAATGGCTACTTTAAAGGAAATTGCCAATGCTGTAGGGGTATCAGTGGGTACTGTGTCTAGAGTTTTAAACAATGATAGCAGTATAAGTGTTGGAGATGATACAAAAATAAAAATATTTGAAGTTGCAGAAGAAATGCAATATAAAACATTAAAACAAAGAAAAACTCATAGCAAAATTAAAACGAATAAACGAAGAGTTGGAATTGTTGAAATGTATAATTATAGTGAGCAATTACAAGATCCTTATTACTTATTACTTCGAAGTGTAGTAGAAAAAGAATGCTTTGATAATGGAATTGAAGTAGTAAATTTATATAAAACTGAAGATAAGTATAAATATATAGGAAATGAAGTTTTAAGTGGAATAATTGCAATAGGAAAATTTACTAAAAATGAGATATCTATGTTGAATGAATCCTGTGATAATATAGTATTTTTAGACTCATCTCCAGATGAACAAAAATATGATTCGGTTAAAGTCAATTTTAGATTAGGTACATATAAAGCTTTGGATCATTTGATTCAGCTTGGTCATGTGGAAATTGGATATATTGGGAGTTCGAAAACTCCAGATGATTATAGAGAGAAAACTCAGGATAATCGATTAAAATTTTTTATGGAGCATATGAAATCAAAAGGATTATATAAGAAAGAGTATATTTTAGATATTAAAGAAATGACAGCTATGGATGGTTATAAAGCTACAAAAGATTTTATAAAAAATAATGAAAATATGCCAAGTGCATTTTTTGTAGGTACAGACACTATTGCAACTGGAGTGCTTAAAGCCTTGTATGAAAATAACATAAATGTTCCTAATGATATTAGTATAATAGGATTTAATGATTTAATTGCATCTCAACATACTATACCACCTCTTACGACTGTAAGGGTACATATCGAGCATTTAGCTAGTGCTTCAGTAGATTTAATTATGGAAAGAATAAATAAACATAGAAAATATAGTAAAAAAGTCATAATACCAAGTGAGCTTGTAATAAGAGATAGTACAAAAGATGTAAAAGTAAAATTAGATTAAAGAAAGTCTTGTTATAAGAATGAGGTAAAAAATGAATAATACAATAAATGATTTAATATACATAGATGTTTTTTTTAAAGGAAAGAATGAATTACATATATATTATAAAAGTTATGAGGTTAAAAATAGTATTGCTACTATAGTAATATCACATGGATTTTGTGAATCTGTAGAAAAGTATAGTGAAATTATTAGCATATTTAATAAAAATGGTTTCTCTGTCTATGCATTAGATCACAGAGGTCATGGAAAATCAGGGAGGCTCGGAGTAGACAAGAATCAAGTTAATGTAGAAAAATTTGATTATTATGTTGAAGACTTAAGAGATTTTTTAGATACTATCGTGGTGCCTAAATTAAATAATAATAAATTGTTTTTATTTGCTCACTCTATGGGTGGAGGAATAGGCGCTTTATTTTCAGAACAATATAATAAATATAAATTTAAAACTATATGATGAGATAGATATTGATAATAGATAATTGAATAAGAATAGATATGTTTCATGTGGTGCTTGTGTGAAAAATGTGAAGTACTATCTATGGGTGCTTTAAAGAAGGAAAACTATAAAATAGTAAGAGCCCATTATAAATGTATAAGATGTGGAGAATGTATACTAAATTGTCCAACTAGTGTCTGGACTAGAGATTCTAAAAAATATCATATATTAGCTATTATGGGGAGTACAGGAAAGAAAAATCCAAGATTAGCAGAGGACTTTTTACTTTGGTCATGCGAAGAGTCTATTATAAAAATAATAATTAACACTTATAAATATGTTATTGAATATATAGATTTAAATGCTCTAGGAGGGAAAGAACATATGGATTATATAGTAGACAGAACAGGATTTATGGAATTTAAAAAGTGGGATTTGGATGGAGTAGAATTAGATGATATAGCGAAGGTTAGTGAAAATATATACTGGAGTGGTATAAGATATTAATTAAAATTAGGGGGATATATTATGCATAAGGAAACTTTAGATAAATTAACTAACGCAGCGAAAAATAAAATTAACATGTTTAATAATAGTAAAGTAAAACACTTAGTATTGGCAGCTTTTGAGGGTTATATGTAGGATTAGGCATTATTTTAATATTTACAATAGGAGGAGCTTTAACTAGTTCAGACTCTCCTATGGTTAAAATAATGATGGGAGTATCCTTTGTAGTAGCATTAAGTTTAGTTATTATGACTGGAACAGAATTATTTACAGGTAATAATATGGTAATGACTGAAGGAAGCTTGAATAAAGGAATAAGCTCAAAAGATATGTGTAAGGTATGGATTTATAGTTATATAGGTAATTTATTAGGATCAATATTAGTTGCAGTTTTATTTGTAGGAAGTGGATTAGTAAGTCAAGGTCCAGTAATGGAATTTTTTGCAACGACATCTATAGTAAAGTCATCTGATCCATTTATGCAACGTATATTTAGAGGAATACTTTGTAATATATTAGTTTGTGTAGCTGTATTATGTTCTTTTAGAACTAGTGATGACAGTGCTAAATTAATAATGATTTTTTATATTTATTTACATTTATAACTATCGGATTTGGGCATAGCATAACGAATATGACTATTTATACAGTAGCTTTAATATCACCATTAGTACAAGGGGCTACTTTAGCTGGTGCAGTGTATAATCTAGTTGTAGTAACAATTGGAAATATGATTGGCGGAGCATTATTTATGGGAGTTGGAGCTTATATACTTGGAAGTTAAAAAACTAAAAGTAATATTAAATCCAAAGCTATATAATATAAAAACTGACGTCAATTGGCGTCAGTTTTTATATTATATAAATGATTAATTAATTTTCGTAATATATAGACTGAGCATCTCTATATGGGAATACTTTAACCTCTGTAGCATTTAAGTCTTCGTTATGCATATTAATAACAGTGATTTGATTATTATAGTATGTATTATAATAATAAGTTCCTTTTTCTAAACACATAGATGATTTATATAATGTTATATCATTAAGATTTGCAGGTGTTACAACAGAACCTCCAATCATAGAGACATTGGCTAGAATGTGGAAAAATGCCGTAACTCCAGATAATTCATCTTTATTAAGCGCTATATGGCTTTTAAAGTATGAAGTTCTTACGAATCTTGAAGCTGGAGAAAAATCTCCAGGTAACCCACACAATCCAAGACCTTGACCTAATGGTATAAGCTCTTGTTTATGCCATGTAGCTTCTGGAGGTTGAGTAGAAGTTAATCCCATATATTGTCTTAAATTAGTAATATGCCAATCAAAAGTTGGAGAGTTTGTTAGGATTCCAACTTTATTATCGTAAACATTTAATTTGCCTTTTACTTTTTCTATTACTATACAGTCGTCGTTTTTATCGTATACTATCCAATGTAGTGTTGGAAGTGGCGTAGATTGAGTAAAAGGTATATTTACAATGTTAAGGTTATCTAGGGCCTCTTTTACTTCTGATACTTTTTCAAAATTACTTAATACCCACAATATTAAATCATAAGGTCCGATATTAGTCTTACCATCCATTATATTTTCTTCATAAGAAGCATAACCAGGGAAGTTTAATCCGGCGCACGCTAGCCCTTTCTCATTAAAGGCATCAGCTATCATAGGATGACCTTCTAACATAGTTCCCATTCCTAATATTGCATATTTAATTGTATTTGTATCTTTTGTAACTGTATTATTCCAAGTAAAGTTTCTTGGTATAAAAAGTGGAGATTGATTAAAAGAATACTCAATATCCATAGATCTACCAAATAAATGATACCCATCATTAGTAGTTAGAGTTAAACCAGTACACATGCTTAACACATCCTTTGTTGTAAAATAAAATACATATTATAAATTATTTTATGGAAAATACAAAAAAATATTTATAGTGATCAATAAAAAGTATAGTACTTTATAGGTTATATAGAAGAATTAAGAAAATAAAAAAACGGATGTATTATGCGCAAGTTATTTATTATTAAATTGTTAGTTTTCAGAATATATAGACTGAGTATTTCTATAGGGGAACACTTTAATGTTAGCAGTATCCAAGTCTTCATTAAACATACTAATAGCAGTCACTTGATTATTATTATATGTATTATAATAGTATATTCCTTTTTCTAGACACATCGATGATTTATAAAATGTTTTAAATTTAAGGTTTTTAGATGTTATAACCGAACCGTAAATCATAGCTGTATTATCAAGAACTTTGAAAAGTGTAGTAACTCCAGATACTTCATCATCACCAACATCTACATGACTTTTAAGGTAAGCAGCTCTTATAAATCTTGATACTGAAGAAAAGTCACCGGGGAAACCTGTTAATCCAATACCATTACTTAGGGGTGTAAGTTGTTGATTATGCCACATAACTTCTTCAGGCTGAGTAGAAGTTAAATTTATATATTGCCTCAAATTAGTAATTTGCCAGTCAAATGTTGGGGAGTTTGTTAGTACTCCAATTTTATTATCGTAAATTTTTAATTTACCTTTTATTTTTTCTATTACTATACAATTGTCATCTTTATCATACACTAACCAATGGATTAGCGGGATGGGGGTAGATTTGGAGAACGGCATATTTACAATATTAATATTTTTTAGAGCATTTTTTACTTCTGATACTTTTTCAAAATTACTTAAGATCCATAATATTAAATCATAAGGTCCTATATTAATTTTACCATTTATTAAGTCTTTGTTATAAGAAGTATAATCAGGAAAATTAAGAGCGGCACAAGCTAATCCTTTTTCATTAAAACCATCAGCTATTAGAGGATGTCCATCTGATATAATTCCCATTCCTAAAATTGCGTATTTGATATTATTAGTCTTGTTCGTAATTACATTTTTCCAGATATAGTTTCTTGGGATAAAGTGAACCGTTAGATTAAAGTTATGACTGGAATCTAATGAACGCCCAAAGAGATGATAGCCATTACTAGTAGCTATAGTAAGAGCAGTACACATGTTTAACACATCCTTTTTGTAAAAATAATATAAATATATGAGAGTATCAAAATATTTATATATTGTATGATTTAAAGTTTGTATAAGATGCTTATAAATAGATTAAGAGTTGGACTTAGTTAATAAATTGTTGGAAATGTGAACTATATCGGGCATATAAAATGTAACAAAATTTAAATTTTATTATTTGATTTATACTAAAAGCAAAATGTATTTTCATAGTTAGTAAAAAAAGAGTAAAAAATGAAAAAATTTAGTAAAAATATGAAAACGTTATTGTTTGCGTAAATCTACTATGTTATTATTATATCAGGGTAACAAAAGAAGGAAAGGGGAGGTAAAATGAAAAATAATATGATAGAAATGTTTACTAAAGTTTATGGTGATAGAGAGGGAATTAGAGTATTTTTTTCGCCAGGGAGAGTAAACTTAATAGGGGAACATACTGATTATAACGGAGGGAATGTATTTCCTTGTGCATTAAGCTTTGGTACATATGGAGCAATAGCTTTAAGAGATGATAAAACAGTTAGAATGTATTCTGAGAATTTTAAGGATTTAGGGATTATAACTTTTGATATAGATGATTTAAAAAATGAAGAAAAACATGATTGGGCTAATTATCCAAAGGGTGTTATAAGTGTATTACTAAATCATGGATATGATGTAAAGCAAGGATTTGATATGGTTGTATTTGGCAATATACCAAATGGGGCTGGGCTATCATCATCAGCATCATTAGAACTTTTAATGGGTGTTATGGTTGATAAAATATTTAACTTCAATATAGATAGAGTTGAGTTAGTTAAGTATTGTCAAGAATCAGAAAATAAATTTATAGGTGTTAATTGTGGTATAATGGATCAATTTGCTATAGGAATGGGAAAGGAAGATAGCGCAATTCTGCTAGATTGTAATACTTTGGATTATTCATACAGCAAAGTTGACTTAAAAGATGAAGTTATAATAATAGCTAATACAAATAAAAGAAGAGGTCTAGCTGACTCTAAATACAATGAAAGAAGAAGTGAGTGTGAAACTGCACTATCAGAACTTCAAATTAAGCTAAATATAAATTCTTTAGGTGAACTTACTGAAGAAGAATTTGAAAATAATAAATATCTTATAAAAAATGATATAAGAGCAAAAAGAGCTAAACATGCAGTTTATGAAAATCAAAGAACTTTAAAGGCTGTTAAAGCTTTACAAAATAATGATATCGAAACTTTTGGAAAACTTATGAATGATTCTCATAAATCTCTAAGAGATGATTATGAAGTAACAGGAAAAGAATTAGATACATTAGTAGATTTAGCATGGAAACATGAAGCTACAGTAGGAGCAAGAATGACTGGTGCAGGATTTGGTGGATGTACAGTTTCTATAGTAAAAAAAGATATGAAAGAAGATTTCATAAATACTGTAGGTAAAGGATACAAAGAAATAATTGGATACGATGCAGATTTTTATGTTGCAAACATAGGGGATGGAACAAGAGAAATATAATAGATATAGGGAATGTCAGAACATAGTAAATATGAAAAATAATTGATATAGAGGTTAGATAGGGGGAATTTATATGATACTAGTGTGCGGTGGAGCAGGATATATAGGTAGTCATGCAGTAAGACAGCTTATAGACAGAAATGAAGAAGTCATAATAGTTGATAATTTAGAAACTGGCCATGAGGATGCAATACATCCACAAGCTAAGTTTTATAAAGTAGATATAAGAAATGAAGAAGAACTAGATAATGTATTTACAGAAAATAAAATAGATGAGGTAATACATTTTGCAGCAAATTCTTTAGTTGGAGAAAGTATGAGTAATCCTCTAAAATATTACAATAATAATGTTCATGGTACAGAGGTGCTTTTAAAGGTTATGATTAAGCATGATGTTAAGAAGATAGTATTCTCTTCAACAGCAGCAACTTATGGAGAGCCTAATAACATACCAATTATTGAGAGTGATTTAACAAATCCAACTAATGCATATGGAGAAACTAAATTAGCTATGGAAAAAATGATGAAATGGGCAGATGTATCACATGGAGTTAAATATATATCTTTAAGATACTTTAATGTAGCTGGAGCTCATGAAAGTGGAGAAATAGGTGAAGACCATAATCCAGAAACGCATTTAATACCGTTAATACTTCAAGTTCCATTAGGAAAGAGAGAGTTTATATCAATATTTGGTGACGATTATGATACTCACGATGGTACTTGTATAAGAGATTATATACATGTAACTGATTTAGCTGATGCTCATATTTTAGCAGTTCATAAGTTAAGAGAAGGTTCTAACAGTAATATTTATAACTTAGGAAGTGGAAATGGATTTACTGTAAAAGAAATGATTGAAGCAGCTAGAAAGGTGACAGGACATCCAATACCAGCTAAAGTATACGAAAGAAGAGCTGGTGATCCTGCTAAACTTGTTGCAGCTTCTCAAAAAGCAAGAACGGAATTAGGATGGGAACCTAAACTTGAAAATGTAGAAGCTATGATATCATCTGCTTGGAAGTGGCATCAAAATCATCCGGATGGTTTTTTGAAATAGGTAGCTTCGGGGGTGGAATATAAATTTGATTCCATGCGACAAGGAAACGATGCAAATATTCGTAAATTTATAGTTCCATCCCTTCACCTTAGGATTTCATAAAACTGATCAGGATGGATTTTATAGGGGGAGAATAAAATGATTAATATATATAGAGAATTTGAAAGACTTGTTAATTATGGATTAAAGCATAATTTATTTGAAAAAGAAGATAAGACTTATATAAGAAATTCTCTTATAGAGCTTTTTAAATTAGATGAATATATATTTGAAGAAGTAGAAGATGAAAACTTAGAAAATGTTACACCTATATTGGATAACATATTGGATTACGCTTATGAAAAGGGAATATTAGAATATAATTCTCCTGTTTATAGGGATTTGTTAGATACTAAGATAATGAGCCTACTTATGCCAAGACCTTCTGAGGTGATAAGAGAGTTTAATTGTAGATATAAGGACAATAAGAAAAGTGCTACTGATTATTTTTATAATTTAAGTAAGGCTTGCGATTATGTTCGTACTGATAGAATTGCTCAAAATATTACTTGGAAGACTACTACTGAGTATGGTGATATAGATATAACTATAAATTTATCTAAGCCAGAGAAAGATCCTAAGGCTATTGCAGCAGCTAAGAATATGAAGAGTTCTTCTTATCCGAAGTGTTTATTGTGTAAAGAAAATGTAGGATATGCTGGTAGGGTTAATCATCCTGCAAGACAAAATTTAAGAATAATACCATTTACTTTACAAGATGAAGAGTGGAATCTTCAGTATTCTCCATATTCTTATTATAATGAACATTGTATAGTATTATCTAGTAAGCATGAACCTATGGTTATTAATAAGAATACTTTTGATAGAAATTTAGAGTTTGTTGAAAAGTTCCCTCATTACTTTATAGGTTCAAATGCAGATTTACCTATAGTTGGTGGTTCTATACTTACTCATGACCATTATCAAGGTGGAAGATATGAGTTTGCAATGTCAAAAGCTGAGGATATATATAAGTTTGAAATAAAGGGATATGAGGATATAAAAATATCTATTGTAAAATGGCCCTTGTCAGTAGTTAGAATAAGTGGAGAAGATAGACATAAGCTTAGTGAGTTAGCTGAGAAGATATTAAATCATTGGAGAGGTTATTCTAATGAAGAGGTTGGTGTTTATGCTTATAGTGGGGACACTCCTCATAATACAATAACTCCAATTGCTAGAAAAAGAAATGATAAATATGAATTAGATTTAGTTTTAAGAAATAATAGATGTGACGATAATCATCCAGATGGAATTTTTCATCCACATAAAGAACTTCATCATATAAAGAAAGAAAATATAGGGATTATAGAGGTTTTAGGACTTGCAGTATTACCAGCAAGGCTAAAGGATGAGTTAGCTCAAATAAAAGAATGTTTATTAGATGATAACAAAGCTAGTAAAGTTGAAGAAGATGAAAGATTAAAGATACATTTAGATTGGTTCAATGAGATTAAATCTAAACATAATAATTTAAATGAAGATAATATAGACACTATAATAGAAGATGAGGTAGGTTCAGCATTTGCAAAAGTGCTAGAACACTGCGGTGTTTTTAAGTGGAATGAAGATGGAAAGAAAGCAATGAGAAAATATATGAATGATGTAAAATCATACACAGAAAGTTTATAGGTGAAGCTTATGAAGTACACTAAGAATATCCTAAAAGTTATAGATGATAAAGAGATAATATCTTACAATGTATCTGGAGAAAATGGATTTGAATTTGAGATACTTAATCTTGGAGGGGTTATAACAAAGATAATAACGCCAGACAAAGATGGTAACTTAGAAAATGTAGTTTTAGGATATGAAGATATTGAAAACTATATAAAAAATCCATTTTACTATGGAGGCCTTATAGGTAGAACGGCTGGTAGAATATGTGATGGTAAGGTAGTCATTGAAGAAAAGGAATATAATTTAAATAAAAACTATAACCCACATCAAGGTCATGGTGGAGATATAGGTTTCAGTCATAAAATATGGGATGTAGATGTAATTGAAGAAACTGAAAATATAACTTTAAAATTAAAATCAAAGTCATATGATAATGAAGAAAACTATCCAGGAAACTTAGATGTAGTGGTATCTTTTAAAATCTATGAAGATTATAAAATAGAAGAAATTTACGAAGCTGTAAGTGATAAAACTACTTTAGTAAATATGACAAACCACAGTTACTTTAATATAAGTGGAAATATAAAAAGACCTATAACAGAGCAGTATCTAAAGGTTGATAGTAATAACATATTAGAATTAGATAACACTTGTGTTCCTACGGGAAAAATTGTTAATGTTGAAAATACACCATTTGATTTCAGAACTATAAAACGTGTAGGTAAGGATATTGATGATGAACACGAGCAAATAAAAATGGGAAACGGATATGACCATGTATTTTTATTAGATAATGGCAATAACATATATATAGAGGATAGAGAGTCAAAAAGAGCTATGTCAATAACTACGGATCAAGATGCTGTTGTAATATATAGTATGAACTCTGATGATGTGCTTGAAGCTTATACAGGAGAAAAGCCTAAGAAAAGATTTGGTATATGCTTTGAAACACAAGCACCACCAATAGGAAGAAATATGTGCTTTATAGAAGACTCTATATTAAATAAAGGTGAGAAATATACACAAAAGACTATCTATCAATTTTTAGTTAAAAATTAAAGTAGAAGATAAGTGCAAGCTATGAAGTAGAATTTTAAATTCTTAATTCATAGCTTGTTTTATATTTGGGTGAAGAATAGTTTTAGTTGGATAGCTAGTTAAAACTAGATTCATCTCTATTAAAAATATAATAAGGAATATAAACTAAAGTAGTTAATCCGGCAAAAATTAATATGCTTAAAATATTGTAGCTAGAAAAACTGTAAACATAATGCGCTCCCATAAGTTTATTTAAAAGGAATATAAATGAAAAATAAATTCCACAGGCTAATAAATTATCTATTAGCGCATGTTTATTAAGTTTGAATTTTCTTACTTGTACCATGTAAACATTAGCATAAAGTAAAAGTACATTAGAAAATATATAGGCTAGATGAAGAAAGTTAGGAAAATTGTAAGGTACATATTTAAAGAAAATTAAATCTCCTATTGAACAAACTAAACTCCAAGAAAAATATACATTAAATAATTGATATTGTTTAAAAAATAGGATGGCAATACAAATATATTCAGCAAATCTGCAAATATCAATAGGTAATGAACTAAGTGTAGAGTAATCCTTAACAGATATAATAAATGCTTGTTCAAATACTATTTCTAAAATCATAAGTATGCAGATTACTTTCTCTACAATATAGCTGTAAGGTAATAAGTTTTTAGTCAGTTTTGGAGAAAAGTACAAGAACAAAGCAAAGAAAAAAAGTACAGTTAAGTGGTCCTTAGAAAAAAGAAAAGTATTAACCATATTATCACTATCTCCTATTAGAAAATTGTATGTATTTATATATGTATATTCATAGTATTCTAAATTGATATATGAAAATCCTATATATACATTATATTTTTTTTTAGAAATAATAGAATATAAAGTCCTTTGAAGTAACAAAAAAAAATAAATCTAATAAATTAGTAGTATATAGAAAAAATCATTTTAAGGAAGTGGATAATTTGTATAGGGGAAATAATAAGATCTGTGTTGATTGTGGCAGCCAATATTGTCCATGTCATCTAGCATATACAGGAGATTGTATAAAATGTAGTTTGATAAGAGGAGAAAAAACATGTGACTGTGTATGGCAAGGGATATGTGTTTATAATGAGGTACAACATAGTAACGAAAAATTAGTAAATGAGAGAAAAGAATATTCTTGCGATATACTTGAGAAAAGTGAAATAGCAGAAAATTTATTTTTAGTTAAAATAAAGATACCTAAGAATTTAGTAAAACACTTATGTAGCCCAGGTGCTTACGTTTTATTAAAAAGCAAAAATAGAGAAAGTGCAATTTTTAACACACCTATATCAGTTATGAATGTGGACGCAGAAAATAGCATACTTGAAGTTGTTATAAAGCAAGTAGGAATAAAAACTAAAACTTTATTAGACTTTGAAGATGTTATAGTTAAGGGTCCTTATTTTAATGGAATTTTTGGGGTGGATAAAATATGTAAAACTAAAAACTCAAATTGTTTAGTTGGATTAAGCGGATTATCTCAAGTGAATTCTATCAATGTAGTAAGAAAATTACTAGAGAATAAAAATACAGTAGAAGTATTTATTAATAAAAACTCAATAATATTAGAAGAAGTTACTGAAAAGTTAAATAATCTAGGCGTTAATATTCATATTATAGATATAGAAGAAGATAAAAACTTTATCATAGACTATATAAAGCGAAATAATGTAAGCCTTGTTTATAGTGGTGGATATAATCCTTTTAATAAATATATGAAAGAATTAGTAGATAGTATAAATAAGGATATTGCATTAGCCATAGCAAATAATAATTTGATTTGCTGTGGAGAAGGTATTTGTGGAGCATGTACTGTGAATTTAAATGGAGAAAGAGTTAAGTCTTGTAAAGCTCAAATTAACAGTAGAAATTTACTAGGCATTCTTTGATTTTATATTTTAGGGGGGAGATACTAATGGCTACAGTTGTTGTAATAGGTGGTGGCTGGTCTGGTTGTGCTGCTGCAATAGGTGCAAGAAAAGCTGGTTGTGAGGTTATTTTATTAGAAAAAACAGATTTACTATTAGGATTAGGTAATGTAGGCGGAATAATGAGAAATAATGGGCGATATACTGCTACAGAAGAATGTATAGCTTTAGGAGGAAAAGAGTTATTTGAGGTTACAGATAAGTATACTAAGCATAAAGGTATAGATTTCCCAGGACATGAACATGCAAGCATATATAATGTAACTAAAATTGAAAGACCAGTCAGAGATTTAGTTAGAGGCATGGGAATTGATGTGAGATTCTTCAATAGGGTTATTGACGTTGAATTAGATGGCAATAAAATAAGAGCAGTAGAATTAGAAGATGGCGAAAAAATATATGGAGATGCATTTGTAGAAACTACAGGTTCATCTGGCCCTATGGGAAACTGCACTAAATATGGAAATGGATGCGCTATGTGTGTACTAAGATGCCCATCTTTTGGGGGAAGAGTAAGTGTTACTTCTAGATGTGGTATTGAGGATATGATAGGAAGAAGAAATAATGGAGATTATGGTGCATTTAGTGGTTCAATGAAATTATTAAAAGAATCATTAAGTGAAGAGATACAAAGAGAATTAAATGAAAAAGGATGTGCAGTTGTACCCTTACCAGAAGAATTAAGAAATGAAGAAAAATTAGACATAAAGGTATGTCAACAATATGCCCTTCCAGCTTTTGCAGAGAATATAGTTCTTATAGATACTGGTCATGCAAAATTAATGTCTCCATTCTTTAATCTAGAAAAATTAAGAATGGTTCCAGGATTTGAAGGTGCAGTTATTGTTGATCCATATTCTGGAGGTAAGGGTAACTCTATAAGATATTTATCTGTAGCTCCTAGAGATAATTATATGAGAGCTAAAGGTATAAGTAATTTATTTGTAGCCGGAGAGAAAAGTGGATTTTATGTTGGTCATACAGAAGCTATATGCACAGGTTCTTTAGCTGGTCATAATGCTGCAAGATATTGTGATGGTATGTATTTACTTCAACTTCCTACCAATTTATTGATAGGTGATTTTATTGCTTACTCTAATATAGAGATGCATAAGGAAGATGGAGATATGAAGAGATTTACTTTTGCTGGTAGTATTTATTTTAATAGGATGAAGGAGAAAGATTTTTATACTACTGATGTAGATGTGATTAGAAAGAGAGTAAAAGATGTAGGCCTTGAGGGTGTATATAATAAGAAAATAATTATATAAATTATGAAACCACCTTAAAGTAAGATTTTATTTAAGGTGGTTTAATAATTTATATAAAGTTTATTTATAGTCATATATTTTAGTTCAAGTACAATATTACATAAGTTCTATAGTTTCATTATATCAATTTACATTAGTATAATTTAATTAAGGATATAAATTTATACGATTAAAATGATGTTTATTAATAAATTATACTGAATATATATTCTTCGACTTTATTAAAGCTATCAAAGGTTTTAAAGTCATTTCCATTATTTAATTCTAAAATCAACTCAGAAAACCTTGTGTTAATTTTGCTATTATCGGTTACAACTTATGAGATTATCTGACACAGACAAAATAAAAAAAGACTGTTTTCGTTACAGTCTTTTTTAGATGGTTCTTATATTGGGGTTATAAATACCAGTTAAATAAGGTGTAGTATTGTGAACTTTTAAAGGTAGGAGGAACAAATTATAAAGTTCCTCCATTTATGTCTAATATCTAAATGTCAAATTATTGTGTCAATTCCTAATAACCTAGAAAAATGTGTCGTTTCTTGGTGTTTATAAATAAATAATACAATAACATGCCTATTTATGTCTATAATAAAAAATATATTTTATATAAAATAATTATTAGTTATTAAAATAAACTTATTTCTTATAGAAGGCAATTTTTTATACATTTTATGTACATTATTTAAGGTTAAGTTAAGGATAATTTATTATAATAGAAAATATTGAGAAATAAGACATATATCCATATATCTTAAATAAAAAATAAGAAAAATACAAAAGGAGAAAAATAACAATGAAAAACAGCAATAAAAAAAGTAAAAATCCAGTAGCTATAATAATGTACGTACTATCTATTCTTTTGGGAGCATACACAATATTTACAATGTATAATTCATATACATACATATCAAGTCTTGTTGCGCAAGGTCTTGTAATAAGTGATGAACTACAAAGTGTAATAAGCTATTGTGTAGGAGCTTCTATACCATACCTATTCTATGCAGTATCATTCTGGGCAATAGGATATTTTATAAATAAAATAAACTATATAATAAGCGAAATAAAAAATTATAATAGTGAATATATAAAAGACGATACTATAATAACAGACTATAGCGAAGATATAAAAGAAGAAGCGATAATAACAGATGCTGATGATATACAAGAATATGAAGAAGTAATAATAGAAAATTCTAATGGACATACAAAGGAAGATATATAATTTATAGCTACATAAATATTAATCAACCGTATTACAAGTAAGTGATACGGTTTTTTATTTGAAATTTTCATTGAAAGATAATAAATTAGTATACATGTGTAAATTTAATACTTAGAATACTAAATATTATAATTATATAGAAAGTTTAGTCCAACATTGTAAAGATAAAGTCATTTAATTTATATTATTATGTTATTGAAATAATGTTTGATAGATAGAAGTTAAAAAATTATAGTATATTTGTGTTTAAAATTACTTTCAGATAAAATATCCTAGATTAAGATAGGTAGCCTATTTATCGGCTACCTTGTTATATATATTATTTAATTTTTATTTCAGTATTTTTAATCTTTAGCTTTCCATAGTTATCTTTAGTAGATATAGTACTCTTGTCAACATTGCCTGATATAGTAGCAAATGTAGCTTCTTCGATATTTAATGCAAGTTTATCATTAGAAATTACCGAATCTTTTAACTTAAAAACCAATTGAAATGGAGTATCTTTTTCTTTCTTCTTAAATCCATCTAAACAATAAGCATTTTTACTAGCAGTTGTATCTAAGTACATTGCTTTTATTACACCTTCTTGATTTGCAACATCTGTATTATAAACCCACTGAGGAATTTTAAAGTTTGGTTCTTCATTCTTGCTTTTATCATAGTCATCATAAGCTTCCATTGTTCCTATTTTTATACCAACAAATTCAAGCTTATTTTTATTAAAAGATACTGCCACATTTGCAGCAGGATAGTAATTATCAGGTAGCTTATTTAATGTCACTGGAATAACAATTTCATCTTTATAGTCATATGTAATTTCGTTAGTAGGTGATTTTAGTGATAAAACAGGAGCTGAATTATTGGTTATGATTATTATGCTACTAATTAGAACTAATAGTATTAGTAGAGTAGAAGTAATTAATTTTTTCTTGTTTATTATAAATTCTAAGCTTTTATCAAATATTCTTTTAAATTTATTTATCATTATGTAATCCCCCCATAAAATATTTAAAATTATCTATATATCTAAACAGTTTTTTTATATCCAATTAATTCAGAGGCAGCAAATGCTGTTATAGGTATAGACAATATTACAGCTATTCCACCAGATAAACCTTGAACTATTTCAAGTACAATTAAATCTATATTTATCAACTGAATATAAGGCATATTATACATGAAGTAAATTATTAATATATTTATACTACTACCAGTGAAGGCTAATATTAAAGTATTTGTCATTGTACCCATAATATCTTTACCTATATTCATTCCTGATATAAACAGTTGTGACTTACTCAAGTTATTATTTATATCTTTCATTTCAAAAATAGAAGATGTGATAGACATTGTAGTATCCATTATTGCACCTAGTGAAGATATTAAAATTCCTGCAAAAAGTAAGTCTTTAACCTTTAAAGATGTTTTAGTAGATACAAACAATAAGTCTTGAAGCTCTGCTGTGTTAAAAGTGGAAATATTATTAAACTTACCGAATATATAGGCAATGAGTCCTGCAACTATAGTACATAAAATACAGCTTAAACTTGCTACAAAAGTTTTTTTAGTAACTCCATTTAATGAAATCATTGTTACCATAGTTGATAAAATAACAATTATAATTGACGAAACGATAGGATTCATACCTTTGATAATTAATGGTATAAATATAAAGAAAATACAAATCATTGTAAATACTAGCGAAAATAAAGATTTTGCTCCCTTTGATTTTCCTAAAAATAGAACGACAAATATAAATATAAATAGAAGTATGTAAATTGATATTTCACGATTATAGTTAACTATTATTGTGCTTATAAAATCATCATAGCTTGATACTACTAGTCTTGTTCCTACTTTAACTGGCTTGTTATCAGTTCTACCAACAAAATTAATAACAGAAACTATTTTACCTTTATTTTCGCCACTAGTAATTTTGACATCTAAGTACTGCTTTCCTATATTAATATAAGGATAATCAGGGTCGGGAGCTAAAGTATCAGAAGTGATTTTTGTAACCACTGCTTTTTCATATACAACACCGATAGGTGCGTCTTCTGGTTTATTAAATTCTAATGAACTATTAAGAAAATATAATAATATGAAAAAAGATATTATGAAAATAGTCCACATAATATTATTTTTTTGATAACTTATTTTGTTATTATTTTTTTGCATATGCTTATACCTTTCATATTGATACTAAAATATTTAAAATAAGGCAATTAACTTAGTAAGTTTATTGCCTTATTTTTATTACATAGATATCATCTTAATTATATTATTTAGACAGTATCTTAAATTCTTTACTTGAAACATAGTTATCAACTATATCTATTGATCTCTTGTATTTATTTTGCCGTCTGCACTAGCGTTAGTGATTAACATCTGCTTCTCATTTAAATCTGATTTTCTTAACCAAGCAGATACTGCTGATAATTAATCTTGAGCATAAATTCCATCATTATTTAAAGCACCAAATATTAATTTGTTTTGAGATTTAGCATCATTTAGAGTATAATTTAATATATTTGATAAATCTTTTAAAGAGGTATTAGATGGAACTATAGAAACATAAGTTACCTTGCCATTATTTTTAGTATACTCAGGCTATAGAAGAATTCAATATCTTTATATGTAAAATTAGTAGTGTCAGAAACTTGAGTGAACTCCACAGCGACAGCTTTCATATTTTTAGGTATTACCTCAGTTCCTTCAGATTCATAAAGCTCTCATTCGAAAGCCTTTCCAACTTGTTTTTGAACAAAGCTAATATTACATACAGCCTTAGAAGTATCATAATCAACATTAATATCTTCATTTCCTCTAAATGTGAACTGAGACATAGATATCTTAGTTTTATCTCCTTAATTCTTATCTTCTTTTAAAGTTAGAGTTAAGTTAACTATATTTTTATCTGAAGATACATTATTAGTGAATATTGGAGAGCCATCTAAGTTTACAAGAGCAACTCTTAACTTACCATCTTTTACATTCCAATCCCAGTTATCAGCTTTTATTACTTTATTATTTAACTTAACATCCTTAACATCTAAATCATTAGGGATATTAAATACAATCTCAGAACTTCTTATTTCAGTATCGCTAGGTAAGTTATTTAAATACATAGGAACCTTAAACTCAGTACCTTTTTTACCTTCTATATTACTTACATCACCTAAGCTAGCTTGGTAGTCATTTTCAACTTCTGCTACGCTTTTTGTTACAGAGAAAGAGTCATATAAATATTTATCTGTTGTAATAGAATCAGTTTCAGTATCGTATTTCATCATATAAGTATTTACACTTAAATCATTTTCAGAAACTTCAAATTCAACTATTACTTGTTCTTTTTTTACATCACTTCCTGTATCGGTAGAGTTTACATCTAAGAAAGAGTATCCTGGAGCAAGTGGATCACCAGTTCCAACTAAGTAGTTCTTTTTAGAGTACCACTTTAAACAACCAGCGTGTCCCCCTACCATGTATAGTGGAGCATTTTTTGGATTTATAATAGAACCATCTGCATTAGATGTAGGGTTAGCATTATATCCATCAGAAGTTACAAATCCCCTTGAATACACATGGTCATGACCTTGCATTACGACATCAACATCTAGTGCTGAAAAAGTTGGAGCCCAGTATTGTCTAGCTTCAATAACATCTGAATCCGTTATATGAGATGCTCCTGTATATAAAGATTTATGAAATCCTATAAAAGTCCATTGACCTCTTTCTTTAGCTTCTTTAACAGCGTTAGTTAAGTATTCTTTTTGTTCAGCTCTTGCATCAACATCATATCTAGCTGCTTCTAAGTTAAGCATTATAAACGTAGCTGGACCATAATCATATGAATAAACTATATTCCCAGATTTTGCTGGTGCATTAATATGTCTAGTTAAAGTGTTGTTATCATGGTTTCCTTGTACAGCACTTATTAATATATTTCCTAGTAAATTTTGTCCAGCAGTAGGAAAGGCACCTCCATTATTGAATATTAATTCCCATTGAGTTTCGTTAGTAGCTTTATCAGTTATATCTCCAGCAAGATAAAGGAAGTCTAGATCTTTACTTAACTGAGCAAACGTTGATCCTGCAGCCTTAGCATTAGTTTCATTTGAAACTTGAGTATCAGCTAAGAATGCAAATTTAAAACTATCCTTACTTCCTTTTGCTGGAGCTGTTTTGAAGCTACCACTATATGTGTTATATCCCGAACCAACTGTATATTCATACTTTGTATTAGGTTCTAGATTATTTACAGTAATACTATGGAAATATTTATCAGCATTACCTATAGTATTTTCACCTTTTACTATTATCTTCTTGCTATATCCAACCTTATTTAATTCAACCTTAGTTTCTAATTCACCAGCTATAGTTGTATAAGAGATATTTACTTGGGTAGATGCATCATCTCCCATATGAATATTTACTTGTTGTGGTGTTTTACTTTGTTCTTTAGATATTTCTGTTGTTTCAGAAGTTCCAATAGATTCTTGTGAAGTTTTACTTACGTTAGTCGATTGATAGGCTAAAGATGTTGAAGTAATTATTCCTATGGCTAAAATACTACTAATAATTTTATTTGGTACTTTCATTTTTCATCCCCCTAGACAGTTATTGTTTTAATTTATTATTCCCTAAAAAATATATAAGTATGATTTTATCTTTATTCTAATCTCAGATAAAAGTAACTTACGAAATAAATCTTATCACTAGAGCGTAAGTATGTTGTTAATATGAAGTTAAGTAATGGTTAAGATGTAATAATGAGATAAAAAATATAAAAAAGTCCAAGTTTGCACATTTAATGACATGTTTTGCAAAAAAATATTGAATTTATTGCTGAATATGTTAAAGTAAGTATTGGGAAAAGGTTTGTTAGTGGTTTTATATTATATTAATTTCTAAATTATATATTTAATTTAGAGATACAAAGTGTGGTAATAGATAATTACGGGGGATATAATTGTACGGTATTAGAATTATTTAAAAATTAGTATTAGAAATAAAAGATATTTACACAGAGAAATTATAAAAAATAGTGGTAATGATTTACTGCTATTTTTTATGTTTAGAATTAAATATGAACTAAATAATCGTAAGACAAAAATAAAGACTAAAAAGCATAAAAATTAGAAATCAATTAGTAACTAAATCATTTCTACCATATATTTGCTATAAATTAATAAAAAAGATAAAATAAAGAATAGGGAGAAGATAACATGAAAGAAAAATTTCGTTCTGGTCTAGGAATGTTATATGTTATATATGTAACACTTCTTGTAGTAATCTTAGACAAATCAGTACAACTAGGATTATTGGGAAGTAATAATTTTGCAACACAAATATTTGAAAAAATGAACTATACAACAGAAATAGGTAAAGGGAGTACATTATTTTTTATTATATTTTTTGCTATGTTTTTCTACATTACAAAATCAAATATTGATGAAATAATTACATATGAAGATGATAATATAGAAAATAAAATTAATCAAAAGTTAATTGTATATAAGGTATTAGTAGTATTAACTATTATTATAGGAACTTACATAATCATAGCTTCTAAGGATGAAGATATTTTTTATACAACTATATTTTTAACAATAGATAGTGTGCTAATTTATTATACAAAAAAGGGATATTTTATGTCTTATATGTATAATAGGCAAATGCAATGGTATAAACAGATAAATAGCGAAGATACCCACGAGGATACTCATAGATGGAGAAGAAAGCGTAAGTTTAATGGATATGTAAAAGTAAATTCAAAGCATAGATATATGCACATACTCGAATATATACCGACAATTATTATCGCGATAATTTTTATTGTTCCAGATGTATTACCAATAAGACTTTTTATGGGATATATTTTAATAATGAATATAGCTTCAATAGTAGAATGTTTATTTAGCCTTTATACAAAAACTACGGGAATATGTACATCAGTTGTTGAGAATAGTAGAGAAGGAAATCATACATATAGTATTGTTGTGACAGATTACGAAAATAAAACTGAAAAGAAGTTTAGCGTAAATCAACTTTTTAATATTTGCGAAATGGATAAAGTAGAAGTAGTATATGGAATATTTAGTAAAAGATGCTTATTGATAAATAATATTGTTAATAAGCCAAGAAAAAACTTAGAAGTACTTATTTTTCTTTATTTATATTCTTAACAATTGTAACAGGTATGGTAATAAAATCCGGAGTATTAGATGCAGGTAAATACGAAGATCCCAATTATGGAAATGAAGAAACTTTTAATAGTGAAAATGATTACTATGAAAATTATAATAAAAATGATAGCTATGGAGAATATATAAATGACCCAGATGTAGTTCTTAGTGGGCAAGAAATTTTAGACTTATATCAAAATACAAATAAAGATATACTAGAGTATAAAATTATTGAACCTAATGAGTACTATGTAGAGTCTACTTTTAATACTTTTGAACATTATGAAGGTATGGTTGCAAGACAAATAGTAGGTGATAAAAAATATGGACAAATTTTATATCCATATTCTTATGATAGTTATTTAAATGATATAACTATACAAAAGGAAACAGCGATGTATTTAATAAGCCAAGTATTACCTTCAGATGCAGTTGAAGAAAGAGTTTTAGTAAATAAGAGTTATGGACAAGAGTGTATAGTCTATTCATCTAGTAAAGGGACTTTTGTAGTAAGAATGTTAAGAAATCAATACTTTAATAATACAGAACCTTATTATAATGAAGATGAGATAGTAGATTTAAAGTATTTTAAGCTTATAGAATAAATATAAATTAGAATGATTTCAGATTTTAGGAATATAAATACATTATAGATGATAGGAGGGGATTCTATGAACTATAGGTATTTATATGATGGGATAGATGATCAAATTAAGTTATCAGACGGTACTTACATAACTCCAATTAACTTTGATAATGGAGCTACAACACCACCTTTAAAAAGTGTAACAAAAATAATTTCAGATAATATAAAAAATTATGGTCCTATTGCTAGAGGAGTAGGATTTAAAGGTGAATATTGCACTATGATGTTTGGTCAAGCTAGAGCGATTATACTTAATTTCTTTGGACTTGGAAGTGTGAATAGTCATACTGTAATATACACAAAATCAGATACAGAAGGTTTAAATTTATTAGCGAAAGTATTGATAAAAGATAAAAATGATATGATTCTTACAACTAGAATGGAGCATCACGCTAATGATTTACCGTTTAGAAATGTAGGAAGAATGGTTTATGTTGATGTAGATGAGTTAGGTAGAATAAATATAGATGATATAGAAAAAGAGCTAATAAAAGCAAATGGCAAAATTAAAATTGTGACCGTAACGGGTGCATCAAACGTAACTGGATATGTTACTCCAATACACGATATAGCTAGACTTGCGCATAAATACAATGCTTTAATAATTGTAGATGGAGCTCAATTAATAGCTCACACTAAGGTTGATATGAATGGAAGTTGTAAGGAAGAAGAGATAGATTTTCTTACTTTTTCAGCTCATAAGGCTTATGCTCCTTTTGGAAGTGGTGCAGTGATTGGAAAGAAAGAGTATTTAAATGAGTATGATCCTTTCCTAGCTGGAGGTGGGTGTGTAGCAGGTGTATTTGATGATAATGTGATTTGGTCGGGGATACCGGAGAGATATGAGGCTGGAACTCAGAACTTCTTTGGGGTAATAGCAATGGCGCAAGCTTTAAATGACCTACAGAATATTGGTTTTGAAAATATACAAGATCATGAAGTAAATCTTAAAAATTATTTGATAAATAACATGAAGAATATAAATAACTTAATTTTGTACGGAGATACAAATTATACAGATGATAGATTAGGAGTAATATCTTTTAACATAAAAGATAGAAATTACGAAGAGGTATCCATAAAAATGGCTACTGAAAAAGGAATCTCTTTGAGATGTGGTAAGTTCTGTGCACATCCTTATGTATATAGATTATTAGGCGTAAGTGATTGCGATGCTTATAGAGATATAGTTTCAGGGGAATATTATTATGGAATGATAAGAGCAAGCATTGGTCTTTATAATACAATGGAAGAAGCTGATATTTTCTTAAATTATTTAGAATATATGGCAAGTAGAAGAAGTTCTCTTTGTAGATTAAGAAAACCTACTGGAAGAGTAAAGTTTTAGAATATAAATAAAGGTGGGATAGTTACGTTTCGTGACTACCCCTTACTTAATATTAATTATATATTTGGATAATCAGTTATAATATATTTTATACTATGAATTTAGATAATAGTAATTGGGTACCAGTATACTTTTCTACTTTTTTATATGTATAGGCCCTATACCTATCATGATAAGTAAATATATTTAATTTATAATAATTATCTCAAAATAAATAAAATGTATGTATATAGATATTAATTTTGTCATAAAATAAATAAAAATAAAGAAACCGTAGGGAATATTATTATCCTTAGGAGTTATTGGGAATAGTAATATAAAAAGAGAGTATAGTTTTGCAGTATTTAAATGTGAATACATCAGTAGAAAGGTGTAGGTTTTTATGAGTATAATAGAATCAGCTATAAAATTAAGCGAAGTAGTTCAAAGCATAGCTAGAGAAAAAGGTATAAGCGAAGAAGAAGCTTGGACAGAAGCTGTTAAGGTATATAGAGAAGAATATGAAAATATAAAAAAGTAGATATACAAAATTTTTAAGCTGTAAAGAAATTTAAATTAAAGCTACATACAAATAATATAAAGGAGCTTTCTTAAAAATCAATTATTTTTAAGAAAGCTCCTTTTAAATTGAAATTTTATAGAAACTTTATTACTTCATCTAAAACCTTACCAATTGATTCATTAATAACTAAGTCAGCCTTAGAATCGTAAGGTGTTTTGCTTTTGTTTATGATAGATTGTCAATATAAGTGCAACACTTTATATTCATGTTGCATCAAATACCTCTGCAGGTGTCTTATATCCAAGACA
>CABIVQ010000017.1:35787-55834 GCA_902362365.1 Clostridiaceae bacterium | reverse complement strand
GGTAAGTGCGTCTAAAAATAAAATGGAAAAAATTTCAACCCTCATAATAATTGAGCGTTAGCTCTAAAATCATGAGGGTCATTTTGTAAAGTATTAAATTTTACATTAATGCAACACTAGAACCTTTAGGGGATTTTTTTATTATTTGATAAAATTACTGATGTTTAATTATTATACTTATGAATTATCAAATAAATTGACAATATACGATAAAATTATATATACTTATTATGTAAAATGATAAAAATTTTATTGGTTTTTTGAAAAAAATATTGGAGGAGAAGAATGGGAAAGTTTTTTAAGAAATTTGCATTATTGTCATTGTTATTATTGCCGATGATATCTGGAAGCTATAGTCGGTCATTCGCATATAGTAATTATGATGAAGAAACTTGCGATGAGTATACTAATGAGATGAAAATGGAAGTTCAAGAAAGATTAAAGGAAATAAGAGAGTCATATCCCTTAAAATTAAGTAGATCTGAGGAATTTACTATTGTTTTAGATCCAGGACATGGGGGAAAGGACTCAGGCACTTCTGGAAATGGATTAATTGAGAAGAAATTAAACCTCGATATCGCAAAGGCTGTAAAACGTAAATTAGAGTCATACGGTATAAATGTAATAATGACAAGAGATGAGGATCTTGCATTAAATAAGAAGTTAGAGTTATCAGAAAGAGCTGCTATTGCAAATGAACTAGGAGCAGAATTATTCATAAGTTTACATAATGATTCTGGGGGAGGAGATGGAGCTCACGTTATCCACTCTATAAAAGGCGGATTAAGCAAAATACTAGCTACAAACATTGCTAATAGTATAAAGGATAACACAATTCAAAACTTAAAAAAATATAATCCTGTATGGAGTAGATCGTATGTAAATGATAAAGGTGAAACTGTTGATTATTATGGGGTTATTAGGATGACTAAGATGCCTGCTGTAATAGTTGAACATGCCTATTTAGATAATGCAAAAGATATAGAAGCTGTAAATACGCCTGCAAAGATTGAGTCAATGGGAAATGCAGTTGCAGAAGGTATATATATAACTATACAAGAGAATTTTGGAAGATGGGAAGAGCAAGACGGAAATAAATACTATTATGATCATAATGGAGTTATGCAAACTGGTTGGTTAAAATATTTCGATGGAAATTGGTATTATTTTGATAGAGATGGAATAATGCAAACAGGTTGGGAAAAAGTAGATGGAAAATGGTATTATCTAAGACCGAGTGGAGTTATGGTAAAAGGTTGGGAAAGAATAGATGGAAAGTGGTATTACTTAAAGTCTAATGGAGAAATGGCAATAGGCTGGGAAAGGGTAGATGGAAAATGGTATTACTTGAAGCCTGATGGAGAAATGACAACAGGTTGGGAAAAATTAAATGGAAAGTGGTATTACTTAAGAAAAAGCGGAGTAATGGCAATAGGTTGGGAGAATGTAGATGGAAAATGGTATTATTTGAAGTCTAATGGAGAAATGGCAACAGGTTGGGAAAAATTAAATGGAAAGTGGTATTACTTAAGAAAAAGCGGAGTGATGGCAGTAGGCTGGGAAAAAATAGATGAAAAGTGGTACTATTTAAAGTCTGATGGATCAATGGTAAAGGGATGGCTAGATCTAAATGGAAAAAGATATTATCTAAAAGATAATGGTGAAATGGTAACTGGAAAAATTAAAATAGGGAATAAGACTTATAATTTTGATAGTTCTGGAGCATTAATAAAATAATTAAATAAAAGGGTTATCTCAAAATAATTTATTTTTATAATTTTAGAGATAACCCTTTTATTTTTTTATATTTAGATCAATAAGTTTATATTTTAATTGAATTATGGTAAAATTAAAGTCAAAAGTAAATTGTCGAAAAGGAGTGAAGTATTTGGACGCTATACGTGAAAAAAAAATAGATAATAATGCTTATTTAAAAGAAATTTTAGCATATATATGTGTTTTTTTCTTGATATCAAAATACTATATAGATATTATTCTAAAAGGCGCACATAGCCCAATACCTAAGATGTTTTTATTAGGAGCATTAGCATGTGCGGTTCTTTTATTAGGAATAAAACTATTAAGTAAGCAAGTATATAAAATTGAAGTGTTTATAGGTTCAATTTTTATTATTCAATTTTTAATTACTGGAAATACCTTATTTTTACTAGCATATATTTTTTCTATAGCTTTAGGTCAAGTTGAGTTTGGAAAAATAATGAAATGTTATTTTTTAGTTAGTATATCATATTTCCTAACTATGATTATATTAGGAGATAAGGGACTAATAGCAATAGATTATATGGGGATAAGAAGTGATTTAGGATTTAAAAATCCTAATACGGCATTTATTTCATTTTTTATGGTATGGTCATCATTTTTATATTTATGCTTAAAATCAAAGGAATACAATGACAGTGATAAAAAATTAGATAATTATGAACTTAAACTAGATTTATGTAAAGGATTAGGTACAGCTGTATTATTTATATTCCCTTTAATAGTGTATTCAGAAACAAAAACAAGAACGGGATTATTAACAGTAATATTAATTTTTATGTTTATTATAATGATAAAATTTTTAGAAAAAAAGAGCATATCTTTAAAATTTTTAGAATATATTCCACAATTATTTACTTTACTAAGTGTAGGGTTAGCATTCCTGCTTGGTAATAATTGGGTAATAAATAAGTTTTTATCTGATAGACCAAAGTACTGGGATATGTATCTAACTCATTGGAAATATGGATTAAACTTACAAGGTCATGATAATAACATTAGAGATATTGTATTTTCAGAAAGGCTTCCATTAGATAGTGGGTATGTATTTGGACTTTATGTTGGAGGAGTAATAATTTTTATTATATTTATAAAAATGATATCTTTATCGATACGACAACTTGTAAAAGAAGAAAAAATAGCAGAAATAGTATTTATGGTATCAATTCTTATTTATAGTTTTGCAGAGACGATACTATTAGATGTTAATACAAATCCAGCCTTAATTTTAATATTTTATTACTCGTTTAAAAATTGGGAGGAAATGAAGAAACTTAACAATATAAAATAATTTTAGAAATATAATAGAGAGGGTTTTATGATATGAAAAAAAATATTTTGATGAAAATAGCAAGTATTCTTACTATATTTATAATTACAATGCCTAATTTGTCATATGCTAGTACTATAGACAAAAATAAAAATCCTTTAGAGTATAAGGCTGTAAAAGAAATTGAAAAGGAAGAACAGAAAGAAGTATATTTAGAAATTGCATTGAATCTTATAGAAGAACACCTTGGAATAACTAAATCAGAATTGTCATTAAAAGGTAGTGATTTGAATTCGTTATACGAATATATAGAGAATGCGTATAAGTTAAAGCTTAGTGAGCATGAATTTTCAAATAATATAGTGAATACATTATCGGAGAAAGAGGAAGAAGAAAATCCTGAAAATACTACTAAAAATCTATTTAAGTACTTTTTAATTGTATTCTTTTCAGTAGTTGCTATAACTTCAGCTTGGAATTATATATTATTTAAAGGAAGAAAAATAAAAATAAAAAATATGAGAAAGTAGGTTGAATTATAATTGGGATTAATAAAATATAGGGAAACTATATTATATTTAGTTTTTGGGGTATTATCGACTATTGTAAATATAGTAACATATTTATTTGCAACTAGAACTTTAAATCTCGGATTTTTATTATCTAACTGGATTGCTTGGATCACAGCGGTAATATTTGCTTATATAACTAATAAATTCTTTGTATTTGAAAGCACTAAGAGAGATATTAGGTTTATAGTTAAAGAATTTGGAGCGTTTATAAGTTGTAGAATTGTTTCAGGTGTAATTGAGATGATCATTATGTTTGTAATGATTAATTTATTATTGATTGATGATTTTATCGTCAAGTTAGTAACTAATGTGGTTGTAATTATACTAAACTTTTTGTTTAGTAAATTATTTATATTTAAAAAGAACATAACTAAGGTTATGGAATAGATTTGTTTAGAAATGGGGGTGAGTTTGATGAATGCATTAAGAAAAATATCAAAGGTGTATCTTATACTGATTTCAGTATTTTTGATAATCATGTCTTTAGTATACTCTATACCAAATAGAAGAATAAAATGGCATGTGGAAGAATCTGTTCAACAATTAGAAATAGAAGGTGTTTATCCATCTGTATTCTTTAATACAATAGCAGCTAGGCTGGATAATTATACAGATTCTATAATGCTTAATATAGCAGCTCATGCAGATAATAATAGACCGATAAGATCTTCGATGAAAAATCCATATAGATTAGCAAAAGAATCTGGAGAGAATTTACGTGTTGATGATTTAAAGACGGCAATTAAAGATAAAGATAATTCTGAAGAAACTACATATAGTAGGTATTGGCATGGATACTTAGGAATATTAAGGCCATTATTAGTATTCTTTAATTATACTGAAATTAGGTTTTTAAATATATGTGCTTTATTTATGTTATTTTTAGTTGTAAATATACTTTTAAAAAAGGAATTAGGTTTAGGCATTATGATAAGTTTCTTTTTCTCTATGATGATGTCTATGTTTATAATCATTCCTATGTCATTGCAATTTTCAAGTATGTTTTATGTAATGTTAATAGGTATGATATTTATATTATTAAGATATAGGTACATATATAACAAAAAGTTGGATACATGTTTATTTTTTATTATAGGAGGAGTGACAAGTTTTTTAGATTTTTTAACAGCTCCATTAATAACTTTGGGTTTTCCGCTTGTAACATATATGTTTATTACCCAAGATAATAACAAGACATTTATAATTAATACTAGAGATATAATTAAGAATTGTTTTTCGTGGGGAGTAGGATATATAGCTATTTGGATTAGTAAGTGGATTTTTGGTAGTTTAATAACAGGTGAAAATTTATTTTTAGAAGCAGTTGGAAGAGTTGCAATGAGAACCTCTTCTGAAATGGGGGAAGGAGAATATTTTAATATATTGAGTGTATTAAAAAATAATTTTGATATGGTATTTAATAATACTAGTATATATATTTTTATGTTGTTAGTTATTTGCTATGTTATACTAGCAATTTTATTTTCTAAAAGTATTAAAGAAATATCAAAAGTTTTACCAGTGTTATGTATTGGAATTATACCAATTATATGGTATTGTTTGACACTTAACCATTCAGGAATTCATTTTTGGTTTACTTATAGAAATTTATCTATAGGTATATTTTCTATGTTAGCATTCTTATCATATTCTATTGATATAAAAAGGATAAAATTAAAATACACACTATAAGATAGTCATTAATTTTGGAGGGGAATAAATGAGTAAAATAGCAGTTCTAATACCGTGTTATAATGAAGAATTAACAATAAAGTCTGTTGTTGAAGACTTTAAAAATGTAATACCAGAGGCAAAAATTTATGTATATGATAATAATTCAAAAGATAATACAGCTAAAATCGCAAAAGAAGCTGGTGCAATAGTTGTTCCAGAGTATCGCCAAGGAAAAGGTAATGTTGTAAGAAGTATGTTTAGAGATATTGATGCAGATTGCTACATAATGGTTGATGGAGATGATACGTATCCAGCAGCAGATTCTTATGAAGTGGCAAAGTTTGTACTAGAAGGTAAGGCTGATATGGCAATAGGAGATAGATTATCTAGTACATATTTTGAAGAGAATAAAAGACCATTCCATAATTTTGGAAACAAGATGGTTAGGGGGTTAATAAATAGTATGTTTAAGAGTGATGTTAAGGATATAATGACTGGTTGTAGAGCTTTTAATAAAAGATTCGTAAAATCATTCCCTGTTTTATCTAAGGGATTTGAGATCGAAACAGAAATGAGTATACATGCATTAGATAAAGGATTCCTTATAAGAGAAATACCTATAGCTTATAGAGATAGACCAGAAGGTAGTGAATCTAAATTAAATACATTTTCTGATGGATTTAGAGTTTTAAGAACGATATTAAAGCTATTTAAGGATTATAAGCCACTTTCTTTCTTTGGAATAATATCTACATTAGTGTTATTATTATCTGGAGTGATGTTCATACCTGTGTTAACAGCGTATTTTAGAACTGGATTAGTTGCAAAGTTCCCAACTCTTATAGTTGCAGTAGGTTTATTAATAACATCATTATTATCATTAGCTTGTGGTCTTATACTGGACACAGTTAAAAAGCATTCAGACCAATTTTATGAAATTGCAATTAATATGATGGAAAGTGAAAGTAGTAAATAGATGCTTAGTGTAAAAAGAAAAAAAACTCATAACTATATAAAATCAGGTTTTAATATACTAAAAATATATATTATTTTGATTAGTATATTTTTAGCATCTATATTTGCAGCATATTCTATTCCGAATAATAATATAAAGTCAAATGTAAAAGATTCTGTAGCACAACTTAAACAAGAGGGGGTTTATCCAAAATTATTTTTTGGTTCAAAATCTGCTCAACTAGATAACTTTACAGATTCATGGATGCTTAATTTGGCATTTACTCCAAATGGCAAAGATGTTATAAATTCATCTTTATCAAATATATATACTAATATGGATGCTGAGGATAATATTGAAAACCTAAGTGAAGCCGTTGAGAATCAAGAAGGTGGAAGAGTAAGTAGTTATAGTAGATACTGGCATGGTTACTTAACTATTTTAAGACCGTTATTAGCTTTTTTTAACTATACTCAAATAAGATTTTTAAATATGTGCATACTGTTTGGATTATTTTTAATTGTAAGTTACTTATTAAAACATAAGATTGGAACAGGTGTTATGTTAAGTTTTTTTATGACGATGATGTCATCAATGTTTATTATAGTACCTATGTCGATTCAATTTTCGAGTATGTTTTATATTATGTTTATAAGTTGTATAATTGTATTAACTTTACATGAATATATAAATAAAAATAATTATCTAAAATATATATTTTTTATAATAGGTTGTGTGACAAGCTTTTTTGATTTATTAACTACACCAATAATTACTATTGGAATACCATTAAATATATGGATTTTATTAGATATAAATAAAAGTAAAGAAGATAAAAGTATTTTATCAAGAATATTTGAGATAGTAAGAATCTCAATACTATGGGCTATAGGTTATGGTATAACCTGGGCTAGTAAATGGATTATTGCAAGTATTGTATTAAATAAGGATGTAGTTAAAGAAGCACTAGATCAAATATTATTTAGAACATCATCTACACATGGTGAAATTGAGCTAAGTATGTTAAGTGTAATTAAAAGTAATATATTAGTGACACTTGATAGCATTCCATTAAAAATGATTACTTTATTACTTATAGCATGGTTAATAGTATTTATTTTATACAAAAAGAAAAGTGGAGAGATTATAAAATCAGTATCTATTTTATTGATCGCTTTAATGCCAATAGCTTGGTATATAGTATTAAAGAACCACTCAAGTATTCACTGTTGGTTTACATATAGAAGTTTATCTGTTTCGATATTTGCATTAATGTCATTTTTGTTTTTTGCAATAGATGAAGAGAAAATAAAAATAAAATTTAATAATAAGAATTTTTATTCTTAAAAATTATAAAATAGGAGTTATTTTTCATTAAGTTTTGTATTTTACTGAAAAAATTAAACTCCTATTTTTTTATAATTTGAAGATAAATATAAAGTGTGATAAAATAAATAAGCATATTTTGTATTTTTAGAAATTTATTATTGTAAAATAGGAAATAATCATGTTTATAGGACTATAAATTAGGAGATGAAAAATGAATAATATAAATAGAGATGTTGTTTCAATAATTACACCTGTATATAATGCAGAATCTTTTTTAGAAGATACTGTAAAAAGTGTATTAGAACAGACCTACCAAGATTGGGAAATGATTCTTATAGATGACTGCTCAAGTGATAGATCAAGAGAGATTATATCAAAGTTAGCTTTAATTGATGATAGAATAGTTCCTATATATTCAGAGGTTAATGAAGGTGTAGCAAAATCTAGGAATAAGGGGATTGAAAAAGCAAAAGGAAGATATATTGCTTTTTTAGATAGTGATGACTTGTGGAAATCAAATAAATTAGAAGAGCAAGTTAAATTTATGAGATCTAAAGATATTAGATTTTCCTTTACTGGATATGAATTTATAAATGAAGATGGAAATAATTTGGGAAAAATAATAAGTGTGCCAAATAAAGTAACTTATAACGAATTGCTAAAGTATAACTGTATAGGTTGCTTAACAGTAATGATAGATAGAGAAAAGGTTGGTAAAATAGAAATGCCTACATTAAAACATGAGGATTTTATTACTTGGCTATCAATATTAAAAAAGGGTATAGATGCATATGGAATAAATGAAAATTTAGCTTTTTATAGAAAAAGAACAGGTTCTATATCTGAAAATAAGATAAAATCAGCTACTTGGACTTGGAATATTTTAAGAAATATAGAAAATTTAAATGTAATAAAAGCATCATGGTGTTTTATAAATTACGCTTTTATTACAGTAAAAAAACATTATTTTAAATATTAATTTATAAAGTATAGAAAGGAAATATAAAATGAAATTTTCACTACTATTACCAACGCTGGGAACAAGAGTTAATGAGCTACATAGATTATTTAAAAGTATAGAAAGTCAAACCTATAAAAATATAGAGCTAATAATAGTAACTCAAGACAATCATGACGTTGTAGCAGAGATAGTAAAAATTTATTCTATAGGTGATGTAAAACATATAAGAATAGATGAAAAAGGAATATCTGTTTCGAGAAATGCAGGACTACCATATGTATCAGGAGATGTATTAACATTTACAGATGATGACTGTTGGTATGCACCTAATGCATTTGAAACAGTAAAAAGGTATATAGAAGAGTATGACCCAGATGTAGCTACATTTATGCATATGGATCCAGATAGAAATGAATACACGAAAGTATATCCAAATGAACAGCAAATAAACTTCTCTAAAAGGCATACTCTAAAGCAAATATCATTTGATATTTATATAAATATTAAAAATGTTCCAGACTACAAAATTGGTTTTGATGAAAGATTTGGAGTTGGAAGAAAGTATAATTCTGGTGAAGAAAATATATACTTAATGGATCTTTATAATAAAGGATATAAAAAGATGTGTTTCTTCCCTGAATTAATTGCATATCACCCTAAGAAGGATAATAACTATTTAGATGAAAAATCATTCGTTGCGAAGGGACCATTGTTTAAGAGATTGTTTGGTAATACTCTTGGACTACCCATGTTTATTGTTTTCGGTATAAAAAAGTCTAGATTAGTTGAGAATTTTGGAACGTTATTTATAAAAGGAATAAAGGAAAGTATTAATTTTAAGTTATAATATATTAAAATTATATTAGGAGAGCAGTTTAATGAAATTAAAACAAATTATATCTACAGTTTTACGGTTAATTCCACAGTTTTTTGATATGTTAATTACTAAATTTAAATCTATATTTAGTCCAATATCAAGAAAATATGATGGGGCATGGCTTATAAGTGAAAGAGGGACGGAAGCTAAGGATAATGGATATGTATTTTTCAAGTATATGAGGGAGAATCATCCGGAGATAGATGCATATTACGTAATAGATAGTAGTTATAAAAATGATTATAACAAGGTTAAAGACTTTGGAAATATTATTGAGTATAAAAGTTTAGAACATAAAATAGCTTTTTTAAAATGTAAATATGCAATATCAACCCATATAGGTCACTTAGAGCCATGGGCATATAAATTATATAAGATGATATTAGATAGAAAGAATAGAACAAAATTTGTACTTCTACAACATGGTGTTATAAATCATGATTTAAGTGATATATACGGTAAGAAGTCTACTAAATTAGATTTATTTATTACAAGTACACAAAAAGAATATGAATCTATAGCATATAGTGAAAGTTATGGATACAAAGAATATGAGGTTGAAAAGACTGGGCTAGCAAGATTTGATTTGTTGAGTAATTTTGAAACTAAGAATCAAATACTGTTAATGCCTACATGGAGAAGTAATATAGTTAATCCTTCTTATAAAAAAGAAAAAACTTTGCCAGATAGTGTATTTTATAATTCAGATTATTTTAATAGATACAATTCATTAATTAATAATGAAAAAATTGTTAAATTATTGAGAGAAAATAACTATGAAATGATATTTTACCCTCATTATGAAATACAGCAATACATACATTATTTTAATACCATTTATGATGATGTTATAAAAATAGCTAAAAAAGAAGATTATGATGTACAAGGTTTATTAAAAGAATCTAAATTGTTAATAACTGATTACTCAAGTGTATTTTTTGATTTTGGGTATATGGAAAAACCTATATTATATTATCATTTTGATGATGGGCATTATCAAAAAGGATACTTTAGTTATAAACATGATGGATTTGGGGATATATTTGACAATGAAGAAGAGTTAGTAAATGCAATTGAAGGAATGTTTAAAAATAATTTTATAATAAGCGATTTTTACAAAGATAGAATATCTGATTGCTTTGGAGTTATAGACAATAATAACTGTGTAAGAATATATAATAGAATTAAATTACTTTAATATTGGAGAGAGTAAAATGGAAAAAGAAAATAAATTACTTAGACAGGTTCAACTAAAAATAGTAGATATTATGGTAGAGATAGATAGACTATGTCGAGAAAATAGAATAGTCTACTACTTAGCTTATGGCACGGCAATTGGTGCGATAAGACATCAGGGATTTATACCTTGGGATGATGATGCAGATTTAATTATGGATAGAGAGAATTATGAAAAATTTGTTGAAGTTTGCAAGACGGAATTAAATTCTAAGTTCTTTTTACAAACAGAAGAAACTGACCCAGAATATAAATTAGTTATGCCTAAGGTTAGAATGAATGATACATCTTTTGTAGAAAAAGTCTCTAAGGATTGGAATATACATCATGGTATATATGTAGATATATTTATAATAGATGAATGTCCTAAAAATAAATTTGTTCAATATATAAATAAAAGGGTTTTATGTGGTACTGAGTTTGCAAGAAGTGGACTTTATACTTGTGATAAAAATCTAGTAAAAAAAATGCTAAAACCATTATTTTATAAAAGAACGATATTAAATTTATGGAACAATATCGTTTATGATAGATGGAGAAAAGAAGAATGTTTATGTGTGGATAATACAGGGAGGGGGCTTGTTTTCAAAAGAGAATATTTTGGGAAGCCAAGAGAAATGGAATTTGAAGGTCATAAATTTTATGTACCAGAAAAGGTTGAAGATTTTCTGACAGATTATTATGGTGACTATATGAAGCTTCCACCAGAAGATAAGAGAGTATCTCATCACAGTATAATACATATAGACTTAGGAAAGTCTTATAAAAAATAAATCTAAAGGAGCTTTATTATGTCAAAAGTAGCAAAAACAACAGTTATGATTATGGCTCTTACAATTTTATCAAAGGTATTAGGATTAATAAGAGAACAAGTATTTGCAGCTTTCTATGGCGCAGGAATATATGCAGATGCATATATAACAGCTATGAAGATACCTACAATATTGTTTACTGCTGTAGGAGCGGCTATATCAACTAGTTTAATACCTATATATAGTCAAGTAAGCCAAAAAGGTGGAGAAAAGAAGGCTAATGATTTTATTAATAACCTAATAAATATAGTTAGTATATTATCTATATGTATTATTATTTTAGGTATGATTTTTACAGAACCATTAGTAAAGGCATTTGCTATTGGATTTGAAGGTGAGAAGTTAGATATTACCATTCGTTTTACTAGAATAATACTTTGGGCAGTGTTATTTATAGGATTGAATAATATATTAAAAGCTTTTCTTCAGTTAAAAGATAACTTTAAAGTACCTGAATTAATGGGAATACCTTATAACCTTATAATAATAGCATCTATAATTATAAGTATGAAGACTAATACATATGTTCTTATAGTAGGTTCGTTAATAGCATTAATGTCACAAGCTTTATTTCAACTTCCATCTGCATATAAAAAAGGATTTAGGTATAACATAAGGGTAGATTTAAAAGATGAAAATGTTAAACATTTGATAATACTAATTTTACCTGTATTAATAGGTGTTGGTGTTGAACAAGTAAATACTTTAATAGATGGTACACTAGCATCTACATTTGGAGATGGAGTAGTTTCTGCATTTAACTATGCGAATAGACTTTATGGGTTTGTATCAGCTATATTTGTTACATCTATACTATCGGTAGTATATCCTTTAATGTCAAAAGCTTTAGCTTCTGACAACAAAGATGGATTTAAGGTTTCACTGAAAAAAACTATAAATAGTATAGTGATTTTCCTTATACCTATAAGTGTAGGGACTATAGTATTAGCGTATCCTATTGTAGAGGTGCTTTTCCAAAGAGGTAAATTTACTCCAGAAGACACTATTATTACTGGTAATATACTTATTGTATATATAATAGGTATAATAGCTTGGTCGTTAAGAAATGTTATGTCTAGAGCATTTTACTCTCTTCACGATACAAAAACACCGATGATGAATGGATTAATATCTATAGGGTTTAATATAGTTTTAAACTTGATATTATCAAAATATATGGGATATATAGGTCTTGCTATAGCAAGTACAATTTCTGCTTATATTGGCTTAACAATTTTCTACTTTACATTAAAAAGAAAGGTAGGGAGTTTTGGGGGCAAAAGTATATTTATAACCTGTACAAAATCCATAATAGCAGCAATTATAATGGGTATCGTGACTAAATTTGCTTATGGTAAACTGGCGTATATTTTAGATGAATCTTTACTCGGTCAAATAACATCTTTAGGAGCTTCTATATCTATAGGTGTTTTAATCTATGGAGTTTTAGTTATAATTTTTAAGATTGAAGAAATAAATTACTTTATGGATATGGCTAAAACTAAATTAAAATTAAAAAATAACAGATAAATATATAAATGGCTATTCAATTAGTGCATAAAATGTACCCTTTGTCAAGGACAGTTTAATAAAATGTCTATTTAACTAACAAGATGATTTCTGTATTGAACAGGAGTCATCTTGTTCAAATTCCACTGATATCTATTATTATTGTAGTAGTCTATGTAATCATCTATTTCATTTATAACTTCATCTATATCATTACAATTACTAAGAATACCCTCGTCTTTAAAGTGACCAAAGAATGACTCCTGCGGAGCATTATCCCAACAATTACCTCTTCTAGACATTGATTGTTTTAAACCTAGTTTTTTTACCCTATTCTGAAATATAGGACTTGTATAATGAATCCCTTGATCTGAATGTAAGATAGCTTCACTATGGAGCTTAAGTACAGAATTTGATTTTAGTTTATCCAATGTTTTTAAAACAATATCAAGCCGAAGGCTATCAGAAACATGATGAGCTAATATTTCATTGGTGGATGAATCTTTTATTGTTGATAAATAAGATATTTTTCTATTTTTGTAATTTAAATATGTAATATCGGTCAATAGAATTTTACCAGGGATATTTTGTTTAAAATCTCTATTAACTAGATTAGGCATAACAGTGTGTTCTTTAGTAGCTTTCATCATACGTTTATAAGGATTAGCTTTTCCAATAGGACAAACTATATTATATTTTTTCATTATCCTTCTGATACGTTTTAAATTATATACAATATTAAATTTATTTTTTAAAAACATTTTTATCTGTCTTGCACATTTTTTACGAGCTTTGAAATTAAAGGCTTTTAGCACATTTTCTTTAACTAAAATATCAACTTTCTCTTTAGATTTTCTTAAGAGCTCACCTTCAGATGAGAAGTATCTATAATAACCTGAACGAGATACACCTGAAATTTTACAAAAATAACTTATCATATTTTTTAACTCATACTTATTTATTGTAGATTTAATAATTATATATTTTTCATACGAAAATAAACTTATTTCTTTTTTAACACGCTCCTTTCTATCATGTTTAACTTTTTTAGTAATTTCATTTTAGCTTCTAATTTCTTATACTTTTCCTCTATTGATAGATCTTTTTCAATAGGTTGACCATTATTATATTTACGAGTATCTGTAAGATTACTGGATCCGCCATTCTTAAAGGCTGAACGCCATCTATCAGAACAACCTTTAACCCTTCTCATACCTAGAATATCTATAGAGAAGCCACATTTCTCGAATATCATTCTAGCTGTTTTTCCATTACCACTTTCATTTATAAAAATTCTTTTAAATTCATCTGTATAAGTAATTCCTTTTAAACTAACATTTTTTACATACTTATTATTTTTCAATATATTTACTTCTTCTTCTGTAAACAATTTTTTACTCATTAAAATTCTCTCCGATTCTATGATATATTTATTTAATTATATATAAAACACCCTGTAGAGTAGACATTTTTATTAATTGTCTACTCTACAGGGTACATTTTAGTATGAGAACTAAAGATAGCCATTTTATTTTAAATAAATAATTATATAGATGTTGACATTAGATGTCAAAAAATATATCATTACATTATGTTCAAAAAATGAAAATGAGGTGAAGTGGTGGAGAATATATACAAGATTCTATATATTATAAATAATAATAGGGATGTTAATCAGAGGTATTTAGCTTCAGAGTCAGGATTATCAATAGGTAATGTTAACTCTATTATAAAAAAGTTACAAGAAGAAGATTATATAAATATTGAAAAAAACAATGGAAAAAAAATATATGTGGTAACACAAACTGGCATAGATTTTTTATCGAAAAAAATACATGAGGACCAATCTAAAAAAATAAAGCTACATTCAGACGATCATAAGAAAATAAAACAAGCAGTAATATTAGCGGCAGGAGAAAAGGAGATATTTGAAAAACCTGTTGGTTTTTTAAGTATTGGGGAAAGAAATATAATTGATAGACAAGTTGATTTATTAGAGCAACATGGAATAGAGAAAATAGTTATAGTAGTTGGATATAAGAAAGAGTTTTATGAAGAGTATGCAAAAGATAAAAGTAATATAGTACTAGTTAAAAATGATAGATATAAATGGACTGGAACAATGGAATCCTTATCTAAAGTGAAAGATGTTATAGACGATGATTTTATTTTATTAGAAAATGATATGGTGTTTGAAGAAAGAGCTATAAAAGAAATACTAGATAGCAAAGATAGAGATTGCATGATAATAACAAGTGAGAGTGGGTCTGGAGATGAGGCACTTGTAGAAATAAGATATGGTTATGTTTATAAAATGTCTAAAGATGTTCACCAATTTAATAAAATAGATGGTGAGATGATAGGTATAAGTAAGATTTCACATAAGGTATTTGATAAAATGTTAGAACAATTTAAAGAGAATAGAAATCCTTACTTAAACTATGAATATGCTCTTATGGATGTAGGTAGAGAGTGTAATATTGGATATATAAAAATTGATGATTTAGTGTGGGGTGAAATAGATTCTATAAAACATTATGAAGTATTTACAAAACACATTTACAATAGATTATTAAGAAAAGAGCAAGAAATAAAAATAAATAGCATTAAAGAGCATCTGCTAGATATACTTGATATAAATCCTGAAGACATAATAGAAATAACTTCAGCAGGAGGAATGACTAATAAAAATTATAAGGTTAATATAAAAGGTAAATACTATATATTAAGGATGCCTGGAACAGGAACTCAGGATATGATAAGTAGAGAAAATGAAAATAATAATGTTCATTTAGTAGATTCTCTTGATATAGACTCTAAGATTACATACTTTAATCAAGAGTCCGGAATAAAGCTAAGTGAGTTTATAGAAAATGCAGAAACGTTAAACTATAAAACAGCTAAAAGGGAAGATAATATGGAATTAACTGCTTCTATATTAAAAAAACTTCATACATCAAATATAGAGTTTAAAAATGAATTTGATGTTTTTAGTGAGATAGAAAAATATGAAAGATTATTAGAAGAGTTTAAAGGTGAATACTACGAAGATTATGCAAATGTAAGGAAAGAAGTAATATCTCTGAAAAATATGCTAAAGGCTAATGGTATAGAAAAAAAGCCTTGCCATAATGATACTGTTCCAGAAAACTTTATAAAAGATAATAATGGAAGAATTTATCTGATAGATTGGGAGTACTCTGGAAGTAATGATCCAATGTGGGATTTAGCTGCACATATGTTAGAATGTGACTTCTCAGAAGATGAAGAAGAGCTATTTTTACAAAAATACTTTGGGTCTTCAGTTATAGAAGATAGATATAAAACAAAGATACTTATATATAAGATATGTCAAGATTTTTTATGGAGTATATGGACGATTATCAAAGAAGCTAGGGGAGATGACTTTGGAAGTTATGGAATAGATAGATATAATAGAGCAAGAAAAAATTTATATGAAATAAAGAGTCAAAATAAGGAGTAACTGGGATATGAAAAACACTTCAATAAATATTGGTAAGATTAATGGTATGGGGATTACATCAGGTGCATTATCAGGTATATTATGGGGATTAGATACAGTTATTTTAGGGATAATTCTTAGTGAAATTCCTGATTTAGGAATTGCTAATGTTGTAATGCTAGCTCCTTTAATAGGTGCATTTTTACATGATGTTTTTTCTAGTTTATGGATGATTTTACTTTCTATAACAAAAAAAGAGTTTATTAAAACCTTAAAATTATTAAAAACTAAAAGTGGAAAGTTTGTTTGTGTGGCAGCTTTATTTGGAGGTCCAGTAGGAATGGCTGGTTATTTGCTAGCTATTAACTATATAGGATCAGGATATACAGCAAGTATATCTGCTATTTATCCAGCTGTAGGAGCATTCTTCTCATATATATTTTTAAAAGAAAAGTTGAGTATAAAAGGTTGGATAGGTTTATCATTAAGTATATTAGCTGTTATAATCCTTGGGTATACCCCTAATAAAGATATAGCTTTAAATTTTGGATTGGGATTTGGATGTGCATTAGTTTGTGTAATTGGTTGGTCACTAGAAAGTGTTATTTGTGCATATGGTATGAAAGATGATGAGGTTAGCCCAACCCAAGCATTACAATTAAGACAATTAGTTTCAGCAATAGTTTATGGAGCAGTGATAGTTCCGTTATTTGGAGGATTAGGATTAACTAAGGTCATAATCACATCTAACTTAACTCCTATGATAGCCAGTGTAGCCTTGATAGGAACTTTATCTTATATATTTTATTATACGGCTATCGATACTATAGGCCCTGTTAAAGCTACGGGTCTTAATATCAGTTACTCAATATGGGCCATAGTATTTGATATGATTTTTTTAGGAAGTACTATTACTCTTAAATTAGTTTTATGTAGTATACTTATAATAGTAGGAACAGTTATGGTGTTTAAAAATTAACAACAAAGGAGAAGTACGATGAGAGCGATACTACTAGCAGCAGGGATGGGAACAAGACTTAGACCGATGACTTTAGATACACCAAAGTCATTAGTTGAAGTAAATGGAAGACCTATGTTAGAAACTCAAATAGAGTTTTTAAGAGAAAAAGGTATAAATGAAATTATAATTGTAACTGGATATTTAAAGGAAAAATTTGAATATCTTAAAGCTAAGTATGGAGTTACATTAGTGCATAATGAAAAGTATAATATATATAACAATATATATACTATGAGTTTGGTTAAAGACTATTTACCAGACAGTTATGTTATTGATGCTGATATTTACCTTAATAAAAATTTTATTGATGAGAGTATAGATAAGTCAACTTATTTTAGTGGATATAAAGAAGGATTTAAAGGTGAGTGGATATTAGAGTTTGATGCTGACAATAAGGTTTATGGTATAAGAGTAGGAGATAATGAAGGTTATATTCTATGCGGAGTTTCATACTGGAATGAACAAGATGGAAATATAATAGTTGAGAAATTAGAAGAAGCAATAAATAACGGTGACTTTGAAAATTTATACTGGGATGATATAGTAAAAGATAATATTGAAAGGCTAGATGTAAGGATAAGAAAAATAAATTCGGATGATTGTTTTGAAATAGATTCGTTAGAAGATTTAAATAAAGTAAATGAATATATATTAAGTAAAGTTTCTAAAGAAAAGGAAGCTTAAAACTCGAAAAACTTGTTGAAGTTTACCGTAAAGTGTGACTTTAATAGGTTTTTTTGTTATTTGACAAGATGTTAGTATATTATATATACTTTACATGTATAAAATATAATTAATAGGTTTTGTTAATTAGATATGATGAGAATTGTTCTCTAGTTGACAAATGGACCAATGGGTTAAATTGAGTTTCATATTTAAAAAATTTGCATGGCAAATAAGCCTAACAAAATTATAGAATTTTTAGACTACAAATGCAATTAATATTTGGTGAACCAATTAACTTTTTCTTGATGTGCATAATTAATACCACAAACTTGAGCAAGTATTAAAATTCATGCAATCTAATAAATATCTTGAAATAGTTTTTGTTGTAGTATTAAGTGAGTAATATAAGTTAATAGGCATAATTATGGTATTTAAATTGAATCTATGTCCAGAAAATACGGTTTTACCATTTAGTTTTTCAGAAGATGGATCATATATAGCTATAGGTATAAGTTGTTTAATAGTATGGGGGAAGAAATGAAAAAAATTAAAATAGTTTTAGCTTCAATGTTTTTATTTTTTGTTATATTTTCAGTAGATGTATATGCTGAAAAATATGAAATGAGAGGAGTTTGGATAACTACTGTCTATAATAAAGACTGGCCAAGTAAGTCAAATTATGGAAATGTGGATAAGCAGAAAAAAGAGTTTATAAATATACTAGATGAATTAAAATCTCAAGGTATAAATACTGTAGTTGTACAAGTTAGAACTGCGGGAGATGCATTATATAAATCTAATATAAATCCTTGGTCTAATGTACTTACAGGAATTCAAGGAAAGGATCCTGGATATGATCCACTACAGTTTATGATTGAGGAAACACATGAAAGAGGTATGGAATTTCATGCTTGGTTTAATCCATATAGAGTCACAACGTCTGGTACAAATCTACAAGTATTGGATGAGAAACACCCTGCAAGACAAAATCCTAATTGGATAATTTATAATAATGGTGCCATGTATTATGATCCAAGTAATTTGGGTGTTAAAAAACATATTATAGATACGGTAACGGAAGTAGTAAAAAATTATGATGTAGATGGCATACATTTTGATGATTATTTTTACCCAGAGAAGTATCCATTACCAGAAGGTGAAGATAGGAATGGCATAGAAGCAAATGTAAGAAGAGAATATATAAATGATATGATTAAATCTGTGTATAATACTATAAAGTCAGTAGATAGTAGTATAGAGTTTGGGATTAGTCCATCTGGAATTTGGAAAAATAAATCAAGTGATATAACAGGGTCGGATACAATAGGAAATGAAAGTTATTATTCTGTTTATGCAGATACTAGAACTTGGATAAAAAATGGATGGATTGATTATGTAGTTCCACAAATATACTGGGAAATTGGTAATAGTGCAGCTGATTATAAAACTTTAGTTAAGTGGTGGAACAATGAAGTTAGTGGTACGAAAACAGAATTATACATAGGTCAAGGTATTTATAAAGAAGTTGTTAGAAATGAAATATATAACCAGGTAAAATTAAATGAAGATTATAATAATATAAAAGGTAGCATTTATTATACTGCTTCAGATATTTTAGAAAATTCAGGCGTGAAAGATTCTATGAAATTACTTTATAAGCCTGGATGGAAGTATAATGCTAATAAATGGTATTTATTAGATGAGATTGGAATCAAGAAAATAGGCTGGCAAAAAGTAAATAATGAATGGTACTACTTAGATAATAGTGGAGTAATGAAGACGGGCTGGCAAAAGATAAATAGTGTATGGTATTACTTAGATAGTAGTGGGGCAATGAAGATGGGCTGGCAAAAGATAAATAGTGTATGGTACTACTTAGATAGTAGTGGAGCAATGAAGACGGGCTGGCAAAAGATAAATAGT
>CABIVQ010000017.1:0-35557 GCA_902362365.1 Clostridiaceae bacterium | reverse complement strand
AGATGATAGAATTTATTACCTCAAATCAAATGGTTCTATGGCAATAGGAGAAGTAAATATTGAAGGTAAAAATTACACATTTTCAATTAATGGAGAGTTAAAAATATAATTGTGTAAATATTTACAGTAATTGAAATATGTCATATCAAATATAAAAATTGAGAAAAATATAAAATTATGGTAGAATGTAAATTAAATGCATGAAAATTACTAACTTAAATATAAAATAAGGGAGATTTAGATATGAGATGTAAGTTTCAGAGTACTTGTACTAAAAAAATTCCTAGAGTGATAACAGCCATTGCTATGGCAGGATCAGTATCTTTAATAGCTAATGTTGATAAAGTTAGCGCTGAAAGCTTAAATCAAATGGAAAATTTAGATGAGTTTCAAACTATAGATAAGGAATTAAATATAGATGAAATTGAAAAAGAAGTGATAAGTGATCAATCTGTTGGAAATACAAATGATATTCAAACTAGAGTCGTTGATTACAAATCAAAAAATGGATGGTTCCAAGAAGGGGAAAATTGGTATTTTTACAGAGATAATGCTAAGGTCACTGGTTGGTTAAAAGATGGAGAATCATGGTACTGGCTTGAATCTGATGGAAAAATGTCATCAAATGAATGGCTAAGATATAATGGATCGTGGTATTGGTTAAAAGCTAGTGGAAGAATGGCATCAAATGAATGGATAAAGGAAAATGGTGATTGGTACTGCTTTAAGCCTGATGGTGCTATGTATAGTGAAGCGTGGGTTAAGCATAGTGGATCTTGGTATTGGTTAAAGTTAAGCGGAAGAATGTCAACTAATGAATGGATAAAAGACAATGGTGAATGGTATTGGCTTGAGTCTGATGGAAAGATGTCGTCAAATGAATGGCTTAAGAATAATGGATTTTGGTACTGGCTTAAGTCAAGTGGAAAAATGGCTAAAAATGAAATACTTAAAGTAAATGGCGTTTGGTATAGATTTGATACTAATGGAAAAATGGATTCTAAGACAAACTTTAAAGTAGGTCAAGTAAAGCCAGTGGACTATTTAAATGTTAGAGAGGGAGCATCTACAAGTTATAAAGTGATTGCACAGATATACTCAAATGATTATGTAGAAATTTTAGATTCAAGTAGTGGATGGTATAAGGTTAAAATTGGAGATGGGACTATAGGTTGGGCAAGTTCTAGTTATATAACGGTTGTTAACTCAGGAACTGTATCTGAAGGTGAACAATCATCAGAATCAATAGTTTCTTCTAAGATACAACGTGTAATAAGTATAGCTAAGGATCAATTAGGAAAGCCATATGGATGGGGGGCAGAAGGACCTAATTCGTTTGACTGTTCAGGATTAACTTACTATGCTTATAAAAATGGAGCAGGAGTAATATTACCAAGAACATCTAAATCTCAGGCTACAGCTGGTAGAGCAGTAAGTAAAAGTGATTTAAAACCAGGAGATTTAGTGTTCTTCAATACAAATGGAGCTGGTATAAGTCATGTAGGAATATACATAGGTGGAGGTAATATGATACATTCTACTAAACCAGGAGATGTAGTTAAAATTACAAGTATAAATTCATCTTATTATTCAAGTAAATTTGTAAAAGCTAGAAGAATTATAGGATAAAATTTAATAGGTAAAAAGGTATGTTTTAAAATAGAAAGATAAACCCTAACAAATGAAAGGTTGTGCTCATGTAGAGCGCAACCTTTTTTGCATACTTGAATAAGCATAGATTGTAAAAGTATAATTTTATAGTAAGGACAGAGTATTAACAAATAAAAAAGAGCAGTCTTCTTAAATGATTAAAAAACATTTTGAGACAACTCCTTTTTACTTATATAGTATTAAAATTTTTCATTATTTTCAGGTTTTATGCTATTATAGATGAAATCATGTAATAATGGTAATGTGTCTTTTTCAAATCTAAGAACCCATCCAGAATTTCCATATATACCACCTTTACTATGGATATCATCATCTATAGGGAACTCTATTTGTTCTATATCAATATTTCCAAATCCTAATATAGTTGCACCTAATCCTAATATTTCTGAAGGTTTCATATTAGTTTTTACATAAGGTAGTATTGTATCAATTAATCCAGGATATTTAGTAACAGGAAGTGATTTAACAGAAGAAAGTAATGCTTGAATAACTTCTCTTTGTCTTCGATCTCTTTCCATTGCGCTATCATTTTTCCTTATACGCGAGAATGATAATGCTTGATATCCATTTAGTTTTTGTTTACCAGCAGACTCTATATACTGTATAGAGCCTTTATTACTATTTGTATTCCAATTATATGTTTCTGGAATAAATTTATTCACTTCTTTTAACTCAGATTCTTTAACATTAACAGTAACTCCACCTAAAGCATCTATAATATCCATGAATGAGTAGAAATCAACAACAACATAATTATGAATATCTATTTCAAAATTATCCTCAATAGTTTCTATTAGTAAATTAGCTTGTCCATAAACATAAGCATGAGTTAGTTTTTGATATCCGTGATCAGGAATATCTACATAGCTATCACGAGCTAATGATGTAAGCTTAAGACTTTTGTTGACCCCGTCTACTGTAAGAATCATCATAGCATCAGATCTAACATTTTCCTCACCTGGTCTTCCATCTGTACCTACTAGTAAAATATTTGTGATGCCATTCTTACCTTGATATTTTATATCATTTAATGCCCCAGTATTTATATTGGAATCGTGTATTGAATTTAACTTATAATAAACGTATCCAAAGACACTTGCAGGAAGAGCAATAACTAAAACTGCTAGAAATATAACTAGCTTTTTTAAGTTTGACAATATAATCCCTTCTTTCTAATTTTTATTTAACATACCTCTAATTATATTAAAGTATGACAAGATATTCAATAGACTAAATAAAACAAAGTTCAACATATATATAAATAATATAAAATTCAAAATATAATTAAACCATTTAAATTAATAACAGTAAGTGACATCTAAGTTTTACCTAACATATAGAAGGCTATTTATAGTATTTAGAAAAAAGTATTTGCTCATATGTATACTTAACAAAAGTATTTTATTTTTCATATTAATTATTATATACCAATGTGAAGAGGAGAATGCATATGTTAATAATTGAGAATAGGATAATAGAAAAGGAAGAAAAAAGTGTAAGATATACTTTGAACTATCCAATTATAAAACTATTAAATAAAGAAAATAATTTTATAAATTTTATAAATAAAAAAATATATGAAGATGTATTATGTTTTAAGGAAGTAGTTCAACAAATATTAAGTGAAGACGAATCGAATATATTAATAAATTTACTTACAGAATATACAGTTACCTTCAATGAAAATAATATTATAAGTATACCTATAGAATTTAATCAATTTATAGGACTTTACAACATAAGTTATATAAACTCATATAATTATGATTTTAATTTAGAAAAGGAAATTAAGTTAAAAGACATTTTTGATAAGGTAATAGATTATAAAAAATTTCTAACAGATACAATAAAATTGCAACTGAGTAGAAAGTTAGAATGCTGTGAAAAGGAAATAGAAGATGAGCTAATTAATTTTATATACTCCATAGAAATATACGAAGATCAGCCTTTTTATCTTGAGAGTGATGGATTAGTAATTTGTTTTTCAAGTTATGAAATGGGGAATTCAATCACAAATATTTTAGAGTTTAAAGTAATGTATGAGGATGCTATTGACTACTTTAGTGATTATTTTATAAGTGAGGTATTATTTTAAATCTATAAAAGATAAATATAAGATTGGAGGAATTGTTTGTGAAGGAACTAAAACCTTATAACAGAGAAGCAGCAGCGGCTTATGCAAAGAAGTGGGCTCTTGGAAGAAATAAAGAATATAAAGATTATGAAAATTGGGGAGGAGATTGTACTAATTTTATTTCTCAATGTTTAAAAGCTGGAGACATTCCTTTTGACCACTCAGGTAGTGATGTTCTTAAGCAGTGGTATTGGTATAGTGATAATAGTAGAACTCCCACATGGACAGCTGCAGAACCTTTTTATAAATATTTAACTAGTAATAATAATGACAATACAAGTAATTATGGTATATATGCTCGATTAGCGAATTATAATGAATTAGAATTAGGGGATATAGTACAGTTAATATATGAGGGTAGAGCTTATCATAACATGATTATCACAGATGTTATTTTAGAAGGGGATTACTTAATTGACTATCTTATATGTCAGCATACTTCTGACTTATTGAATTACCCACTAAGCCTAAAAGAAGGCGAGAGAAGATATTTGAAGATACTTGGGTATTATGAATGGTAAGTTTTGAACTCAGCGGGAATGCGTGAACACTAATTGTCTTACATGTAGCTGAAAAGATGCTAAAAATGTCAGAGCAATTAGTTTTTCACTCATTCTTGCTAGCGATTTCTAAAAGGTAATTCATAATATATTCAATTCACTTTCGGTTATGTGTAAAGTCATAAAAGCATCTGATATATAAATTAAATTTTTTATATTATATATTTTGCTAAAGTTCTATTTACAAAATATCTCGTCATTTAGTGTTTGAATGTTGTTAATAAATAATAAATATTATTGTAAATTTATATTAAAAAATCATTGTACTTTAAAAAAGTAAGTAAACTTAAGTTAACTATAATAGAAGAAATTAAAGTCATTTTAGATTTAATATTACCCCTATTTTTATCTATAATCATTGCATGCATATAATCTGGAAAAATAGAAAAGATCATTATAAGAATGTATATAGATTCTCCCTAGGCATAAAAAACTAATCTAAAAATAAATAAAACCAAATTTTTAAACCTGTAGGGAGATAAGAAATAACAGATTAATACTAAAGATAAAAATAAAAAATAAAAAATAAATGCTATACTAATAAAAACATTAATTTTAGGTCATCTCCTTATTTTTGAATAGTATCTATTATAACCTTTTCTATATCTGCAGCGTTTTTTGCTGATATAAGGTATACGTAGTTTCCTTTTTGCTCAACTATTGTACTTGCAGCTATAGTTGTGTTTTCCTCTGCTCCATAACCATCTCCAAAGGGCTTTATAACCATCTCTTTTTTATAGGATTCTAAAGTTGTGTAGATTTTTTCTGCATTTTCTTCATTTGTAGCTTTTATGAATATAACATCTTCAAGACGAACATTCATAGCAGCTCTTATTATGAATCCTTCTCCTATTAACTCTTCAACATCATTAAAGTATTCGAAATCTTTAATGTCATAGTCCATTGACATTTCAACTAATAAATTAGAAGATTTAATTGCTTTTTGCACAGCAGACGAAGAAACATTTTTATACCCATTGCTACTACTAGATGAACAACCTACAAGCCCCATAGTCAGAACCAATGAGAGTACTAATAAGATTTTTTTCATTGTATACCTCCGGAATATGTATTTTTTTGTCACACATATATCTTACTATATTTTAAAATGGAAAAGTTTAAAAATATGTTACAAATACAATAATATTTTTAATATTATTGTATTTAAAAATCTATTTAATACTCATATAAAAATAAATTTAGAAAAATATTGAAGGATATATATGGGAATGTTAAAATAACAGTTGATACAAGGATTTTGATATATTAATAAGTAAAAGGATGGTAAATCATGTCTTATAGAAGTAATAAAGGTAGAAATAATGTTACGTATTTACATAAAAACAAAAAAAATAATCCTAGAACTAGTAAAAATAAGAAAGTAAATAAGAAAAGAAAAATAAATAAAGCTAAATTAAGTATATTAGTTTTAGGTATATTATTTTTTAGTTTTGGAACAATAAAGGCTACTCAAAGTGTAGCTGAAGTAGTTAAAAATGTAAGTTATAAAATGGGGAAAAATAATGATGAGCCAGTTGTTGAAGTTGAAAAACAATTTGATTTAAGTGAAGAACAAAAACAAAGTAATAAAAAATATACTGTCTTCGTAGATCCTGGACGTGGCGGAGATGATAAAGGATTACAAAGTAAGACTACTCAAAATTACGAAAAGGATATTACATTAGAAATTGGTAAAAGATTAGCAAGTAAGCTTTCAAATCAAAGTGATATAAATGTAATAGTTTCTAGAAGTGAAGATGTGAATATTAGTACGAGTGAAAGAGTAAATCAAGCAAAGCAACAAAAGGCAGATTTTTTAGTTTCGCTACAATTAAATTCTGAATATGGCGGAAATACTGCAAATGGGGTTGAGATATATTATAAAAAGGATGAGTTATATAGAGTAGACGAATTAGCAAGATATGTACAAGACTCTATTGTATCTTATGTTGATTTAAAAAATAGAGGTATTGGCATTGGAGATTTCGGAGTTTTAAGAGAAGCTACTATGCCAGCAATAGTAATAAAATGTGGGTTTATTACAAACCCAGAAGAAGAAAAAAAGTTAACTGATGAGAAGTTTATAAATGAATTAACAGAAGGAATTGCACAGGGAATACTTTCGTACATTGATGCAAACAAGTAAAATAGATTATATGGATACATAAAGTAAAAAGGTCACTGATAAGTAGCTAAATATATGCTATTAATATCAGTGACCTTTTTTGCTTATTTTCAATGCACAAAACTTAGAGTTAGAAGATATTATAGATTAGTAATATTAATTAGAGGTGAGTCTTATGAGAAATTCTACTTTTAATATAATTAATTTTGATGGGGGAGGTTTAAGAGGGCTTTTGAGTATAAGCCTTTTTGAAAGGATACAAAAAGAATTTCCAGATATATTAAGAAATACTAATATGATAGGAGGAACGTCAACTGGAAGTTTGATTGCCTTGGGTTTAGCTTATGGATTAAGCCCTAGAGAAATAAAAGAACTTTATTCTGTCGAAAATACTAGTTATATTTTTAGTAAATCATATTCAGAAATTCTAAGACCCAAATATGATAATAAGCATTTAAAAGACATACTTAGTAAAATATTTCCTAAATATTTAAGACTAAAAGATCTAGGAAAATTAGTAGTTATACCAACTTTATATATTGGTAATGAAACTAGCGAATGGAAGCCTATATTCTACAATAATTTACCTAACTCACCTACGGAGAATGAGAGGGTCATCGATGTTGCAATGTACAGTAGTGCAGCTCCAGTTTTTTTTCCAAGCTATAATTGCCATATAGATGGAGGGGTGGTTGCAAGTGATCCTAGCTTGGCAACTATAGTTCATGCTTTAGATAATCAGTTAGGAAAAGATTTGAAAAATATTAGGTTACTGTCAATTGGAACAGGATATCTTTACAATAGTATAAAACAAGATACTACAACTTGGGGAGCAATAGATTGGGTTATAAGTAAAGAGCCATCTTTACCGATAATTTCTGTTACTTTAGAGGGAAACTCCCAAATGAGTCAATTATTTTCTGAGAAGCTTTTGGATGAAAATTATTATAGACTAAATCCAAGAATGAATAGAGATATAGGAATGGATGATATAGCATCATTAGAGTACTTAAAGAAATTAGGAGAAGATTATAGTATAGATGATACGATTAAATGGATAAACTCTAAATGGAATATAGTGGAATGATAATGTGATATAATAAAACAAATATAACTTAAGAAAAATCATATTTTGGAGGGAAATATGAAAGAAAATTCAGGGGCATTAGGAGTAGATAATTTTTATTTATCAAAAATTTATGAAGATGGAATAGAAGAGAATATAAAGAAAGCTAATGGAATTTATTATACACCAAAGGTTATTGTAGACTACATTATGAAAAAAACTTTAAAGCAACATAATATAGTAGAAAATCCATATCCAAAAATACTAGACATTTCATGTGGATGCGGAAATTTTTTATTAGAAGCGTATGATATTTTATATAACTTATTAGAAGATAATATTTATGAACTAAAAGAAAAATACAAGGATGATTATTGGTCGATAGATAATATTCACAGGCATATAGTTGAAAAATGCATATATGGAGTTGATACTGACAATGATGCTATAAATATTTTAAAAAGAAGTTTAAATAATAAAAGTATTAATTTTAATGTCATTAATTCATGTGATTTAAATATATACTGTGAAGATGGTCTAACAAAAGAGTGGGATTTCAAATTTGATTATATAGTAGGAAATCCACCTTATGTTGGGCATAAGTCATTAAATAAGGAATATAAGAAGTATCTTTTAGAAGAATATAGTCAGGTTTATAGGAATAAATCTGATTTATATTTTTGTTTTTATAAAAAGGTTATAGACTTAATAAAAGAAGACGGGATTATTTCCATGATTACTCCAAGATACTTCTTAGAGAGTCCATCAGGAAAGGGTCTAAGAGAATATATAAATAAAAATACGTATATAAGGGAAATAGTAGACTTTTTAGGAACAAATATATTTAAAAATGTAGGAGTAGCTAGCTGTATATTGACTTTGAAATTTAAAGGTGCTAAAGGGCATAGAGATGATAATTCTATAAATATATATAAAATAAATGATGAAAATATAAAGATTAATGATATTGATAGTTTAAATGATTTTTATATGAACAGCTTATTTAAACACTTTAGTGTTAATCAAAATTCCTTGGATGAAAATTGGATATTAACTAATAAAGAAGATAAGGCTTTTTATAGTAAAATTGAAGAAAAGTGTAATTACTATTTAGAAGATATTGTAACAAGCTTTCAAGGTATAATTACAGGTTGTGATAAGGCATTTATTTTAGAAAAAGAAAGTAATAACATAAATTGTGTACCTAAAAATCTTTTAAAATCATGGGTAAAAAATAGAAATATAAGAAAATATATAATAGAAGATACTAAATATAGACTAATATATTCAAATGATATAAATGATGAAACAAGATACAAAGATGTAATAAAAACATATATCGATCCTTACAAATATAAATTAGAAAATAGAAGAGAATGTAAAAAAAACATAAGAAAATGGTATGAATTACAATGGGGGCGTGAAAAAAAATTATTTGAAAGAAAAAAAATAATGTATCCTTATAAATCTAAAAATAATAGATTTGCTATAGACAATAACAATTCATATTGTAGTGCAGATGTATATTCTTTTTTTATAAAAGATAAGTATAAGGATGATTTTTCTTATGAATATTTAGCTGGAGTATTAAATTCAAATATATATGATAAATACTTTAAGGTAACAGCAAAAAATATGGGAAAAGATATTTATGATTATTATCCTAATAAAGTTATGAAAATAAAAATATTTAAGGATAATAATTATAAAGAAATAGAGTCTTTATCAAAGGAGATAATAAATATTTTAAAAAAAGAAAGTGCATTAGAAGAAGAGAAATTATATAAAGAAAAAATTTATATATTAGAAACAAGAATAAATAATTTAATTAAGGAATCCTTAAGTCTATAACGTATAATCACTAATAAATGCCTATATTCATATAATTAAATGAATATCTTAATTTTAAGGGGGCAAAATAATGATTTTATCAAGAATATCTGAAAATGAAAAAAGGGTTTATGTAGATGTAAGTGGGTATATAACTAAGAAGGATGCTAAAGAATTTTTAAATAAATATAAAGATATGGGTAAAAATATTAAATTCTCACAGTATAATTTAGTGGTTACGCCAGGTGTATTTCAATGTGAAGATAATAGTGATATAAGAACAACTTGTATGACATTTTTAAAATCAGGATATAAAAATATATATTTAGTAGATGAGCAAAATACTTTGATGAAAACTTTATCTCTTAAACCAATGGAGAAGAAGCTTTTCTTAAAGTCTGTAAAAATTGTTCCAGACAAAACTTTAATAAAGTAATAGTTATAATATGAGATTTTCAAATAATTTATAAAAATTATGAAAGATATATACTTTTAATTAATTTTTATGATAAAATATAATTAAATTTTTAGTAAAATATATATAGATTATTGACATGAAAAAGTATATATCTTTCTATGATAAATAGGTGGTAATATGAAGGGTTTAGTTTTAGAAGGTGGAGGTACTAAAGGTGCCTACCAAATAGGAGCATATAAAGCCTTGAGAGAACTAGGAATAGAATTCCAAGGAGTCACAGGCACATCTATAGGTGCTTTAAATGGAGCATTTATAATTCAAAATGATATTGAGGTAATGGAAGATATCTGGAGGAATTATGATTATTCTAGTTTTATGAATATAGATGAAGATACATATGAAAAATATAAAGACTTGGATTTTACTGCAAAAAATTTTAATGTCGTTATAGAACTTATAAATAAAGCCAGAAAAAATGAGGGAATTGATATAACTCCTTTAAGAAATATGTTAGAAAAAAATATAAATGAGGAAGCTATTAGGAAATCTAATAAGGACTTTGGAATCGTTACCGTACATTGGGATAAAAAAATTAATCCACATCAATTGTATATTGAAGATATTCCAGAAGGTAGATTAGTAGATTATCTAATTGCGAGTGCAAGTCTTCCGATTTTTAAGCTAGAGAAGCTTGATGATAAGCTTTATTTAGATGGAATGTTTTCTGACAATATACCAGTAAAATTATTAGTAGATAAAGGATACACAGATATAGTTGTGATAAGGTTATTAGATGATTTTATTGGAAAAATGAATTTAAATAAATTTAATGATAAAGGTATAAATATAAAAGTAATAGTACCATCTGAATATCTAGGTGGATCTTTAAATAAAGATAAAGATAATATTGAAAAAAATATTACTTTAGGGTATCTTGATACTATGAAAGCATACGAAAGATACGAAGGAGTTAGATATTATTTTAACCTAGACTATAAGTATGATGAAAATTATTGTTTTGAAAAATTTATAAACTTGAAGGATGAAACTATAGAAGGATTATGTAATATATTAGGCATAAAAAGAAGCGTGTCACGTAGAACCTTATTGGAAAATGTTATACCAAGACTAGGGGAAGTTCTAAATCTACAAAAGGAATTTTCTTATAAAGAATTATTTTATGCTGTTTATGAGCAAAAACTTCAAGAAAATGGTATTAATCGTATAAGTCTTTATGACTTTAATAAGTTAGTTGACACTGTACACAGAAATTACAAAACTAGTAAGGATAGTGAAGAAATTAACGAAGTTAGACCGGTTATACCTGTTGCGAAAAGTAAATTACCTAAGGTTTTAACTAATCAAATTATAAGTGATTTTAAAAAACAAGGTTAATTATATATAATATAAGCTAATAAAGTAAATAACATACTTTAATAATAAATTATTTTGGAGGTTTAAAAGATGGAAAGATTAGTAAGTATAAAAAATGCAAGTGGGTTACATGCTAGACCAGCAGGAATGTTTGTTAAGAAAGCTGCTGAATTCAAGTCTACAGTAGAAGTTATAGCTAAAGGAAAAACTGTAAATGCTAAATCAATAATGGGAATAATGAGTTTAGGATTAGCTAAAGGTGATGAATTAACTATATCTGCTAAAGGTGAAGATGAAGAAACTGCAGTAAACACTTTAGTTGAATTAATAGAAAGTGGATTTGGAGAATAATAATTATTAAATTAGAATTGGAAATCTGATTCTCGGCGCTTTGGGTGATATATAAATTTTATTACTAGTAGCTGAAAAGATGCTACAAAAGTAAGTAAAATTTATATATCGCCCTTTCGCGCTAGGAGTAACATAAAACGAAATATTCTAATCTAATAATTCTTTATATAGATTTATGGAAGATGAATATAATTGGAAGATTGGTATAGAACTTAACTTAATTAGGAGGAAATATCATAATGTTTAAAGGAACAGGGGCATCTCCAGGGATTGCTATAGGAAAAGTATTAGTAGTAGAACATAGTGAACTAGAGATAGAAAAAAGAAGTATTGCTGATATAGATGAAGAAGTTACAAAGCTTGATAGAGCTGTTGAAATATCAAAGGAAGAATTAACTAAGGTTAAGGAAAAGGCTTTAGTAGAGTTAGGAGAACATGAAGCGGAAATATTTGAAGCTCATTTATTAGTTTTAGAAGATCCTGAATTAATTGATTCAGCAAAAGCTAAAATAAGAGACGAAGAAGTTAATGCAGATTTTGCTTTAAAAGAAATTAGAGATATGTTTGTAGGCATGTTTGAATCTATGGACAATGAGTATATGAGAGAAAGAGCTGCAGATATAAAAGATGTAACTAATAGAATAATAAGACATTTACTAGGTGCTAAGATAGTTGATTTAGCAGCATTAGAAGAAGAAGTTGTATTAGTTGCTCATGACTTAACTCCATCAGACACAGCTACTATGAATAAAAGCAAAGTTTTAGGTTTCTTAACTGATATAGGGGGAAGAACTTCTCATACTGCTATAATGGCAAGAACATTAGAAATAGCTGCAGTAGTTGGTCTTACTGACATTACTACTAAAGCTAAAGATGGAGATTACATAGTATTCAATGGAGACACAGGGGAAGTAATATTAAATCCAGATGAAGAAACAATGACTAAGTATACTAAGTTAAAAACTGAATTTGAAGAATATAGAAAATCATTAGAATTATTAAAAGGGAAACCTTCAGTAACTCTTGATGGAAGACATGTAGAGTTAGCTGGAAATATAGGTAGTCCAAAAGATGTAGAAGGGCTTATAAAGAATGACGCTGAAGGTGTTGGTCTTTATAGAACGGAATTCTTATACATGGATAAAGAAGATGCATTCCCAACTGAAGAAGAGCAATATGAAGCATATAAAGCTGTATTAGAAGGAATGGATAACAAGCCTATAGTAATAAGAACGTTAGATATAGGTGGAGATAAAGAATTACCATACTTTGAAATGGAATCTGAAATGAATCCATTCTTAGGATATAGAGCTATAAGAATATGTTTAGATAGAAAGGACATATTTAAAACTCAACTAAGAGCTTTATATAGAGCTAGTGTTCATGGTAAATTAAGAATAATGTTCCCTATGATATCATCTTTAGAAGAACTATTAGCGGCTAAAGAAGTAGTTGCTGAAGTTAAAGATGAATTAAAAGCTGAAGAAGTAGCATTTGCTGATGATGTAGAAGTTGGTATGATGATAGAAATACCATCTGCTGCTGTTATATCAGATATACTAGCTAAGCACGTAGATTTCTTCTCAATAGGAACTAATGACTTAATACAATATACTTGTGCAGTTGATAGAATGAATCAAAAGATAAGCCATCTTTATAACCAATTTAATCCTGCAGTACTTAGGTTAATAAAAACTGTTATAGATAATGCTCATAAAGAAGGAAAATGGGTAGGGATGTGTGGAGAATCTGCAGGTGATCAAAGGATGATACCAATACTTCTTGGATTTGGACTTGATGAATTCTCTATGTCTCCTATATCGATACTTCCAGCTAGAAAGTTAATAACTTCTGTAAGTTATGAAGATATGCAAAACTTTGCTAATGAAGTATTATCTATGGGAACTGCAAAAGAAATAAAAGCTCACGTAGAGAAAACTTTTAATCTATAAGGCATAGTAAAAAAATCTCAGATTAGTAGCAAGATATCTTGTGATAGTCTGAGATTTTTTTATACTATTTATTGATATAAATCTCCAGCTAAATCTTCTAGTTTTTGTGTATCTAGAATAACTATTGTTTTATTTGATTTTTTTATTATATTTTCACTACAAAATTTATCTAATACTCTTAGAAGGTGTCTATAGCTAGTTCCTAGTAATTCTGAAATATGAGTCAAGCTTTCTGAATTCTCATCTTGAGAATAATTTGTACTATACGCTTCTAATATGTAGCGTGCAAGTCGATTCTCTAAGGGATAGAGCATATTCATTGAGCTAGATAGTGAAGCACTTGAAAGTTTAAATGCTAATTGCTTGCATACATATGATAAGAAATGTACATCTTTTAAAGCTATTTTTTCTATTATATTTCTAGGTATCGCCAGGCATAGAGAGTCTTCTACAGCTTGTATGTTACAATCGATAGTTGTATTATTTAATATTTCAGTATCACCAATTATTTGTATTGGTGCATAGAATCTTATTAATAAAGACTTACCATTTGGAGCTGCAATATAAACTTTAGCTTTTCCATCTAGAAAAAAATATAAATATTTTAATTCTTCTCCAGATGAACAGATATGTTCACTCTTTTTAAAGTAGTGTAATTCCATATATGAACTCATATTAGAGCTAAAGATTTCATCTATTTTATATTTTTTTATATAATAATTTAATTTATTCTTATCATTTATTTTAATCATTTTAGTTGGCTCCTATAAAAAGTTTTAGAAATATGACAAATGTCATATTATGTCGTAGATACTATCTGATATTATAACAAAGCACGAGAAAAGTAAATTGTTTTTAAATGGAGGAATAATAATAGTGAAAAAAATATTATACTTAGGAACTGTATTAATGCTTTCTATGTTAGCATTAGTAGGTTGTTCTAGTTCAAATGACAGTAAAAATGATTCATTAAAAGTAACGATGATAAGTAGTGTAGGCGGAATAAACGATCAAAGTTTTAATCAATCTTCTTGGGAAGGATTAGAACAAATAAAAAAAGATTTTAATATAGATGTAAATTATATAGAATCAAATCAAGAAGCAGAGTATTCAACTAATATAGAAACAGCTGTTGACGGAGGTGCTGATTTAATAATCGGTACAGGGTTCCCTTTACAAGCGGCTATTTTAGAAGCAGCTAAAAATTATCCAGATCAAAAATTTGCTATAGTAGATGTTGATTATGGTGAAGAAACTCCTGAAAATGTTGTTTGTATAACATTTACAGAAGAGCAAGCAGGATATGTTGTTGGATTAGTAGCTGGTAAAAAAACTACTACTAATAAAGTAGGATTTGTTGGTGGTATGGATAACGAAGTTATAAAAAGATTTGAAGTAGGTTATAAAGCTGGAGTAGCAGAAGTTAACCCAAATGTAAAAGTTCAAGTTCAATATGTTAACTCATTTGTTGATGCAGCTAAAGGAAAATCAATAGCTCAACAAATGTATAGTCAAGGTGCTGATATAATTTTTGCAGCAGCAGGTGACTCAGGTGTAGGTGTCATCGAAATGGCAAAAGAGAAAAATCTTTATGCTATAGGGGTTGATAGAGATCAAAATGCTTTAGCTCCAGAAAATGTATTAACATCAGCTATGAAAAAAGTTAATGAAGGTGTATATAACACTGTAAAAGCAATGATAGAAGGAAACTATGCTGGAGGAACAACTATAAGATATGGTTTAGAAGATAACAGTATAGGATTAGCTCCAAGTACTGATAAAAATGTTTCTCAAGATATAATAGATTATGTAAATAAAAAAGTAAATCAAATAATAAATAAAGAAATAGAAGTTCCTAGTAAATAAACACTTTCAAGTTTGAAAGTTAAATTTTACTTTAAGTTTCATAAATACCTAAATTATAATCGTTATAAAAGGTTCCCTCTTTTATACGATAAGAAGGATGGACTCAGTTTTGAGTCCATCCTTTTTACATATTAATAGGGACAATCAGGGCAGCCTTTGCCACAACACATACTTAATTCTAAGCTTTCAGGAGTTATCTTTAGACTTTCTTCACTAGAATCTATTTTTATATCTCCATATTGCATATACTCATATTGACTTAGCAAAAAAGTTAAATCGTCTATTTTATAGACTAAGTCATCACTTTTCAATTCATCTAGAGTAATGTCAAAGTTAGGTCCATCACAACCCACACCAGAGAAATAAATTCTAACATTATTTAGTTTACTATTATTCTTATTAACTTTATCTTTAATAGCTAAAAGAGATTTTTCGTCTATTGCAATCATCTATTTAATCCTTTCTTAATGTCCACAACCAGAGCAGCCACCACCACAACTATCGCCATCACCGCTATTTTCTGGTGCAACCCTAAATCCAAATCCGGTATCATTTATGGTAATATCTCCATATTGGTTATAATCATGTTCACTCATAACAAAGTTTATACCCTCAACTGTATAAGTTTTATCATCACTTTTTTGCTCATCCAGAGCAAGTCCAAAGGATGGTCCGCCTCAGCCAATACCTGCAAAATAAATTCTTATTTTAGTATTTTCTTTATCTTTGTCTTTTAAAATATCTTTTAAAGTAAGTATAGCTTTTTGATCTAAAGTTACTTTCATATTATTTAACCCTTTCTAGAAATTTTATTCTCATAAGTATTATTCCTAGAATTAGGATTATCTATTTAATAATTTTTATTTATTTTGATATCTCCACAACCACAATCTATATTTAGTGCATTAGAAAAATTTTCTCTGATATTATCCTCTGTAAAATCTGTTTTAATATCTCCTATATCACAAGAAGCATTTATTTTAAAATTAGGTTCTTTTTTTAGATTTAAAGTAATATTTCCGACGCTAGAAGAAAAATCTGAGTTACCAGTTAGGTCAGAAATATTACATCGTAAGTCACCAGTAGTAGTATTTATATATCCTTTACCTGATAAATTAGAAATTTCTATATTACCTGTATTAAAGCTTATACCATATTCATCTGATGATAAACTATTAATATTAGCATCACCAGTGTTACCTTCAAGTATAAATGACTTACATTCAATATTATTATCTATATTAATATCACCTGTAGTTAAATAAATTTCAAGTTCATTTAATTTTAAATCTGATGAAAAGTCAACATCTCCTATTGATAGCTTAATATTTATATTTTTATTATAGGATTTTGGTAAATAAACTATTACTTCTCTTTTAAAAGATTTCTCAAGAAGATTTATATTAAGTTTTGAACTTCTGTAAATATCTATTTTGTTATTTTGGTGATTAAATTGAAGCTTTTCATTTTCGGATAGTTGCTTAGTACATTTTTCAACGATTTTAATTTTTTCATCTGTATTCTCTATAAAAGTAATATCATCTACATTAAGATTAAAGCTGATGTCATTTACATTATTTAAATCTATAGTTTTCTCAGAAACTACACTAAGTCTTTCATCAGAGCTGGCATATTTAAATCCAATAAAGTTGAAAAATTTTTTCTCAGATTTGGATAAGTACGTTAATACAAAAATTAAGCATATACTTACTGTAGACAAAAATACAATTCTAAAAATACTATATCTTTTTTTCATATTCTTTCTCCTCTTTATAATCAAAGTAAGCTTCGTTTTCGTTAAGATTAGACTGAAGAAAATCGTTGTAGATTTTAAAAGCATTGGTTAAAATTTTTTGACTTGCATATTTTGTGTGAGTTGACATTGGTGATTTTAGGAATAAGTTATTAACATATTTTTCAATTTTATTATTCATATAAATCTCTCCAATATTTTTATTTTTAGTGTGAGAACACTTATCTATAATAGAATAGTATTTCAATATATTCTATATGTCAATTTATTACAGTGAGAAATGTAATAAAATTTTACTTTAGTGGTTTTTATAATGCAAATTATAAAAAAGTTTTAGAAGAGATAATAATTAATGAAAATATACTTTGTTTACAGAAAGTAAATTGTGTGATAACATAATGATTAGATGTCTAATGATTAGATGGCTAATGATTATGATTGAATGGAGAGAAACTAAATGATAAAAAAACATATAAGATCAAACACATTACATGGATCTTTAATGAGGTTGAATAAAGCTCATAGGAAAATGGCAGGACATAAGTTTAAAGAAGTTAATTTAACTGAAGGAAAGCCAAAACTTTTAGATTTCTTAGTAAATAACTCTGGATGTAGCCAGAGGGAATTAGCTAAATATTGTAAAATAGAGCCTGCTACAGCTACAAGTATATTATCTGGTATGGAAAAGGAAGAGCTTATCTATAGAGAAAGAAATCCAAATGATAAACGTATTTTAAATGTATTTTTAACTGAAAAAGGAATAAAGGTACAAAAAGAAGTTGAAAGAGTATTTTTAGAATTAGATGAAATTTGCTTTGAAGGATTTACAGAAGAAGAAAAGTCTGAAACTATTAATATACTAAATAGATTATACGATAATTTAGCTAAAAAAAGAGAGCAATATAAGTGTAATGAAAAGTAGTTTTTATCTTAATGAAAGAGTTTATAAGGAGAGATTGAGATTGACAAAATTATTAAAATATTTAAAAGGATCAGCAATTGTTTGTGCAATTTTAGCACCGATTACAATGTGCTTAGAAGTCGCCATGGACTTACTTCAGCCAACTCTTTTATCAAGTATAATCGATGTTGGTGTAGCCAATGGAGATTTAAATTATGTACTTAGTGTTGGAATAAAAATGATAATTGCAGCAATCATAGGATTATTTGCAGGATCTGCATGTTCTTTTTTTGCAGCTGTAGCATCAATGAAATTAGGAGAAGGAATAAGAGAAGGTTTATTTGCAAAAATTCAAACTCTATCATTTTTAGAGTTAGATAAATTAAAAACATCATCTTTAATAACAAGACTTACAAATGATGTGACTCAATTACAAATGATGATGAATATGGCTCTTAGAATGATGGTAAGAGCACCACTTACAGCAATAGGTGGACTTATAATAGCAACAATATTAAGTCCAAAGTTAGCAAGTATTTTCTTAATAGCGTTACCTATAATTTTAGTTTCTATTATGTTTATAATTAAAAAATCATTGCCACTATTTACATCAGTTCAAGAAAAAATAGATAATATAAATACTGTAATGCGTGAAAGTATATTAGGTGTGAAGGTAATTAAAGCTTTTGCAATAGAAAGCACACAAGGTGAAAGATTTAATGAAGCTAATGACAATTTAACAAATGAAAGTATAGCATCACAAAATATGAACTTAATATTATGGCCAATTGCTACACTTATAATGAATTTAACTGTAGTTGCAGTACTATGGTTCGGTGGAAATATGGTTAATGTAGGTGACTTAGAAATTGGTAAGATAATGGCATTTATAAATTACCTACTTCAAATAATGGGATCAGTAGTTATGGTAATAAATATAATGCTTACTTTTTCAAGAGCAAAGGCTTCTGCAAATAGAATTGATGATGTTTTTAAAACAGAAACTAGTATAAAAGATAAAGAAGAAGCTATAGAAGTAAGTAATTTTGATATTGAATTTAAAGATGTTTATTTTAGATATAATGAACATAGTGAGAATGTGCTAGAAGGGATATCTTTTAAAGCTAAACAGGGAGAAACTATAGGAATAATAGGTTCTACAGGTTGTGGGAAAAGTTCTTTTGTTAACTTAATCCCAAGGCTATACGATGCAACTGAAGGTGAAATTTTAATTGGTGGAGTGAATATAAAGGATATAAGTATAAGACAGCTAAGAGAAAATATAGGTATAGTACTTCAAGAAAATATATTATTTGGAGGGACTATAGAAAGTAACTTAAAATTTGGAAATGAAAATGCAAATGAAGAAGATATAAATAGCAGTGCTATAGATGCACAAGCATATGAGTTTATAATGAATAAAGATGGAAAGTATCAAAGTGAAGTAGAGCAAAGAGGTAAGAACTTATCAGGAGGACAAAAACAACGTCTTTCAATTGCAAGAACTTTAATAAGGTATCCAAAAATATTTATTATGGATGATTCTTCAAGTGCTTTAGATATGGCAACAGAAGCTAAACTTCAAAATTCTATTAAAAATAGGATGAAGGAATCAACTGTTTTAGTTATAGCTCAAAGAATTTCTGGAGTGATGGATGCAGACAAGATAATAGTAATGAACGATGGAAAAATATCAGATATAGGCAAGCACAATGAATTATTAAGAAGAAATGAAATTTATAGAAGTATAGCAGTTTCACAGTTAGGAGAGGAGGTGCTTAAGGTTGTCTAGTAAATCAATTTCTTTAGATAGACCAGGCAGAGGTCCTGGAATGCACATAGTAAAGAGTAATGAAAAATTAAACAATCCCAAAGAAACAATAAATAGATTATTAAAGTATATTGGTAGTAAAAAAGCATCTTTAATTTTAATTTTTGTATTTTGTGTAATAACAACATTAGTAAGTATATTTGGAACGAAGTTAAATGGAGATATAGTAGATAACTATATAGCAACTGGCAATATGAGTGGATTATACAAAATTTGTATGGTACTTATAGCTATGTATCTAGCTGCTACAGCATCTACTTTTGTACAAAATAGATTAATGGTTAGTATAGCTCAAAAAACCTCATCAGATATAAGAAAAGACTTATATGAAAAAATGCAACACTTGCCATTAAAATACTATGATACTCACTCAAGTGGGGATTTAATGAGTAGGCTTACAAATGACGTAGACAATATAAATATAACTTTATCACAAAGTATTACACAATTAATTTCAGGTGTAATTAATATAGTAGGTATGCTTATAGCAATGCTTATGTTAAGTCCACAGTTAACAATAATAGGATTGTTGACAATTCCAATAACTATAATGGGAACAAGGACTATAATGAAATATACTCAGCCTTTATTTATAAAAAAACAAGGTGATTTAGGAAAACTAAACGGATATATAGAAGAAATGGTATCAGGTCAAAAAGCTGTATTATTATTTGGTCAAGAAGAAAATGTTAAAAAAGAATTTGATCATATAAATAAAAATATAACTAAAAGTGCAATTTTAGCAGATGCCATATCAGGTTGTATGGGACCTATAAATAACTTTATAAATAACTTAACATACTTAGTATTAGCAGTATGTGGAGGTGTATTTATATTAAAAGGAATGGATATAAGTGTCGGTGTGGTATTTACTATAATTCTTTATATGAGAAACTTTAATCAACCTATAAATCAAATCCTTAATATATCAAATACACTTCAAGGAGCATTAGCTGGAGCTGAAAGAGTGTTTGAAGTTATGGATGAAAATCCAGAAATAGACAAGGAAGAATCTGTAGATGTAGATAATTTACAAGGCGAGGTTAATTTGGAAAATGTAGAGTTTTCATACAATAACGATAAAAAGATTTTAAAAAATATCAATCTAACAGCTCATAAAGGACAAACTATAGCAATAGTAGGACCTACTGGATCTGGTAAAACGACTATAATAAATTTACTAAATAAATTTTACACTATAGATAGTGGAAAAATAAGTATAGATGGAAAAAATATAGATGATATTACAATGGAAAGTTTGAGAAAGTCAGTATCAGTAGTACTACAAGATACCTATTTATTTTCAGTAAGTATTCGTGAAAACTTAAGATATGGAAATCTTAATGCAACTGATGAAGAAATAGAAAAAGCTGCTAAATTAGCAAATGCTCATCATTTTATAATGCAATTAGAAGATGGGTATGAAACAGTACTATCTGATAATGGAAGTAACTTATCTCAAGGTCAAAGACAATTGTTAGCAATAGCAAGAGCAATACTTTCTAATTCATCAATACTTATACTTGATGAAGCAACTTCTTCTATAGATACTAGAACAGAGGTTGCTATACAAGAAGCTATGGTAAATTTAATGAAAGGTAAAACTACATTTATAATTGCACATAGACTAAGTACTATAAGAAGTGCAGATAAAATATTAGCCCTAAAAGATGGAGAAATAATAGAACGTGGAACTCATGATGAACTTTTAAAATTAAATGGGTTTTATGCAAATCTTTATAACAGTCAATTTAGAAGTGGCCTAGGAATATAGAGTTTATTTTAACCTCTACATAATTAAATTATGTGGAGGTTTTTTTGTACATACAATTCACTTTTTGTTATAATATGTATATAAAACAAGTATATTGTAATAAAGGATAATGTGATGAAAAGAATAAATAATGAGCTATTTAAAATACTATTATTGATTATGTTTATAATATTTAGCACTACATATGTCAATGCACAAGAAAAAAAGAAAATACTATATATTAGTTCCGGTTCACCAACTTACACATCAACGCAAGAACAAATGTATGGATTTGATGATTTATTAAGGAATGATTATGAGATATATTATGAGTATATGAATACATTTAAATATCCAGAGAAGAAACTTGAAGAGTCATTTTATTCATTACTTAGCTATAAGCTTAAGGTCTATCCAAAATTTGATGCAGTAGTATTTGTAGATGATTCTGCTAGTGCATTTGCATTAAAGCATACAGAATTGTTTGGAGATAGCAAATTATTTTTATCTAGTATATTTGATGATAAAATCATTGAAGGTGCTAAAAATAAAAATATAGAATGCATAATTAAAGAATTCAAACCGATTTCATCAAATGTTGAGATTATAGGTGAAATTTATAAGAATAGCGAATATAAAAAAAAATTAACTTTAATAACAGGTCTAGAAGATATATATAAGAATGAAATTAATGAGTTTTATTCTTTACAAGATAAGTATCCTAAGTTAAAGTTTGAAAATAAAACTGTAGGATTTAAAAGTGAAGAAGAGATAAAAGAAGTTTTTTCAAAATTTTCTAAAAGAGAAGATATTGTATTATTTTATAATCCAAACAGCTCAACTAGCTCTAAAATAGTAAAGGATACTAGTACAACATTAGGATCTGTTCGTCAAATTTTAAGTGCTATAGAAGGGACAACTGAAGCACCTATATTTACAACTACAAATTTAGGAATAGAGTATGGAATGATGGGTGGATATACTATTGATTTTTATAAACAAGGAAGTGTTACTGGAGATATAGTAAGAAATTTTTTAGAAGGAAATAAAAACTATCCAGAAATATTAGAAGGAGAGCGCACCAGTACGCTAATATTTAACCAAAGACATTTGACAAATAATCTTATTAGTAAAAAGCAAATTCCACAAGATTCAGAAATTTTTTATGAGTCTGAAGAATTTTTTAAAACTTATAAAAATGAAATAATACTTGTATTAATAATATTCGTAATATTATGCTTTATAATAATATTTCTTATATCAGAGCAAAGTATATTTAAAAGAGCAAATAAAAAGCTAAAAGAATCAAAGAAAATAGCTGAAGATGCAAATAGGGCTAAGAGTAATTTTATAGCAAATATTAGTCATGAGCTTAGAACACCAGTAAATGTAATTTCATCATCTTCTCAGTTAATTAAAAGAAACTTAGAAATTAAAGACGAAATAGATAAAGAAAACTTAATTTCTAATATTAATATGATTGATAAAAATTCACATAGGTTAATAAGATTAATAAATAACATTATAGATGTTACTAAATCAGACACAGGATATAAAAATATAAATCTTCAAAATGTTGAAGTGATTAGCTTAATAGAAAATACTGTACAGTCTGTTATTCCACTGGCAGAGAGTAAAAATTTAAATATTATTTTAGATACAGAAGTTGAAGAGCTTATTATGGCAATTGATATAGATAAAATAGAAAGAATTATGTTAAATTTAATTTCAAATGCAATAAAATTTTCTTTTGATAAAGGTGCTATATTTACTTATATATCTGTTGAAGATGATAATTTAATAATATCTGTGAAAGATGAAGGTATAGGTATAAAAGAGGAATCTTTATGCAAAATATTTGATAAATTTGTTCAAATAGATAATGGATTTACAAGATTGAATGAAGGTAGTGGATTAGGTTTATCACTTGTAAAATCTTTTGTAAATTTACATGAAGGGTCTATAGATGTAAAATCAAGTGAATGTAAAGGTACTACATTTGTAGTAAAACTACCTATAAAAGTTCTTGACTCCTCAGAGGTAATTTATAATGCTGGTATAGATAATAAGAATACTATAGTGGAACTTTCAGATATATATATATAAAATATAATTTTAATAGTATAAAAGGAGCTTATATGAAAAAAATCTTAAGGATAGCTGTTTCTTTAACTGTAGTTATGAGCATAGGATTATTGGCTGGTTGTAAATCAAAAGATTTAGATAATAATTTAGAAAATGAAATAAAAGATACAAGTAAAATTGATTTAATAGAGCTATCAGAATATAAAAATACGGATATAAAAGATGATAAAATTATAGAAATTATATTAGATAAATTATTAGCAAATATATATGTAAGAAAATTTAACTATGAAAATAAGTATGGAGATTATATTTTAAATATTAAATATAGCTTAGGTAATGATTGGAATGAAGAAGAAATATCTAAGTTTATGAATTATAACTCAATAGTATTATTTTCTTTGATAAATAATTTAAGCATTATAAACTATACTTTGGGAGATTTTGATAATAGCGTATATCAATATAATAAGAGTATATATGAGAAAACATATGATATAGACTTGAATAAATTACCAAATGATATAAATAAATGGAAAGGTATATTAGATAAAGTAGAGTAAACTAAATAAATTCAAATAAACAATATAAAGTGCGTATATCAAAATTTTGATATACGCACTTTATATTGTTTATTTGAAAGAGGTGTATATTAATCAACTAAAAGTATATTATTAATAATAATTCGATCATATATAATGGTGAAACACCAAAAGGATTATTTATAAATACAATGTAGATAGATAAAATACATGTAGTATAAAGTAAAACTTTATAAATCTTAGATAGTGTAGATTTTATTATAATTTTAAAAGTAAAGTACAATGATATAAGAAACAGAGATATAAAGCATATAATACTTATGGTTAAACTTAGAATACCGATGTAATCATACATAGGCAAATCAGCAAGTTTAAATGCAAAAAACTCTACAAAAATTGAACATACACTACTAATTATTGCAATTAAACCAATTAGACCAAAGTATTTTATAAATTTTATTTGTTCTTTTAAAAAATAATCTTTATTTATATATTTATGGAATACATCAAATTTATCATTAGTAACTGTTAGTAACTTGCTAAATAAAAGTGAAGTAATTCCAGATGAGAAGACGGTAAAATAAACCCTAAACATAAAATTCCCCCCCTAAACCTTGTCATAATTTAGTATACACTATATTATGAATTTTCAAAAGTATGATTCAAATAAGAAAGGTATCAAGAGAATTTATTAAATTATATTGGAGAACTTTATGTATTTACTAAAAAATTATAAAAATTTATGTAGCTAGAAGCAAAAATTGAGTTTTTTAAAAATATGAAATTGAATTCATGATATAAATTCATATTATCTATGTCCAATATAATAAGCTCTTTTTTAGAGAACTCTGCTTGTGCAGCTTTTTCGTACATTATAGATACACCTAAATTATTCTTAACTAAATCTTTAATTACATTAATATTACCGATTTCTATAATATGATTGAAGTTCTCATAAGAATAATTATTTTCATAAAGAAACATTTCAAAAATTTCTCTACTTCCAGAACCTTTTTCTCTGACAATTAAATTTTCTCTACATAAATCTTTAAATGAAATAGATTTTTTTAAGGCAAGTTTATTTAAAGGTGAAGCAACTACAACTAGTTTTTCCTTACTAATTAAGTAAGTATCATATTCAGCTTTGTTAAAGTGACCTTCTATAATTGCAAATTCAATATTACCTTTATTTAGGTTTTCTAATAAAAACTTAGTATTATTAACTATCATAGATATATTATCTTTAGGATACAATTTAATGTAATCTTTTAAATATTTAGGTAGATAAAATTCACCAATTGTCCTAGTTGCACCAAAAACTAATGATTTATTTTTCTTACTAGAATCTTTTAAATGATGTTCTATGTTTATAGACATAGTTTGTAGTTTTTGAACATTATACAAAAAATCTATTCCTTCTTGAGTTAAGACTAATTTTTTGCTTACATAATCAAAAAGTTTTAAGTTATATTTTTCTTCTAAAAGCTTGATATGTTGGCTGACTGCTGGCTGTGTAATAGATAGATTTTTTGCTGTTTTTGTATAACTTTTAGTTTCGCATAAATTTATAAATGTTTTTAGTCTAAAATCAATCATAATATCCCCCTAATAGTTTTATAAATATAGAAATTCTTATACCGAGATTGTACTATAAGAAAAATTTATAAATCAATAAATATTTATAATTTTACATTATATTAAAAACTAACTACAATTATGGTGTGAATTGGTTGAAAATTTATCTAAGGGGTGAAGATAATGGATATTCTAGTTATTGGGGGAGTTGCAGCAGGAACAAAAACAGCAGCAAAGCTTAAACGAGAACATAGAGATTATAATGTAACTATTATTACAATGGGAAAAGATATATCTTACGCAGGTTGTGGTCTTCCTTATTATGTTGGTGGAGTAATAGAAAATAAGGAGAGTTTGATTGTCAATACTCCAGAAAATTTTGAAAAACTAACTCAAGTTAAGGTTATTACAAATACAGAAGCTTTGAAAATAAATAGAGATAGTAAAATTGTTAGTACTAAAAATGTAGTTACAAATGAAGAAAAAGAATTTAAGTATGACAAGTTAGTTATAGCAACAGGTGCAGATCCGATAAAACCAAATTTAGATGGAATAAATCTAAAAGGAGTTTATTATGTAAGAACTCCAGAAGATGCAATTAAATTAAGAGATATTATAGAAAATGATGAAATAAAAAGAGCAGTAGTTGTTGGAGGTGGATTTATTGGCTTAGAGATAGCTGAAAATCTATTAGAAAATAATATAAAAACTACTGTTATAGATGCAAGTGAAAGTATACCACCTGGATTTGATAAAGAGATTTCTTTATACTTACAGGAAAAGCTTATAGATAATGGAATTATGGTACTAACAAATGAAAAAGTTGTTTCAATAATTGGAGATGAAAAAGTTAGTAAGATAAAAACAGACAAAAGAGTGATCAAAGCAGATTTAGTAATAATGAGTGTAGGTATAAAACCAAACACTAAAATAGCTGAGGAGTGCGGATTAAATTTAGAAGATAATAAAACTATAAGTGTTGATTACAATATGCAAACAAGTGATGAAAATATATTTGCAGTTGGTGATTGTGCATCTGTAAAAAACATTATAACAAATAAAGTCACATGGTCTCCAATGGGTTCATCAGCAAATAAAGAAGGTAGATGTGTAGCAAGAACCATAGCTGGCAAAGAAAGTAAATTCAAGGGTGTATTAGGAACATCTATAGTAAAATTATTAGACATAAATGCAGCAAGAACAGGTCTTACAGAGGAAGAGGCTATAAGTTTAGGATATAACACAGACAGTGTAATAGTACCACTAGATGATAAGGCTCATTATTATCCAGGAGCAGGTTTATTGTTTATAAAATTAATAGCCGATATAGATAGTGAAAAAATATTAGGAGCTCAAGTATTTGGTAAAGGTAGCGTTGATAAGCAAATTGATACAGTAGCTACGGCAATTCATTTTGGAGGAAAGTTAAGTGATTTACAAGACTTAGACTTAGCTTATGCGCCTCCATTTTCAACAGCAATATCTCCACTAGGCCATGCAGCAAATGTTCTTTTAAATAAGATTACAGAAGGTGTAAAAATAGTTAGATTTGAAGATTTTATAGAAAATAAAGATAGTTATAAGATTGTTGATGTAAATAAGGTACCTACTTTAGAAAATGCATTATATTTAGATTTATCAAGTATAGATGGGAAAATAGAGAACTTAAATTATGATGATAAAATTCTTTTAGTATGTGCAAGAGGTAAGAGAGCTTATTTGACATATAACAGAATGAAGTATTATGGATATAAGGACGTAAACATATTAGAAGGTGGATTATCACTAAATAAAGAAATGGGGGAATTATAAAATGGGAGAAAAAAGTAAGGTGAAAATAACACCAGAACAAAGAAAATCAGTAAAGGGTCAGGGTTTTTTATCAAATAATGATGGTCAACATTTTTCTTGTAGGGTAATAACTGAAAATGGAGCATTAACAGTTAACCAGCTTAAAAATGTATGTGAAATAGCAGAAAAGTATGGTAATGGTAATATATCTCTCACAACAAGATTAACTCTAGAGGTTCCTGGAATAGAATTTAAAGATATAGAAGATGTAAAAGAACATTTATCTAAAGATGGATTAAAGTCTGGGGGTACTGGCTCAAGAGTGAGACCAATAGTTCCATGTAAAGGAACTGTCTGTACATTTGGTCTTTTAGATACTCAAAAATTAGGAAGTGAACTTCATAAAGAATTTTATAATGAGTACTACGATGTAAAGTTACCTCATAAGTTTAAAATAGGTATAGGTGGATGTCCTAACAATTGTATAAAACCAAGTTTAAATGATTTTGGGTTAATGGGTCAACATGTACCTGAATATGATGAAGATATGTGCTCTGGATGTAAAAAATGTGCGATTGAATCAATTTGCAAGGTAGGAGCAGCTAAGGTAATAAATGGAAAATTATTTATAGATAAAGATAAATGTAATAATTGTGGCTTATGTATAGATAAATGCCATTTTGATGCAATAGAAGAAGGTAAAAGAGGTTTAAAAATAATATTAGGAGGGAAGTGGGGAAAATTATCAAGACCTGGAACTCCAATAAAAGATATATATACAATAGAAGAAGCTAAGGAAATATTAGAAAAAACAATATTATTATACAGAGAGCAAGGAAAAACTGGAGAAAGATTTGGAGATATGATAGACAGGGTAGGTTTTGATAAAATTCAAGATGAATTATTAAATGGAGATATCTTAGAAAGAAAAGAAGAAATATTAAATGCAGAGCTTCATATAACAGGTGGAGCAACTTGCTAAAGGATATATTCTAGATATATAGGTTGGAATGTATGTAGATTGGCTTGTAAGGAGAGTCTTTTATTATTTAAGATTAAGGAAGAAAAAATAGTTAGGGAATAAATTAGCAAAAGTAAAATGATGGATATGTATAATTTAATACATATCCATCATTTTTATTTATATTAACTATTAATTTATTTTTTTATATACTATTGGATCTTCAAATCCGAATGTTTTTTTATCTCCTTTATAGAAAACTTCACTTACATAAAGCATCCCATTTTCTACTCTTTCTTTTAAAATGAATTTAGTTACAGGTGAGAACATACTAGTGCTTTCTCCAGTAAAAACTCCATTTTCTTCATTATAAACCATAGGAGTGAATTTCTCTGATTTAGCTAATTTATTGTAGTCCATAATTAAATCTTCATTATCATTTCTAAATTCTTCTTGAGAAACTCCTTTAGGTAACTCGTAAGATTCTAATACTACTTTATTATCATCATTTAAAGTAAATAAGAATAAGTGAGGTAAGATATTTTTTCTATTTCCTTGTTCATAGTAACTTTCTTCTATAACAAAGTAATCTTTAAAGTCTTCTGGCAAGTTTTTGATCTTGTGATTACAAACACCATTTATATGACTTGCCTTTGGATGTAACACTTCCCCCTTAGAAAGCTCATCATTAATTTGATCGTAATTATTAAATTTTCCACATAAATTTTCTACAAAAACTTTTAATACATCCATAGAATATGTACCCTCCAATGATTTATTATAAATAATTTATACAAAAAGAATTTAAATATATAAAATTATTTAATAAATAATGTACTCCTATGAATGGAAAATGTCAATTGTTTTAATTAATATATTATATATTAAATTAGGAAAATCTGTAAAAATTCCATCAACATTATACTTGATCATTTTCAGAACTGATAAAGGAGTATTAACAGTATATACGAATACCTCTAAATTATTGTCATGAGCTAAATCCACAATATTATTTTTAAAAAGAGGTTTCTTACACTTAAAGGGCTGAAGTTCCTTTAAGCTATAATCTTTCACAAAACCTTTACCTTTAAATGTACGATTAATAGTTTCATCGTGTATTACAATTAATTGATTATCTTTAGATTTATGAATATCTAACTCAATACCATAGATAGGTAGACTTAAAGCTTTTTTAAAGGCTAATATAGTATTTTCGGGGTAAAACCAGCTATCTCCTCTATGCGCAAATATTTTCATGATGCCTCATTATTATGTTTATTAGTACTTAATGTTTAATCCTACATAAGCATGTGGTATATCTTTATATTCTAGATTCACTCTTATAGTACCTGTATCTCTATCAGCCTTAGACCCATAATAATCACTGTAAAGAGGCGTTACAAAAGAGTAATACTTAGGAGGATTAAATTTTAAATAATAAACACCTGACTGTAAATTTTCAAATTTATAATAGCCATCAACCCCATCAAAGTATGAAGAATATGTTGAAGCAATAGGAGTATTGTAATTATCATATAAGGTTATAAATACATTATTAATCCCTCTAGAGCTATAGTTATAAAGGGAAGTATTAACTGAAGATTTAAAGATTATACCGGAAATAAAGTAGTTGCAATCTTTAGGTTTTGTTAATGCGGTATTCTCAGGAGAAATACAGGCACTTAAGTTATAGGGAACATTGTCTATGAAAATTTGTTTAGAGAATCCAGTTCTAGGGCTAAAGTCATTATTACAATATCCATCAGACAAATGATATCCTTCTGGTGATATTATTCTTAGAAAATAATAGCCTTCCTTAAGGTTTTTGAATTCATAGTTACCATCATAATCAGTGTAGGTATGCTTAATAGGAAGTACTAAATTATTAAGATTAAAGAGTTCTATTTTAATATTAGACGCATTGATACTAGAACATCTTAGGCAGTTATTATTTTTAGTAGAAAGATTTATTTTTCCATATATACAACCTAAACTTTTACTAGTGTTAAAAGAAGATGGAAAAAAATTTGAGATTGTAAGTAAGTTTTTATTTTCTGAGTTGACCTCTGGTAAATTGCCCTTAAATAAAATATTTTTAGGTTTTACATTGCCTTCAAAATTATTTAAAATAAGATTGCCACTAATATATCCATCATATAAATTTCCAGTTGAAAAAGGAGCCAATAATGAGCCTTTTATAGAAATTTCTGCAGAGTATAAAGATTTTGATTGAGGAAAGTTAAAAACTATTAAGCTCATTTCTTCGGGCGTAGGAGGGATGCTATTTCTCAATGTGAAAAAATTACCGAAAGATATATGTTCACCTAATACATTGATTAGAATAGTAGAAGTTTTAGGTGCGACAATATCGATAACTTCCAAATTTTCAAATGATATATTTGAATTATTAATGTTTGATCCATCTATAGTAAATATATTGAGATAAATATCTTCTCCTGATAAAGTTAAGATATTATTATTTAAGTTGATACTTCCATTATCATCTAAACTGGCCCAAAATCGTGAAGCATTTTGTAAGTAATTTATAGCATCTTCAAAATTTATAGTATCGTCAACTATAGGATCAGAAAATATATTATTAGAATTAATCATAGTATACTTTATAACATTGCGAGAATCTTTAACTATTGTGTTACCATTAGAATTAATTCCTCCATCGATATTTACCTTACCACCAATTATTAAATCTGCTCTAGATGCAGAGAAAGAAAGATTGGTTCCAACACTATAATTTACTAAGTTTGCATTATTGGCAATAGCCACACGACCTTCACATTCAATATTATATTGAGTAGCATTTCCGAGTACAAAAACATTAAAGTCATTTGCATACTTGAAATTTGCACTGTTATCTTTAAGATGCATAGATTTCACCTCCATTTATATAAATTTTATACTTAGAATTGATTTTAGTCTGACAATAAAATTTATGAGAACGATTATTATATAGTATATAAATATGCAGGATAACATAAAAATATAAGAAAAAAATTTATATATTAAGTCTTGTCAAAAGTTGACTAGATAAAAATGTAATTGTATAATTAAATATACTTATAATTATTTAAAAATTTAGAAAATTTAAAAGAGAAGGGGGAGTAAAGTATGAAAAAGAATTTAGATACATTAGTAGTTGGATTTGCATTATTTTCTATGTTCTTTGGAGCAGGAAATTTGCTATTTCCACCATATTTAGGTCTTGTATCAGGTGAAAGTTGGCTTACATCGCTAGGTGGGTTTGTATTAGCGGATGTAGGTTTGGCATTATTAGTTTTATTAGCTGTAGTAAAAGGAACAGGAAAGCTAGAAAGTGTTTTAATTAGAGGTGGTAAAGGATTAGCAAATGTAATAGGAGCAACAGCAGTTATTTGTATAGGGCCACTACTAGCTATACCAAGAACAGCGGCAACTACATATGAAATGGGAATACAACCAATGTTAAATACATCAGGTAGTGTTGTAGCAGTTATAGTTTCAGTAGTATTCTTTGGATTAACATTAGTGCTTACAATAAAACCGTCAAAAGTTGTAGATATAGTAGGGAAAGTATTAACGCCATTATTAATTTTATCTCTTATAGTTTTAATCGTACTTGGAGTATTAAATCCAATTGGGGATATAAGCCCAAATGTTATGATAGAAAATAATTTATTTGCAGAAGGTGTATCTCAAGGGTATTTAACTATGGATGCTTTAGCAGCTGGAGTTTTTGCTGGAGTAATAATAAATGCAATTATAAATAAAGGTTATAATGAAACATCTGAAAAGGTGACTTTAACAATAAAAGCAGGAGTAGTGGCAGCTGTAGCTTTAGCAGTAATTTATGGAGGCCTTACATATTTAGGTGCAACATTATCTACTAAATTTGGAGTAAAAACTCCACAGGCATTGTTAATGGTTGAAATAACATCTGCTTTACTAGGAAATCCAGGAAAAATATTATTATGTGTAATTGTATCTTTAGCATGTTTAACTACTTCTATAGGTCTAACATCAGCTACAGGAGAGTACTTCTCAAATGTTACTAATGGAAAAGTGAAATATGAAACTATAGTAGTTTTAGTGTGTGTATTTAGTGCTGTTGTATCAAACTTTGGAGTTGGAACTATAATAAAATTCTCAGCACCAATATTAGAGACAGTTTATCCTGTACTTATGGCTTTAGTTTTATTATCATTAACATGTTCACATGTTAGAAATGACAATATATTCAAGATATCGGCGTATGTAACTTTAATCGTAAGTTTATTAACTGTAGCAAATGGATTATGGGGAGTAGTACCAGTTATGTCAAAACTGCCACTAGCTCCATTAGGATTTAACTGGATATTGCCAGCTATAGGAGGAGCTATAATTGGTTCATTTATAAAAGATAAAAAATCATCATTTTTATTAAAAGATAAATATGGTACTGAATAACAAAAACATACAAATATTCGAAATGTAGGTTAGTGGTAGAAAAAGTATATTTATAGAAAAGCCCTTATAATATATAATATAGTTTAAGCTATATATTATAGGGGTGATTTTATGGAAAAAATAATTAAAGTAATAAGTATGCTATTAGATGGACTAAAAAAAGTTTTAGTTAGATTTAAAAATGCTAAATTTGGATTGCTTTTTATTATAAATATATTTAAAATACCAGATTTTATGACAGATAGTAGAGTAAGCATAATTAGTAAACTTAAGGTAGTATTTTCATTTGCTGTAGCTATTTTATATATGGTTTTTGCTATAGATTTCATTCCCGAAATGATAACTGGAGTATTTGGAATGTTTGATGACTTACTTATTTTAGTATGGTGTTTGGGAATTATGAGTGAAGAAATTGAAAAATATAAGGATATAATAAAAAACAGCAAAGATTTGAATATAATAGAAGATGTTGATTTTGAAATAAAAGATGAAAAATAATAAAAGGTCTATCTCAAATTAAGATTTAGAAAATTTAAATCTGTTTTGAAATAGACCTTTTTAATTTAGGTAAATAATAACTAAATAAATATTTCATTAAGAGATTTAATTAAAGCCTTATTTTCTTCGGGTTTCAATATACATACCCTAAAGAAGTATTCATCAAGACCATCAAAAGAAAAACAATCTCTTATAATTATTTTCTTAGAAATCAATTGTTCTCTTAATAGATTGGCTGTGATTGTCTTTGATTTTATCTTACATAAAATGAAGTTTCCTTTACTTTCATATACATGTAAATCATTTATCTTACTTAATTCTTTAGTTAGATAATCTCTTTCTTTAAGTATAATGTCCGTACTATGCTCTATAAAATCTTTATCATTAAACATTATTTCGCCCATAGTAGATGCAATAATATTTATATTCCATAAGTCCAAATGAGAGTTTATATTAGTTTTTACGTCTTTATTACCGATAAGGCCATAACCAAGCCTTAACCCAGGAGTTGAAAAGAACTTTGAAGTACCTCTAATTACAAATAGATTTGTATATTCATCTACTAAGCTAGTACAAGAATAGATATCAGTATCTGTGAATTCAACATAAGTTTCATCAATCATTACAAAAGCTGAAGTAGATTTAAGAAGCTCTTCAATTTCTTTTGATGAGAATGTAAATCCAGTAGGATTATTTGGGTTACATATTATGATTAAATCATATTTATTTTTAGATATATTTTCAGATAAGTCTTTAACACTTATTTTAAAGTTATCTTCAGACTTAGAAAAGTATTTTGTAATAGTACAATTAATTTTAGATAGTTCGCTTTCATACTCAGAATATGCTGGAGAAAGTAATAAAGCAGTTTTAGGATTTAGTGTTTTTATAAATGAAGATATTAGTTCAGTTGCTCCACCTCCTAAGACTATATTCTCATCTGAACATTTACAATAATTTGATATAGACTTTTTTAAATCTATATAGCTAGGATCTGGATACATTGATACTATATCTATATTATTGATTATATATTCTTTAGCAAGTTTTGATGTACCAAAAGGATTTATATTAGAGCTAAAATCCATTAACTCATCTTTTGAAAAACCATATTTGCTAGATAAATCATATAAGTTTGCACCATGATTTATGCTCATTGAAATACCTCCTAATAGTCGTGTATGTATATACAACATATTATGTTTATAAATAGAGTATAATACAAATGAAAAGTTTATTCCAAGACTTTAAGTTAAAAGTTTATTCTTTTATAGATAAGTTATAATAAAAGAAGGAATAAAAAATGAAAATACGAATTATAAGATAAAAATTAAAGAAAACATTCAAAAGTTTACAGTTTTATGGTATACTGATAAAGTAAAACATACGGAAAAAGTGCAGGAGGGTAAGATGTTTAAAGTTACTAGAGTAATGTTATCTGAAGAAGAAATAAAGGCTAAGGTATATGAAATAGCTAAGAAAATAGAAAAAGATTATCAAGGTGAAGATTTATTAATAGTAGGAATTCTTAAAGGTGCTAGTGTATTTGTAGCAGATTTAATAAGAAATATAGATTTAGATGTAAATATGGACTTCATGAGTGTATCAAGCTATGGTAACTCAACTGAATCTTCTGGAACAGTTAAAATAATAAAAGACTTAGATGTAGATATAGAAGGAAGAAATGTACTGATAGTAGAGGATATAATTGATTCAGGATTAACTCTAAGCAACTTAGTAGCTGCTTTACAAACTAGAAATCCAAAATCTTTAAAATTATGTACTTTATTAGACAAGCCACAAAGAAGAACTGCAAAAATGCATGTAGATTATGTTGGATTCGTTATTGAAGATAAGTTCATAGTTGGATACGGAATAGATTATGCTGAAAAATACAGAAACTTACCATATATAGGTATAGTTGAAGATGTTTAAAATATAAGTTGTATAAATTTTTATCTAGCAAATGAGGTTCTAGTGTTGCATCTAGTTAATATTTGCAACTTGATTTTTACAAAATTTATATAATGAAAAAAATAACCTTCTTTGGTTAAATGGAAGTAACGACAAATCCATCCAA
>CABIVQ010000016.1 GCA_902362365.1 Clostridiaceae bacterium | reverse complement strand
AGTTTTGTGGTTATTATTACTGTAACATGAACATAAACTTATGAACTATTTTTTTACATATTTTTAGATGTTGCACTTAATATGATAATTTATCATTGAAATAAAAGAGAATTACAATCTATTTTGAAAAAATTACATGTCTAAAATATAGCTAATTATTTGGATAAAAGACCTTTAAAATGAGAAACCTACCAATATACATAAATCATTAAAGGAGGCAAAAGTAATGAAATTAAAAAAGACCATAACTCTTGCAACATCTTTAATTTTATCAGCTTCTATGATAGTTGGATGTAGCAATAAAACTAACAACAAAACAGAAGGAGGAACTACATCTAGTAAAGTATATAAAGTAGGAATGGTAACTGATACTGGTGGAGTAAATGACGAGTCTTTTAACCAATCAACATGGAAAGGTCTTCAAAAGTTAAAAAAAGATTATGGAGATAAAGTTGATGTAAAATATTTAGAGTCAAAACAGGATGCAGAATATGTACCAAATATAGAAACTTTTATAGATGAAGATATGGATTTAATAATTGGAGTAGGTTATAAATTAAAAGATGCTATAGCGGAAGCATCTAAAAATTATCCAGATAATAATTTTGCAATTGTTGATGAAGTAGTAGATGCAAAGAATGTAGATTCTTTAATATTTGAAGATAATGTATCATCTTATTTAACTGGTTTAATTGCTGGGAAAATGACTAAGACTGGTAAAGTTGGATTTATAGGTGGAATTGAAAGTGAAGTTTTAAAGAAATTCGAGTATGGATTTAAGGCAGGAGTACTTGATTCTAATCCAGATGTAAAAATATCAACTCAATATGCAAATAGCTTTTCAGATGCAGCATTAGGTAAATCTATAGCAAATCAAATGCACAAAAATGGTATAGATGTAATATTTACAGCAGCAGGAGCTTGTGGTACAGGAGCAATAGAAGCTGCAAAAGAAGGGAACAAAATGGCAATTGGTGTAGATCAAGATCAAAATTCACTTGCCCCTAAAAATGTTATAACATCAGCTATGAAAAATATAGATATAGCTGTATATAATTTATCTAAAAAATTAATAGAAGGAAAATATGAAGGAGGGCAAACTATAGTTAATACATTATCAACTGGCGGTGTAGGTATAGCACCAACTACTAAGGATAATGTTCCTGAGGATATATTAAAATATGTTGATGATGCAGAAGAAAAAATAAAATCAGGAGATATAAAGGTTCCTTCCAATCAAGAAGAGTTTGAAAAAGCTTATCCTAATAATAAATAGATTTTAAATAATACTCCCACTTATAATAGGTAACTATAATTAAATATCTATTTTTACGTGGGAGTTTTTCTTTATAAATATAAAATATATGTATCAAGCAAATAGATTATCTATAATATGGATAATATATAAATATATATTTATTTTACTAAAAAGGTTAATAGTGTAACATAATTGTAAATAAGAAGGGAGAAATGACACAAAAAATATGAATAATATGCATATATTTAAGATAAAATAAAAAAATGTCGAAAAAAGTTTGTTATATTAATTATATTTTAGTATAATAAAGAGTACTGATTATTAAATAAGGAGGCTAGCAAAGGGCGATGAATAATAGTAATGTTGATTACAGTCAAAAAGTTGTTGAAATGAAAAAAATAACTAAAAAGTTCGGAAGTTTCGTAGCAAATGATAATATAGATTTGACTGTACACAAAGGAGAAGTACATGCTCTTTTAGGTGAAAATGGAGCAGGAAAATCTACATTGATGAATATATTATATGGTTTATACCAGCCTACATCTGGAGAAATACATATAAATGAAAAATTAGTAAGCATAGATAATCCAAATATAGCTATAGAAAATGGGATAGGAATGGTTCATCAACATTTCATGCTTGTACAGCCATTTACAGTAGCTCAAAATATAATATTAGGTACTGAACCAGTAAAAGGTTTAGGTGCGGTTAATATGAAGAAAGCTATTGAAGATGTTAAAGAGTTATCGGAAAAGTATGGTTTATATGTAGACCCAACTGCAAAGGTAGAAGATATAACAGTTGGTATGCAACAAAGAGTTGAGATATTAAAGGCTTTATATAGAGGAGCAGAAATATTAATACTAGATGAACCTACAGCAGTTCTTACACCTCAAGAAATAAATGAACTTATGCAAATTATAAGAAATTTAACTAAAGAAGGTAAATCAGTAATAATAATAACTCATAAATTAAAAGAAATAAAAGCTGCTGCAGATTACTGTACTATAATAAGAAGAGGTAAATATATAGATACAGTTAAAGTTGATGAAACTAGTGAAGATGATTTAGCAGCAATGATGGTTGGTAGAGAAGTTAACTTTAAAGTTGATAAAGATGAACCTAAATTAGGAGATGTTGTTTTATCAATAAAAGATTTATTAGTAAAAGATAATAGAAAGATAGCTGCGGTTGATGGTTTATCATTAGAAGTTAGAGCTGGTGAAATACTAGGTATAGCAGGAATAGATGGAAATGGTCAATCTGAATTAGTAGAAGCTCTTACTGGTCTTAGAAAAGCTGAATCTGGAAGTATAAAAATAAATGGTCATGAAGTTATTAATAATAAGCCATTAGAAATGTTCAATAAAGGTATAAAAAACATACCAGAAGATAGACAAAAAAGAGGTTTAATATTAGACTTTACTGTTGCTGAAAATACAGTACTACAAAACTATAAAGATCCAAGATTCTCTAAAAATGGAATCTTAAAAATGGATGCTATAGAAGAACATGCAAAAATGATAGTAGATAGATTTGATGTAAGACCTACTGACTATACAACAAAAGCAAGAGCTTTATCTGGAGGTAACCAACAAAAGGTTATAATAGGTAGAGAAGTTGATAATATTGAAGTTTCAAGAGCTGCGACAAATGAAGCACAATTATTAATTGCGACTCAACCAACAAGAGGATTAGATGTTGGAGCAATAGAGTTTGTTCATAGTTCTCTTGTTAAGCAAAGAGATGAAGGGAATGCAGTACTTTTAGTTTCTTTAGAATTAGATGAAGTTATGAATGTATCTGATAGAATAGCTGTAATATACGAAGGTAAAATCGTAGGTATAGTAGATGGTAAAGATGCAGATGAAAATACATTAGGATTCATGATGGCAGGAGGTGCAGAAGATGAGCAATAATAAACAAAAAAGAAAGTTATCTGCTGCTAACAATGCTATTATTTTCTCGTTAATATCAATAGTATTAGGTTTAGTTGTTGGAGCAATAGCTTTATTAATAGCTGGATTTAATCCGATAGAAGCATACTCAGCTATGATAACAGGAGTATTTGGAAAGCCTAAATTCATAGCATGGACAATAATAAGATCAACTCCACTTATATTAACAGGTCTTTCTATAGCATTTGCATATAAGACTGGTTTATTCAATATAGGTGCAGAGGGTCAGTTTATAATAGGTGCTTTATTTGCAACATTAGTTGGGGCAGGAATAGATTTACCAGCATTCATACATGTACCACTTACTCTTTTAGTAGCAGCAGTAGCAGGAGCTGTTTGGGGTGGTATTGCAGGATGGTTAAAATCTAAATATGGAATAAATGAAGTTATAGCAACAATAATGTTAAACTGGATTGCATTCTATTTAAGTAACTATATGATAAGAACTACTTGGTTAGCTCAGCCAAATAGTGAAACTTCTGTAAGTATACATGAAAGTGCAAGTATAGGAATAGATTGGTTAAAAGGATTAATTGGACCAGCTACTTCAGTGAACTGGGGTATTGTAATATCTATAGCTGTTGTATTAATAATAGCATTTATATTATTCAAAACTACTTTAGGATTCGAGTTAAGAGGTGTTGGGTTCAATAGATATGGTGCTGAATACGGTGGAATAAACGTAAATAAATCTATATTACAATCTATGGCTATAGCTGGTTTAATAGCAGGTCTAGCTGGTGCAATACAAGTAATGGGTGTATCTCATAATATATCAGTATTAGCAGCTCAAGAAGGATATGGATTTGATGGTATAGCTGTAGCGTTAATTGCTAACAGTAACCCAATAGGAGTTATATTCTCAGGATTATTATTCGGAGCGTTTAAATATGGAGGAACTAAGATGCAAGCTATCGGAGCTCCTTCAGAAGTAGTAAACATAGTTATCGGTTCAATAGTTTACTTTATAGCACTAAGTAGTGTATTAAAAATGTTATATGATAAAATGAAAGAAAAGAGAAGTAAAGGGGGGAATGTATAATGGATCAAATAGCTTTAATTATTAGTACTACTTTAATGTACTCTACACCCCTTATATTTACAGCATTAGGTGGAGTATTCTCTGAAAAATCAGGTATAGTTAACATAGGTTTAGAAGGTATGATGGTTATGGGTGCATTTGCTGGTGCAGCAGCTGGATATTTCTTAGGAAACCCATGGTTAGCATTTATAATAGGTGGATTAGCTGGTGGTTTATTCGCACTTATACATGCTATAGCAACAGTTAGTTTTAATGCAGACCATACAATATCGGGTGTTGCTATAAACTTACTTGCACCAGGGGTAGCATTATTCGTATCAAAGATGATGTTTGATGGAGCTACAATGACTCCGACAATACCAATGGAAAATAAAATACCAAGACCATTAAATGGACTATTCCCATCAGGAAGTGTACTAGATACTATATTTAATTCATATGCTACAGTTTATTTAGCATTTATATTAGTTCTAGTAGTTTGGTATGTATTATATAAAACTAAGTTTGGTCTTAGAGTAACAGCAGTTGGAGAGCATCCAGGTGCAGCAGATACATTAGGTATAAGTGTTACTCGTGTTAGATATGCAGCAGTTATAATATCTGGTATATTAGCTGGATTAGGTGGAGCATCAATGAGTTTAGCAGTTGTTTCATCATTTAGACCAACATTAATATCTGGACAAGGTTATATCGCTATGGCAGCTGTTATATTCAGTAAATGGAGACCTCAATGGGCTATGGTAGCATGTTTATTATTTGGTTTCTCAACTGCATTAACAGTATTCTTTGGAAATCCAGAATTGCCATTCGTTGTGAATGAAAACTTATTATCAATGATACCTTATATAGTAACATTAATAGTTCTAGTATTATTTGTTAAGAGTTCTAAGGCTCCGTCAGCTCTTGGAAACCCATACAAAAAAGGTGAAAGATAATAAAAAAGATATCTCAATTTGAGATATCTTTTTTTATTATATAAAAGTAGTTTAAAAATATTATTTATTGAAATAATAAGGTATAGGTAATATTTTATTATTAGGCAATCCTCTTTTATATAGTAAGAAAGGGGCGATAAATTTGACAAATAAAGAGATTCATATAAGTTTTTCACCTCATCATAGGATTAATGCCCAAGGCTTTTTAGAAACAAAAAAAATAAAAAAAAATATAAGTTTTAAAGATAATATAATAGATGTAGCAATTAATCTAGGTATAGAAGATGAGTTAAATTTAGAAAATATAGGAGAAGAGTTAACATGTCTAATAATATGTATAATTAAACAAAAGTATTTAAAAGAGTACATAGATAAAAAATATAAAGAATTATATGAGAATGAAGTTGATATTATTTATAAATACGCTTTAACAGTTTTCGATAGGATGGAAAATGTTATAAAAGACGCTATAAAAAATAAGGTATATAATTATTTATCTAGCTGTGATTATCTAAATATAGAGGGTTTTTTAACCTTTAGATTAAAGGAAATTCTTGTGTATTTATCTTCAATAACAGATATAGCATTAGAAGAGTATTTATCAGAAAAAGAACAAAGCGAGTTTGTAAATGTATTAAAATACTTTATAGATATGCAAGAAACAAAAGTTGACTTGCTTGTAGTAAATATATTAGAAAATGGCTCTTTTGTACTGTATGATGGAGAGGGTAATAAAATAGACAATATTGATGATGAAGAGATAATAAATATGGCTATAAAAGAGGATCTAAATTATGAAGATTTTTTAATCAGTACATTACTGACTCTCTGTCCTAAAAAAGTACAAATTTTAGATTTATTAAATGATGACTTTTCAGAATTGGTTATAGAAACTATAAAATCTATATTTGGGGATAGAGTTAGTATAATCTTCAAAAATTAAATATGAACTTTATTTAAATATATTGCTTACTAAAAAATACTTTATAAATCTTTGCATAAGATTTATAATTATATATGTCTAAAAATAGATAAGTATATAATATTATAAGGAGATTTATATGAGCAATATATTAAAGATAGCATTATTAGCTAGTATTGGCGGTGTAATTGGTTATATAACAAATGTATTAGCAATAAAACTAATATTTAGACCTATAGAGCCTATAAAAATACCTATATTAAATTTTGAGATAATTGGTCTTATACCAAAAAGAAGAAATGAAATATCTAAAAATATAGGAGAAATAATACAAGAAGAATTTTTGTCTATGGACGATATTCTTTCTAATATAATGAATGAAGATGATAAAGAAAATATCACTGAGTACATAAAAGAAAAAATAAAAAATATAGCTCAAGAAAAAATGTCTTTTGTACCATTTCCAATTAGAGGAATGATTGAAGGCTACATAATGGATGCTGTTGATGTTGAAGTTAAAGCTGCAATAGATGAACTAAGCGAAGATATTATGAATAAAGCAAAAGAACGTATAAATATACAAGAAATGGTAGAGAATAAGATTAATGAATTAGATTTATATCAATTAGAGGAACTAATTATAAAAGTTGCTAAGAAAGAATTAAAGCATATAGAGATATTAGGATTAGTATTAGGTTTCTTAATAGGAATAATACAAGGTATTATCATAATATTTATATAAAATATTAAGGTTGATACGAAATTTACTATCTGATATAATAGTTATAATAACTTAAGATACTTGCAAAGATAAGGACAAGTAAAATAGAACTAATTTACAGAGAGGAAGGGTCATCGGCTGTAAGCCCATCTAAAAATAGCTATTTGAAAACTACCTTGGAGCAGAACTTATTAGCATAGTTATTATGTGAAAGTGTTCGGGTGACAACCTTATAGTCAACAAGAGGATTTATAACATATTTATAAATCAACTTGGGTGGAACCACGAATTAATACTCGTCCCAATATTTTTATTGGCGACGAGTTTTTTATTATAAAAAATATATAGGAGGCATTAGTTATGATAAAGGTTACTTTAAAAGATGGATCTGTAAGAGAATTTGAAAATGAAATATCTGTTATGGATATAGCTAAGTCTATAAGTGAAGGATTGGCTAGAGTAATAGTTGCAGCTTCAGTAAATGATAAAGTTGTAGGACTTGATTACATTGTAAATGAAGATTGCGATTTAAATTTATTCAAATTTGAAGATGAAGAAGGAAAAGATGTATTCAGACATACATCAGCTCATATATTAGCGCAGGCTATAAAGAGATTATATCCAGAGGCTAAGTTTGCTATAGGACCAACTGTAGAGAATGGTTTCTACTATGACATTGATTTAGAGCATAGATTAACAAATGAAGACTTAGAAAAATTAGAAAAAGAAATGAAGAAGATAGCTAAGGAAGATATAGCTGTTGAAAGATATGAACTACCAAGAGAAGAAGCTCTAGCTTGGGCAAAAGAAAATGGAGAAATATATAAAGAAGAACTTATATCTGAGTTACCAGAAGGTGAAATAATATCATTCTACAAACAAGGGGATTTCACTGATTTATGTAGAGGACCACACTTACCTTCAACTAAGAAGGTTAAAGCAGTTAAGTTATTAAGTGTAGCAGGTGCTTACTGGCGTGGTGATGAAAAAAATAAAATGCTTCAAAGAATATATGGTATAACATTTGAGAAAAACAAAGACTTAGAAGAGTATTTACACATGTTAGAAGAAGCTAAGAAAAGAGACCATAGAAAATTAGGTAAAGAATTAGATTTATTCTTTATACCAGAAGAAGGTCCAGGGTTCCCATTATTCTTACCAAAAGGTATGGAACTTAAAAATGAATTATTAAAATTCTGGAGAGAAATACACAGAGCAGATGGATATCAAGAAATAGAAACTCCAATAATATTAAACCAAAAATTATGGGAAACTTCAGGACACTGGTTCAACTATAAAGAAAATATGTATACTGTGGATATAGATGACCAACAATTTGCTATAAAGCCAATGAACTGCCCAGGTTCATTAATATACTATAATTCTAAGCCACATTCATACAAAGAGTTTCCAATGAAAGTTGCTGAGCTTGGTAGAGTTCATAGACATGAATTATCAGGAGCACTACATGGGCTTATGAGAGTTAGAGCATTCACTCAAGATGATGCTCATATATTCATGTTACCAGAGCAAATAAAGGATCAAATAAAAGGTGTTGTAGATTTAATAGATAGAGTTTACAAGACTTTTGGATTTGAATATCACTTAGAGTTATCTACTAGACCAGAAAATTCAATAGGAAGCGATGCAGATTGGGAAGCTGCTGAAAATGGGTTAAGAGAAGCTTTAGAAGAACTTAACTTACCATATATATTAAATGAAGGTGATGGAGCATTCTATGGACCTAAAATAGACTTCCATTTAAGAGATTGTTTAGGTAGAACATGGCAATGTGGTACTATACAATTAGATATGCAATTACCTCAAAGATTTGATATAAATTATGTAGGTCAAGATGGTGAAAAGCATAGACCAGTAATGATACACAGGGTTGCATTTGGAAGTATAGAAAGATTTATAGGAATATTAATAGAACACTATGCTGGTAAATTCCCAGTTTGGTTAGCTCCAACTCAAGTAAGAATACTTCCTATATCAGATAAGTACAATGACTATGCAAATGAAGTTAAGAAAGCTTTATTTGATAAAGGTATAAGAGTTGAGATAGATGATAGGGCTGAAAAAACTGGATTTAAAATAAGAGAAGCTCAACTTCAAAAAATACCATATATGATAATAGTTGGTGAAAAAGAAGAAGCAGATAAAACTATATCTGTAAGATCTAGAGATAAAGGTGAAATAGGTGCTGTATCTTTAGAAGAATTCTTATCAAATATATTAAATGAAGTAGAAAATAGAACAAATGTTGAACAATTTTAATTAAGATATAAAAATGGCTGACCTTAGATAGAATGAATAATCTTAGGTTAGTCATAAATAATAAAATGCACTGACAAACATCATTTAGATACTTGTCAGTGCATTTTATTATTTACACAATTTGTTATATAAGATTGTATTAAAGAATATATCATTTTAATTACAAATTAAATAGTCACTAATTAACTATTTCTTTTTTTATTAAGGATTTCAATTCTTCATGAGTCATAGTTTCTTTTTCGAAAAGATGTTTTGAAACTATATGTAAATCATTTAAGTTGTTTCTTAGCAAATCTAATGTGTCATTATAACAATTTTGAACAATATCATTAGCCTCTTTTTGAACTTGTTCAGATAAGAATGTTTTTACATTTCCATCAATAGTCATGAATCCTAAACTACTCATTCCATATTCACAAACCATTTGATTAGCTATATCCGTTACTTTTTTTAAGTCGTCTTTAGCACCAGTAGATTGATGATTAAAAATAATTTCTTCGGAAGCTTTTCCTGCTAAAAGTATTTTTATTTTGCCGATTAATTCTTCTTTAGTATAAATATATCTATCTTCATCTGGAAGCTGAAGAACATAACCTAAAGCTTCTCCCCTAGGTACTATAGATATTTTTTGTATAGGACAAATACCTAAGATGTTGCTTACTAAAGCATGACCGGCTTCATGATAAGAAACTATTTCTTTTTCTTTTTCTATAAGAGTAGAGTTTTTGGACTCTAATCCAGCAATAACTCTTTCTAATGCTTTATCAAAATGAACAGCAGTTATTATAGGACTGTTGTCTCTTACAGCAAATATGGCAGCTTCATTTGCAATATTAGATAAATGAGCACCATTAAAACCATGAGTTTTTTTAGCTAAAAGTTCTAAATCAACAGAAGGATCAAGAGGTTTATTGTTAGTATGAACCTTCAAGATTTCATGTCTAGTATGGAAATTAGGTGAACCTATATGAATATGTCTGTCAAATCTTCCAGGTCTAAGTAATGCTTCGTCTAACAAATCAAGTCTATTTGTTGCTCCAACTATTATTACATTAGAATCTTTATTAAAACCATCCATTTCAACTAATAGCTGATTTAGTGTCTGATCTTTTTCATTATTACTCTCTAAGTGTCTTTTTGCTCCAATTGCATCGATTTCGTCAATGAAAATGATGCTAGGTGCTTCTTTTCTGGCCTTTTCAAATAGAGTTCTAACGCGTTTTGCTCCGACTCCAACATATTTTTCTACGAATTCAGAACCAGTTACATTAAAAAATGAAGAATTAGTTTCTCCAGCCACTGCTGATGCAAGAAGAGTTTTTCCAGTTCCAGGAGGACCATAGAATAGTACCCCTTTAGGAATTTTAGCTCCCATTTTTTTATACTTATCTGGATTCTTCATAAAATCAACGATTTCAAATAGTTCTTCTTTAACTTCATCAAGTCCCGCTACATCTATAAATGTAGTCTTTGGCTTAGTACTACTAGCATCTTCATTTTGTGTTTCCTTTTCCATCTTCGTCTGTGCAAATACTGGAACAGGGTTATTAAATTTTTTCAAGAAATTATTTAACATTTTCATAGTCATACACCTCAGATAATAAAAATTATTAATTTATTTTATATTTACCATAGTTACTAATATTTATTATTTAAAATTTTCCATAAATAATTTATTTGTGAGATATTTTTAAGTATAGCCACAAATTACATAAATAATTACTCATTAAATAAAAAATAATAATATAATATAGTAGGTTATAATAATTATTAAAATAAAAAATATAAATATATTCTTGACATGCTAAAATATATGTAGTATATTATATGAAGTAGTTAAGAAAACAAAGAAGAAGTCCGCTTCTCACCTTGCGACGAAAGTTAGTAAGGTAAATATAAGTTTAACCTGATACATTAAATCATGTATAGGTTAGGATTATTATGACTTATATTAGCGGATGATTATATTATCATCCGCTTTTTATTTATATAAAATTTTGGAGGTGTCCTACCATTAGCAAAGAATTATCAATGAATGATCAAATAAGAGATAAGGAAATAAGAGTTATCTCAGAAACTGGAGAGCAACTTGGCATAATGTCATCAAAAGAAGCTCAAGTATTAGCAAACAATAAAAACTTAGATTTAGTAAAAATATCACCAAATGCTAATCCACCAGTTTGCAAAATAATGGATTATGGAAAATATAAATACGAACAAGCTAGAAAAGAAAAAGAAGCTAGAAAAAACCAAAAAACAATAACAGTTAAAGAAATAAGACTTAGACCAGGTATCGAGTCTAATGATTTACAAACTAAAGCGAACAATGCTATAAAGTTCCTTAAAAAAGGAGATAAAGTTAAAGTTGAACTTAGATTTAGAGGTAGAGAATTAGGTCACAAAGATATCGGTAAAGAAGTAATGATAAAGTTTATAGATATAGTAAAAGAGTTTGGAGAACCAACAAAGGCCCCTGCATTTGAGGGGAACAATATGGTTGTAATTATAGATCCAAAAAAATAGATAATTAACTGAGAGGAGGAATTTATCATGCCTAAAATGAAAACTCATAGAGGTGCTGCTAAAAGATTCAAGAAAACAGGAACTGGAAAACTTAAGAGAGCTAAAGCTTTCAAAAGACATATACTAACTAAGAAAAATGCTAAAACTAAGATGAACTTAAGAAAAGCTGCAATAGTTAGTGAAGGTGATGCTAGAAGAATAGCACAATTATTACCATACTAAGATTAAACATAAGACAAAAAATAGATAAACATTAAAGATTATTAAAGGAGGTCACAACGATGGCAAGAGTTAAAAAAGCTATGAACGCTCGTAAAAAGCATAAAAAAGTATTAAAACTTGCAAAAGGATTCATAGGATCTAGAAGCAAATTATATAGACCAGCAAATACTTTCGTAATGAAAGCATTAAAGAACGCATATATAGGTAGAAAGTTAAAGAAGAGAGACTTCAGAAAACTTTGGATACAAAGAATAAACGCTGCAACTAGAATGCACGGATTATCTTACTCAAGATTCATGAACGGGTTAAAATTAGCAGGTGTTGAAGTTAACAGAAAGATGTTATCTGAAATGGCTATACAAGATCCTCAAGGATTCGCTCAATTAGTAGAAGTTGCTAAATCAAAATTAGCTTAATTATACGATAAAAAAACAGTGAACTGATATTCAGTTCACTGTTTTTTATATAGAAAAATAAATAATTATATGTTATATAAAAAGAAATTTATATTACTATATATATTTGATTTTTTATATTAAAATAAAGATTATTGCAAAGAAATGTGTATAATATATATAAGGAATTTAAGTGTTATGAAATCAAATCCTTCTATTATTGTTTTTAATTAAAATTTTGAATATAATAAAATAATGGCTATAAAGGCGTACATATACAAGGAGGTCTAAAAATTGAAGTCAGTATTGAAGAAGATTATTAATTACTTAAATAGTATGGATCCAGCAAAGGTAATGGTTATAGGATTTGCATCTGTAGTCTTACTGGGAGCATTATTACTGAACCTTCCAATAGCGACTAAAAGTGGAGAAAGTATTGGATTATTAGATGCTTTATTTACTGCAACATCTGCGGTATGCGTTACGGGATTAATTGTTGTAGATACAGCTACATATTGGAGTATATTTGGTCAAGTAGTAATTATAACATTAATACAAATTGGTGGACTAGGATTTATGACTATAGCAACTATGTTCGCGCTTTTAACTAAGAAAAAAATTAATTTAAGGGAAAGGCTTTTAATTCAAGAATCTTTAAATCAAAAAGACTTATCTGGTATGGTAAGACTAACTAGATATGTAATTTTAATAACATTTCTTATAGAAGGAATTGGAGCGATTTTATTATCTTTTACTTTTATTCCTCAATTTGGGCTAGGAAGAGGTGTATGGTATAGTATATTCCATGCAATATCGGCATTTTGTAACGCAGGATTTGATTTGATGGGTTCTGTAAGTGGGCCATTTACATCATTGACATCCTATGTAGATAATTTCATGATTGTAATGACTATATCAGCACTTATAATATTAGGAGGGATAGGATTCCCTGTAATGTTAGATGTAATAAGAACAAAGAAAGCATCTAGATTAAATATGCATTCAAAAGTTGTAATCTTTACAACAGCTATTCTTATAGGAATAGGTAGTATATTTATATTTGTGGTAGAGTTTAATAATCCAAAAACATTAGGTACATTAAGTTTACCAGGAAAATTACTTGCAGCTTTCTTCCAATCGGTAACAACTAGAACTGCTGGATTTAATACAATAGATTTAACTTTAATAAAAGAAAGTAGTTTATTCATAATGATGATACTTATGTTTATTGGAGCATCGCCAGCATCTACAGGTGGAGGTATAAAGACGACAACACTAGCATCTTTAGTGATAACCGTAAGAAGCTTCATTTCTGGTAAAGGTGATATAGAAGTGTGTGAGAGAAGAATTAGTGGTGCAACTATTACTAAGGCTATAGGTATATTTTTTATAGCTACAGCACTTGTGGTTTTTGGAACTTTGGCATTATCACTTACAGATGAAGGATTTACTTTAGTTGAATGTGGATTTGAAATAGTATCAGCAATTGCTACTGTAGGTTTAAGTATAGGAGGAAGTCCAAGTTTAACAACAATGGGGAAGGTTGTAGTAATGATAGCTATGTTTATAGGAAGAGTTGGATCTCTAACTATATTTGTTGCATTACTTTCAAAAGGAGCTAGGAAAAAACCTCCAGTTAGGTACCCAGAAGGAAAGATAATAGTAGGATAAATTATACATATTGAGAGGTAAATATTATGAAACAATATATAGTTATTGGCTGTGGAAGATTTGGCGCATCAGTAGCCACTACAATGCATCTTTTAGGTCATCAAGTTATGGCTATAGATAAAGGTGAAGAAATAATTCAAAATATATCAGATAAGGTTACTCATGCAGCTATAGTAGATGTAACTGATGAAGTTGCCTTAAGATCATTAGGATTAGGCAACTTTGATGTAGCAATAGTTGCTATCGGATCAGATATTAGAGCATCCATAATGGCAACACTTATAGCTAAAGAAATGGGAGTTCCTCATATCGTATGCAAAGCAAAGGATGAATTACAAGCGAAAGTTCTTTACAAAATTGGAGCGGACAGAGTTGTATTCCCTGAAAGAGATATGGGAGTAAGGGTTGCTCACAACTTAGTTTCAGATAATATATTAGATCATATAGAATTAGACCCAGAATACTCAATAGTTGAGATAGTTACACCTAATAAATGGGTTGGAAAAACATTAATAGAATTAGATTTAAGAGCCAAATACGAGATAACTGTTCTTGCAATAAAAACAGGGAAAAGTATAAATGTAACTCCATCTCCTCAAGAAGAGCTTAAAGCAGGTAGTATTTTAGTAGTAATTGGTCAAAATAATAGCATAAGTGCAATAGCTTCAGAAAATAAGGATTTAATTAGGAGAAAGTAGTAATGTCTATAATGATAAGTAGTAAAGATAATGAAAAGATTAAATATACAAAATCATTATTAAAAACTAAAGGTAGAACAAAAGAAGGTAAGTTTATAATAGAGGGATATAGAATATTAACTTTAGCTATAGAATGTGAAGCAAATTTAGATTATGTATTTATAAATGAAGATTTTGAGAATAAAAAAGAACATTTAGATTTCATTAAGGTACTTAAGGAAAAAGATATAAAAATATATAAAACTACAAATAAGATTTTTAAAGAACTAGTGGATACAGAAAATACTCAAGGAATTTTAGCTGTTATAGGTTTTAAAAATAGAGATATAGATAATAATATAAATGATTCACATAAATTTGTATTAATTTTAGATAGGATACAAGATCCTGGGAATATGGGTACTATAATTAGAACTGCTGATGCGGCAGGCGTAGATGCCATAATAAACTTAAAAGGATGTGTAGATATATATAATCCAAAGGTTATACGCTCAACTATGGGATCTATATTTGATATGAATATAATACAATCAACTCAAGACGATACTCTTAGAGTACTTAAAGAAAAAGGATTTGAAATTGTATCTAGCTATTTAAATACAGATAATTATTATAATACTGTTAATTACAAAGATAAAGTAGCTTTAATTATAGGGAATGAAGCAAACGGAGTAAATGATGAACTTATAAAAGGATCAGACACGTTAGTTAAGATACCTATATATGGAAACGCTGAATCTTTAAATGCTGCAATTAGTTCTGCTATATTAATGTATGAGATAAAGAAATCTTTAGTATAGAATATTGTAAGCATATAGATGGATATGTTATAATATTATATCATGACAATAATAAATATAATTTAAATACATTGAAAGAGAAAAGTATTTTAAATTAACTTAGTATAGAGAGAAGTACCTTGGCTGTAAGTACTTTCTAAGTATTTAAAAGAAGTTCACTCTGGAGTATTAAGGCTGAAATTAACAGTAGGCTTTGACGTTAAAACGCGTTAAGTTTATACGAGGTGGCTTAGTGAATATTTTATTCCTATGCTACTAGGGTGGTACCGCGAAATTATAACCTTTCGTCCCTAGATAGGGATGAAAGGTTTTTTTAATACAAAAAATGATTATAAATTATATATTTTTTAGAAGAATTATAATTATTAACACTTATAACAATAATGAAAGGGTGATAAATAGTGCAAGAAAAATTACTTAATCTAAAAGATATCGCTTTAGGTGAAATACAAGAAGCTTCTACTATAGAAGAACTAGAAAGCTTAAGAGTAAAATACTCAGGGAAAAAAGGTCAGTTGACTGCTATTATGAAAGAAATGGGTAAATTATCAGCAGAAGAAAGACCAGTTATAGGTAAGGTTGCGAATGTTGTAAGAGAAGCAATCGAAGGTGGAATAAACACTAAAAAAGAAGAAATAAAAGCTATAGAAAAAGAAAAACAATTAGCAAGTGAAGTTATAGATGTTACTATGCCAGGTAAAATATTTACAGTAGGTAAAAAGCATCCGATAAGTCAAATAATAGATGAAGTTTCAGAAATATTCATGGGTCTTGGTTTCTCAATAGCAGAAGGTCCAGAAGTTGAAACTATAGAAAATAACTTTGATGCATTAAATGCTCCAAAAGACCATCCATCAAGAGATATGAGTGATACTTTTTACATAAACAGTGAATTATTACTTAGAACTCAAACGTCTCCAGTTCAAGTTAGAACTATGAAGAGTCAAGAATTACCAATAAAAGTAATATCTCCAGGTAGATGTTTCAGATTCGACTCTCCAGATGCTACACATTCGCCAATGTTCCATCAAATAGAAGGATTAGTTGTTGGTAAGGATGTTACAATGGCACAACTTAAAGGAACTTTAGATAACTTTGTTAAGAAACTATTTGGAGAAGAGACTAAAACTAAGTTTAGACCTCATAACTTCCCATTCACAGAGCCAAGTGCAGAAGTTGATGTTACTTGCTTTAAGTGTGGTGGTGAAGGTTGTGCAATGTGTAAGCAAGAAGGATGGATAGAAATATTAGGTGCAGGTATGGTTCATCCAAATGTACTTAGAAACTGTGGAATAGATCCAGAGGTATACAGTGGATTTGCATTCGGTATGGGTGTAGAGAGAATAGGTATGCTTAAATACGAGATAGATGATATAAGACTATTATTCGAAAATGATATGAGATTTTTAAATCAATTTTAATTAGGAGGTAAGTAATATGTTAGTATCTTTAAAATGGCTTAGAGATTATGTTGATATAGATATGGACACTAAAGAGTTTGCTGATAGAATGACTATGACAGGAACTAAAGTGGAAAAAGTAGATTTCTATGGAGAAGAAATAGAAAATGTTGTTGTCGGTAAAATATTAGAAATAACTAGTCATCCAAATGCTGATAAGCTAATAGTAACTAAAGTTGATGTAGGAACTGAAGTTATACAAATAGTAACTGGAGCGAAAAATGTATCTGTAGGAGACTATATACCAGTCGCAAGAATCGGAGCTAAATTACCTGGCGGAATAAAAATTAAAAAAGGTAAATTAAGAGGAGAGCTTTCAGAAGGTATGATGTGCTCTGCTGAAGAGCTAGGAATAGATGAACATTTTATAGCTGAACATAAAAAAAATGGAATATACATATTAGATCACGAAGATTCTTATGAATTAGGAAAAGATGTAAAAGAAGTTATGGGAATAAATGATGCTTTAATTGAGTTCGAGCTAACATCAAATAGACCAGACTGTAGATCTATGATAGGTATAGCTAGAGAAGCAGCAGTAACTATAAATTCTGAGTTAAAATACCCAGAAATAAATGTTAAAGAAGAAGGAGAAGATATAAACTTCGATATAAAAATAGAAAATGAAGATCTTTGTAAAAGATACTGTGCAAGAACAGTTAAAAATGTAAAAATAGGTCCATCTCCATACTGGATGCAAAGAAAGCTTATAGAAGCAGGTGTTAGACCAATAAGTAATATAGTAGATATAACTAACTATGTAATGTTAGAGCTTGGGCAACCTCTTCATGCATTTGACTTAAGCAAATTAACTACTGGCAAAATAGTTGTTAAAAATGCTAGGGAAGGAGAAAAATTCACTACTTTAGATGAGGTTGAAAGAACTTTAGATAAAGATATGTTAGTTATAACTGATGGTGAAAAATCTTTAGCACTAGCGGGTGTTATGGGTGGACTTAATTCTGAAATAGATGATAATACTACAGAAGTTTTATTAGAAGGTGCAAGCTTTAAGCAAGAGAACATAAGAGCAACTTCTAAGAAGTTAGGCCTTAGAACAGAAGCATCAGGAAGATACGAAAAAGGTATAGATACAAATCTTGCTGAAGAAGCTGTAAATAGAGCTGCTCAATTAATAGAAATGTTAGGTTGCGGAACTGTTGATAAAGGAATAGTTGATGTATATCCAACTAAGCCAGAAACTAAAATATTAGTTGTTAATCCACAAAGAATAAATAAATTATTAGGTGTAGATGTGCCTATGGATCAATTTGTTGGAATATTAGAATCATTAGAATTTAAGTGTAACTTAGTTTCTAGTGAGAAATTAGAGATAGAAGTTCCAAGCTTTAGATTAGATATGGAACAAGAAGCGGATGTATTCGAAGAAATAGCTAGAATATATGGATTTGAAAATATACCTTCAGCTCAATTAGAAGGAAATGCAACTGCTGGAGTAAAAACATCAAAGCAAAAATTCATGGATAGCGTAAAAAATACTGCAACTTCTATTGGATTAAATGAAATATTAACATATTCATTTGTAAGCCCAAGAGGGGTTGATAAGATACAACTTCCAGAAAATGATCCAAAGAGAAACTTTGTAACTCTTATAAATCCATTAGGTGAAGAAACTTCAGTAATGAGAACTACGATGATGCCGAGTATGCTAGATGTATTATATACAAATATATCTCGTAAAGTAGATAGAGCATATGCATTTGAATGTGGGCATACATTTACACCACAAAATGGATTACCTCAAGAGCATAACCATATATGTATAGGAATGTATGGTAAAGAAGTAGATTTCTTCGCATTAAAAGGTGCAATAGAAACAATAGCTAAAAATGTTGGATTTGAAAATTATGAAATAATACCAGAAAAAAATAACTCAACATTCCATCCAGGAAGATGTGCTAAAATAGAGTATAATGGAATGTACGTGGGTACATTTGGAGAATTACATCCAGATGTAATAGAAAACTACGGTTTAGGTCAAAGAGTTTATATAGCAGAATTAGACCTTGATATAATGTTTGAAAACTCAAGTACTAATATAGTTTATAGTCCATTACCAAAGTTCCCATCTACTTCAAGAGATATAGCTTTAATAGTTAGAGATGAAGTGTATGTAAAAGATATAGAAGATATAATAAGGGCTAATGGAGCAGGTCTTGTGGAAGATTATAAATTATTTGACGTATATAAAGGTGCACAAATAGAGGAAGGTCATAAGTCTATAGCGTATTCTATAACTTATAGAAGTAAAGAAAAAACATTAACAGATGAAGATGTGGCTAAAGTGCATGACGTAATATTAAAAGAATTAGCAGAAAATTTAAATGCAAATTTAAGATCAAACTAACTCATCTGTATAGGGGGGATTAGTGTGAACAATGTTAACAAGGTAACAGTAAAAATTCAGGGTGCGGAATATCCAATGGTCGGAGATAAACCTGCCCATGAAATGATTAAAGTAGCTAACTACGTTGATCAAGAAATGACAAAGGTTATAGAAAGTAACCCTAAATTAAGCACAGTTATGGCTGGGATTGTAACTGCTATAAATATCACAGATCAATTATTTGAATGTGATGATTATAGTAGTGATTTAGCTAAAGAAAATGATGAATTAAGGCGAAAAGTAGATCAAACAGATGAAGGTCTTAAGTTAGAAATAAAAAAATTACAGCTTCAATTAGATAGTAGAGATAAAGAGATATCTGAAGCTAAGTCTAAGATTGATGAATTGAACAAATTACTTGAAGAGAAAAGTAAGGAGTTAGAATCTAAAGAAGCTGAAATAAATAACTTAAGTATGTCTACAGTAGGTTCGAAATCAGAAGTTGAAAGTTATAAATCAGAAATAGATGATTTAGAAGAATTACTTAAAGCTGCAGAAGAAAGAGCTAAGATTGCTGAGAGTTTATCATCAGAATTCCAAAATAAGGCTTATAAAATACAGTTAAAGTACACTGAGCTAGAAAATGAGGTTAAATACCTGAGAGCTACAAGATAGTTAATAATTAGGGGGGTGTCTCAAAATGACTAAAATCATTTAGAAGGCATCCCTTTTAACATTTGAAATTAAAAATAATGGGTATATAGATTTATTGTACTAAATACTTAAGAATATTCCTTGAAGGAGGATAAATATGAAAGACATAGAATTACTAGCACCGGTGGGATCTTTTGAAGCTTTAAAAGCAGCTGTTCAAAATGGAGCAAATGCTGTTTATTTAGGTGGAAAAGATTTTAGTGCAAGAGCATCAGCAAACAACTTTGATAGAGAAGAATTAAAAGAAGCTGTAAGATATGCTCATATTAGAGATGTACAAGTTTTTGTTACTGCAAATACTTTAATAAAGCAAGAAGAAATAGAAAAATTTGTTGAATATGCTAAATTTTTATACGATATAGATGTAGATGCAATAATACTTCAAGATATAGGTATAGCGAAGTTAATTAAAAGATTATTACCAGATTTTGAACTTCATGCTAGTACTCAAATGGTAGCTCATTCTATAGAAGATGTAAAATATCTTGAAAATGCAGGTTTTGATAGAGTTGTATTAGCTAGAGAATTAAATGTAGAAGAAATAAAATATATTTGTGATAACACAAATGTTGATATAGAAGTATTTGTTCATGGAGCATTATGTGTATGTTATTCAGGCCAATGTTTAATGAGTAGTATGATAGGAAATAGATCAGGTAATAGAGGTAGATGTGCACAACCGTGTAGACAAAAATATGAACTTATAGATATACACACAGGAGAAATAATAAATAGCAATGGAGATTATTTACTAAGTCCTAGAGATTTAAATACTATAGAGGAAATAGATAAAGTAATAGATGCAGGAGTACATTCTTTAAAAATAGAAGGAAGAATGAAAAGACCTGAATATGTTGCAACTGTAATTAGTAGTTATAGAAAAACTGTTGATAATTATTTAAAAAAGAATAAGATAAATGTATCAGATGAAACGATAAGTGATTTATATACTATATTTAACAGAAAGTTCACAAAAGGTCTAATCTTAGGAGAAGTAGGAAAAGATGTAATGAATTCTGAAATACCTAATAACCAAGGTTTATATATAGGTAAAGTTTTAGATTTTAATAAAAGAGCTAAGAGGTTGAAAATAAGATTAGAAAACACTCTTAAAAAAGGTGATGGAATAAACTTAGGTGGGGGAACTATAGGTAGGATTATAAAAGATGGAGAAATAACTACTATAGCTCACAGAGGTGATATAATTGAACTAGATTTTGTTGGAGAAGCTAGAAGACATCAAGTAGTATTTAAAACATCAGATAGTGAATTAATGGATAGAGTCCAAAGTACGTTCCAACAAGATAAGGAACTAGTGAAAAGCCCGATTAATGCTGAGTTAGTTATTAGATTAAATGAAAAACCAGTACTTACTCTAATAGATTTAAAAGGAAATAAAGCATCTATTGAAGGTGACAAAGTTGTAGAAAAAGCAATGAAGGTAGCCTTAAGTAAAGAAAAGGTAGAATCTCAGATTCAAAAGTTAGGAAATACTCCTTATGAATTAAGTAGCATAACTACGATACTTGATGAAGGTGTAAGTTTGCCTATAAGTATACTTAATCAAATGAGAAGAGATTGTATAGAGCTATTAAATGAAGAACGAATAAAAATAAAAAATAGAAACTATAAATCAGAAAAAATAGCATATAAGCCAACTATAGCATATAAGACTATAGGCAAAAAAATAAGAGCAAAGGTAAAAAATTTAGAACAACTAAAAGCTGCATTAGAGTGCGATATAGACTCTGTTTATTATGAAGACATAATAACGTTAGATAAAGCACTAGAAATGGGAATAAAGTATAATAAGAAAGTTATTTACTCATCTCCAAGAATAATAAGAAATAAAGAGTACAAGCATTTAGAAAAAACTAAAAAATTAAATTTAAAAGGTGTTCAAGTTGGAACGCTAGGGGCGATGGATTATTTTAAAGGAAAAAATTTAAGTATAGATTATTATCTAAATGCTTTTAACAGTGAAACTATGAATCATTTTAAAAATGAAGGCGCTACATCATTATGTATATCACAAGAACTAAATTTAAATGAAATAAAAGAAACATTAAAATATACAGATATAGAAGTTGAAGCTGTAGTATATGGATTTGCAACTATGATGGTAACGGAATACTGCCCTATGGGGGTTTTAGTTAGAGATTGTAAAAAAGACAAAAGAGCAGCAAAATGTAACCAAAGCATATATGCATTGAAGAATTTTAAAGGAGATATGTTTAGAATATCTCAAGATGTATTCTGTAGAAGTACAATTTATAATTCAAATATAACGTGTATGTTAGATAATTTAGAAGAAGTAAATAAATCAGGGATAGATGTATTTAGACTAGATTTTACACATGAAAGTGAACAAGTTGTTAAAGAAGTAATAGAAGCGCATATTGAGGTATTGAATAACAATTATAGAATGGGTTCAAAGGCAACTAAACTATATAATTATTTAGATGAAATAGGAACGACATCAGCTCATTATTATAAAGGTGTAGAATAAGACAATGAAGAGAATAATAATGATTGCTTTGTTATCGTTAATAACAATAGTGATAATATCTACAATAGAATTAAAGAATGTACCATCAAATATTAATAATCAGAAAAACTTTGTAGAAAAGAAAGCTGAGGATTTAAATCCAATATCAAAAGAAAGTGCAAAGAAGATATTGGAATCAGAATTTGGCAAAGATATTACAAATACAGATGATGACTTTAAAGAAGATGGTGATTACTATATTATTGATGTAAATGTTAATCTAGGAACCTCAGAAGAACATACTCACACTGAAGAGGAATTATCAACAGAAGAGCTAAATATAACTGATGATGGTGATCATATAATAAGTCTAGGTATATACAAAATTAATAAATATACAGGTGAATTAGTAGAAGGTTAAATATAATTAATAAAAATAACGGATAAAAATATCCGTTATTTTTATTTTGAAATGCTAGTTAATAGATTTTAAGATTGCTAGTAAGTAGTTCCAAGTATTTTCAGTAGATTGTATATCTAAATGTTCATTAGGAGTGTGAACATCAAACATATCAGGACCTAAAGAAATAGCTTCAGCCCCAGGCATTTTATCTAATAATAAACCACACTCAAGACCAGCATGAATAGCCATAATTATAGGCTTTTTACCAGTTAGCTTCTCATAAGTATCAACAGCTATTTTTTCAAGTTGAGAACCTTTAGCATACTCCCAAGCAGGATAAGCACTTTCGACTCTAAAATTACCATTTAAAGAGTCAGTTAATAAATCCATTTTATTTAAAATATCATCTTTTAAGGAGCTAACTGAACTTCTGACTGCACTTTCAAATAGAACTTCAGTATCACTATTTATTACAACTCCTAAGTTTGTAGAACTTTCTACTAAACCTTCTATGTCCATACTCATAGTTTGAATTCCGTTAGGCATTAAGTTATACATTTTTATTACTTTATCTTTAAATTCAGAAGTAAATACTTTATCAATTTTAGTATCTGAAATCTCTATTACAAGACCTGGATCAGATGTTCTGAACTCACGTTTAAATACTTTTTCAATTTCAGATATTTGATTTTTAACATCTTCAACAGCACTTTTATTAACTACGATTATACACTCAGATTCACGAGGAATAGCATTATTTTTTGAACCACCACTAACCTTAGCTAAATCGAAATCAACCTTTAGTAAGTTTAATAATCTACCTAATAGTTTATTAGAGTTAGCTCTTTGCTTGATTATATCCATTCCAGAGTGACCGCCAAGTAAGCCTTTTATATCAACTAATAAAGCAGCTTTATCTTCTGATACTTCACTATATTCAACTGGTAAAGTAGATATAGCTGTAGCACCACCAGCACAACTAACTAATATATAACCTTCCTCTTCTGAATCTAAGTTTAATATATATTTAGCTTTTAAATTTTTTCCATCTAAATTCATAGCCCCACTCATACCAGCTTCTTCATCAACAGTAACTAAGAACTCTATTTCAGGATGTTCAATAGTATTATCAGCAAGAACAGCCATACCCATAGCAACAGCAATACCATTGTCAGCACCTAAAGTAGTACCAGTAGCATAAATCATACCATCTTCTATTCTTAATTTTATAGGATCTTTAGTGAAATCGTGATCAGTATCTTTATTTTTCTCACAAACCATATCCATATGTCCTTGAAGCATAACGCAAGGCGCATTTTCGTAACCTTTAGTTGCAGGTTTTCTAATAATAATATTTAAATGTTCATCTTGGATTGTTTCTAAATCTAAAGATTTACCAAAGTTATAAAGAAAATCACTTATTCCTTTTTCATTTCCAGAACCTCTAGGTATTTGAGATATTTCTTCGAAATACTTAAAAACAAGTTGAGGCTGTAGCCCCCCTAAAACTTTTTCCATTCAACATAATCTCCTTTTAGTAAAATAGTATTAAAACAGCTATTTTAAGTTAATAATTAAAAAAATACACTACAAATAATGTATGTTTATGTATAATATATAAATAGCTATATAAATAGTATAATACAAATGTACATAAAATAAACAATATAAACTAGGGTAATAAAAAGGAGGAAGTATGAATCAAAAATCATTAAGAGTTTTAGAGTTTAATAAAATCGTTGACATATTAAAGACAAAAGTTTCATCTTCTTTAGGTTTAAAATATATAGAAAATTTAACTCCAAGTTCAGACTATGAAGAAGTTAAATATATGTTAGAAGAAACTAGCCAAGCTCAAGGTATACTTTTAAAAAGAGGATCAGTAGGTCTAAATGGTATACACGATATTGAAGATAAAGCAAAAAGAGCGGAAATTGGAGCATCTTTAGACCCGGGAAGTTTAATAAAAATAGCAGATACTTTAAGAGTTGCTAGAAATCTAAAAAATACGTTAGCAAGTATTGAAGAAGAAGAATTTAACTACCCTATAATTCAAGGATTATCAAATTCATTATATGTATATAGAGATGTAGAAGATAAAATTTACAATGCGATAGTAAGTGAAATAGAAATATCAGATAATGCGTCTTCTGAACTTAGAGATATAAGAAGAAGAATTGTACAAAAAAATCAATCTATAAGATCTAAGTTAAACTCTATAATTTCATCAACTACATATCAAAAATATTTACAAGATGCAATTATATCTGTAAGAGGAGATAGATTTGTAGTTCCTGTAAAAGCAGAGTATAGATCTTATGTTTCTGGAATTGTTCATGATCAATCGTCATCAGGAGCAACTTTATTTATAGAGCCTATGAGTATTGTTGATATGAATAATGAATTAAGACAATTAAGATTAAAAGAACAAGAAGAGATAGAAAGAATACTAGCTGAGTTATCTGCACTTGTAGGTGAAATTAGCCACGATATTATTTCTAACCAAGAAATACTAGGTAAATTAGACTTTGCATTTGCTAAAGGAAAACTATCTATAGCTATGAAGGCAGTAGAACCGAACTTAAATGAAGACAAATTTATAAATATAAAAGCTGGGAGACATCCTTTATTAGATGCGGAAACTGTAGTTGCAAATGATATTTATCTAGGAAGAAACTTCCATACATTGTTAATAACAGGTCCAAATACGGGTGGTAAGACAGTAACTATAAAAACTGTAGGACTATTTGCTCTTATGACACAAAGTGGTCTTCATATACCTGCAAATTATGGAAGTAGCATGTGTGTATTTGATAATGTATTTGCAGATATTGGTGATGAACAAAGTATAGAGCAAAGTTTATCTACTTTCTCGTCTCATATGACAAATATAGTTTCTATATTAAAAGATGTAACAGAAAATTCTTTAGTAATATTTGATGAATTAGGTGCGGGAACTGACCCTATTGAAGGAGCATCTCTAGCAATAGCTATATTAGAAGACGTAAAAATGGCGGGAGCGAAATGTATAGCGACGACTCACTATACTGAACTAAAAAACTATGCACTAACAAAAGAAGGTGTAGAAAATGCTGCTGTTGAGTTCGATGTAGATACTTTAAGTCCTACATATAGATTACTTATGGGAATACCAGGTAAATCAAATGCATTTGAAATATCTAAAAAATTAGGTTTAAGTGACTATATAATATCAAGAGCTAGAGAATTTATAGATGATAGTAATATAGAATTAGAAGATGTTCTTCAAGAGGCTGAAAAAAGTAGGCTTAAAGCAATAGAAGAAAGAGAAGAGGCTGAAAAATTAAAGGCTGAGATAGAAAAAGTCAAGCAAGAGTATGATGAGAGATTAGCGAAGATAACATCTCAAAGAGATAAATTAATAGAACAAGCTAAGTCTGAGGCATTTAGAATCACAAGAGGTGCTAAAGAAGAAGCTGATAATATAATAAAAGAACTTAGACAAATGGAAAATGAAATGGCTTCTAAAGAAAAGAATCGTAAGATTGAAGCACTTAGAAAAGAGTTATCTAGCTCTATGGGTGCTCTTCAACCATCTGTTGAAAGTATGATAGTTCCAAAGGTTGCAACTAAAGAAATTAAAAACTTAAAACCTGGAGACGAAGTCAAGGTAATAACTTTAAATCAAAATGGTAGCGTAATTTCAGTTGATGAAAGAAAGAAAGAAGCCGTAGTTCAAATTGGTATAATGAAAATGACTTTACCATTCAAGTCATTACAAAAGGCAAAGGCAGATGTCAAAACTACTGTAACTAAGGGAACTAGAAACATAATAAAATCAAAATCGGGAAGAGTTAAGAGTGAAGTAGATCTAAGAGGTATGAATTTAGAAGAAGCTATAATGGAAGTTGATAAATATTTAGATGATGCATGTGTAGCAGGGTTAGAATATGTTACAATAATACATGGTATAGGTACAGGAGTTCTTAAATCAGGAATCCAAGAAGTACTTAAGAAGAATAAACATGTTAAGTCTCAAAGACCTGGTCAGTACGGTGAAGGTGGCGCAGGTGTAACAATAGCGGTATTAAAATAAAGTTATTAAGGAGATATTAATATGATTTTAGTATCAGCATGCTTACTAGGAATAGACTGTAAATATAACGGGTCGAACAATGATAATGCTAAGGTAAAAGAGCATTTAAAAAATAAAGCATTTGTAATTGCGTGTCCAGAACAGCTAGGAGGACTAACTACACCAAGAGACCCTTCTGAGATAGTTAAATGTGACAAAGATGGAATTATAAATGAAAATTATAAAATTATAAGTAATAAATATGTAGATGTTACTAGAAACTTTATAAAAGGTGCAAATGAAACCTTAAAAATTGCCAAAATTTATAACTGTAAAGAAGCTATATTAAAAGATGGAAGTCCTTCTTGTGGTTCTAATTTTATATATGATGGAAGCTTTACAGGTAATAAAATTATAGGTGAAGGTGTAACAGCTAAATTACTTAGGGAGAATAATATAAAAGTAATTAGTGAAAACGACTTATAATAAATCAAACATCTTGAAAAAACTTAAGATTTGATTTACCATAAGAAGATAAGAGAAAGAGAGAGGAGCAATGACATGCAAGATTTCAAGGTAGCAATAGCAAATTGCCTTAAAGAAAAGATAGAAGATTTATCTTTAGAAGAAATATTAGGACTTATAGAAATACCACCAAATAAGGATATGGGTGACTATGCTTTCCCATGTTTCAAATTAGCAAAGGTATTTAGAAAAGCTCCTAACATGATAGCAAGTGACTTATCAGAAACTATAGAAGCTAAGGGAGATATATCAAAGGTTATGCCAATGGGCGGATACGTAAACTTCTTTGTTAACAAATCTCAATTAGCTAATAATGTTATAAATGATGTATTAACTCAAAAAGATTCATACGGACATGGAAAAATGGGAGAAGGAAAAACTGTAGTAATAGATTTTTCATCTCCTAATATAGCAAAGCCTTTCCATATAGGTCATATAAGAACTACAGTTATAGGAAATGCTTTATACAAAATATATGATTCTCAAGGATATGATACTGTAAGAGTAAATCACTTAGGTGACTATGGAACTCAGTTCGGAAAACTTATAGTAGCATTTAAGTTATGGGGAGATAAAGAGACTGTAGAATCTAACCCAATACCAGAGTTATTAAAATTATACATAAGATTCCATGATGAAGCTGAAGAAAAACCAGAAATGGAAGATGAAGCTAGAGCTTGGTTTACAAAGTTAGAAAACGGAGATCCAGAAGCTAAAGAATTATGGCAATGGTTTAGAGATGAAAGTTTAAAAGAATTTGCTAGAGTATATGATTTATTAGATATACAATTTGATTCTTACAATGGAGAAAGTTTCTATTCTGATAAGATGGATACTGTAATAGAAACTATAAAAGAAAAAGGATTATTACAGGAATCTCAAGGAACTAACGTAGTTGATTTAGAAGCGTATAATATGCCACCAGCGTTAATAACAAAAAATGATGGTTCAACTTTATATATGACTAGAGATTTAGCAGCAGCAGTATATAGAAAGAACACTTACAATTTTGATAAGTGTATATATGTAGTTGGATCTCAACAAGCGTTACATTTCCAACAATTATTTAAAGTCTTAGAACTTGTAGGATTTGAGTGGGCTAAAGACTTAATACACGTTCCATTTGGAATGGTTGCATTAGAAGAAGGAACTATGTCTACTAGAAAAGGTAGAGTAGTATTCTTAGAGGATGTTTTAAAACAAGCTATAGAAAAGACAAAAGAAACAATGTTAGCTAAAAACCCAGAGGCTAAAAATGTAGATACAATAGCTAAGCAAGTAGGGGTTGGAGCTGTAGTGTTCCAAGAGTTATCTAACAGTAGAATCAAGGATTATACTTTCTCTTGGGAAAGAACATTAAGCTTTGAAGGTGAAACTGGACCATATGTTCAATATACTCATGCTAGATGTTGCGCAGTGTTAAGAAAAGCTAATGAAGAAGTAGCTTCAGATATTAATTATGAACTATTAACAAATGAAGATAGTGTAGAAGTATTAAAAACAATAGCTTCATTTAATAAAAACATAGTGTCTGCATTAAATAGAAATGAGCCACATATAGTAACTAGATTCGTACTAGATTTAGCTCAAGCATTTAATAAATTCTACCATGATAATCCAATATTAGTAGATGATATTGAAGTAAGAAAGGCTAGACTTGCTTTAGTTGCTGCAACTAGACAAACATTAGAAAATGGACTTAAATTATTAGGAATGCACGCACCAGAAAGAATGTAATAAGTGTTTAAAATATAGATTATAACCGGGGCGCTCGGGCTGATATATAATTTCTAAAATTATATATCAGCCCTTCGCTACGTTATATAACCTATACTTTATTACATTTAGAGGCGATATATAGGAAAGACAAGGTATATTAAATATATTAGTTGATAAGACTAATTATTATATAGTATTACTGAGGAGTATAATATTTATGAAGGATAATATAATAAAAAAATGCTACTTAGCAGCCTTTGACATAAATGATAAAAATCTTAAGGATTTAATGATTATAAATACTAAATGTTTAGTCGATGATGGGAAAAATAGATATGTATATATAGACAGTAATCGTTTAAAAGATGAGTTAATTTATTATAGATTTTATGGTGAAATACCAAGTTACAATTCTATTTTAAATCTAATATTACCAGCAATACTTGCAAATACGAATATTGATAGATCACAAGATGAAGCAATATCATTAATTCAAAAATATGCTAAATATTTGAAAAAAGAAGTAAAGATGTTTGATTATATATTAGGTTCAGTTATATATAATAGCATAATACATAGCTTAGTAGACAATAAAAATATTAGTTATGAAGAGTTATTACAGGGAATTAAAGAAAGAATAATAGGTCTATCTATAGAGTTAGATAAACCTCAAATGATTAAGTTCCAGATGAGTAGAATTAATACTTTACAAACTATAGATAAATTTATAGATGAAAACAATGAAGATTATGATGATAATAGAATAATATCTACAATTTTAAATATTTTATATGACATTTATATAGAAGATAGAGAAGTAGAAAATGAAGGAATTAAGAGTATAAAAAAATCTATATTATCTATCCTAGGAGATGAAATCCACATAAATATAGATAATATAGATTTTGTTTCGTCAATGTCAGAGTACATAACTAAGTTAAGATCATATAAAATTAACAAAAAAATATACAGCAAAACATCTGACCCACGAGAATTAATTAAATTAAATGAAGGCGATGTTTACATAGACTCGATATTTAATCAAATAAAAGTTATATCAAAAGAATTTAGTGAAAACATACTTAGTATAAAAATAAAAGCTAAATCTGGAATCTATGTATTAAAGTTTAAAAAATCTTAAACTTAATTATTAGTTTCTAGATAGTTTATAAAAACTTCTTCTGTAGTATTGGTTAAGAAACATAATTCTTTTACTATACTATTTCTAAGTTCAATAAAATCATTAAGGTTTGTATTTTCGTTAGTAAATTCTAATGCTTTTATTATAAGTAATAAATCCCTTTTTGATAAGGCATTGATAGATACTTGATCGATTAATTCCATAATAAACTTCCTTTCTAAATATATAGTAATTAATAAACTAATATTCTACAAAAAACAATAAAAACCCTTTTAAAAAGTAGAATTATGATAGTTTATATAAATTATTTTAACTTAAATACAAGATAAAATATAGACAATATTGATAAAGAGGTGAAATATTTGAAAATATTATTAACCACATTAAACTCTAAGTTTATTCATACAAATTTGGCAATAAGATATCTGAAAGAATTTGTAAAAGATTTACTACCAGTAGATATAAGAGAGTACACAATAAATAATGACTTAGATTATATCTTAAAGGATATATATAGAAATAATTATGATGTTGTATTGTTTTCTACATATATATGGAATGTATATGATACGGCTAAAATTTGTGAAAACTTAAAAAAAGTAAATCCTAATATAAAAATAGCACTAGGTGGTCCGGAAGTAACTTATGATAGTGCAGATGCAATGGAAAAATATCCTTTCATAGACTACATACTATTTGGAGAAGGAGAATTAGTTTTTAGAGATTTAGTAGAACACTTATTAGGTCAAAAAAATATTGAAGATGTAGAAGGAATAGTTTACAGAAATAATGATGAAGTAATAGTAAATAAGCCTAAAGCCTTACTACAAAACTTAGATGAAATACCTAGTCCATATGAGAATTTAGACCCAAAAGAATATGAAAACAGAATTGTTTATTATGAAACATCAAGAGGTTGTCCTTTTAATTGTCAATATTGTTTATCATCAACTCTAAAAGGATTGAGATACTTTAGTATTGATAGAGTAAAAAGGGATTTGAAAAAATTAATTGATGCAAGAGTATCTCAAATTAAATTTATTGACAGAACTTTTAATGCGAATAAGAAGTTTGCTCAAGAAATAATGAAGTTCCTTATGGAACATGACAATGATTATACAACATATCATTTTGAGGTAACTGCACATTTATTAGATGAAGATACGTTAGAGTTTTTAAAAGATTGTAAAGAAGGTTTATTCCAGTTTGAGATTGGAGTTCAATCGACAAATCAAAAGACTTTAGATGCAGTTGGAAGAAGAGATGACTTTAAAAAATTATCTTATGTTGTTCAAAAAGTTGCCTCTTATAGAAATATACATCAACACTTAGATTTAATTGCAGGTCTTCCTTATGAAGATTATACAAGTTTTGAAAACTCATTCAATGATGTATTTAATTTAGGAATAGAGCATTTACAACTAGGTTTCCTTAAGATGATAAAAGGTACAGGTGTAAGAAATACAGCTAAAGAACATGGATATAGATATAAGGATTATGCTCCATATGAAATTTTATATAACGATTATATAAGTTACGAGCAAATATTAAAGTTAAAAGATATAGAAGAGATATTAGAAAAATACTATAACTCAAAAAACTTTGTCCTATCAATGAGATATATAATTAAGAATTTTTATAGCGAAAGTCCATTTAAATTCTTTGAAGATTTTGCAACTTACTTTGATATTAATGGATATTTTGATATGGCTCAAGGTAAAAATCAGTTATATAAAATATTATTAGACTTCTATAATGAAAAAATAAATGTGAATAGTGAATTATTTAATGATATACTAAAATACGATTACATATCATTAGGTAAGACATCTAATTTACCACAATTCTTTAATAAAAGAGATATGGAAGACTTTAAAAATAGATGTCATGTATTTTTACAAGATAATGACAATGTGATTAAATACTTACCTAAATTTGAAAATAAACCAGCTAAGCATATGATTAAATACGTTCACTTTGAAACATTTAACTTTAATATTTTAGAGTTAAAGGAAGATATACATAGAAATCTAGATAAAAATGAAAATGTAGTTTTATTTGTATATGATGATAAGAAGATTTTTGAAAAGTCAAAATCATATAGTGTAGTGATATAGGAGGTTAATATGAACTTTAGAATTGAAAAATACTTATTAAAAAAAGCAGATGAATTAGCTTTCATAACAATAAAAAATGATGGAGACTTTAAATTAGAAGGGTACAAGCTACCAAATCAAGGATTAGATGTGCCAATAAAAAATGAAGTACTTGTAAAGGGAATAAAAGAAAATACAGCTCAAGAAGGAATTAATTCTATGTCTATAGCAGATGCTATGATATATATTATGGGTATAGATAGTAGCTTTAAGTATAATGATGAGTATAAAAAGTTTTTAGATGCTTTAGAAAAGAACATAAATTTAGATATTAGAGCATATATGGGATACATGTCTAGAAAGTATTTTGAAATAGGAGAATCTACAGATTCTTTAATATATTTAAAAGCACTTATAAGTCAATATCCAGATGATGTTGAAGGAATGTATCACTATGCAATAGTATGTCAAGAGTTGGCTCAACAATATCAAAAGGATTCTGATAATGAGGGAATGAACAATTTCTTGCTTGAAGCTTTAGATAAGCTAGAAAGAGTTATAGCATTAGATGAAAGTTTTGCATTAGCATATTATCACTTAGGATATCACTATTATAACCAAGGACAATATATAAAAGCTAAGGTTATATGGGAAGAGGCTTTAAATTTAGGATTAGATGCAGATACAGTAGCTGAGATACAAGATAATATAGGAAAGATGGACTTTAAAGTACAATATGAAGAAGGCTATAGTTTAGTATTCCAAGGAAGAAGTGAAGAAGCTTTAGAAAAATTATTACCACTAGAAGCGGAACATTCAGATTGGTGGAACTTATTATTCATGATAGGTTTAGCATATAAGTATATGAATGAAATAGAAGAAGCTAAAGCATATTTTGAAAGAATATTAATCTTAAAGCCACATCAAGTTGATACTATGGTAGAATTAGGTCTTTGTGAAGCTGCTTCTTATAATTTAGAAAAAGCAATTGAGCATTTTAGTACAGCTGCCAAAATAAAAGAAGATCCAGAAATACTATGTAACTTAGGTATGGCATATTTAAATAACGGAGAACTAGATGAGGCAATTTATTATGTTGAAAGAGCATATGAATTAAATCCAGAAGATGAAATAACAGTTGCATGTATGAGAGAGTTAGATAATTATAGATAAAGAATAAAAGAGGTGTATCTTAAATATATTTTAGGATACATCTCTTTTATTTCTATTTATAATAAAAGAGGTAATGGACATTTGTTTTGTTTATAAGTAAATTATAAAAATATTTAAAGGAGTAATGATATAGTAAAACAGGTGAATCAAAGTTGTGAATCTATAAGAGACATAAGAAATAATACAAAAGCTGGTATAGGATGTGGAAGATGTAACGCATGAGTTGAAAGAGCGGTATACAAGGCTATTAAAAATAGAAATAAAATAATACAGATATAAAGTTTAGTGCTAATATTATATGGGGGTGGTGATTTGATAAAGAAATTAGATGAAATAGAAAAATACTTGAAGTTAAGAAAAAAAGCAGTTTTGTCTGTAGCAGCAGCTCATAATGAAGAAGTTTTAACATCAATAAAAGAAGCTGTAGATAGAGGTATAATTCAACCTATATTAGTTGGAAAAATTGATAAGATAAGATCTATTTCTAAATCTATCGGTTTAAACTTAGATAATATCGAATTAATACAAGAAGACGATATTGTAAAATGTGCTGAAATAGCAGTAAAATTAGTTCATGATAATAAAGCTGATTTTATAATGAAAGGTTTATTAGATACCTCAATATTACTAAAATCCGTTTTAAATAAAGAATATGGATTAAAAAAAGATGGACTATTAAGTCATGTAATGATCTATGAAGTTGAAAGTTATCATAAGTTACTCATTATTTCAGATGGAGGAATGAATATATCACCTAATTATGAACAAAAAGAAGGCATAATAAAAAATGCTATACTTGCTTCTAAATCCTTAGGCATAGAGGAAATAAAGGTTGCGTGTATTGCGGCAGTAGAAAAAGTAAATCCTAAAATGCAGGCAACAATAGATGCATATAAATTGCAAGAAGCTTGTGAAAACGGTGTATTTGGAAAAAATGTAATTGTAGAAGGTCCATTAGCATTTGATTTAGCGGTATCTAATCATGCAAGTGAAGTGAAAGGATTTAAGAGTAAAGTATCAGGAGATGTTGATATCATAATAACACCAACAATAGAGGTTGGAAATGCTCTTGGAAAATCACTTACTTATATGACTAAGTCAAAATCAGCTGGGGTTATAATGGGGGCAAGTGTACCGATAGTATTAACCTCAAGAGCTGATTCATCTGAGTCAAAGTTATACTCAATAATATATGGAGCTTTAATATCTAAAAATATATAAAAATATTTTTATATTGTATACATTTAATAATATATAAGTTATAATTTTATTGAAATAAAATCAAAGTACTTACCTAAAAATATCTAAAAGTATTAAACAATTCATTAAAATATAAATATTAAGAAACAAGCCTAATAAATATAACTAAAAATAATCCAAACTAAAATGAAACAGTGAAATTAAGAAATGTATAAAAAAAAGAAATTTTGTTGCTTAAAGGGAAGAATTGTTAAAAAAATATTTAAATTTTCACCCAAGAAAACATAAATTAGTATATAATCAAATTAGGGTTTTTATTTAAGACATGCTGAGTTTATCACCTGGGGGATTTTAAAATTAAAATCAAAAAAGGGGATAGAGATATGGATAAAAAAGCAATGACTATTGACTTGAACAGTCAAATATTATTAGACAAGGCCGAAAAAGAAGGCGTTGAAACAATGTATGACAGGGCACAAGGCTTTAAAAATCAATGTGGATTTGGTTTAAAAGGTATTTGCTGTAGAAACTGTGGTATGGGGCCTTGTAGAATAACTCCAAAAACTCCTAGGGGAATATGTGGAGCAGATGAGCATACAATAGTTGGTAGAAACTTTGCAAGAATGGTAGCCGCTGGTACTGCAGCTCACTCTGATCATGCTAGAGATATAGCTCATACAATGGCTCTAAGTTCTAGAGACGGAAACTATACTATTAAAGATGAAGTTAAATTAATAGCTTTAGCAAAAGAATGGGATGTAGAAACTGAAGGTAGAGATATATACGACATAGCACATGAAGTTGCGGATGTAGCTTTAATGGAATTCGGTAAACCACATGGAGTAGCAAGATTATTAAAAAGAGCTCCAAAGCAAAGACAAGAATTATGGAATAAGCTTGGTATAGAACCAAGAGCTATAGATAGAGAAATAGCTACAATAATGCATTCAACTCATATAGGATGTACAGGAGACATAGATAGTTTAATGCAAATGTCATTAAGAACAGCTTTAGCAGATGGTTGGGTTGGTTCAATGATAGGTACAATATTTAGTGATATATTATTTGGAACTCCAACTGTTAGAAATTCAGAAGCAAACTTAGGTGTTTTAGAAGAAAATAAAGTAAATATAATATTACATGGTCATGAACCTTCATTATCAGAAATGATAGTTTTAGCATCGGAAGATCCAGAATTAGTTGAATTAGCAAAATCTGTTGGAGCTGATGGAATAAACTTAGCAGGAATGTGCTGTACAGGTAACGAAGTTATAATGAGACATGGTGTTAGAACAGCAGGAGATTTCCATCAACAAGAATTAGCTTTAGTTACAGGCGCTGTAGAAGCTATGATAGTTGATGTTCAATGTATATTCCCTGCATTAGCAAGAGTTGCAGACTGTTATCACACAAAATTCATAACAACATCTCCAAAAGCAAAGATAACAGGATCTACATACATGGAATTCAAAGAAGAAGATGCGTTTAATATAGCAAAAGATATTGTTAGATCGGCTGTATTGAACTTCCCAAATAGAGATAAATCAAAAGTATTAATCCCAGAACATAAAGCAAGCTCAACTGTAGGATATAGTACAGAGGCTATAGTAGGACAATTAGATAGAGTTGTAAATTCTCAAATAGACCCAGCAGGAACTGTGAAACCACTTGCAGACTGTTTAAAATCAGGAGTTTTAAGAGGAGCAGTAGGTGTTGTTGGATGTAACAATGCAAAAGGTGTTTCTAACTTAGCTCATACAACAGTTATGAAAGAATTAATAAAAAATGACATAATAGTTGTTACTACAGGATGTGGTGCATCAGCAGCAGGTAAGTTTGGATTATTAAACAAAGATGCAAAAAAATATGCAGGAAAAGGTTTGGCTACTGTATGTGAACTAGTTGATATACCTCCAGTACTACACTTAGGTTCTTGTGTTGACTGTAGCCGTATACTTGAAGTAGTTGGTGAAACAGCTAAATATTTAGGTATGGACTCATCTGATCTTCCAGTAGCTGGGGTAGCTCCAGAGTGGATGTCAGAAAAAGCAGTTGCAATAGGAACTTATGTTGTAGCAACTGGTATAGATGTATACTTAGGAATAATGCCTCCAGTAGGTGGATCTGAAAGAGCAGTAGAAATATTAACTAAGGAAATGGAAAATATGGTAGGAGCTAAGTTCATAGTTGAAGAAGATCCAGTTAAATTAGCTCATAAGATAATCGAAGGAATAGAAAAGAAACGTGTACATTTTGAAGCTTTAGTAGAAGAAAAAATGTTACAACCAGCTGAAGCATAAGAATAATTTTGAATTTAATAGTTGAGTTGATTTAAATCTAAGCATACTACTTTGAAAAGTTAGTATTTTAAATAAGTTTATAGAAAAGCTTGGCTATAGATTATTTTTAATGTAAAAATATAAAACTAGGTAAGGCATATAGGTTAATGCCTTGCCTATAGAAATGTTCTAATAGATAAATATAAAATTTTAAGATCTATAAAGTATATAGACAGAAGGTGGTAGAATATGAAAATAGCAGTAACAGGTAAAGGCGGAGTAGGTAAAACAACTTTCTCTTCAATGCTTTCAAGAATGTTTGCTGAAGATGGATATAGGGTTGTTGCTGTAGATGCTGATCCAGATGCAAATTTAGCATTAGCACTAGGATTTCCAAGGGAAGTTTATGATTCTATAGTACCAATATCAGAGATGAAGAAATTAGTTTCTGATAGAACCGCAGCAGAAACAGGAACATTTAATAAAATGTTTAAATTAAATCCTAAAGTAGATGATATACCAGAACAACATTGTCAAGAGTACAATGGAGTAAGATTGCTTACATTAGGAACGGTTGACTCTGGAGGTTCTGGGTGTGTTTGTCCTGAACACGTATTACTAAAAAGACTTTGTAGCCATTTAATATTACAAAATAAAGATGTAGTAGTTATGGATATGGAGGCTGGAATTGAACATTTAGGAAGAGGAACTGCTCAAGGTGTAGATGCATTTATAGTAGTGGTAGAACCAGGGGAAAGAAGTTTACAAACATATAGAAAAGTAAAAAAACTTGGAAATGATATAGGTGTTAAGCAAGTTTTCGTTGTTGGAAATAAAATAAGAAATAAAGATGATGAGGACTTTATAAAAAGTAATTTAGAAGATGGAGAAGCCTTAGGATTTATATACTACAATCAAGATGTTATAAATTCTGATAGATCAAATCAGTCTCCGTATGATGTAAGCATACAAACTAAAGATGAAATTAAGGTTATAAAGGATAGATTACTTCAAATAAAAGAAAATAAAAATAAATAAGATTGAAGCTATCTTTAAGTAAGTTCTTAGAGATTAGTTTTAACAGCACTTGCATATAGTTAGTGCTATAAAAAATTTAAAAATTTGTGGGGAGGATTCAATTATGGGATTCAAATCTGATATTGAAATTGCACAAGAAGCACAACCTCAAGATATTAGAGATATTGCAAAGAAATTAGGACTTACAGAGGATGATATTGAGTTATATGGTAAGTATAAAGCTAAGGTAGACTATAACCTTCTTAAAAAAGATAATGGAGGGAAAAAAGCTAAGTTAATATTAACTACAGCTATAAACCCAACTCCTGCAGGAGAAGGAAAAACTACTACTACAATAGGTGTTGCAGATGGTTTATCTAAATTAGGAAAAAATGTATTAGTTGCATTAAGAGAACCTTCTTTAGGACCAGTATTTGGTGTAAAAGGTGGAGCAGCTGGTGGTGGATATGCTCAAGTTGTTCCAATGGAAGATATAAATTTACACTTCACTGGAGATTTCCATGCTATAGGTGCTGCAAATAACTTATTAGCTGCAATGTTAGATAACCATATTCATCAAGGTAACCAATTAGGAATAGATACTAGAAGTATAACTTGGAGAAGATGTGTTGATATGAACGATAGACAACTAAGAAATGTTGTCGATGGTTTAGGTGCTAGAGCTGACGGAGTTGCGAGAGAAGATGGATTTGATATAACTGTTGCATCGGAAGTAATGGCTGCTTTCTGTTTAGCAAGTGACATAGTTGACTTAAAAGCTAGATTAGGAAGAATCATAGTTGGATATAACTTCCAAGGGGAACCTGTAACTGCAGAACAATTAAAAGCTAATGGTGCTATGGCAGCTTTATTAAAAGATGCTTTAAAGCCAAACTTAGTTCAAACTTTAGAAGGAACACCTGCATTTGTTCATGGTGGACCATTTGCAAATATAGCTCATGGATGCAACTCTGTAATAGCTACTAGAATGGCTATGCATTTTGCAGACTATGTAGTAACTGAAGGTGGATTTGGTGCTGACTTAGGTGCAGAAAAATTCTTAGACATAAAATGTAGAATGGCTGATTTAAAACCGGATGCAGTTATAATAGTTGCTACAGTAAGAGCATTAAAATATAACGGTGGAGTACTAAAAGATCAATTGAATAATGAGAACTTAGAAGCACTAGAAGCAGGTATTCCAAACTTATTAAAACACGTTGAAAATATAACTCAGGTATACAAACTACCTGCAGTTGTTGCTATAAATGAATTCCCAACAGACACTGAGGCAGAAGTTAATTTAGTAAGAGAAAAGTGTAAAGAATTAGGTGTTAATGTTGCGTTATCTCAAGTATGGGCAAAAGGTGGAGAAGGTGGAATTGAGTTAGCTGAAGAAATAGTTAGGTTAACTAGCCAAGAAAATGACTTCCAATTCTGTTATGAAGATGATTTAAGCATAGAAGAAAAAATAAATGCAATAGCTACTAAAATATATGGAGCTGATGGTGTAGACTTTACTCCACAGGCTAAAAAAGAATTAGAAAGATTAGAAAGTTTAGGATTTGGTAAGATGCCTATATGTATGGCAAAAACTCAATATTCTTTAACTGATGATCAAACTAAATTAGGTAGACCAACAGGATTTAGAATAACAGTAAGACAATTAACAGTTTCAGCTGGAGCTGGATTTATAGTTGCACTTACTGGAGCAATAATGAAAATGCCAGGACTTCCTAAAGTCCCAGCAGCAGAAAGAATAGATGTTGATGAAAATGGGGTAATATCAGGTTTATTCTAGTATTGATAAGAAAATAAGTTAAGGTAGTGCGGTATCGTACTACCTTAATTCGAATAGAGACCTTTTGTAGAATTAGGGGGAAAAATGATGAATATATCAGAAAAAACTTGTGTAGAATTTGTAGATGTGCTTGCGTCTAAAGCACCAGTTCCAGGAGGTGGAGGAGCATCAGCTTTAGTAGGAGCTATAGGTATGGCTTTAGGTAGTATGGTATGTAACTTAACTATAGGTAAAAAGAAGTATGCAGAATACGAAGAAAGTGTTAAAGAGATTTTAGTTCAAGCAAGTGAATTAGAAAAGGATTTACTAGCAATGATTGATAAAGATGCTGAAGGATTTTACCCGCTTTCTCAAGCATATGGTCTTCCAACTTCAACTGAAGAAGAAAAGAAAATAAAAGAAGAAACTATGCAAAAAGCACTAAAAGTTGCATGCGAAGTTCCTATAAATATAGTAAGAGCATGCTATAAGGCCATAAAGTTACATGAGGAACTAGTGGATAAAGGTTCAAGACTTGCGATAAGTGATGTAGGGGTAGGAGTACAATGCTTAAGAGCTGCCATACTTGGAGCAGAATTAAACGTTGTTATTAACGTTAACTCTATAAAAGATCAAGATTATGTAAATAAAGTTAATGCAGAAATGAAAGAACTTGTAGAAGGCGGAGTTAAAATTTGTGACGAAGTTTTCAAGAAAGTTGAAATTGCTTTAGGGAAATAGATTAAATTAATATTTAAGGGGGATCTTGTAAATGGAAGTATCAGTAGCTAAAGGTCAAATAATTAAGGGTAAACCAGTTGCAGATGAAATGAGCGAAAACTTAATAAAAGAAGTTAATGAGTTAAGTAAAGAGGGTATAATACCTAAATTAGCTATATTAAGAGTTGGAGAAAAAGCTAATGACTTAGCTTATGAAAGAGGAGCTCTTAAAAAATGTGAAACTATAGGTATTGAAACTGAAGTAACTGTTTTAGACGAAGGTGTAACTCAAGAACAATATATAGAAGCGTTACAAAAACTAAATGATGACCCAAAAGTAAATGGTATATTAACATTTAGACCATTACCAAAAGGTATAGACGAAGAAGTAATAAAGCACGTTATAGCACCAGAAAAAGATGTTGACTGCTTTAACCCATTAAATACTGCTAAAGTAATGGAAGGTGATAAAACAGGATTCCCACCATGTACTCCAACTGCAGTTGTTGAAATATTAAAACATTACAATGTTGATTTAAATGGAGCAAATGTAGCAGTACTTGGTAGATCCATGGTAGTTGGAAAGCCAGTATCAATGCTTTTATTAGGAGAAAATGCTACAGTTAATATATGTCATTCTAGAACTAAAAATTTAGCAGAAGTAACTTCAAAGGCTGATATATTAGTTGCAGCTGTTGGAAGAGCTAGAATGGTAACACCTGAATACATAAAAGAAGGTGCAGTTGTAATAGATGTTGGTATAAATGCTAAACCAGAAGGTGGCGGAATTTGCGGTGACGTAGATACAGATGCAGTAGTTGAGAAAGCATCTATGATAACACCAGTTCCTGCAGGAGTAGGCTCTGTAACTACATCTGTACTTGCAAAACATGTAATAAAAGCTTGTAAGTTACAAAATAACAAATAGAGATACTTTTAGGGGGGAATAAGGGTATGGTAATTTCTGATAAAAAACCAATACAAGAAATATTAGGATTTTTAGAAGGTTCAGAAAAAGTAATTTTAGTTGGTTGTAATCAATGTGCTGCAACTTGTAAAACTGGTGGAGAACCAGAATTACAAGCGATGAAAGAAGAATTAGAAGCCAACGGAAAAACAGTATTAGGATGTAAAGTTATAGATCCTTGTTGTAACCTTTTACAATGTAAAAAAGATTTAAAATCTGTAAAAGAAGAGTTAAGAGAAGCTGATGCTATATTATCTTTAGCTTGTGGTGACGGAACACAAACTATAGTTAAAAACACTAAGAGTATGCCTGTTTATCCAGCTAACAACACATTATTTATAGGAGAAGTTGAAAGAGTTGGTCAATTTGAAGAAGCCTGTAAAGCATGTGGAGAATGTGAACTTGGATGGACTGGTGGAATATGCCCAGTAACTATGTGTGCTAAAGGATTAATAAATGGAGCTTGCGGTGGAGCTAAAGATGGAAAATGTGAAATAAGCCATGAAAATGATTGTGCGTGGATTAAAATATATGAAAGACTTAAAGATATAGATCAATTGGACAATTTAACAGCAGTAAGACCGCCAAAAGATTACTCAAAACAAAATAATCCAAGAAGTTTAGATCTAAAGAAAAAAGCACAAGAAGCTGCAAATGCAGAAGCTTAATAACTTTTAAAGGTTAAAAAGGGGGATTTTATAAATGAGCTTATTACAAGAAACATTAGAAAGAGGCGAATTTGCAATAACTGCTGAAATGGCACCTCCAAAAGGTACAGATCTTTCTCACCTTTTAGAATGTGCAAAAAAATGTGTAGGTAGAGTTCATGCTACAAATGTAACTGATTTCCAATCAGCAGTTATGAGAGCAACATCTCTTGCTACATGTAAAATGTTAAAAGATATAGGTCTTGAACCAATAATACAAATGACTGGAAGAGATAGAAATAGAATAGCTATAGAAGGTGAAATGCTTTCTGCAGGTATATTTGGAATAGATAACTTATTAGCTTTAACAGGAGATCATACATGTGTTGGAGACCATCCACAAGCTAAGGGGGTTTTTGATTTAGACTCTGTAAGTATACTTAGTACAGCTACTCAATTAAACAGTGGTGTTGATAGTGTTGGTTTAGAATTACAAGGTAAAACAAACTTTTATTTAGGTGCATCTGTAACACCAGAATATGCTCCAATAGAAGTACAGTTATTAAAAATGCAAAAGAAAATAAACGCTGGAGCTAGATTCTTCCAAACTCAAGCGGTTTATGATATAGATCATTTAAGAAAGTTCAGAGAGCTTACAAAAGATATGGATTGTAAAATTCTAGCTGGTATAGTTCCATTAAAGTCACCAGGTATGGCTAAATTCATGACAGCTAATGTTCCAGGTATATTCGTTCCAGATGATCAAATAGAAAGATTAAAAGCAGCTGGAAAAGGTAACTATGTTCAAGAAGGAATAAAGATGGCTGGAGAATTTATAAGACAGATAAAAGAAGAAAACTTATGCGATGGTGTACACATAATGGCTATAGGAGCAGAAGAAAATGTTCCTCTAATATTAGACGCTGCAGGTCTATAAAATTAATTAGGATAGGGGGCAATTCAATGAAAATAGCAGTTATCGGTGGAGGTCCAGGGGGATACGTAGCAGCTATAAAAGCAGCTATGCATGGTGCTGATGAAGTTGTAGTTATAGAAAAAAAGAGAGTTGGAGGTACATGTTTAAATGTAGGATGTATACCAACTAAAGCACTACTTGCATCTTCTTCAATGTTAATGAATATAAAAGAAGCAAAAAGCTTTGGAATAGATATAGATGGTGATGTAAAGCCAAATTTTTCAGCTATAATGGATAGAAAAAATAAGGTTGTAGATCAACTTATAGCTGGTATAGAATTTTTATTTAATAAGAGGGATATTAAACTTATTAATGGATTTGGAAAATTAGTAGATAAAAATACTATAGAAGTTACAAAGGAAGACGGATCAAAAGAGATAGTTAATGCAGATAAAATAATACTAGCTAATGGTTCTGTTCCTGTAGTACCACCTATGTTCCCATACGATGGTAAACTTGTAATAACTAGTGATGAAGTATTAGGATTAGAAGAGCTTCCTGAATCTATGTTAATAGTTGGAGGGGGAGTTATAGGGTCTGAAATAGGCCAATTTTTCCAAAATTTAGGTACACAAGTTACTATCGTAGAAATGGCTGAACATATTTTAGGAAATGAAGATAAAGATGTAGCTAAACAGTTGCAGAGACAGTTTAAAAAGGATAAAATTAAAGTGTTAGCAGGTGTAGGGGTACAAACTTGCGAGATAGTAGATAATAAAGTTGTAGCAACACTGTCTAATGGGAAGTCAGTGACTGCAGATACTTGTTTAGTTGCAGTTGGTAGAAAACCAAATCTAGCTAATTCTGGGATAGAAGAAATAGGAATAGAGTTAGTTGGAAGAGGAAAAGTAAAAGTTAATGAATATCTAGAAACGAATGTGGAAGGTATATATGCAATAGGGGATATAATTGATACTGCGATGCTTGCACATGTTGCTTCGAAAGAAGGAGAAGTAGCAGCAGTAAATGCATTAGGTGGAAAGAAAACAGTAAACTATGCAGCAGTACCAAGATGTGTATACACTGAACCAGAAGTAGCAGGTGTTGGAAAAACTGAAAAACAACTTCAAGCTGCAGGTGAACAATATAATGTAGGTCAGTTTGATTTTAGAGCATTAGGAAAAGCTCAGGCTATAGGCCATATCCAAGGATTTATAAAAGTTCTTGCAGATAATAATGATAAAATCATTGGAGCTTCAATAGTAGGACCTCATGCTACAGATTTATTAACTGAATTATCTTTAGCAGTTGGCTTAGGTCTAACAGTAGAACAAGTAGGAGATATAATACATGCACATCCAAGCTTATCAGAAGGATTAATGGAAGCGCTTCATGATGTACATGGAGAGTGTGTTCATGCAGCTCCAAAATTAGTCAAAGCATAAAACAAAGCAGAGCAATTAGATTATAGTTTAACTTAAAGCTCTGTTTTGACAAGGACAAGGGGGAAGTCTTAATATGGGATATAATATAGCTGTAGCAGGAAAAGGTGGAACTGGGAAAACAAGTCTTACAGGGCTTTTAGTTAATTCTTTAATACAAGATAAAAAGTCACCAGTATTAGTCGTAGACGCAGATGCCAACGCGAATATAAATGAAGTGTTAGGTATAGACGTAGAAGCTTCAATAGGTCAAATCAGAGAAGAAGTAAATCAAAGAGAGAAATTAGGTAATTCATTCCCTGGAGGTATGACAAAAGCACAATTCTTACAATATAGATTAAACTCTATAATTGAAGAAGGAGAAGGCTATGATCTACTTGTAATGGGGCGTTCTGAAGGAGAAGGTTGTTATTGTTTTGTCAATGGTATCCTAAGAGAACAAGTTCAAAAAATTTCAAACCATTATAATTATGTAGTCATAGACAATGAAGCTGGTATGGAGCACTTAAGCAGAAAAACTACTAGACATGTAGATACTCTACTTCTAGTAAGTGATTGCTCAAGACGTAGCATACAAGCAGTTGCTAGAATAAGAGATTTAGCTAAAGAATTAAACCTAAGTGTAGGAGAGGTAAAACTTATAGTAAATAAAGTTCCAGATGGAATCTTACATGAAGGAGTAAAAGAAGAAATAGAAAAATATAAGCTAGATCTTATTGGAGTAGTACCTTTAGATGAATTAATATATGAATATGATTCTACAGGTAGGCCATTAGTAGAGTTGCCTGAAGATTCACAAGCTAAACAAGCTATTAAAAATATAATAGCTAAATTAGAATTAAAATAGGCTTAAGGGGGAAAAGATTATGGCATTTAAAATGTCTGTTCAAAAGTATTCTGGTAAAATATCAGAAGTGGAGATAGGAACAGGAGATAAAGCGATAAAATTAGGTGGAGAAAATGTTTTACCATTTTATGGATTTGATGGAGAGACTGGAAACTCTCCAGCTGTGGGAATACAAATATCAGATATATATCCAGATAGCTGGTTAGATTCATACAAAGAAATGTATAAAGATGTGGCTAACTGTCCTGTTGAATGGGCTAAGTATGTTGAAGCAAATACAGAAGCAGATTTTATATGTTTAAAATTCGATGGAGCAGATCCAAATGGATTAGATAAAACTCCAGAAGAATGTGCTGAAGTTGCTAAAGCTGTTGTTGAAGCAATAAACATACCTTTAGTTATAGCTGGTACAGGGAATCATGAAAAAGATGGAAAGTTATTTGAAGTTTTAGCTCAAGCAGTAGATGGTCATAACTGTTTATTTATGTCAGCAGTAGAGGACAACTACAAAACAGTAGGTGCTTCAGCTGGTATGGCATATAACCACAAGGTAGGGGCTGAATCTTCAGTTGATATAAACTTAGCAAAACAAATGAACGTATTATTAACTCAATTAGGTGTTAAATCAGAAAATATAGTTATGAACATAGGATGTTCAGCTGTTGGTTATGGATATGAGTATGTTGCATCTACTATGGATAGAATAAGACTTGCAGCATTTGGTCAAAATGATAAATCATTACAAATGCCAATAATAACTCCAGTAGGATTTGAAGTAGGTCATGTAAAAGAAGCTATAGCCCCTGTTGAAGATGAACCAACTTGGGGTTGCCCAGAACAAAGAACAATAGCTATGGAAGTTTCAACTGCAGCAAGTGTATTAGTTGGTGGATCAAATGCAGTAATACTTCGTCATCCAGAATCAATAAAAACTATAAAAAATTTAATTAGCGAATTAGCTTAATTTATATTGTAAGGTTAGGGGGATATAAAAATGGCATTAAAAGCGTTAGATATATTTAAATTAACACCAAAGAAAAACTGTAAGGACTGTGGTTTTCCAACTTGTATGGCTTTCTCTATGAAAGTTGCTTCAGGGGCAGTAGAAGTTGAAAAATGTCCACATATGTCAAATGATGCAATAGCAAAATTATCAGAGGCAACTGCACCATTAATGAAATCATTAAAAGTAGGTGCTAAAGAATCTGAATATACATTAGGCGGAGAAACTGTATTATTCAGACATGAAAAAACTCTTGTAAGTAGAAACAGATTTGCTGTACAATTCTGCGACGCTATGAGTGAAGAGGCAATAGATGCTAAAATAGCAAATATGAAGTTAGTTGATTACATAAGAATAGGGGAAGAAATGAAGGTTGAGTTTGCATTAGTTAAGTACAATGGAAACAAAGACGCTTATGTATCTTTAATAAATAAATTAAAATCTAGCGAATTAAAAATAGCTTATATAATAGATTGTGAAGACGCTGCAGTTGCTAAAGAAGCAGTTGCTTTGCTTGAAGGAACTAATCCAATAGTATATGGAGCAAATAAAGATAACTACAATGAAATGATAGAAGTAGTTAAAGGATCTAACTTAGCTCTTGGAGTTAAGGCATCTAGCCTAGAAGAATTGTATTCTACAGTAGAGGCTATACAAGCAGCTGGATACAAAGAATTAGTGTTAGATGTAACTGGAGAAAATATAAAAGATACTTATACTAACGCAGTTCAAGTTAGAAGAATATCATTAAAAGAACAAGATAGAACATTCGGATACCCATCAATAGTATTTGCAAACAAATTATCTAATAACAACCCAATGATGGAAGTAGCTTTATCTTCTGTATTTACAATAAAATACGGATCAATAATAGTTTTAGACGATATAGATTATTCAAAAGCATTACCATTATTTGCATTAAGACAAAATATCTACACTGACCCACAAAGACCGATGAGAGTTGAACCTAAAATATATCCAATAAACAACCCAGATGAAAATTCACCAGTGTTAGTTACTGTTGACTTTGCATTAACTTACTTCATAGTATCTGGAGATATAGAAAGATCTAAAGTACCATGTTGGTTAGTAATACCTGATGCAGGTGGATACTCAGTTCTTACATCTTGGGCTGCAGGTAAATTCGGTGGCAACTCAATAGCAGCATTCGTTAAGGAATGTGGAATAGCTGAAAAAACTAAAAATAGAGATTTAATAATACCTGGTAAAGTTGCTGTTATAAAAGGTGACTTAGAAGAAAACTTACCAGATTGGAATATAATAATAGGAACAGAAGAATCTATGGAAATACCTAAATTCTTAAAAGAATATCAAGCTAAAAAGAACGAGGAATTAGCAAATGCTTAAGGTAAAATTATTATTTTAAAATAAACTAATTTTAATCCATAAGGGGGATAATTTACACATGGAAAAATTTATGATAATAGGTGAAAGAATACATTGTATATCACCAGAAATAAGAAAAGCATTAGCAGAGAGAGATCCTGAGCCAATATTAAGAAGAGCTAAGGCTCAACTAGATGCAGGTGCTCATTATATAGATTTTAACATAGGACCAGCAGAAAGAGATGGAGAAGAAATAATGACTTGGGGAGTTCAAATGCTTCAATCTGAACTTAACAATGTGCCATTAGCACTAGATACTGCTAATAGAAAAGCTATAGAAGCAGGTCTAAAAGTTTACAATAGAGAACATGCTAAACCAATCGTAAACTCTGCAGATGCAGGTGGAAGATTAGATATGATAGATTTAGCTGCTGAATATGAAGCTAAAGTTATAGCATTATGTGCTAAAGACGGTATACCTAAAGATAATGATGAACGTATGGCTTACTGTCAAGAAATGCTAGAAAAAGGTTTAATGCTAGGTATGGACCCAACTGATATGTTATTCGACCCATTATGCTTAGTTATAAAAGGAATGCAAGAAAAACAACTTGAAGTCTTAGAAGCAATAAGAATGATGACAGAGATGGGACTTCCAACTACAGGAGGATTATCAAACGTATCTAATGGATGTCCTAAGCATATAAGACCAATATTGGATAGTAATTTCTTAGCAATGGCTATGGCTAATGGATTTAGTTCTGCAATAGTAAATCCATGTGATGAATTATTAATGCAAACTATAAAATCATGTGACATAATAAATGGAGCTTCTTTATATGCAGATTCTTTCTTAGAAATAAATGAAGGTGCATTTGAATACAACGTATAATATACAAACTAATCATAAAATAATAAGCCTAAGCTAAATAAGCTGAGGCCTAAAGGGGGAAGTAGAGTGAATTTATATAATATAATTTTTACAGGTTCAGAGCAAGCTTTAGGTGCTGCTAAAGGTATGTTAGCTGATGCGATATCTCAACATGGAAAAGAGCATCCAGTAGCATTCCCTGACACTGCATACTCATTACCTTGTATATATGCAGCAACAGGACAAAAAATGAATACTCTTGGGGATCTAGAAGGAGCTTTAACTATTGTTGAGTCTTTAATAAATAGAACTCATTTATTAGAGCATGCATTAAATTCTGGTTTAGCTACAGCTTTAGCTGCTGAAGTTATAGAAGCTATAAAATATGCAACTATGGAAGAGCCTTATGCAGCTCCATGTGCGGGGCATGTAAGTGACCCAATAATAAGATCTCTTGGTGTACCACTAGTTACAGGAGATATACCAGGGGTTGCAGTTGTACTTGGCGAATGCCCAGATGCTGAAACTGCAGCAAAAATAGTTAAAGATTATCAATCTAAAGGTTTATTAACTTTCTTAGTTGGTAAAGTTATAGATCAAGTTATAGAAGCTGGAGTAAAAATGGGAGTTGACTTAAGGGTTATACCTTTAGGATATGATGTAACTTCTGTTATCCACGTTGTATCTGTTGCAATAAGAGCAGCATTAATATTCGGAAATTTAACTCCAGGAGATCTTCCAGGATTATTAGAATATACATCTAAGAGAGTTCCTGCATTTGTTAATGCATTCGGACCACTTAGTGAATTAGTTGTATCTGCTGGAGCTGGAGCAATAGCTTTAGGATTCCCAGTTATAACTGATCAAACTGTTTTAGAAGTTCCAATGAACCTATTAACTCAAAAAGATTATGATAAATTTGTAGCTACTTCATTAGAAGCTAGAAATATAAAAATAAAAATAACTGATATACCAATACCGGTAGCATTTGCAGCTGCATTCGAAGGTGAAAGAATAAGAAAAGGCGATATGTTTGCTGAATTCGGTGGTAATAAAACTGAAGCTTGGGAGCTTGTTATACATAAAGAAGCTGCTGAGGTTGAAGATCACAAAATAGAAATAATAGGACCAAATATAGATGAAGTTGAACCAGTTAATGGATTAGTAAGATTACCTCTTGCTGTAATAGTTAAGATAGCTGGTAAGCAAATGCAAGATGACTTCGAACCAGTTCTTGAAAGACGTTTCCACTATTTTATGAACTATATAGAAGGTGTAATGCATGTTGGACAAAGAGATATGTCTTGGGTAAGAATATCTAAAGATGCTTATGAAAAAGGATTCAGATTAGAGCATATAGGAGAAGTTTTATATGCTAAGATGAGAGATGAGTTCGAAACAGTTGTTGATAAGTGTGAAATAACTATAATAACTGATCCAGAACAAGTTTCTGCTAAAAAATCTGAAGCTACTTCTAGATATGATGCTAGAGATGAAAGATTAGCTTCATTAGTAGATGAAAGTGTTGATACGTTCTATTCTTGTAACTTATGTCAATCATTCGCTCCAGCACACGTTTGTGTTGTTACTCCTGAAAGACTTGGGCTTTGTGGAGCAGTTAGCTGGTTAGATGCTAAAGCTACTAAAGAGTTAGACCCAACAGGTCCTTGCCAACCAATAGTTAAAGGAGAATGTTTAGATGATAGAACTGGGGTATGGAACTCTGTAAATGAAACAGTTAGCCAAATATCTCAAGGTGCTGTTGAAAGTGTTACATTATACTCTATACTTGAAGATCCAATGACTTCTTGCGGATGCTTTGAGTGTATATGTGGTATAATGCCAGAAGCAAATGGATTTGTTATAGTTAACAGAGAGTTCCCAGGAATCACTCCAGTTGGTATGACATTTGGAGAACTTGCATCTATGACAGGTGGTGGAGTTCAAACTCCAGGATTCATGGGACACGGAAGACACTTCATATCTTCGAAAAAATTCGCTTATGCTGAAGGCGGACCAGAAAGAATTGTATGGATGCCAAAAGAATTAAAAGATTATGTAGCTGATAAATTAAATGCTACAGTAAAAGAAATGACAGGTATAGAAAACTTCACAGATATGGTATGTGATGAAACTATAGCGAATGATTCTGAGGGAGTACTTGCTTTCTTAGAAGAAAAAGGTCATCCAGCATTATCAATGGAAGCAGTAATGTAATATTACTTATCTAGGAGGATTAATATGAAAGTTATACCAGAATTAAGATATAGTGATAAGCATACTTGGGTAAAAGTTGAAGGTGACTATGCTTATATAGGAATAACTGACTTTGCTCAAGATCAATTAGGAGAAGTTTTATTTGTTGAAATGCCTGAAATAGAAGATGAACTGACACAAGGAGAAGATTTTGGTGTAGTGGAATCTTCTAAGGTTGCATCTGACTTAATAGCACCTATATCAGGTGAAGTTGTAGAAATAAATGAAAGATTAGAAGATGAACCTGAATATATAAATGAAGATCCATATGATGCTTGGATAGTAAAAGTAAAGGTTTTAGATGTTGATGAATTAGAAAACTTATTAACTTCTGGGGCTTATGAAAATTGTATGGAGTAGTGAATTGAAATAATAAGGAGGAATTCGACTGCAGCGAATTCCTCCTTATTTATTTTTGAATAAGAAATAGTATAATTTGTACTGAAAATGACATTATTACTTTACTTTTTATGATATATATAGTATTAAATTATGCTAAAATTATATTATAGACTGTATTGGGGGGTAGAGTATGATAAAAGTACTTTTTAAGTCGCACGATAAAGAGGTTTATTGTAATAAAGGGGAGTTATTATTAGATGTGGCAAGAATGGCCGATATATTTATAGATGCACCTTGCAATGGAAATGTATCATGTGGAAAATGTAAGGTTAAACTTTTGAATGGAAAAGTTGATACTGAAAAAACAAGACATATAAGTGATGATGAAATAAAACAAGGTTATATCCTAGCTTGTAATTCAAGAGTAGTTTCTGATATAGAGGTAGATGTTCCATCTAAGTTATCCTCATCTATGTATGGAATGAAGATAGAAGGTGGAGGAAGAGAAAAAGATGAAGCGATTTTTAATAGAGCTAAAAAAATAGCAGAAAATCATAATTTGAAATTCTGTACCAATATAAGAAAAAAATACATTGAGCTAAGTGAACCAACCTTAGATGATAATATAAGTGATGTAGATAGGATACAAAGATATGTTAGACATCATTTAGGTTATAATGAAATAGATTTCAGGTTGGATATACTTAGAAAAATACCTATATTACTTAGGGAAAGTGATTTCAAGGTAACATTAACTTATGTACAAAAGAAGAATAAATTAACAATAATAGATATAGAGCCAGGAGATACAGGGGAATCATTATATGGTATAGCTATAGATATAGGAACGACTTCAGTAGTAGTTTGTTTAGTAGATTTAGTGGAACAAGTTCTTATAGATAAAGCATCTTCTGGGAATGCACAGATAAAATATGGAGCAGACGTAATAAATAGAATTGTATTTTCAACTAAGAAAAATGGACTTAATGAATTACATAAGGCTATAATCCATGAAACTATAAATCCACTACTAAACTCTATATATGAAAAAAATAATATAAATAAAGATAATGTTATTAGTGTAGTAGCATCTGGAAACACAACTATGGCAAGCTTATTTTTAGGAGTTTACCCAGATTATCTAAGAAGAGAGCCTTATATACCACCATTCTTAAGATCTCCTAAAATAATGGGTGAAAATGTAGAGTTGGATGTTAATCCTAGTGCATATGTTTATCTAGCTCCTAATGTAGCAAGTTATGTAGGTGGAGATATCACAGCTGGTGTTTTATCGGCAGGAATATGGGCTAGTGAAGAAAATGTTTTATTTATAGACTTAGGAACAAATGGAGAGATTGTATTTGGAAACCAAGATTTTATGATGAGCTGCGCTTGTTCAGCAGGCCCAGCATTTGAAGGTGGTGGAATTAGATGTGGAATGAGAGCATCTTGTGGAGCCATTGAAAGTATTAAAATTGATCCGAAAACTTTAGAACCTAGACTAAGTATGATAGGCAATTGTGATCCTATAGGTATATGTGGATCTGGTATAATAGATTTAATCTGTCAGATGATTTTAACAGGGGTTATTGACAGAAGAGGTAAAATTCAAAAAGAATTAGATAATCGAAGAATTAGATTTGATGAGCATGGAATAGGAGAATATGTATTAGCTTTCAAGGAAGAATATAACTTAGAAAATGATATTACAGTTAATGAAGTAGATATAGATAACTTTATAAGAGCCAAGGGTGCTATATATTCAGGAGCATCAGTACTTTTACAAAGTTTAGGAATGGATTTCTCTGTAATAGATAAGGTATATATAGCAGGTGGTATTGGAAATAGCTTAAATATTGAAAATGCAATAACTATAGGGTTACTTCCTGATGTAGAAAGAGAAAAGTTCCAGTATATAGGTAATAGTTCATTAGTAGGTTCTTACTTAGCATTAATAAGTAGAGATGCTAAGAATAAATTAGAAGAAATAGCAAGTCAAATGACTTATGTTGAGTTGAGTGTTTATCCAGGTTATATGGATGAATTTGTTTCTGCATGCTTTTTACCACATACAAATATAGAAGATTTTCCTACAGTAAAGGCATTATTAAATGTGTAAAAGAGTGAAGTTAGATAAAAAAATCAAGTATGCCTATAGCAAGAAGATTGAGAACTTTGGAAAAGAAGTAATATTTTCTTATCCAAATGAAACGTTAGCTGTAAGTACTACTAAAAATAAATGTAGTTTAAAATGTGCTCATTGTAATGGGCACTATTTAAATAATATGGTGCCAATAGAAGAGTATGAGGATAAGATCAAAAGTAGAAATATAACTAGCTTTTTATTAAGTGGAGGATGTAGTTTTGAAGGTGATGTACCTATAAATAAGCATATAGACACATTAAAAGTACTAAAACAAAATGGGTTTAAAATAAATGCACATCTTGGACTTATGGAAACTAAAGATATAGAATCAGTATGTAAATACATAGATATGGTCTCATTTGATTTAGTTTTTGATAAAAGTACGATAGAAGAAGTATACAAAATCAATAAAAGCAAGGAAGACTATATAAAGGCTTATGAAACTATAAAGGATAATACAAAGGTTGCACCACATATATGTATAGGATTAAAAGGTGGAGATATAAAAGGAGAGCATGAAATTATAGATTACTTAGCGAAAGACCCTCCTGAAATAATTACTTTTATAGTACTTATACCAACTAAAAATACTGAGTATGAAAATGTAGAACCACCCAATTTGGAAAAAGTGGCAGATTTACTTTGTGAAGCAAGAATAAAGCTGCCTAAAACCATCATAAATCTAGGGTGTATGAGGCCAAGAGGGAATTATAGACAGGAACTTGATCAAATTGCCTTAGAATGCGGCATAAATAAAATAGTTTTACCATCTAGATCAGCAAAAAATAAGGCCCTTGAAATGAATTTAATAGTAAAAGAAAGCAAGGAGTGTTGTGTATTATGATTAGGTTATCTATGGGTACAGCTATTGAATTAGGTATACTACATAAAAAATGCGATATATCCCCTACAACTGCGTATGTAATGATTGGAGATAAATGTAATAATAATTGTGCTTTTTGTTCCCAATCTATAGAAAGCAGCACGAAAAGAGATAGGTTATCAAGAGTTGTATGGCCTGAATATACAAAAAAAGAAATATTAAATGCTTTAAAAGATTATAAAGGTAGCAACATAAAAAGAATATGTATACAGTCCATGGCTAATAAAGAGGCGCATGATGAGGTAGAAGAATTTATAAATTATATAAAAGATGAAGTAAATATACCAATATCTCTATCTGCAAAAATTGAAAATAGTGAAAATGTAGATAAATTTTTCTCTTTAGGGATAGATAAAATAGGAATTGCTATTGATGCTGCAAATAAAAAGTTGTATGAAGCTATTAAAGGAAATAATTATGAGGATAAAATAGAATTTATAGTTGAGATGGCTAAAAAATATCCTCAAAAAATAAGTACACATATAATAGTTGGTTTAGGAGAAAGTCATAAGGATATATATGATTTATATAAATATTTGAAATTAAAAAACGTAACAGTAAGCTTATTTGCATTTACTCCTATAAGAGGGACTAAAATGGAGAGTATGAGCCAGCCAAGTATAGAGAGTTATAGAAGGGTTCAACTTATGACATATATGATAGATAAAGGATACTTTGATGAATATTTTACTTTTAAAGATGGATATTTAAATGACATTAAATTAGACTGTGATATAATAAAAGATATAGAATCTGGATATCCCTTTGAAATAAGAGGATGTAAAGATTGTAATAGACCCTATTATAATGAAAGGCCTGGGAGTACAATTTATAATTACTCAAAACCATTAAATGTTGAAGAAATTAATTTAGCAAAAATAGAAATTAATTTAAAGTGAATATACCAAAATGATCCGATTTAAATTGACTTTAGAATATTTTCAGTGCTATACTTAAGTAAAGAATAGTATTTTGAAAGTGAAATCATGAAGGTTTCTTTGGTGTATTGTAATGCCCAAAGAAGCTTTTTTTTTATTAAAAATGTTTTATGGAGGGGTTTAATATGTGTGAATCATCAGCGTTTGTATTGAAAAATAATGAATTACATAAAGTTATGGAGAATGTAGTGAGCGTAGATCCTCATGAAGGGAAAGTATATCTAACAGATTTACTTGGAGATCAAAAGATTGTTGATGGGATAATAAAAGAAATAAGACTTATGGATCATAAGATTATTTTAACAGAAGAGTAAAATAAAATATAACCAGAAAAACAATAGAACATTATTAAATAGGGGAAAATTTCATTATGATAATAGCAGTTATAGACGGAATGGGTGGAGGAATTGGGGCCCAAATAGTATCTTCATTAAGAGAAGATTTACCAACATATATAGATATATATGCTTTAGGTACAAATTCAATAGCCACTAGTGCAATGATGAAAGCTCATGCAAACAAGGGGGCAACAGGCGAAAATGCAATAGTAGTTTCATCTAAGCGTGCGAATATAATAGTAGCACCAATATCAGTAACAATTCCTAACTCGATGATGGGAGAAGTTACATCTAAAATTAGTGAAGCTGTAGCAGATAGCGAAGCTCTAAAGATATTACTACCTATTATGCCTGAAAATATAGAGTTAGTTGGATTAGAAAATAAGCCACTTGCCTTGTTAATAAAGGATACGATAAAAGTTATAAAAAAAGAATTTAATATAAAATAATTAGGGGGAAATAATATGTTTACTAAAGATAGAGTAAAATTCCATCATGCAGATGACCATGATCATGGTGATTTAGGAGGACATGACCATCACCATCCACATACTCATAGCCATAGTCATGAAGAAGAAAATAAAGATGAAAAAACTTTAAATATTCTATTAGTTCATTGGGTAAATCACAATGAGTCTCATGAAGAAGGATTCAGAGAATGGGTAGAAAAGGCTAGAGCTATTGGTAAGAATGAAACTGCTGATAGCATCGAAAAAGCTATAGAATATTTACAAAAAGCCAATGAAATGTTAATAGAAGCTAAAAAACATATGTAGGGTATGAAAAATAAGAGGTTTAACTACCTCTTATTTTGTTTATAGGTGTCGAAATATACAATATTATATACAAAAAATAAAAAACATAATAGAATTTGTATAAAACTAAATTTTCTAAAAAAGCGAAAAAATATTTACAAAAAATGTAATAGTTTGTATGATTAAAAGTAAGGGTAATGCTTAAGTACTTTGAATGTTAAAAGGGGTAGATTAATATGTTCAAAAGAAATAGCTTAATGTTACATCATAATCCACATATCAATGGATGTTGTGGAAGTCATAATCATGAACATGGATGTGCACGTAGTGCAGACCATGAACACACTCATGAATAATAAATAATTTAATCAGATATTAATGAAACCATGAAGGTTTATATAATAGAGTGTAGATTACACCCTTTATTAACTTCGTGGTTTTTTTATTTGATAGATTGTCAATATAAGTGCAACACTTTATATTCATGTTGCATCAAATACCTCTGCAGGTGTCTTATATCCAAGACACTTGCGAGGTCTATTATTT
>CABIVQ010000015.1 GCA_902362365.1 Clostridiaceae bacterium | reverse complement strand
GGTAAGTGCGTCTAAAAATAAAATGGAAAAAATTTCAACCCTCATAATAATTGAGCGTTAGCTCTAAAATCATGAGGGTCATTTTGTAAAGTATTAAATTTTACATTAATGCAACACTAGAAGTAAATAACCCCTTTTAGATTACTTACTAACTTCATATATCATAATATTTATAGAGCCGAAGCCCCTAATATACCTGCATCATTTTTAAATTCAGCAATTACTACTTTAGCTAATCCATTTCCATTATATATAGCTCTTTTATTTATCTCTTCTTCTAATCCTTCTAATATTATATCACTAGCGTTCGATACTCCACCACCTATAGATATAATTTCTGGATCTATAAAATGTATAATACTTATAATACCTTTTATTAGATATTCTTTAAATCTCTTAACTACCTCTACTGCAACTTCGTCATTCTGTTTATATGCATCAAATACCATTTTGGCAGTTATTTTTTCGATATCATTTTCAGCCATATTTAATACTAAAGTTTCTCTTCCTTCTTTAATTATCTTTTGCGCATATTTTATTATAGCAGTTGCTGAACAAAAAGTTTCAAAGCATCCATTATTTCCACAGTTGCAAGTATAGAAATTAGAATCAAGTATAATATGACCTATTTCAGAACCTATTCCATGAGCCCCTGAGAAAGGTTTTCCATTTATAATTATACCTCCTCCAACTCCAGTTCCTAAAGTTAACATAACCCCTATGTCATACCCTTTCATACTTCCATACTCATACTCAGCAACAGCTGCTACATTAGCATCATTTTCAACCACTATATTTATATTAGGGTATTTCTCTTTTAGTTTTAACTCTAAAGGATCAACTTTTAATCCTAGGTTAACGCAACTTACACATCCTGTTTTATCTACAACTCCTGGTATTCCAATACCAATAGTTCCTATATCTTCTATTTTTATTTTTTTCTCTTTTAAAATTTCATTTATTACATATTCAATATCTTCTAGAACATCTTTAAATCCACAGGCTTTTCTTACATCTCTACTTGATTTTACTGTTATATTTCCATCTTCAACTAAACCAGCTTTTATACTAGTTCCACCTACATCAATTCCTATATTGTACATTCTGATTCCCCCTGCTATTTCTCGTTAATTTTTTAATTATATAAATATTATATACAATCTTATATTTCAACTTCAATTATAATTTTTAATTACATCAAATAATAATTAAAATATATATCTACTAAATTTTATAATAAATGCTCCAATTTCCAATCTTCTCAAAACCTAGTTTTCTGTATATCTTTCCAGCTTCTTCATTGTCGTAAAATAAGCAAGGTATTTTATTTTCATCTAAAAGTTCAGAACATATCTTTACAATACATTTAGTAGCCAGCCCCATATTTCTATAATTAGGATGGGTTCCAACACCAACTATCATAGCATATCGTCTATTTTCTGCCGTACTCTTAGCCATAGCCACTATTTGTCTATCAATGTCTATATAATATCCTCTGCCTGTTTTAAGTCCACTTCTAAGATTTTCTACTGTTGTATTTTCAAATTCATCAATAACCTCATATAACTTTGTTACTTTATTTAAATGCCTAAACCTCATTTTTTTAACTTTTACATCTACACCATTATCTTTTAAATATTGTTTACTTTCTAACTTACAAAACTTAACTTTTCTACTCTTATATAGCCTTAACTTATTAGCTAACTTATCTACAGCATCAGACTTTCCGCTTATTTCTAAATAATCCATATTATTTATTAAGTTGGCAAATTCATTTATATCAAACTTGTCATAAGCATAAAAAATAATAAATTCAAAACATTTTATAAGTATACCTTCTATTTCCCCTCTTCTATTTATTCCTGCCCATATATTTAAAAAATAGTTATCATACCCATACTTCTCTATGTCACCTATTGTTAATAGGTTAAACTCTGGCTCTTTTTCTAGATACTTTATAACTTTATTATGATAAGAAGAATCAAGCTTTATAATCATAATATTTCCCCCTGATACAAACTTAAATAACAAAATATTTCATTGTATATTATTAGTTTATTAATCTAACATTAATTATAAACTATTTTTTAAATTATCCCAATAATGTTTAAAAGCTAATTCATTTTTATTGTTTCCATGATTATAATAAACTTTATCACTTATAGAGTCTGGCAAGTACTGTTGCTTCACATAATGGTTCGAATAATTATGTGGATATTTATAACTTACACCCCTACCTAAGTTTTTAGCACCCGAGTAATGTGCATCTTTAAGATGTAATGGTATATCTCCTGTTTCTATATTGTCTAAATCATATAAAGCAGAGTCAATTGCTTTGATAACTGAGTCTGATTTTGGACATTGAGCTAGGTATATAGTAGCTTGTGCAAGAGGTATCCTAGCTTCTGGAAAACCTAATTGTAATGCTGATGAAACACATGCTTCTGTTATCGTTATAGCTTGAGGAACAGCCAACCCAACATCCTCACTTGCAACACATAATAACCTTCTAGTAATACCCTGCATATCTCCAGCCTTAATAAGCCTAGCTAGGTAGTGTATTGATGCATCTGCGTCGGAACCTCTTAACGATTTATGAAAAGCTGATAAAATTGAATACCCATCATCTCCACCTCTATCATAACTCAATCTTTTGGCACTTGATGATTGTATTACAGTATCTAAAGATACATTTACAGAGTTAGATGATATGTCTATTCCTAAATTAAAAGCTAATTCTAATTTATTTAAAGCACTTCTCATATCACCATTACAAGTCTCTGCTATACAATCTAAGGCTTCATTATCTATTTTTATACTTTCATATGAGTATAGCCCTTCTATTTTATCTACAGCTCTTTTTAATCCTTTTAATATATCGTTCTTATCTATAGCTTTGAATTCAAATATAGAACTTCGACTTAAGATAGCTTTGTATATAACAAAATAAGGATTATCAGCAGTACTTGCTATTAAGGTCACTGATCCGTCTTCTATAACCTCAAGTAAAGCCTGTTGTTGTTTTCTATTCATAGCTTGGATTTCATCAAGCATTAAAATTATACCATTATAAGAAAATAAATCTTGCTTTGTAGCGTCAATAACGTCTTTTATTTCTTTTACACCACAGTTTACAGCATTTAATTTTACATATTTTTTTCCCGTCGTATTTGCTATTATATTCGCTAATGTTGTCTTACCTGTACCTGGGGGGCCATATAAAATCATATTCGGGATAGATTGATTTTTTATTATTTTATTAAGGACTTTTCCTTCTCCTATTATATGTGACTGCCCTATCATATCTTCTATTTTTTCTGGTCTTAATCTATCTGCTAATGGTTGCATTCTATCCTCCTTATATAAAAAAGTTCACTTAATCTACGTATCGTCAAAACGCTTCAAGTTCATCGGATATTAAATTAAAAAGAAGGTATCTAGTCCTAGATACCTTCCACTTATAACATCTTATTAGTTAGAATTCTTAACTTTTTTTAATTCAGGTATAAGTTTATCATTAAGTATTTTTATATGAGTTCCTTTCATACCTAATGATCTAGACTCTATAACTCCTGCACTTTCAAATTTTCTTAAAGCATTTACTATAACAGATCTAGTTATTCCAACTCTATCTGCTATTTTACTTGCTACAAGTAAACCTTCTTTTCCATTTAATTCATCAAATATATGCTCCACAGCTTCTAATTCTGAGTAAGATAATGTTCCTATAGCCATTTGAACTACAGCCTTTTTTCTCATTTCAACTTCTAGTTCTTCACTTAAAGCTCTTAATACTTCAAGACCTATAACTGTAGCACTATACTCTGATATAACTAAATCATCATCTGTAAAGTTATTATTATATCTTGATAATACTAAAGTTCCTAATCTTTGCCCGCTACCTAATATTGGAACTATTGTAGTATATTTTTCAAGTCTTTCGTGCTCATCTGGGAATAAATTTAAAACTTCTTCTCCAGTTAAATTATCCAGAGTTTCTGTTATTCTTAATAAACTTTTATTATATTCCTTTGGGAACATTCTTTGGTTAGTTCCTTCTTCTTCAATTACTGAGCTATCTTCTTCATCATTAAGATAAAGGCCTAATATTTTTCCTTTTGAACTTAATACATATACATTTGAGCTAAGAACTTCTCCTAAAGCTCCTGCTAATAATTCGAAAGAAACACTACTTCCACCACTTGTTTGTAATGTCCTATTAATCCTTCTCGTTTTTTGTAATACTTCGCTCGCCATTTATAATCATCTCCTCATGAAATATCGGCCTTAATTAACCTTTATTTATATCTTTCTTCAAATTCCTTTATGTCTAAACAAAAACTTATATTCATAATTTGTGCAATGAAAATCTTATCATAAAATGAAAGGTTTTTCAATATAAAATATAATTAGACTTTTCATTCAACTTCCACAAATTTGTATTATATACTTTCTATTTTTTACACTCTTTATTTGAACATACATTTTTTGTTTCAGTTTTCGTAACTTTTTCTACCATATATGAACCGCAATTCTCACAAATTTCACCTGTAGGCTTACTCCAAGACACAAAATCACAATTAGGATAGTTAGAACATCCATAAAATGCCTTACCTTTTTTAGACTTTCTAAGAATTATATCCCCATCCTTACACTTAGGACATTTCACACCAATTTTATTAACAAGAGGTTTTGTATTTTTACATTCTGGATAATTTTTACAAGCCATAAACTTTCCAAATCGTCCATACTTTATAACCATATTAGAACCACAAAGTTCACATATCTCATCTGTTTCTTCATCCATATTGACTTTTTCTACATTTGCAATAGCCGTTTCTATAGCTTCTTTTAGTGGAGCGTATACTTGAGATACTACATATTTCCAATCTGTATTTCCTTCTTCTATATTATCTAATTCATTTTCCATTTGAGCTGTAAAATCTACATCTATAAACTTTTGGAAATTATCTTCTAGAATATTTGTAACTATTATTCCCAATTCAGTTGGATATAAACTTGTCCCTTGCTTTTCTACATAACCTCTATTTAGTATAGTTGCAATTGTAGGAGCATAAGTACTTGGTCTACCAATTCCCAACTCTTCTAAAGTTTTTACTAAGCTAGCTTCTGTATATCTAGCAGGAGGCTGAGTAAAGTGTTGATTAGGAAGAAACTCTTCTATATTTAATGAATCACCTTCTTCTATCGGAGGTAATATTTTATCTTCCCTTTCAGTAAAGTTATAAATTTTTGTATATCCATCAAACTTCATTTTAGAACCAGTAGCTTTAAATATAAAATCTCCTACCTTACACTCAACATTTAAAACATCAAATACTGAATCTTCCATTTGACTGGCTACAAATCTTCTCCATATTAAGTTATATAATTTAAATTGATCTTTGCTTAAAGAAGATTTTATGCTATCAGGAGTTCTATAAACAGATGTAGGTCTTATAGCCTCATGAGCATCTTGTACTTTTTTACCATCTTTTCCCTTTTTCTTATCTTCTGAAGCATTTTTATAATATTGATTTCCAAGTTCATCTAATATATACTCCTTAGATTTTTCTTTTGCTTCTTCAGAAATTCTTTTTGAATCTGTTCTTATATAAGATATAAGACCGACTGTACCTTCTCCTTCTATATCTATACCTTCATATAATTCTTGAGCTATCATCATCGTCTTCTTAGTAGTGAAAGATAACTTATTCGCAGCCTCTTGTTGAAGCACACTAGTTGTAAAAGGTTTTGGAGCTGCCTTTTTTCTTGATTTAGATTCTATTTTCTCTACAATTAGTTCTTTATTTTCTATTTGTTTTAAAATATCATTAACTATTTCTTCATTTTCTAATTCAAGTTTTTCGTTTGCTTTACCATAAAACTTAAATACAATGTCTTTATTATCTTCTGTTTTTGCATTAATCTCTATTGTCCAGTATTCTTTTGGTATAAAAGCATTTATATCTTTTTCTCTATCACAAATTAACTTCGTTGTTACTGATTGCACTCTACCTGCACTAAGTCCTTTTCTTACTTTTTGCCAAAGTATTGGACTTATTTGATAACCTAGTAACCTATCAAGTACTCTTCTTGCCTGCTGAGCATCCACAATATTTATGTTTATATTTCTAGGATTTTTTATAGCTTTTTTAATAGCTTCTTTAGTTATTTCATTAAACTCGATTCTACAATTTTTATCCTCATCTATATCTAATATATGAGCCAAGTGCCACGAAATAGCTTCTCCTTCTCTATCAGGGTCAGTAGCTAAATATACTTGTTTTGATTTTTTAGCTTCTTTTTTCAATTCTTTTATAACATCGCCCTTACCTCTAATATTGATATATTGAGGTTCAAAATTATTTTCTATATCTACACCTAACTTACTTTTAGGTAAATCTCTTACATGGCCTACAGATGCCTTTACAGTATAATGACTTTTCCCTAAAAATTTCTCTATTGTTTTAGCTTTTGCTGGCGATTCCACGATGACTAATGTTTTTGCCATTTTAAAGCACACACCCCCACTATCTATCTTATTTATACATTTAAACTGTATGTATTATTATTGCCTTCTATTACGATATCCTTTAATGATAACTCATTTAATAATGTATTTACTGATTTTATTTCCATACCAGTATAATCACAAATATCATCAATTTGCAAGGCACCTTTATTTTTTATCGCATTAATTATAGTAATACTTTCCTTGTTTAAGCTTATATTATCATAATTTCCACCAAATTCTACTTTATTAATGCAACTTATATTATATTCATTAATTATATCATCTAAATCTTCTATTAATTTTGCACCCTCTTTAATAATCTTATTACATCCTTTACTCATTTCTGAATTTATATTTCCAGGAATCGCAAACACATTCCTTCCTTGATCTAGTGCAAACTCTACGGTTATTAATGCACCACTTTTTCTAGCAGCCTCCGCCACTATAACACCTTGACTTAAACCACTTATAATTCTATTTCTGTTTACAAAATTAGATGGTATTACAGCTGAATTAACATTATACTCTGATAAGATAAGACCGCCATTATCAAGTATTTTATTAGCTAAAGGTATATTTTGCTTTGGAAGAGGATTATTAACCGACGATCCTAATACAGCTACAGTTTTTCCTTCGCCCTCCATGCAACCTATATGAGAAAATGAGTCTATTCCTATAGCTAAGCCACTAATTATATTTATTCCTAAATTAGATAGCTGCTTACTTATACTTTTAGCACAACTTATTCCATATCTAGTTGGCTTTCTAGAACCAACCATAGCTATATTTAAAGTATTGTTTAATATTGATAAATCACCTCTATAAAATAATAATATAGGCGCATTATATATATTTTTTAAATCATTAGGATATTCATCATCATCTATACAAAAATATTTAACATCATTTTTATGTAATGTTTCTCTTAATCCATCTAAATATGAATTGCTTTTATATTTTACTATATTTTCTTTAATATTTAAATTTATATTTTTTAAAGTATATATTTCTTTATCAGAAAGGTCCATTAAATCTTCTATATTTCCAACTTCATTTTGTAATTTTTCTATTGTTTTAGTACTTATTCCACTTATGGATTTTAGCCACAAATACGCATCTTTTCTTTCCATAATTCACCTCTATCTAAAGTAAGTATAATAAGCCTTCCTGTATGAAAAAGCCTCATTTATATGATTTGATTTTATAGTATCACTATCATCTAAATCTGCTATTGTTCTAGCCATTTTTAAAAGTTTAGTGTAACTTCTATTACTTAACTTATATTTATTAAAAATTAATTTAGTTATCTCTACAGCATTTTTATCTAACTCACAATATTTATCTATTTTAGATGACTTTATTTCATTATTACTACTTATCGAATCATTTTTAAACCTATATTTCTGTAACTTTCTTGCATTCTCCACCCTTAATTTAATATCATTAGAACTCTCTGCCTTTTTATAATTATGTAAATCTTCATATGAAACTGGATTTACTTCAATAAAAAGATCAAATCTATCCAACAAAGGGCCTGATATTTTATTGAGATATCTAGTCACTTCGTAGTTTCTACATTTACATTCTTTGTCAGACATATAATAACCACACGGACATGGGTTCATTGCTCCTACTAATAATAAATTACATGGATATTTTATATTATATTTAACTCTAGATATGTTTATATACTTATCCTCTATTGGTTGCCTAAGAGTCTCTAATATTTTCCTGTCAAACTCAGCTATTTCATCTAAAAATAGTACTCCTCTATGAGCTAGGATTACCTCTCCAGGCTTAGGATTACTTCCACCTCCAATTAATGCTTGTCTTGTAGACGTATGATGAGGAGATCTAAATGGTCTTTTATTAACTATTCCTATATTTTCATCAATTAACCCTGATACACTATAGATTTTACTTATCTCCAGCATCTCATCGTTATCTATATCAGGAAGTATAGTCGTTATCCTTTTAGCAATCATTGTTTTTCCTGATCCTGGAGGGCCTATCATTAGAATATTGTGGTTTCCTGCTGCTGCTATTTCTACACCTCTTTTTACGAAGTAATTTCCTCTAACATCTTCAAAATCATCATCATATAATTTTTCAAATTTTGCGTTATACTTCTTATTTAATAATATTTTATCTTTATTTATATCTATCTCTCCGTTTAAATATCCTATACATTCATTTAAGCTATGTATAGGTATGATTTGAATTCCATCTATATATGAACTTTCTATCAAATTTTCTACTGGTATAAATATTCTTTTTAGATTATTTTCTTTTGCTCCTATTACTATTGGCAGAATTCCTCTAACTTTTCTTAAATTTCCATCTAAAGATAATTCTCCTATAAACATACTTTCATTCATATAATTTTCATCTTTATTAATATAATTTCTAAGTAATCCTATGCATATTGATAAATCTAAAAAAGATCCTTCTTTTTTCATATCTGCAGGAGATAAGTTCACAACTATTCTTGAATTAGGGAATTTATATCCACTATTTATAATTGCCGATTTTACTCTTTCTCTAGCTTCTCTTATCTCTGTACTTGGAAGCCCAACTATATTAAAACATGGTATACCATTAGTTATATCTACTTCTACCTTAGTCAAAAAACTTTCTATTCCTATTACATTACTAGAATTAATTATACTTAACATACTTACTCCCTTTCTAAAAGGCATTTATAATATGATTAATTTTATTTTCATTAAAGTATATTTCTATAACATCAAATCTTATAGGTACATCATTGAAATGATTCATTAACATGTAATATCTAGCCACATTATATATTTTGTTAATTTTTTTATAATTAACAGCTTCTGCGGGATATCCATATCTAGTGTTGCTTCTGGATTTAACCTCAATAAATACTAATTCATTATCAACCTTAGCGATGATATCAATTTCACCAGTTTTAATCTTATAATTTCGCTCTAATATTTCCGCTCCACTTTTAATAAGATACTTTAATGCAATTACTTCTCCTAAATCTCCTTTTTCTTTATTATTCATAGCATTCACCTATTTCTAATTTTTTTTAATTATTGTCAACAGATAATATAAGTATACAAACTCTCACTTTTTTATTGATTTTTTTTCCATTTCGTATACTATATAAAATAGGGATATTATAAAACTAGAAAGGGAGATATACAAATGAGTAACAACGATATCATAAAGATAAAGGTAAAGATAAATAATAAATTAGCATCTGTACTAATTTTTACTTTAGTTTGTATCTTATTCTTTACAGGATGTTCAAACCCTAGCGACAATGATGATAACAATCAATCTACCATAATAAATAATTCTTATAAAGCCACTAGCCTAAGTCTAACTGCTGTTGGGGATGTAATGGCACACACACCACAGTTAGAAGCTCAACATGATGCTTCTACTGATACATATTCTTTTGATAATAATTTCCAACATATAAAAAGTTATATTGAAAACTCAGATTTAAGTATTGCTAATTTAGAAACTACATTAGCTGGTGAAAGTATAGCTTATAGTTCTTATCCAACTTTCAATACTCCAGATGCACTTGCAGTCGCATTAAAAAATGCAGGCTTCGATGTTATTTCTACTATAAATAATCACACCTTTGACAAAGGCACTTTAGGTTTTGAAAGAACACTTTCTACTTTGAAAAATTTAGGTTTTGACACAGTAGGAACTCGAAGTAATATTGATGATAATGACTATATTATAAAAGATGTAAAAGGTATAAAATTAGGAATTACTTCTTATTCTTATGGAGATATTAAAGGCTCTAATAAATATTTAAATGGTATACAAGTTTCAGATGAATGTAAAGATAAAGCTAATATATTCAGCTCAACTGATATAGAAAGCGCTTTTTCTACTATTAATAATACCTTATCTAATCTAAGTAATACAGACATGCAAATAGTAATCCTACACTGGGGAAATGAGTATCAAAGAACACCTAATAACTTTCAAAAGGAATTAGCACAAAAGTTATCTGATGTTGGAGTTGATATTATAATCGGTTCTCATCCTCACGTAGTACAACCTGTTGAAATGATTAAATCTTCTAACGGTGAGAACGATACCCTAGTTGTATATTCTCTAGGAAATTTAATTTCTAATCAAAGACAAGAAATTTTAGGTACTCCTTACACTGAGGATGGCTTAATGGTAACCATTGATATTACCAAAGATAGTCTAGAAGAAGAGGCTTATGTATCTAATGTTACGTGCATTCCTACTTGGGTTAATAAATATACTTCTGGTTCTAAATTAGTTTATGAAATTGTTCCACTTGAAGATAAAACTTCATTAAATACTATTGAGAATCTACCTTATAGTAAGCTTGAACAATCTTATGAAAATACATCTTCATTAATAAATAATTCAGATATAATACAAGTCGTTAGTAGCCCATTCGAGTAAATCACTTAAATCATATTATAAAAAATCCTTCCATACAGTTTATAAACACATACGGAAGGATTTTTATTTAGCATAATAATTGTTTTTTATTTTTATTAATTAAATAATTATTTATATATAACCTTAGAGTCTATTTCTTTTACAGTTTGACATCCTGTTAATATCATAGTAGCTTCTAATTCTGCTTTTACTTTATTAATATAGCCTTCTACACCTTCTCTTCCGCCTCCAAAAGATGCAGTTACAAAAGGTCTTCCTATTAATACAGCATCCGCACCTAGACCTATCATTTTTAGTACGTCTACTCCTGTTCTTACTCCACCGTCTGCAAGTATAGTTACTTTTCCTTTAACAGCTTTAGCTATTTCAGGAAGAACTTCTGCAACTCCTGGAGTACAATCTAAAACTCTTCCACCATGATTTGATACAACTATTGCATCAACACCTGCTTCTACTGCCATAAGTGCATCTTCTACAGTCATTATACCTTTTAATATAAATGGTAGCTTTGTACAGGCTTTTAATTCCTTTATATCCTCTACATTTTTAGGAACTACAGTTTTTCCATGCATTGATAAAGTTACTAACCCACATGCATCTACATCCACACCAACTGCAAAAGCACTTGATTCTTCAGCTAATTTTATTTTTCTTTTTATATCTTCATTTTCCCAAGGCTTTATAAATACAATTCCATCACCATTATTTTGTGATAGTACTTCTAAATTATCTATTAAAAAAGAATCTACTGCTGTATCTCCTACCATTGCATATACACCGCTATTTATACAGCCTTCAACAACAGGAGTTATATATTCTTTTTCTGTAAGTCCTCCACCCATATTTAAAGTAGTTCCTGTTATAGGAGCTGCAAATATGGGCGAATCCATCTTTCTCCCAAATAACTCTATAGATGTATCCAGATTTGATACACTATGTATTACTCTCATATTTATCTTTACTTTTTCCAAACTTTTAAAGTTTTCTATAAAAGAAGACCCACTTCCTTTTCCACCCATTCCAGGAACTTCACCTGCACAGACTACACCATTACATGATTTACACACTCTACAGCTCCCATTTAAATTTGCTCTAGCGCTTTTTAATATTTCTTTATAATCCATTGTTAGTCCCCCATAATTACTATTTTTTATTATTTATTCTTAATATGCAATTTCTATTATATTATAACACATTCTTTAAGAAACTTTTTCTATGTATTGGTGTTATACCATGTTTTTCAATGGCTTCATAATGTTCTTTTGTTCCATATCCTTTGTGACCTTTAAATCCATACTCTGGGTATATTTCATCATATTGATACATCATACTATCTCTTGTAACTTTCGCTAATATACTAGCTGCTGCAATTGAGATAGATTTTGAATCTCCTTTAATAATTGGATTTTGCTTAATATCTATTCCAGGTATTGTAGCTGCATCAACTAGTAAATAATCTGGAGTTTGTTTTAAACAATTCAATGCTTTTTTCATTGCCATATAAGTAGCATTTAATATGTTAAACTCATCAATTTCTTCATTATTTACAATTCCTATTCCATAATCAAGAGCTTCTTGCTTTATAACCTCAAATAATTCATCCCTCTTCGCTTCACTTAACTTTTTAGAGTCATTTATACCTTCTATCTTTGTACCTTGTTTAAACACTACTACAGCAGCTACAACAGGACCTGCTAAAGGACCTCTTCCAGCTTCATCTATACCCCCTATATAAAGATATCCTTTTTCATAACCTTCATTTTCATATATATTTATTCTATCTAGTCTCTCTTCTTCTTTTCTTATATTATCTAATTTCTTAGCTAATTTTAGAGCTAAATTTTGGACAGATTTTCTTTCATCACCTTTTAATATTTCTATATACTCCAGATATTTATCTATTTCTAAATTATCTACTATTTCCTTAATTTCTTTTACACTTTTATTCGTCATTATCTTCTCCTCACTTTTTTTGTTATACATAGGTATTTTAACATACTTATTTTTATATTGATAAATATTAATAATAAGTTTTTTACTTTTTAACCTCATTTGATTTCAACTATAAATAAAATCCTTTAATTTAACACTCATAATATTCATATTTTTAACTCTATTATAAACCTGTTATCTAATATAAATACTATCTTCATTTGAATCAAATCTTCTATATCCACCTAATTATTAGGCAGTACAATATAAAAATTAATTACTTAAATCAATAAAAAGAGATATCTTAAAACATTACCTCTACACAACTAATTGTATAATTAGGTTTATTTATAGATATCTCTTTTTAATTATATTGTTTTATTTATTCTATATTGATTTTCTATTTTTTATCTGGTATAAAGTTACCTATAAATCCAGCTATTGTAACTGGAACTATCCAGTTAAATCCAAAAGATGCAAATGGTAATTTTAAAACAAAAGGTATACTAATATTAAAATCATTAGCTACAGTTAACATACTTACTATTAGTGCTGCATATGTAGCAAATTTAAATACATTATCATTGTTTATTTTATTACCAAATAGAGTTAATACTATTAAAGTAACAGTTGCCGGATATATTAAACTTAATATTGGAGCTGAGAATTGTATTATTGTACTAACTCCAAAATTAGATACTATTGCACTAAATATACAAACAACAGTAACTACAATTTCATATCTTAACTTACCATTTGTAAGTTTTGTAAAATACTGCCCTGTCGCAGATGTAAGACCTATTGAAGTTGTCAAACAAGCAAGGCCAACTATCACTGCAAGAATTATCTTACCAGGCTGGCCAAGCAGCATACTTGTTATATTCACTATTAACGATGTCTGAACTATATCAGCTCCATATTTAGTTGATACTGTAGCTCCTAAGTAAGCAAGACCACCATAAACTAAGCATAATGCTATTGATGCTACTATGCCAGCTTGTAATGTTAATTTAACTTTCAACTTGTCATCTTTATATCCTTTATTCGAAATTGTAGCTATTACTACCGTTGATAAGGCTACAGCTCCAAGAGTATCCATAGTTTGATATCCTTGATTAATTCCTTCAACAAATACATTTTCTATCATAGGTGTTGTACTTATTTCACCTAATGGATTTAGTATTCCTGATATTATTAATATCGCTAGAGCTATTAATAATGTCGGAGTTAAAAACGAACCTATTATATCTACAACCTTTGATGGTTTTATTGTTAACATTAAAGTTAAAATAAAGAATATTATCGAAAATATTACAGGGTTAAAACCTTCAAATAATGGCATTATACCCATTTCAAAAGTAGTTGCTGCAGTTCTAGGTATTGCTAACAATGGCCCTAGACATATCATTATAGCACAACCTAGTATTACCGATAAATTTTTCCCTGATCTACTTAAAACTTTACTTACTTCTCCATTACACCTAGCCGCTGCCAATATAGCTAATAATGCTAAACCTACATCAGCTAATACAAATCCAGCAAATCCAGTTAACCAACTAGACCCTGATACTAATCCTAAAAATGGTGGAAATATTAAATTACCTGCTCCAAAAAACATAGCAAATAAAGCAAAGCCTACCACCATTATATCTTTTATATTTCGCATATAATTCCTCCCAATATTACTATATAAATTATAATTTCAATTTATTATATATTTTATTTTCTAAATTGTCAATAATATTAGAAATTTTAGTCTTTTTGTGTATAAGCTATTAAAATTAACCTTAATCATATCTACAATAACTCTTTAAATATAAAAAGGCCACTTCTTAAAAGATAAAATTTTACCTTTTAAGAAGCGACCTCATATCATTAATATTTATTAATTCGTATATTATTTTATATCTTCTGGTACTTCTAAACTTATTTGACCGATTTTTCCTTCTCTAAATTCATTTAAAACAGTAAATGCTATACGAGTATAGTCTAGTTCTTTTCTACCTGTTATGAATCCCCTTTTACGTCCTATCATATCCATAGTCTCAAGTGGAGTTTCTCCTAATTCTTCTAACTTGTATCTAGCTTTTAATTTCTCTGGCTCTATAATCATAAGTTTCTCTATAAGTCTTAATGCTAAAGTTTCAATATCTAAAACTTCATCTTTTATCGCTCTACTAAAAGCTAAATTCAAAGCAACTTCTTGGTCTTCAAATTTAGGCCATAAAATACCTGGAGTATCAAGTAGTTCTAAGTTACCTTTTAATCTAACCCACTGTTTACCTTTCGTTACTCCTGGTTTATCTCCTGTTACAGCGCTCTTTCTTCCCGTTAATTTATTTATTATAGAAGACTTACCTACGTTAGGCACACCTACTATCATTATTCTTATAGGTCTTTCTTTTCTACCTTTATCTTTAAGTGCATCCATCTTATCCTTAGTAACATTTTTACACTCTTCTATTAATTTATTTAGCCCTGAACCCTTCATAGTATCTACAGGTATTGCTTTTATGCCTTTTTGTTTATAATAATTTATCCATCTATTTAATTTGTTTCTATCTGCTAAATCACTTTTGTTCAGTATAACAACTCTTGGTTTGTTCCCTGCTAATTTATCTATATCTGGATTTTTACTACTATATGGAATTCTCGCGTCTAAAAGTTCTACAACTACATCTACTAGTTTTAAGTTATTTCTAACTAAGTCCCTTGTCTTTTTCATATGACCAGGATACCAGTTTATATGTAAATTATCATCTACAAGATAATCTTCATAGTCCGACCTCATTTTATCTCCTCTTGCCATGATTATCACTCCTTCATTATTTCTTGCTATTTTTATCATATTTAACTTACTTATTATATCATAATCTTCACATCAATGATAATAATTGTAATACTAATACTTATATCTATATTTTCACTTAATATACTATTATATATACGTATATTTATTAACGAATAAACTAAATTATATTTTCTTAAGATTGAAAAAAGAGTTGTCAAAATGATTTAATCACTTAGACAACTCTTTTATTTATAGTAAAGTTTCTAATTATCTAGCTTCTTTTATCTTAGCAGCTTTACCAACTCTACCTCTTAGGTAAGTTAATTTAGCTCTTCTTACTTTACCTTTTCTAGTTACTTCTATCTTCTCTAATTTTGGAGAATGAACTGGGAAAGTTCTTTCTACACCAACGTTGAAAGATATTTTTCTAACAGTGAAAGTTTCTCTAGCTCCTCCACCTTGTCTCTTTAATACTACACCTTCAAATACTTGAACTCTTTCTCTTTTTCCTTCAACTATTCTAACGTGTACTTTAACTGTGTCCCCAGGTCCAAAGTTAGGAACATCGTTTCTTAATTGTTCTTGTTCTAATGATCTTAATATTTCGTTCATTTTTTCCTCCTAGTATCATAGACGTTCTTAATACTTGACCAACGTACAGAGGAACGCCCGTATTTTCGACATTGTTTATTATACTATAAAAACTTACTTCTTACAAGTCTTTTTATATAAATCAGGTCTTCTTTCTTTAGTAACTTTTACAGATTCATCGTATCTCCATTGTTCAATTTTCTTATGATTACCTGATAATAAGATATCGGGTACTTTCATTCCCATAAATTCTCTAGGTCTTGTATAGTGAGGATATTCCAATAAGTTATCTTTAAAAGATTCTTCTTCAAAAGATTCATTTTGGCTTAGTACACCAGGTATAAGTCTAGATATAGAATCTATTAATATTAGTGCAGGAAGTTCTCCTCCTGTCAATACATAGTCCCCTATAGATATTTCATCAGTAACTATTAAATCTATAATTCTTTGGTCGATACCTTCATAATGTCCACATAAAAGTATTATATCGTCGCTTATAGACATATCTTGAGCAATTTCTTGACTATGTACTTTCCCTTTAGGTGTTAGATAGATAACCCTAGGATTTTTTATATCATGTGTATTTACTATATGCATGTAAGTATCATATATCGGTTGCGGAGTCATAAGCATACCTGCTCCTCCTCCAAAAGGATAATCATCTACCTTTTTATGTTTATTATTAGAAAAGTCTCTAATATTATATATATATACTTCTATACTCCCCTTATCAACCGCTCTTTTCATTATACTTTCATTCATATATGAATTAAATATATCTGGGAAAAGTGTCATTATGTGAAATCTCATATTATCACCTAGTCTAACATTCCCTTAATAGGGTCTATTATCATTTTTCTTTCATTCATATCTATAGTTGGCACAAACTTCATTATAGCTGGTATTAGGTATTCTTTTTCTTCACCTTTAACAACATATACGTCATTTGCAGCATATTGAAGGACTTCTTTTAATACTCCAACTTTTTCTCCATCTACAGTAAACACATCTAAACCTATCATATCAGCTATAAAGTATTCTTCTTCTTCAAGCTCTCTACCATCTTCTCTAGATACATAGATAAACTTATCTCTTAATCTTTCTGCTTTCTCTATAGAATCAATATCTTTAATTTTCATTATTACAAGGTTACCCTTATATCTAACTCTTTCTACATTCCATTTAGTGTTAAAATCTTTATCTAAATAAAAAACATCTAATTCATCAAATCTATTTATATCATCAGTAAAAGGATAAACTCTTACCTCTCCTTTTAAACCTTGAGTATTAACTATTTTTCCAACTTTAAAGTGAGTTAATTTATTGCTCATGCTACCACCTTCTTCTGCGAAAATTACATTTTATTTTGTATTATAAGCAAAAAGGACTAGGTATATACCTAATCCTTCTATACTATCTCAAGAGAGACTTTTTTGTCTTCTCTATTTGCAGCAGATCTTATGACAGTTCTTATAGCTTTAGCTATTCTGCCCTGCTTACCGATAACCTTACCCATATCGTCTTGAGAAACACTAAGCTTTAAGATTATTTCATCTTCTTTTATAGTTTCCTCAATCTTAACTTCGTCAGGATTATCAACTAGAGCTTTAGCTATATCTAACACTAGCTCTTTCATATATTTCATCTCCTAATATATGCTTCTGTTATTAAATGAATTACTTAGCTTGCTTAGAAGCTTCGAATTTTTCCATTACTCCGTTGTTAACTAATAAAGTTTTAACAGTATCAGTTGGTTGAGCACCATTTGATAACCACTTTACAGCTTTCTCATCGTTTATTTTTATTTGCTTTGGTTGAGAAACTGGATTATAGTATCCTATTTCTTCTATGAACTTTCCATCTCTTGGAGATCTAGAATCCGCAACTACTATTCTGTAGAAAGGTTTTTTGTTTGATCCCATTCTTTTTAATCTTATTTTAACTGCCATTACAGTCACCTCCGAATAATTTTTGTCTTTTTTATTTATTTAAAGAAAGGAAGTCCGGCAAAGCCGCCCCTTTTCTTCATGCTTTTTTGTGATCCTGTAAACATCTTCATCATCTTTTTCATTTCATTAAGTTGTTTTATCATCCTGTTTACATCTTGAACACTCGTACCACTACCTTTAGCTATTCTTTTCTTTCTTGAAGCATTTAATAGTGATGGATCTCTTCTTTCATCAGGCGTCATTGATTGTATTATAGCTCTGCTTCTCTTCATTTCTTTCCCATTAAGATCTACATCTCCAAGTTGGTCTTTTATATTTCCCATACCTGGTATCATGCCTAATACTTTATCAAGAGGCCCCATATTTTGAATTTGCTCCATTTGTTGTAATAAGTCTTCGAAGTCAAATTCTTGTTTTTTAATTTTTTGTTCTAACTCTTTAGCTTTCTCTAAATCTAAATTTTCTTGAGCTTTTTCTATTAGGCTTAGGACATCTCCCATACCTAATATTCTAGATGCCATTCTATCTGGATGGAAAGGTTCTAAATCATCTAACTTTTCTCCCATACCTATAAACTTTATAGGCTTTTGTGTAACTGCTCTTATTGAAAGTGCAGCCCCACCTCTAGTATCACCATCTAGTTTAGTTAAAACTACTCCATCTATTCCAAGCGCTTCATTGAAGCTTTCAGATACATTTACTGCATCTTGACCTGTCATAGAGTCTACTACTAAGAGTATTTCATGTGGTTTAACTTCTACTTTTATAGATTTTAATTCATCCATTAAAGCTTCATCTATATGAAGTCTACCAGCTGTATCTATTATAACTAAGTCATGATTATTTTTTATTGCATGACTTAATCCCGCTTTTGCTATATTAACTGGGCTTTCTTTATCTCCCATATTAAATACTGGTATATCTAATTTTTCACCTACAACTTGTAATTGCTTAATAGCTGCTGGTCTGTATATATCACCTGCTATTAATAGTGGCTTTTTACCTTGTTTTTTAAAGTATCCACCAAGTTTACCAGAAGTAGTAGTCTTACCAGCACCTTGAAGTCCAACCATCATTATAACTGTTGGTGGTTTTGGAGATATCATTATTTTACTTTGAACATCTCCCATTAAGCTTGTAAGCTCTTCATTTACTATCTTTATAACATGTTGTGCAGGAGTTAAACTTTCCATTACCTCTTGCCCAACACATCTTTCTTGAACTGTTTTAACAAAATCTTTAACTACTTTAAAGTTAACATCTGCTTCAAGAAGTGCAAGTTTCACTTCCCTCATTGCTGTTTTTACATCTTGTTCAGTAAGTTTTCCTTTTGATTTTAACTTACTTAATGCACCTTGTAGTTTATCTGATAATCCTTCAAATATCATTTTAACATCTCCCTACATATATCTTCTATATTTTCTAGCTTAGGGATTAAATTAGCACAATCTCTATTTTGCAATAAATCTTGCTTAATGTCAACAATTTTATTTTCTACAAGTTTAACAAATTCTTCTTGTTCTTGTAGCTTAGAAACTAGCTTAAGCTTGTCCTCATAATCTCTTAAGATCTTCTCTGAGCGCTTTAAAGTATCATATACACCTTGCCTTGATACATTTAAGTTTTCACTTATTTCTCCTAAAGAATAATCTTCTTCATAATATAAAGATACTATCTCTCTTTGTTTATCAGTTAAAAGTTCTTTATATTGTTCGAACAATAACCCAATCTCAATCATTTTTTCTATATTCATTAGTTCACTTCCCAAGTGATATACTGTAAAGGTTATTTACTTTACACATTGTATTTTATATTAATTTTCATTTGTTGTCAACATTTATTTTAGTAAGCTAATTTTTCCCAAATAGTGCATCCGAAAATGCTTTTGCATCGAAATCTTGTAAGTCTTCTACACCTTCACCAACACCAATTAATTTAACTGGTACATTTACTTCTGACTTAACTGCAAGTACAACTCCACCCTTTGCTGTTCCATCCAGTTTAGTAAGAACTATTCCTGTTATATCTGCAACTTCTTTAAATGTTTTAACCTGAGAAACTGCATTTTGACCTGTTGTTGCATCTACAACTAATAAAACTTCTCTTTTAGCTTCTGGGAATTCTCTGTCTACTATTTTAAATACTTTCCCTAATTCGTTCATAAGATTTGCTTTATTATGTAGTCTACCTGCTGTATCACAAATTAATAAATCAACTTTTCTAGCCTTTGCAGCTTTTATTGCATCAAATATTACTGCGCCTGGGTCTGCACCTTCTTGATGTTTTATTATATCTACATTACTTCTATTTGCCCATACTTCTAACTGTTCTATTGCTGCAGCTCTAAATGTATCCCCTGCTGCTAGTAGTACCTTTTTTCCTTCTGATTTATATCTATTTGCTAACTTTCCTATAGTAGTAGTTTTTCCAACTCCATTTACCCCTACCATAAGTATTATAGTCGGAGAATGTTCTACATCTAACTTTGAGTTTTCTGAAGTAAGTATATCCTCTACTATATTTTGTAATTCAACCCTAACATCTTGAGGATCAGTTATACCCTTTGCCTTTATAGCATCTCTAAGCTTATCTATCATGTCCATAGTTGTGTTAACACCAACATCAGCAGTTATTAATACTTCTTCTAAATCTTCTAATAAATCTTCATCTACCTTTGTATATGACTTTAATACAGTATCTATTTTATCTGTTATACCTTGCTTAGCTTTAGTTAATCCTTGCTTTAATCTGCTAAATAAGCTAACTTTCTTCTCTTTATCATCTACTTCATCTTGTACTTCACTTTTTTCTTGTATAGCATCCAAATCAACTTCTTTTGCAGTAGATATTTCTTCAGAGTCTTCTTTTGTATCGCTATTTACATCTTTAACTTCGCCCTTTACTTCAATCTCCTCAATAGCATCCTTTACTTCTTCAAGTTCTTCTTTAGATTCTGATTCTGCAATAAGCCCTTTAGCTTCTTCTATTTCATCTTTAGTCTCTAGATTTTTAATATCCTCTTTAACCTCTTCTATAGCTTCTTCTTTTATAGCTTCGCAAACTTCATCTAATACATTTTCTTGCACTTCTTCTGTTAATGCATTTTCAATTCCTTCTTTTTGCTCTTCCTTTACTTCTTCATTATGTACTTCTAATTTATCAATACCCTCTTTATTTTCTAAATTTTCTACTATTTCTTCAACTTCTTTATTTTCTTCTTGCTTCTTCTTATTGAATTTAAATAATTTTTTAAACACCTATACTTCCCTCCAAATGATTAAAATTCACTTTTATTTAGCTATTATTCTTAAAGCTATTTTGTATTTACAAAACTCTACAGTTTATATCTGTAACTTAGATTAATTTAAATATACTTAAGTAGGTAGATGAATCTACCTACTTAAAGTTTTATATTACATCTGTTAATTCTTCTGCTTCTTTTAATTTCAAGCTTATAACTTTTGATATTGCTTTTTCTTGCATTGTTACCCCATATATATAGTCAGCAGCTTCCATAGTACCTCTTCTATGTGTTACAGCTATAAATTGAGTATCTTTAGCTAATTCTTTTAAGAAGTCTCCAAATCTAGCTATATTAGCATCATCAAGAGGTGCTTCTATTTCATCTAGTATACAAAATGGAGTAGGTTTAGCAAGTAGTATAGAGAATAGTATACTAATTGCTGTTAGTGCCTTTTCTCCTCCTGACAATAAGCTTAAGTTCTTCATTTTCTTTCCTGGTGGTTGTGCCGTTATTTCAATATCACTTTCTAGTATATTATCCTTATCTAAAATAGTAAGTACACCATGACCTCCACCAAATAATCTCTTATACACAAATTTAAAGTTTTCATTTATTTCATTAAATTTAACTTCAAATTCAAGTTTCATATTTTCTTCTAAATCAGCTATTAACTTTTCTATAACTTCTATAGATTCTTCCAAGTCTTGTTTTTGTTCTTTATAGAAATCATATCTTTCTTTTACTTCTTCGTATTCTTTTATAGAATCTATATTTACATTTCCAAGACTTCTAATTTCTCTTTTTAGGCCTTCTAATAACTTTTTATCAACTACAACATCTTCATCCTTAAATTCTACAGCTTGAACATAAGTTAACTCATAGTTCTCATAAAGTCTATTTATATAAGTTTCTTTAGTAGATTTTAATCTTTCTAATTTCCCTTGTATCTTAAATAAACTTTCCTTTAAATCTATAAAAGTTCTATCCGAATCTTTTAATTCTTTATTAAATTCCTCTAATTTTTGTTTTAAATCTTCTTTTAGAACTTTCTTATTTTCTAAACTTTCATTATTATGTGTTAATTGATTATTTAAATTTTCTTTTTCTCTTTCTTCTAATTTAATATTCTCTTCTAACTCATGAATTTGTAACTCTTGTTTTTTAGCAGATTCCTCGATTAATTTTGCCTTTTCTTCGGAATTATTATTTTCATTAGTTATTCTATTTATATCTTTAGTTATACTTTCATATATTTGCTTATACTTAACTAAATCTAAATTCAGCTCATCAAATTCAGATTTATATTCTTCATATAAATCACTATTATTTCTTAACTCTTTACCTAATTCCTCTATCTGCTTTTTGTTTTCATTGTGTTTATTATCTATACTTAAGATTTCATTATTTACAAAATTAGTTTTTTCTAGAGTCTCATTTAAATAAGAACCTAAGTCTGACTTTTCTCCTTCAAGTTTATTGCTATTTTCTTGAAGAGATTTTATTTCGTCATTAACTCTACTAATATTCGACTTCTCTATAATAATATATTTTTCGACTTCAGATATTTTCTCTTTGCACTTTTCTAACATTTCTCTTGTAGTTACTATAGACTGGCTAACTTTCTCTTTTTCATTTATTAAAGAAGTCGTTTCTTCTTTTATAGTTTTTATTTTTTCACTGTATTCAGCTATAAGCCTTTTTCTTGATAATATATTTCCATTTGTTCTTAAACTTCCTCCAGTTAAAGAACCTCCCGGATTTAATATTTCACCTTCTAAAGTTACAATTTTAAATTTATGATTAGTTTCTTTTGCAAATCTTATTCCATTGTCAATATTATCAATAATTATAGTTCTACCTAATATATTTTCTAGTATATTTCTATATTTATCATCATAAGAAATTAAATCACTAGCCACTCCTATAAACTTTGTGTTAGCTCTTATATTTCGAATATCAATTTTATTAGACTTTATTATGTTTATAGGTAAGAATGTAACTCTACCTAGATTATTTTTCTTTAAATAATTTATAGCATATTTTGCACTATTTTCATCACTAGTAATTATATTTTGCATATATGCTCCAAGAGCTGCTTCAATTGCCTTTTCAAACTTTTCATCAACACTTACAACTTGTCCTAAGGCTCCATAAATACCTTGTAAATTTTTATTTTTAAGGACTTCTTTTACACCTCTATTAAAACCTTCATAATGATTTTCCATCTCAATATATATATTAAGCTTTGAGTTATAATCATTTAATCTATATTTATTACTTTGAACCTTTGATTCTAAGTTATTATTTCTTTCTATTAAATTCTTTAACTCTATGCTAAGATTTTCAGATTGATCTTTTAAGCTATTTAATACTTCATTTTCATTTTTAAGTTTCAATTGAAGATTATTTAACTCTTCATTTTTATTCTTTAACTTTTCATTTAATTCATCTATATCTGAATCTATAGTATCTTTTCTAGAATTAATATTTTCCTTATTTGCATTTAGTGTTGAAAGCTTATTACTTGCATCTTGCTTTTTATTTAATAAATTTATTATTTCGTCTTTTAAGTCATCGATTTTTTTATTTAATTCTTCTATAATAATTTTTTTATCACTATTTTTTAATTCTATATCTTTTAATGATTCTTCTAATTTATTTATCTGTTCTTCTTTTTCATTTTTTTGTTCTTGTAAGCTTTGTATAGTTAATTTATCTTCGCTTAACTTTTCTCTTATATTACTTACTTCTTTATACTTTCTTTCTATCTCACCTTTGAAGTTTTTTATTCTTTCATTAATAATATTTATTTCATAATCTTTTTGAGATATTACCGACTTTATAGAATTTATATAGTCAACAGACTTATTTATATTCTCATCCATATCTTCGATTTCTTTATTTGTTATATTAAAATTATTTTCTATATTCAACTTTTCTTTTTCTATCTCTATAGATTGTTCTTCAAGTAATTTATTATGATTGTTGACTTCTTTTAATTCTAATTCTAAGGATTCTATTTCTTTTATAAAACTATTTACTTCTATAGTTTTTAGCTTTTCTTTTAATTCAATATACTTCTTAGCTTTTACTTGTTGATTAAAAAGAGGTTTTAGTTGATTTTCTATCTCTACATATATATCATTAATTCTCTCTAGATTTTCTTTAGTATTTTTTAAGTTTCTTTCTGCTTCTTGTTTTTTATATCTATACTTAGATATCCCACAAGCTTCATCAAATACTTTTCTTCTATTTACAGGGTTGTTACTAAGAATTTCATCTACCTTACCTTGTTCTATTATAGAATATCCATCTTTACCTATACCTGTATCTAACAGTATTTCCTTTATATCTTTTAATCTACAATGCTTATTGTTTAAGAAAAATTCGCTTTCTCCATTTCTATAAGCTCTTCTTTTTATAGTTATTTCACTAAATTCTAAATTTAGTTGGTTATCACTATTATCTATAGTAAGCGCAACTTCACAGTAGTTCATAGGTTTTTTCGTATCTGTTCCTGCAAAAATAACATCTTCAAGCTTTTCACCTCTTAGGCTTTTTACACTTTGCTCACCTAAAACCCATCTTACAGCATCAGAAATGTTACTTTTCCCACTTCCGTTGGGCCCCACTATTGCTGTTACACCTTCTTTAAAAACTATATCTGTTTTTGTGGGAAAAGATTTAAATCCCTTTAATTCTAATCTTTTTAAATACAAAACTACCTCTCCCTTCGATAAAACTAAAGGTTGTAAATATTATATAAACTACTATATATGTCATTCATATTTATTTTTATAGACTTATTGTCATCTAATACAATTTCTAAATCATTTATATCAATATCTTCTTCTTTTGTTTTTAAGTTTATTTTTAATTTATTCTTCATATAAGTACTATTCGATTTTTTATTTCCTATTATTTTAGAAACATTTTTCTTATTAGTTTTTACAGTTATATATTTTTCAATATTATATTTTTTAGCTATATAAATTAAATAATCTTTAATCATTTCAGACTCAGCTAATTCTCTAAAAGCTGGATGGTGTGGACCATCTACTACAGCCTTACCTACCTGTATATCTTCTGTAGCCTGAAGTCCAACTCTTATTACATTTATATTATTTACATAAAATAAAGCTAATAATTTTTTAACTATTTGAATACTTTGTTCTAAAGTAAAAGGCTTATACTCTCCTTTATTTAATAAAACTTCCAATCCAGTGTCTTTAACAACTAATGTAGGATAAATTCTTACACAATCTGGCTTAAGTTCTATAAACTTTCTCGCAGTAGCAATACATTTTTTCTCCGTATCAGATGGTAATCCAACCATCATTTGTAGCCCTAATTTAATGCCACTTTCTTTTATAAGCTTTGCACTTTTTATTACTTCCTCTGTATCATGACCTCTCACACTATCTATTAAAACATTCTTGTCCATAGATTGTACTCCAAGTTCTATTATACTTACTTTGTATTCTTTTAACCTATTTAAAATGTCTTCACTTATACAATCCGGCCTTGTAGACATTCTTATATCTTGTATTAATCCTTTTTCTACGTACTCCTTAGCTACCTCTAGTAAATCATTTTGTATATCTTCATCTATTGCAGTAAAACTTCCTCCAAAAAATGCAACCTCAACACTTGCATCATTATCAATAGTTGGTAAATATTCTTCAATTATATTCCTCACATCTTCACTTGTAACCTCTGTACTTACTCCAGTTATCTTTTTTTGGTTACAAAATATACAATCGTGAGGGCATCCTCTATGAGGTACAAATATAGGTATTATCCTTTTTTTCACTTTCCATCATCCTTTTCAATATATGTCTAATTTAATAAAAATCATATTATCTAAATTGTAAACTAAATACTAGTTATCCCTTTAGTTAGTTAAATAGGGATAATGTATTTTAAATTTAGCTATTGAAATTTATAATATTTTATCTAATGCTACCCTAGCTGCTAATTGTTCTGCTTCTTTCTTACTTTTACCTTCTCCGATTCCTAAAACATCATTATTTGTTCCAACTTCCATGATAAATCTTTTATTATGATCCGGTCCTTTTTCATCTATTAATTTATACCATATATTACTTTCTCCCTTACCTTGTAAAACTTCTTGTAGGTGAGTTTTATAGTCTCTGAATATCTTTCCTCTTCTTGCATCAGATATTATAGACTTCATATTATTTAGTATAAAGTTTCTTGCATCTTCTATAGAACCATCTAAATAAATTGCTGCTATAACAGCTTCAAAAGCATCAGCAAGTATAGATATTCTCTCCCTACCACCTGTTGCTTCTTCACCTTTACCAAGTAACATAAAGTCTCCTAACTTTATTTGGTTTGCTACTTCACTTAGAGACTCTTCACAAACTATACTCGCTCTTAGTTTAGTAAGTTCTCCTTCAGGCAAATCTTTTTCATTTTTAAATAAGTAATCACTAACTACTATACTTAAGACAGAATCTCCTAAAAACTCTAATCTTTCATTAAAATTGTATCTTTTATTTTCATTAGAATATGAACTATGTGTAAGAGCCTCAAGTATATATTCTTTATTATTAAATTTATAATCTATAGTTTCTTCAAATTTGTATATATTATCTAATATTCTTTTACTTATTCTCATAATACGACCTCCGAGTTTATTATCTCTAGATTATAGTGTACTATTTTTTTTAAACTATTGCAAAACTAAAATTTCTTTCATGAATACACAAAAACCTATGAAACTATATAAGCCTCATAGGTAATTAAAATCAATACATTTTATAAATGTTTATAAGTCATCATCACAATCACAAACTTCTGTGCATTCTATATAACTATTATCCTCATCATCAGAAGATAGTATTATAGCTTGACAATTAGGACAAATAACATCAATTTCATCATTGTATAATAAGTCTTCATCAATATCTACTAAATCTCCACAGTTAGGACATTCCATTTCAACATAGCTAAAATCAGAGTCTTCATCACTGTCTTCATCTTCATCTTCGTAAATATCTTCTTCCATATCAGCTAAATCTTCATCTATAGACTCTACATACTCTATAAGATCAGCTTGTTCTTCTTCTAAGTCTACTATGGCATCAGCAAAACTTTCTAAAACCTCTACAATTTTATGTATTACTTTCCCTTCTTTTGTTTCCTTACTTATTTCTAATCCTTCTGCAAGCCCTTTTAGGTATGCAACTTCTTCATATAAGTATTTCATGGATACCCCTCTCTTTCTTTACATATATTAAAAGCTCATATATCTTTATTATTAAGATATATAAGCTTTTATATACATAAATAATTAAACTCTTGATAAATATTCTCCAGTTCTTGTATCTATCTTTATTTTATCTCCTTGGTTTATGAATAAAGGAACTTGAACAACTGCACCTGTTTCTACTGTAGCTGCTTTAGTTACGTTACTTGCAGTATCTCCTTTTATTCCTGGCTCAGTTTCTACAACTTCTAATTCTGCAAAGTTTGGAGCTTCAACTTGGAAAGCTTGACCTTGATAGAATCTTATTGTAGCTACTTCATTTTCTTTTAAGAACTTTATAGCGTCTTCAACTTGTACATAGTTTAATGGTATTTGGTCATATGTTTCTTCATCCATGAAGTAGTATAACTCTCCATCATTGTATAAGTATTGCATTTGTCTTGTTTCTATATGAGCTTTAGGGAATTTATCACTTGGGTTGAAAGCTTCTTCTCTTATTGCCCCTGTTTTTAAGTTTCTGTATTTAGTTCTTACGAAAGCTGCACCTTTACCTGGCTTAACGTGTTGGAAATCTACTATTAAACATGGTTGACCATCTTTTTCGAAAGTTACACCTTTTCTAAAATCACTTGCTGATACCATTTCTGTTCCTCCATAAAAATAAATTTATTATCTGAATATATTTTGGTGATACTTAGACTTTATTTATCTATTATTATAAGCAAAATTTTTATTTTCATCTTAGTTAAATACTTCTATAAAAACCTTTACTTATATTATAATCACCTTACCTTTTTCAATTATATATTCTATTGTAATCTTGTCAAGTTATATTAGTATATATTATGTAATATTTATCTATTTATATTAAGAATAGCATTTATTCCTAAAATATACCCATAAAATCCAAGTCCAGATATCTGGCCTATACAAGCTGCTGCTGTAACACTTTTTTGTCTAAATTCTTCTCTTTGATGAACATTAGATATATGTACTTCAACTACCTTAGTTTTTATAGATTTTATAGCATCATGAATTGCATAGCTATAATGTGTAAAAGCCCCTGGATTAATAACTACACCGTCAAATTCATCATTTGCTCTATGAAGCATATCTATTATAGCACCTTCATAATTACTTTGAAAAAATTCCACATCTATTTTTTCTTTAAATTCATTTCTAATGTAGTTTTCTAAATCTTCTAAGGTATTATTACCATAGACTGTAGGCTCTCTTTTTCCTAACATATCTAGGTTCGGTCCATTTATTACTATGATTTTCATTTATGCCCCCTAACTTTTAGATTACAAATTTAATACTATATAATAATATCATAAATTATCTGATATAAACAAGTATTTGACTTACCACTTCATTTATATTTTTATTATTTATATCTATGATTATATTAGAAGATTCTTTATATTTTTCATATCTTTCTTTTAAAAGTTCTTCTATTTTTATATATAAATCCGTACTATCTTTTAATAGAGGTCTTTTATATATATCATTAGATACATTCTTTACTAAAGTGTCTATACTTCCATTTAAAAATACTACATTATCTTGTTTCTTTAATAATTTACGATTATCATCTACTTTTATTATTCCACCACCTGTAGAAATAATAATATCATCTTCTAAAGCTATTTTTTCTAAAAGTTTTGATTCTATTTCTCTAAATCTATTTTCTCCATATTTTTCAAATATATCTACTATACTCATTTTAGATTGCTTTTCTATCTCATCATCCATATCTATAAACCTTAAATTTAATTTATTTGAAAGTTCTTTACCTATTGTAGTTTTTCCTGCACCCATAAGTCCTATTAATATAATTTTCACCTAAATTCCCCCTCAAAATTTCTTATATATACTTTAAATTTAGTTTCATAGATTTCTTTATTTTTTTGTAACTTTAGTTTCATGCTAATAAATTTGTCATTTTCATCTTTTGATACATACATTTTTTCTACATAGTCACCTATTTCATACCCTCCAACTTCGCTTTGATTATTTAAGTTAAGAGTATTTATAAATAACTTATTTGATCCTTTTTTTAAACTAATTTCTTTATTTTTATTATTAGAATAATTTACATCATCTTCGTTACTATATCTACACTTCACTGATATTGCACTCTTGAAATTTACTCCTTCTTCATTTATGTTATCTGTATTGTCAAACTCAATATCTATTATTCCTTTTGATTTCTCGATTAAAGATTTTATACTTTTACTCATTTCTAATCCTTGTTGCTGAACTTCTATTTTATCTTCTATTGAGCTTTTAGTATTTATACATAGTATTAATAAAGAATATAATACTAATGACAATGTTAAGATTATAGATAATGATATTATGCTTTCTAGAAGTAAATAACCACCTTTATTTTTCATATTGATCTTCCTTAAAAAGAACCCTACCACTAACCGGAACTATCGTTATCTCTTTACTTATTTTGTCATTAAAAATCTTAATAGTCGATCCAGTAGGATTCGGAGTACCATCATTCCTAAAATATATCTTTTTATTTGGATATGTAATATCTACATTATTAGGTAAGTATACATCTTTTACTTGGATACCTTTATCCACTAGTATGTATCCCTTTCGACCATTTTCCTTGGTCATAAGTACAAATGAATTTAAGTTTCCCAGCATATTGTTTGATTTAACATATCTTATATCACTACACAGTTGCTTAGCAAAAGAATTAACTTCATAATTATATGAATTAAATTTAGGTATACACATGCTACAAATCAAAACAATAACGCCAATTGTTACTACCAATTCTATTAAAGTTACACGCCATCTCTTTTCATATTATATTTCCTCGTAATTATATATAGTTATTAGTTTATACTTTTTAAAAACTTCCTTTATATCTTCTAAATCAGTTTTGATATCACCATTTATACTATCCGTATCATCTTCTTCATCTTCATAAATTTCATCTATATCTATTTCATTTATATTATTAAATTCATTGTTTTCTATATTAATTTTTGTAATTACTTCTTCTGTGTCTATATCTTCTATACTTTCATCTTCTTGAAGTGTACTTATTTCATTCCACGGATTTTTTATTCTTATATTTACTTTAACTTGTTTTTTATAATTATTTTCTTTAGCAAAAACCTTCATTTCAAATTCAAAATTCTTAACCTCTCCAAATGGAGTTTTATTAGTTAATTCTACCGTAGTATTATCTAAATCACTTTTTGAGATATCTTTACAGTTCAATATAAAACTTTTGTAGTTATCTCTTTTAATATAGCTAATATACTCTTGAGAATTACTACAACTATCAATAGCATTATCAATTTCATTCTTTATATTTCCATAAACTATTTCTACTGCACCTAATGCATTTTCTTTCAGTTGTAAATTTTTCAATTCTAAACTAGCAATGTTGATATTACTATAAGTTAAACTTATACAAGTTATACATATCGTACTTATTATAGAGAATATTATTAGAGTAACAATCATTATTGATCCTTTATTGTTTTGTAACATAAGTATTAACCTCTACATCTTTATTCTGTATACTTACTACTACATTGATCTTATAACACTGATAATAATCTTCATTTTTAATTACTTTAGATACTATCTTGTACTTCCCGAATTGCTTCTCCTCATAACAATTAAAATTTTCATTATCAGAATACTTTATTAAGTTTCTTTTATCACTTATATACGTTTCTGCAATATTTAACATCTCTATATTAGTTTTATTATTTATTGTAAATTTACTGCTACTTTGTAAAGTTATCCCTATAATATATACTGCCAACATCATAATAGATAAACTAATAATGCATTCAATTAATGCAAATCCGTCTTTTTTATCTTTTAAAATTTGTTTAATTTTAATTCAAACCTTTCATAGTAATTTTTACTTTATACTATCTAGGTAAAATTTCTTTATAGCTTTTTGATCTTCTTTCGTAGGATTTATATCAGTCCATATATAAAATGCCTCTAATCCTTGATTTATCAACATATCTATACCATAGATAGTATCTAATCTATTTTTACATCCCCATTTAATAAAATTAGTATCATGAGGCTTATAAACTATGTCGCATACTAATAGTTTTTTATTTGGAATTATACTTTCATCTATAGGACATTCACTTGTTCCCATTCCAATTGGTGTTGTATTTATTAATATATCTATAGAATCCAGATCAGATGTTTCTATTTTTTTAGTAGAATATTGTGCCTTTATATCAAAATGTTCATTTAAAATTGATGTTATATTATTAGCTTTTTCTTCACTACGATTTCTTATTTCTATCAATTCAACATTGTTCGATGCAAGTTCCACTGCAATACTTCTACACGCACCACCTGCACCTATAATCATTACTTTTTTCCCTTTTAGCTCATATCCTTTATCTAAAATAGATTTTACAAATCCCTTTCCGTCCGTGTTATATCCTTTTAGAATACCTCCTTCATTTTTTATTGTATTAACAGCCCCGATTAATTTTGCATTTTTATCAATTTTATCTAGATATTTAATGACCTCTACCTTATGAGGTATAGTTACATTACATCCAAATACGTTTAATGCTTTTAAACCTTGTATCGCTTCTTTCAAATCACTAGGATTCACATCAAAACACATATAAGTGTAATTTTTATTATGCTTTGCAAATAAATAATTATGTATATTCGGTGAAAAGCTTTGCTCTATTGGATGACCTAATAAGCAAACTGTTTTAGTCTTAGAATTTATTTTCATACTATCTCCTACCTATAATTTATTATCAATTTAGTTTTAAATTATACCATATTTTAGCAAATTAAAAACTACACATTTTCCTATACTCTGAGGAAACAAAATCCTCTTGTTTATTCTTAATTCTTTTCTTATACATCTTAATCTTGTAATCAGTTTTTATCTCGACTGTTATTTCTATATTATTAGCAGCACTTGTCTTTATTGTTAATTTTCCTTCATATAATTCTACTACTAGCTTAGCTAATGTAATCCCCATATCAAGAACTTTTCTTTCATTATCATTTATATACTTATCATAATTATATCCACCAACATTTTTTATAGTCATAGTTATAAAATCATTTCTGCTACCTAAATCAAAATAAATATCACTATTCTTAATTGAATATCTAACAACTATAGACAATAAAATTAATATAACCTTTTCTATATCATCAGGGTCAATATTAACTATTTTTTCTTCTTCATCTGTATCAAAAATTATGTTAACTTCATTTGCACAATTGCTGAATTCAGTAACTATATCTTCTGATATATCCACTATGTTATAATAATCTCTTTTAACTTCATGAAAATCCGACTGTAATTTCGCAAGATCTATTATATTATCTATTAACCCCATAAGCATGTTTACATGTTTTTTTACAACTTCTACAGTGTTTAAAAGCTCTATATTATTTGTTCTTTCTAATTCATTCTTATATACTACTTCAACAAGCTGATTGCTTGAGTGAATTAAATTTAAAGGAGTTTTTAATTCATGTGACATATTTATAAAAAATTCAGTCTTTGATTGATTTAACTTTTCTTTTTCTTCTATCTCTCGTTCTATCAGCTCTGTTTTTACCTGCTCTGTAATATCTCTAACTATACCAATCATCTTTATTTTTTTATTTATATTTAAAAGCATGCCACCATATTCTATATTTATTTCTTCACCATACTTATTTAATAGAGTATCTCTTTTATATTTAACATTATCATTTATATTACCTGATGTAACAATAATATTTTTATTTATCTTATCTATATCTATACTATGAATGTCATTAGTACCAACCATACTTAAGAATGCCTCATTTGCATACTGAAGATTTTTATCTTCAAAATTTAATACGTATATCCCTTCTGGAATAGTATTTACTAAAGATTCATATTTTTTCTTACTGTATTCCAGATTTTTTAATAAGTTTTTAAAGTTAGTTATATCTTTTATAACAACTAAACTTCTATCATCTTCACCTTCTCTATAATCTGTTTTATCAATATTTAGGCATACATCTATACCATTGTCATAAGTGTAATAAAGTTCTCCTTTCGGATATTTCCCTAATATTATCTCCTTAATATCTTCTTTATTAAAATCTATATATTCATTCTTCTTGTTATCATAAAGAATATCTTCTTTATTCGTGACAAGTACTGAATAAGGCATGTTGTCGACTATTTTTTTATACTTAGTGTCATTATCTTTTATTCTCACTTCTATGTTTTTTCTAGAAGTTATATTTGTCATTATACAAATTATACCTATATCATTATTATTTAATTTAACAGGTAAGTATCTGCAGTTAATAATCCGACCTTTTCTATCTCGTATTTCATCATCTATACATTCGAATATTTGTTTAGCTTTTTCTATATTGTTTAAAAATCTATTAGAATCTTCTATGCTATTTTTACAAAATACATCTAACCTTACATTATATTTATAGCCAACATATTCTTGCCACATTTCATAAAAACTACTATCTTCATTTATTATATATCCTTCATTATCTATTAAGAACATACTTTTATTTAAACCTTTTAACATTAAATTTAGTAAATTCTCTTTTTTATTTATTATTTCATTAATATCGTTGTTTGTACTTTTTTTCATATTTAACTTTTCACTATGTATTTTCATATTTATATTACTTCGATTGACTTTACTTGTTATATCTAAATTCTTATTATAAGTATTTTTTATATATTCTTTAAATAATTTTATTAAGATATAAATACTAAATATTAATCCTAATATCAAATTTGTATTTATAAGTAATATATTATTTTCTAATATGAGATTTACAAGTATCTGTCCAAAATATATAAAATAAAGGACATACTTCATATTAAATTTAGTATGAGATAAATATGTAGAAAATAAATATAAACTTGCCATTAGTATATAAGTCTCTATAATAGTACTATATAGAATATACTTTGCATCCAAAGCTAATAATAATGACCCTAACGCAAATATATAATTTATTGATAGTATAATTTGTTTTGTTTTTTTATTTACATTACTAACTTCTATATCTATCAATAATAATAATACCATCAAGTCACTTATGTTTCTTAAAAAAATAAATTCATTATAACTATCATGTTTTAATATGAATGTTATTTTTAAAGATATTATAGTTATAAGTATTATAGACCTCATAATTGCTTTTTTATATTTATTTCCTAACAAATTGCTAAATACCAAATATAAACTTGTAAGAAAAATTGATACATTAAGTATTTCTAAATATTTATACATCTTATTTCCCCTCTTAGTTTAATTAATACTATTTTAAGATCCTATATCAAAATATATATCAGAAAATTCTATATCTATTTTTTCAATATCTGTATTTATATATTCTTCCTGTTCTTCCTCAATGCAATTAGATTTACTATTCTCTAGTACAATTTCAAACTTACTTCCATACCCTATTTTGCTATAAACATTTATTTTTGCATTGTGAATATATGCAAGTTTCTTAACCAATGCTAGTCCTACTCCAGTACCCTCAGCACCCCTTGATAATGTCGTATCTACCTGTTCAAAATTTTCAAATATAGCATCCATTTTTTCATTAGGTATTCCTACCCCTGTATCCTCCACTGAAATAATAACTTCTTCTTTGTTAGAATTTATAGACACCATTATTTTCCCATTATTATTTGTAAATTTAATTGAATTAGATAGTAGATTTAACAATATTTTCTCTATTTTATCTTTATCTATAAGAATTACCTTTTTCTGTATATTAGTAATAAAAAATATTTCCAAGTTTTTGTCTTTTGCGTATTCTCTCGATAGTTTAACTATATTCTCCACAAACTTAACTACATCACATCTTCTATAGTTCATTTCTAAAATTCCATTTTCTACTTTACTTATTTCTTCTATGTTGTTTAATAATCTTTTTAACCTATAAGAGTTCTGCTTAATCACCCTTGCATAATTATCTATATATTTAAAATCATACTTTGATTTATTGTTTTGTAGTATTTTGTTCACTTCAAAAATAGTATTTATTGGTTTCTTTAAATTAGTTGATATAGTATATAAAAATTCTGTTTTAAATTTATATTTATCTTTCATTTCATTTAATTTTTCTATCATTTGCTCAGACCTATATTCATTATCCAGTACACTAACAACGCACACTAAGTTATTATCTTCTTTAGAATCTGTTATAGACATAGATAAGTTGATATTCTTATCTTCCTTTATTGAGAATTTTTTAAATTTACCAAAGTTCTCATCTTTCATATATTCTTTAACTATTTCATTAAATCTATCTGTACCTATATACTTAAGCATTTTTATCATCGATTTATTTCTATAAGTATGAACTTTAGTTTTTTTGTCTATTATAACAATTCCTTCTGGAAGAGTTTGTAACAATAATTTATAAGTTTTTTCACTTTCTTCTAATTGACTTTTAGCATTTTCTAGATCAGTTATATCTATAGCTATACTTAACATCATAGGTGTGTTATTAAGTGTAATAGATGTTGTCATAAATTCAATTATCTTCCCATCTTCAGTCTCTATCTTATTTATTATTTTTTCTTCTTTCCCTATTCTAACTAGATTTATACCTTTAATAAACTTCTTTCTATTTTCTTTATTTATATTTCCTTTTATATCGTCTATTAATAATACTTTCTTCATCTTATTATCTATATTAAACAACTCTAATGCTTTATCATTTATATAACTTACTGTATCAATATTATGAATTATTACACCATCATTTAATATATTCATAAGTTTCCTATATCTTTCTTCACTCTCTTTTAATTCAGTTTTCATTTTTATATCATTAGTAATATTTTCTAAAATACATATTTTTAAAATTTTGTTATTTATTACATCTAAAGTACAAATAAATTTAAATACTTTATCATCATAAGTGTATATATTTATAAACTCATCAATTTGATCTTCTGCATACTTTATGTTATTTATCATTTCATCAAAGTTTTTTATTCTATCTTTAAAGTAAGCTATAATATCTATCTCTGTAGGATCAATATTATCCTCTTTTAAAAATGTTTCAAATTCCCTATTTCCATAAATAAAATCTCCTTGATTATTCAAAATGAATACAGGTAAATTTAATATTTCTATCGTATTTTCTATTTTATTATCTAATGTCTTTACTTTTTCGTTGAGATTATATTTCAGATTAGATTCTAGTTCTATTTCAGTGATGGCTTTTGATATGTATCTTCTATTTAGTTTTAACTTATGTCTATTTTTATTAAGATTACGTTTTACATTTTTTATCTTATCTATAATTCCTAGATTAACAATTAAAAGATTTAATATGATACTAATAACTATTGATATTTCATAACCTGAACTTAAAGATAATACCGCTAGTGTATAGCCTACTATTAATAAAAAATTTAGATAGGCTTTAAAATTTATTTTCTTATAAAATAAAGTTAATACTATAACTTTAGTTATAAACATTAAACTAATCAAATAGGTTATATCTCTATTTATTAAATTTGATGATAGATAGCTTGTGCAATAAATACTCATTCCTATTTCCATGCTATGTGTTAATACAAGAATTATAAATGATATATTTTTATATAAAAAAAACATAAATGTAGATAAAACTGTAACAGAAATAAGTATTATTATATTTAGCAACTCCAATATTTGCATATATTCTTGAATGTTTTCCATAATCAATCTCACCTCATAAAATTTAGGTATTATTTTTTGTTTTTTTACCTATTCGTAAGTAAAAAAAATAAATGTTGTTATATATTTTTTAAATCTTAGTATTTATTAACATATATGTAATATTATCACAGTAGTTACAAATAATTTGTCAATTCTTGATTCAAATAAAAAAATTTCTATTTCCTTAGTTTCTTTCCCGGTCTTAAATAAAAAATTATCAAAAAAGAAAAAAGCCTTATTCAAGGCTTTTTTCTGTCTTAAGTTCTTTTCTTAGTTTTTTTAGAGCTCTCTTTTCTATTCTAGACACATAGGATCTAGATATTTGAAGTTTTTGCGCAATTTCGCGTTGTGTTTTATAACCCAAAGTAGTAAGGCCATATCTTAACTTTATTATTTCTCTTTCTCTCTCGGTTAAAATTTTGTCTAATTTTTCATAGAGTTTACTTATTTCTACTTTAAGTTCAACTTGATCTACAATATAATCAATATCGGTTCCCAATACATCAATTAAACTAATTTCATTTCCTTCCTTATCCATACCTATAGGATCTTGAAGGGAAACTTGTGACTTGTTCTTTTTATTCGTTCTTATATTCATAAGAATTTCATTCTCTATGCATTTTGATGCATAGGTAGCTAACCTTGTTCCCTTATCTACATTATATGTCTCAATGGCCTTTATTAATCCTATTGTGCCTATAGAAATTAGATCATCTTGATCTTCTGTGGAGTTATTATACTTCTTTGCTATATGGGCTACTAATCTCATGTTCCTTTCAATTAATACTTCTTTTGCTGACTCGTCACTTTCTCGCTTAAACTTGGTTAAATAGTATACTTCTTCTTCAGGGGTTAATGGTTTTTCAAATGATTTTAGAATAGTCAAATGTCCACCCCCTTTGACACATATCATTTTAAATTATATGTTCAAAAGAGATGTAAGTTGACTATTTTAAAAATATTCCTTATTTATTTTTTTGCATATTTCTTTAAAGATTGGTATTGCAGACTTACTTTCAGTTTCTGTTCCTTCTACTAAAACAGTAATTGCATACTTCGCATTTTCACTTGGATAAAATCCAGTTATCCATCCATGATTAATAGATACTTTATTCAAACTACTTTGAGCAGTACCAGTTTTTACTCCACATCCGCCTTCTAAATCACTAAGATCTTTTGCTGTACCCTCTTCTGAAACAGACTTCATTATCTCTTTTATTTTAGTTATTATATAAGGCGAAATAATTTCTTCATCTTTAGAGTTTTTAAATGCTTTTATTATATTTTTATCATTGTTAATTATACTATCATAAATATATAACGGTTTATATGTTCCATTATTGGCTATTATCTGTGTTAATTGATTTATTTGTATCGGTGTGAACTCTAATGATCCCTGACCTATTGCTAAATTCCTTATAGCTATCTCACTTGGTATATTAGATGACACTTCCTCATCTAATCCTATGCCAACACTTTCATCTAAATGAAGAGTTTTTATAGCTTCTAAAATTTTTTCTTCACCTACCTTAGTAGCTATATCCAAAAACGCTGGATTACATGAATTCGCAAAAACATCTTTTAAAGTCTCCATACCATGTCCATCCAATTTATGACAATGAAGCACCTCATCAGTATTTCCGACTTTAGTCTCACCGGTACAATTATATGTATAGTTCTCATCGATTACATTGTTAGCTAACGCTGCATATAATACCACTATTTTAAATACAGAACCTGGTGGATAAGTAACTGATATAGCTCTATTCTCTAATTCTCTATTATTACTGTTAATATATTTGGCTATATCATTTTGATCATAATTTGGTCTTGAGCTTATAGATAGTATTTCTCCACTTTCAATATCAGAAACTACCACGGCTGTAGGGTTTGATTCATTATTAACAGTATCTTCTACTATTTTTTGAATTTTAGAATCAATTGTAAGTCTAAGATGTTTATCATCATCACTTGATGTCACAGTCTCAATACTACCATTTAGTATATCTAGCCCTTGACTTTTACCAGAATCCGCTGCTTTAAATACAGATACATATTCTTCGTTACTATCTTTTAAAATATCATCCATATCTTTTTCTATACCACTCTGAGGACTTGCATCTGATTTTTTTAAATATCCTATTGTATGAGTTAAAAGATTATTTTCAGAATATCTCAATGTTTTTTCTCTTATAATTATTTCTTTTTCCTCTAGTTGTTTTTTCATACTCTCATTTACATTTTCTACTTCAATTTCTACAATGTTACTTAAAAGTTGATCTTGAACTGCCTTAAATATATCTTCATCAGTTATATTAGTGGCTTTTTTTATTAGGTTTATATTTTCATAATTACCACTTAAAACTTTTTGAGGTACTAATAGTACTTGTTTCTTAACTGTATCTGTTAGTGGTATATTATTCCTATCATAGATTATGCCTCTAGAAGAATTTAAACTTATTTTATCCGTACTTTGATTTTCTACACGTTTTGAATATTCATCATATTTAAATATTTTTATATCGGCTAATCTATAAATTAAAAAACTATAAAGCAATATACATATTAAAAATATACTCTTAATTCTATTTTTGCTTCTTTTAGATATCGTCCCTTTTATTCTAGACATAAAATCACCCCTTAGGTATTTGTTATTTTTGACAAATCCTAAGGGGTTAATACTTATTTTATTATATTAAATTTAATTGGCTTCTTATTTTAGATATTACTATATCTATAGCAACTTGATTATGTCCACCTTCTGGCATTATTATATCTGCATATTTTTTGTATGGCTCTATAAATTGATCATGAGCAGGTTTTACAGTACTTAAATATTGATCTATTACTGAGTCTACTGTTCTACCTCTTTCTTTTATATCTCTTTGTATTCTTCTAAGAATTCTTATATCATCTTCTGTATCAACATATATTTTTATATCTAATCTATCTCTTAACTCTTCATCCTCTAATATCATAATACCTTCTACTATTATTATATCTTTTGGAGCTATTGTTATAGTTTCGTCTAATTTTCTTGTATGAATTTCATAATCATAGACTGGCTTTTCTACCGATTTACCTTCACATAAATCTTCTATATGTTGTATTAAAAGCTTATTGTCAAAAGAAAGCGGATGATCATAATTAGTTTTTAATCTTTCTTCAAAACTTAAGTGACTTTGATCTTTGTAGTAAGCATCTTGCTCTAATACAGATATATTTTCTTCTGGTATATTCTCTATTATAGATTTACAAACCGTACTTTTTCCAGATCCAGTTCCTCCAGTTATTCCTATTATAAGTGGTCTCTTATTGTTTTTCATTTTTATTTCTCTCCTTAACATGTGATACCTATCTATGTTTAAATATGATTTATCTTATTCAATGTGACAAAACCATAATACTTTATCTAAAGTTTCTCAAAATACTCTTCATCATAGACTTTTGTTTCATCTAAATAGAAACCTGTAGTGTATTCTCTATGATTACTTTTTCTTATTTCCTTCATTATTGATTTATCAAAAGTATAATCTTCAGGGTTTTCATAGAAAGAATCTATTACCTTTCTATATTCCTTTACAACAGTTTCTATATAATCCGAATCCTTTTTTCTTCCTTCTATCGTAAAACTAGTTACTCCTGCTTTTATAAGCTCTGGAATAAATTCTATCATGCACAAGTCTTTTGAGCTAAAGAAGAATGTTCCGCCTTCATCTTCGTATACAGGGCAATATTCTCCTTGTCTTTTTTCTTCTACTAAATTATATTTCTTATCTTCAGAGTAAAGATTTATATCTCTAGTAGCTATATAGCTTGTTAATAACTTCCTTCCCGAATATGACATACACATACCACCATGAACAAAAACTTCTACCTCCATATCAAAAGGGGTTTTTGCTTTTATTCCTTCTATTTCTTTCAGAGATATTTCTCTTGACACCGCTACTCTTCTTACACCTTGATCGTACCAGAAATTTGCAGTTGCATAATTATTAACGTTTGCTAATGTACCTAAATGTAACTTCATATTTGGAACAACTTTCTTAATAGTTTCAAGAACTCCCGGTTCTGATATTATTAATGCATCTACCTTCGCCTCTTCTAATTCCTTTAGGTAATTTTCTAGACCTATAAAATCTTGATTATGAGGAAGTAGTGTTATACTTACATAGACTTTCTTACCTCTTTCATGGGCAAAATTTACACCTTCTATTATTTCTTCTTTAGTGAAATCTTTAGATGATGTTTTCATACCAAAAGATTCTCCGCCTATATAAACAGCATCTGCTCCAGATTCCACTGCTACTTTTAATGTTTCTAAATCCCTTGCGGGGGCTTGAAGTTCAACCTTTTTTATCATTTTATTCTGCTCCTCTTTCTTTTTCTTTATAGCTAAGCGCTACTCCATCTCCAATCGGAATTAATGAAGTACTTAAATACTCACAATTACATATATAATCTAGGTAATTTCTCATTCTTTTTACTATAGTTTTCTTTCTTCTAACTACAAAATCATCATGAGCTACCATTCCTTTATATAAAATATTATCAGAGATTAAAAGTCCTCCGACCTTTAATTTATCTATAACCATATCATAAAATAACTTATACTGACCTTTAGCGGCATCTAAGAAAATCATGTCGAATTTGCCTTCAACCTTAGGAAGTAATTCTTCTGCATCTCCCTCTAGTATAGTTATATTATTTTCAAATCCAGCTCTCTTTATATTTTCTTTTGCTCTTTCTATCATAGCTTCATTTCTTTCAACAGTTGTTATCTTTACTTCATCACCTACTGTTGTTGCGAAAAGTATAGAAGAGTATCCGATAGCACAACCAACTTCTAATATGTTTTTAGGTTTATCTACTTTTAATAATACTTTTAATAAATCAGAAACTTCCTTATGCACTATTGGAACATTATGCTCTTCAGCATAAATTTCTAACTCCCTTAAAAGACCTTCTTTATCTTTAAGAGTAGTTCTTATATATTCTTCTACTAAATTGTTTACTATATTACTCAATTGAATTCACTCCTTATAAACTAATATGGATTACGCCTTAATACATAAGACATAATCCATAAATTTTGGCGTTAGATTAAAATAAACTATAATTATTTTTCATTTGTACTTGTATCTTTATTTTGTTCTTCTTTTAATTTATCTCTTGCATCTTTATATTCTTTTTCATATTTTAAATGGTCTTCATAGTTTGTACTATAATTATTTCCTCCATCTATTTTTGCAACAAAGTATAAATAATCTGTTTTTTCAGGGTAAAGTGCAGCTTTAATTGATTTTATACCTGGGTTTGCAATTGGAGTTGGTGGCAACCCCTTATTTAAATAAGTATTATAAGGAGAATCAATTTTTAAATCTGCATAAGTTACAATTTGCTTTCTTTCATCAAATATATACTGTATTGTTGCATCTGATTGAAGAGGCATACCTATATCTAGTCTGTTATAGAATACACTTGATATTAATGCTCTATCTTCATCTAATACTGCTTCCTTTTCAATAATAGATGATAAATTTATGACCTCTTGTAAAGTCATATTAAGTTCTTTTTGCCTCTTTACTAAAGTATCTGTATATTCTTTTTTTAATCTTAAGAGCATCTCAGAAAGTACTTTTTCTTCACTATCTCCCTCTTTAAAGTAGTAAGTATCTGGGTATAAAAAACCTTCTAATGATGTAATATCATCTTCCTTTAAAAAACTAAATTTTTCATAGAATTTAGATGGATTTTTAATTAGTTCCTCATACTTAACTTTATCTCCAATCTTATTCTTCACAAGAGTGGCAACAATTTCCTTAGATGTTGAACCTTCTGGAATTGTTATCTTGATACCATCATTATAAATTTTACCAGAAACCAAAAGTTCTAGTATGTCCTTATTAGAATATGTTTGATTGATTAAGTACTTACCTGCCTTGATTGATTGAGCATCATTACTTAATTTAACAACTATTTTAAATAAGGTTTTGTTTTTAATTAATTTATTTTCGTATAATATATCCGATATACTGTTTACAGTTGATCCACTTGGTATATCTACAATTATATCTTTTTTATTACTCTTATTATAAGGTCCAATTTCATAAAATACAAAGGCCCCTATAAGAATTACTAATATAATAGAAGTTATTCCTATTACCTTTAGCTTATTCTCTTTTAAACTCATAGGTTATCTACTCCTTATATATATTTATATCCTTTATATTATAAATCTAAGCATAAAAATTTTCAATGAATTTGTCGAAGAAATATCTTTTTTGATCCATAAAATAAATACTTCCCTTTAAGTAAGTAATAAATTACCTTATTTGTAAATCTTTAACTTAGATTTGTTTTATTTATAATTTTGTAAACATTTTCGATTAATTAATAAAAAAGCCTAACGTTATTTTTTACACGTTAGGCTTCTTATAATCATTTATCTAGAATTTTTTTATTCCATCTTTTGTTACTACACCATATACTAATTTTTTAGGCTCTACTTTTTCATCAACTATTGAATATGCACCTATGAATCTTTCTTTAGCAGATTCTAATTTTTCTTCTTTATTTAAATACATAGTTGCCAATATGTCACCTTCGTTTACATAGTCTCCAACTTTATTATTTAAAATTATACCTGCAGCTAAGTCTAGTTCATCGTCCTTAGTCTCTCTACCTGCACCTAAAATCATTGCTGATACTCCAACCTCTTCAGCCTCAATTCTACTTATATATCCACTTCTATGAGCTTTTATAGGAACTACTATATTAGCTTGAGGGAATAATGAATAATCATCCACTACTCTCTTATCTCCACCTTGATTTTCTATAAATACTTTTAATTTTTCAAGCGCTGAGCCCGAAGATATAGCTTCTCTTATTTTTTCTACACCTTCTTCGAAAGTATCTACAGTCTTAGCTAAAACTAACATATATGCACCTAATGTTTCACATAAGTTAACAAAATCCTTTGGACCATTTCCTTTTAATGTTTCTATAGCTTCTATTACCTCTAAAGAGTTACCAACAGCAAAACCTAATGGTTCATCCATATCTGTTATCATTCCTATAGTCTCTCTATTCATTCCATTACCAATATCAACCATAGCTTTAGCTAATTCGAATGAATCATCTAAAGTTTTCATAAATGCACCATCACCAGTTTTAACATCAAGTAAAATTGCATTAGCTCCAGAAGCTAATTTTTTACACATTATACTTGCAGCTATTAATGATATATTATCTACAGTTGCTGTAACATCTCTAAGAGCATACATTTTCTTATCCGCTACAGCTATTGTAGCAGTCTGTCCACATACAGCTATTTTATGTTTATTCACTGAATCTATAAATTTCTTAGCTTCCATCTCTATTGAGAAACCAGGAATAGCTTCTAGCTTATCTAAAGTCCCTCCAGTATGTCCTAGACCCCTACCAGACATCTTTGCTACAGGTGCCCCACAAGCTGCCACTAACGGCGCTAATGCTATTGTCGTTTTATCTCCAACTCCACCAGTACTATGCTTATCAACCTTTATACCATCTATTTCTGATAAATCTATAACATCACCAGAATTCATCATAGCTTCTGTTAGGTATACAGTTTCTTCTTTATTCATTTTATTTAAATATATAGCCATTAGTAACGCTGATGCTTGATAATCTGGTATCTCACCTTTTGAGTATTTATCAACAAAAAATTCTATTTCTGATTTGCTAAGTTCATGGTTATCTCTTTTTTTTCTTATTATATCGTAGATTCTCATATTATTTCTCCTAATATTCTATGGTCTATGAATAGCCCTAGTATTTATTTATGAGCAATACTAGGGCACTATATTGCCTTATATTCTATTAACAACCTTTTTAACTAAACTTAAAAACTCTGATTTTACTTTTTGAGTAGTTTCTATAACTTCTTCATGATCAAGAGGTTGGTTAAGTATTCCTGCTGCCATATTAGTTATACAAGATATCCCAACAACATCCATTCCAGAATGTGATGCTACTATAACTTCAGGCGCTGTAGACATACCAACTGCATCTGCACCTAAAATTTGTGCCATTCTTACTTCTGCAGGAGTTTCATATGTTGGTCCACTAAAGAACGCATAAACACCTTCTTGAATCTTCATATTTAATTCTTTAGCACATTCTTTTACTAATTCTACATTCTTTGGTTGATATGCAGTTGACATATCAGGGAATCTTGGACCAAATCTTTCATCATTTGCTCCAATTAATGGGTTACTACCACTTAAGTTTATATGATCTTTTATAACCATTAAATCACCTGGTTTGAAATTTTTATTTGATCCACCAGCTGCATTTGTTACAACAATAGTTTCTACTCCTAAAGCTTTCATAACTCTAACTGGGAAAGTTATTTCTCTTTGAGAGTAACCTTCATAATAATGGAATCTACCTTGCATAGCAACTACTTGTTTACCTTCTAAAGTACCTATAACTAAACAACCAGCATGTCCTTCAACTGTAGAAACAGGGAAGTTTGGTATCTCATTATAATTTATTTTTACAGGGTTTTCTATTTCATCAGCTAATATTCCTAAACCAGATCCTAATATTAAACCTATTTCAGGATTAACAGTAGTTCTTTCTTTTATAAAAGAAACACTTTCTTGTACTTTTTCAAACATGTTTTTCATTCGTCATTCCTCCAAAACTATTTCATTATGTCTTTCTTAAAACTAATTCCATGCTTAGGCATTTTTACATTTAATAAATCTGCAACTGTTGCTCCTATATCAGCAAAGCTCTCTCTTATGCCTAAGTTAACATTTTCTTTTATATTTTTACCATATACTAGTACAGGTATATACTCTCTTGTATGATCTGTACCTTTATAAGTTGGATCATTACCGTGATCTGCATTTATTATTAGTATATCATCATCTTTCATAGCATCCATTATTTCAGGTATTCTAGCATCAAACTCTTCTAGTGCCTCTTTATAACCTTCTACATTTCTTCTATGACCAAACTTAGAGTCAAAATCAACTAAATTAGTAAAAATTAAGCCATCATTATCTTTTTTAATGTAATTTATTGTTTCATCTACACCATGCATATTATCTTTTGTATGTATAGCCTCTGTTATACCTTGTCCATTAAATATATCTTCAATTTTACCTACACCTATAACGTCAAGGTTTGATTCTTTTATATTGTCAAGTACTGTAGGCTCAAAAGGATTTAAAGAATAATCTCTTCTGTTAGATGTTCTTGTAAATTCACCAGCCTTTTTACCTATAAATGGCCTCGCTATTACTCGAGCTACTGCATTATCTCCCATCATAATCTCTCTAGCTATTTCACACATTTTATATAGCTCTTCTAATGGTATGATTTCTTCATTTGCCGCTATTTGGAATACACTATCTGCTGAAGTATAAACGATTACATCTCCAGTCTTTATTTGATGTTCTCCAAATTCATCTAATATAGCAGTGCCAGATGCAGGTTTATTACCAACCACTTTTCTTCCAGTTCTACTTTCAAACTCATCTATTATTTCTTTTGGGAATCCATTTTCAAATGTCTTAAATGGAGTCTCAACTAAAACACCTGTCATCTCCCAGTGTCCTGTAGTTGTGTCCTTTCCTTGTGATAATTCTGCACATTTTCCAAATGCACCTATTGGTGATTTTTCACTTTCTATAAAATCTGCTTCATCTATATTTCCTATACCTAGCTTTCTCATATTAGGTATTTTAATATCACTGTATTCTTTAACTATATTACCTAAGGTATTTACATTCTTATCTCCAAATTTCTCTGAATCAGGAAGTTCACCTATACCCACACTATCTATTACCATCCATATTACTCTGCTCATTTTAATGTCCTCCTTTAGTAACTTATGATCTAGGATGCTTTTCTTTTACTTCTTTTCTAATATTTTTATTTATTTGATTTACATAACTTTGTAAACTTGATAGATTTGAATTTCCTAATATCTTGCTTACTACTGCAATATTTGCTCCATTATTTAGTAAATGAATTGCAAATGAATGTCTAAGCATACTAGGATTTATATTTTTATTTATATTTGCTTCTACTGCGTATTTTTTTATTATTTTCCAAAGACCTTGCCTTGTAAATCGACTACCTAAAGAGTTTACAAATAAAGCCTCTTCCTTTTCATTTGCAATCCTATTTCGTCCTTCTTTTATATATTTTTCTAAATAAATTTTAGTTATATCAGAAATAGGTATCACTCTTTGATTCTTCCCAGAGTTACAATAAATATATTCAATATCCAAATCTACATCAGTTATATCCATTTCTACTAACTCTGAAACTTTTATACCTGTACCATATAAAACTTCAAATATTGCCTTATCCCTTATTAATCTGGGAGTATCTAATTTAGGAAAATCTAATAAGGCATTAATTTCATACTCAGTTAAAACATCAATATTATTTTGCTTAACTTTTGGTTTTTTTATATTTCTTGCAGGGTCACTTTTACAATTTCCTGAAAAAAACAAGTAATCATGAAAAGATTTAATAGACGATATCATCCTAGAAACTGTAGATGCCGATACATTCGACCTTTCTAGTTCCATTAAATAACCTATAATATCATTTTCCCCTAATTTTTCTAATTTTATATTTTTATTATCTAAGTACTCAGTATATTTTTTTATATCTGTGAAATAAGATGATACTGTATTTTCAGATAATTTTTTTTTATTTTTTATATAACCTATATATTCCTTTATGACGTCCATACCAAACTCCTTTATCTGACTAGGAATTGTAAAATATTAATAAATATGAAATTCAACAGTACTTGTAATAACAGTGAAACAGCTATTATTATTATTGAATTTAATAAATATCTCTTAAATAAAAATATCATATTTTTTTTATTTCTATTTTTAAATTCATAAAAAAATTCTTTTAAATAGTTCATTGAAACTAGTGTAAGTATAATTGCTCCTGGTATAATTGCTAAAGTCTTAATTAAAACCACAAACACAATTTTAATACTTTTTAATTTAAGTAACAATATACAACTATTTATAGTATAGCCTATTGACACACCTTTTAGCATAAAAATTAAAATAGAAACTGGAAATGTTATTACCAATAAGTTTAGTATACCTATTAAACTCATAAATTTAAAGTCTAATTTTAAATTTGATAAAATAACATTTTTAACTGATATACTATCTCTAGAGCTATAGTATTTTTCAATCGAGCTAACAACACCATTTACAGATTCTTCATAGCCTGGACTAATTTTATTCATGCAAGTTCCCACTACAACAAATACTATAAATAGCATTCCTATTAAAATTATTTTTTTATTAAGTTCCTCATAATAAACTTTTCTTCCATATGTTCTTCTCAAATTTATAACCTCCCCTTATACCTTACAAATTATTATGTAAGAAAAGAGGAGGTTATGCCTTTTATATTAATTCTTTTATTAGCAACATTCCAATCGAAGTTTTTGCATCTTCAATTTCATTTCGTGCTATCATATTGTATACTTCATCTTTATCAATCTCATGAACTTCTAAAAACTCATCTTCATCAAGGTCTCTCTCTCCTTGAATAAGATTTTCAGCTAGAAAAATATATATTTTTTGATTGGAAAATCCAGCAGATGTATAAAACTTATGAATTAATTTCATATTTTCTGCACTATAACCTGTTTCTTCTTTCAACTCTCTTATAGCACATTCTTTTGGGTTTTCTCCTATTTCTATTTTACCAGCCGGAATTTCCCATAATTCCTTTTCAACAGCTTTTCTATACTGTCTAACTAATACAACTTTATTTTCAGGAGTTATTGCTACTATCCCAACTGCTCCATTATGCTCAACGATTTCTCTTTTTTGATAACCTCTATTTGGTACCTCAACAGTATCCACCTTTAAGCTAATTGTCTTTCCAGTATATACCCTATCACTACTAATAGTTTTTTCCTCTATCATTACAAACCTCCATTAAGTAATAAGCTGCAGTGCTTGCCGCTTGGAAGAGTTCTTTATCTTGCTCATAATTTCTTCCCATACTTTTAACCTTTAGATTAAAGTAATCTAAATCTTCTTTAGTTTTTTCGTTATTGATATATACTACATTGTGTTTTTTATCTAATTTGCTATCTTTTATTTGTTTCTCTATAGTATCTATTAATTTATCTTTATATACAGTAATCGGTATATTTACGCTAACATTTACAATATCATTAAATACTGTCATGCTATGATGAGATATTCCATTATGTCGTTCTCTCATATCTGCAAAACTTATTCTTGGAACTGCAATTGGCATTCCTCCTAGTTTTTTAACTGCATCTAAAATTGGACCTTGTTCGATTCCAGTAAATCCATATTTAGTTCCAGTACCAGCAATACCTGGTCCCATACTAACAAAAACTGCGTCTGCATTAATTACTTCTTTAGCAGTTATTAATGCTGTATAAATATTTATACATTCATAATCGCCACCAAAAGCATTGCCTATAGTTATAGTAGAATCTATTAATTTTCTAGTCTTTAAAGTTTCTACGTTCTTACTTAAATATATAGGCAGTGCAGCCCCATCAGTCATTATATAAACTAATTTTTTATTTGGATTATTTTTTTTATAAGATGCCACAAATGGAGTTAGCATACTATGTAAAGTACCAACTACAACAGGCATATTATCTAAACTTTTAAAGTTTTCAATTGCACTATGATAACTACTTTCCTGTTCCTCTACTGAATCAACCTTAACTTGAAAAGGTGTATATCTTAATTTCATAATATGACCACCTGGAGTAAAGTTCGATTCTATATTATTTAAATTAGATATAACAAAATGATAACCACCAGTACCTAAACTTAGCTCTACAGCAGTAGTATTTAATATAACTTCATCACCCACATTAACATTCCCACTCATTTTAGGATAGTTATATGCTTTTTGTATATTTCCATTAATATTAACTCTAATATCGTCTAAGTTTTCACTTTTATCAACTATCGATTCTACTATACCTATTTTTTTACTTATCATAAGTTTTACCTTCCTAACTTATCTATAAAGTTTAATATTTTATTATTTTCAATTATTTTAGTTAATGAATATTTCTCTGTTAATATATGTATAAGCACTAAAAATACTAACCAACCTACTCTAACATTAAATGAATATCCAAAAACCATAATCATTCCTATAGATATCCCAAGTACATTTGAACCAGTGTCCCCCATCATAGCTTTTGCTTTTAAATCATACTTAAAATAAGCTAAAACATTTGGAAGTATCAGTAATGGTAATATTTTTATATACCCTGCTAATGTTATAAATATTACTATCATAATTACAAGATATACCTTTATAGCTCTACCTGGCCTTAAGTCTAGTAAATTCATTAAATTTGTTGATAAAGCTATTATTAAAGTATTTATAATTATATCTGGGATACTCTCTGAAATTGCTATAGATATTAAAACACCAACAAAACCACCAAAAATAGCTTTAAATCCACCTGTAGTTAAAGTTCCTTTAAAGAAGCTTTTAAAATGTCCTTTTAATCCACTTACTTCTCTAGTACCTATTATGTCATCTAATATCCCTGCAAAGAACATAGATATCATTCCAAAAATAAACATAAATATATATAGTAAATTTTTGTACTGCACAGTGAAAAAAGCTAATATAATACCATTAATAATAATCATAGGTAAAAATACAATTCCCATACTAACTGGTATCATATCATTTTTATAATTTGGCCTCACTACATTACTATTTATAAGTAGGTTTTTAAATAATGGTATAGCATAACATGTTCCTATAAATCCTATTATAAATATAACAGAATAAAATATAAAACTATTCAAATTAAACTACCTCCACTCTTTCTTTTTTTGCTTTAGAACTTTCTTTATGTGGTAGTATTGTTTCCCTCTATGAATAAATCCTTTTAAATCTCTTCCAGTTTCATTATGAGTCATATTAACTAATACTTCTTTTATCTTATAACCATGCTTTAATATATCTATTGTCATACCTACTTCAACACCATATCCAAATGGTATTTCTTTAAATTTCTCTAAAACTTCTTTTTTGAATAATCTTTGACCCGATAAAGTAGCATCGAGTTCTACTCCAGTCATTTCAAAAACAGAATCCTTTGCCAAACCTTTTACAAAACCTAAACCACCTTTTTTCTTTGCTGGTGGGAACTTAGCAATTACTACATCAGCTTCATCATTCAATATAGGATCTATTAACTTTTTTACATCATTTGCTGAACTTCCTAAGTCTGCATCTAGGAAACCTATAATTTCTGCATTTTTCATTGCTATTTTTAGTCCATAATTTAATGCATATCCCTTGCCCCTATTTTTATCCAATTTTAAAACAACTATTTTTTCACTATTTACTTCTGAAGCAATCTTTGTAGTTTTATCAGTTGATCCATCATCTACAACTATTATTTCATTTATTTCTTTTATACCTTTTATACTTTCTAATGTATCCTTTATTTTTATTTCTTCATTGTATGCAGGTATTATCATGCTTATATAAGGATTCATATTTTTTTCTCCTTTTATTTATATGGTATTAAACTTTCTGCAGTTTCAGATATTCCAAAGTTCCCAACTACATTTCCATCTTTTAGAGCTAATACTAGCGCTAACTTACCGCTACCTTCATTTATATTATCTATTGTAGCAACCTTATTATCAGAATATAATTCTATATATGATGTTTTTTTATTTGTATTTTCAACACCAACTAAATATTTCCCTTCTGACTTTAACTTTTCTATTAATAATTTATCTATTAATTCAAAATGTTTTTCTAGATCTTTAGTGTTACTTTCTTCTGATAGTATAACTGAAGTATAAGATGCATAATCTGTTCCTAACTTGTTTAAGCTTAATAGTCCAACTTCTTCAAGATACTTTAGCTTTTCTTTTGCATCATCACTTTTTAAAGACTCTACTACATAATTAATAAAGTCTGCTTCAGTTTTAATATCTACACCAATTTTAGCTGATATATCATTTAGAACATCATCACTTATTGTATCCATCTTTAAATTGATATTGAAAACCACATTTCCATCTGCTTTAGTTATAGTATTTTCTATATCTTCTGAATTACTATTTCCATTTATTGATATTACACCTATATTTTTATCAGTCAACTCTTCAGATATTAATTTATCAGCATTATTATTAATATAATCAATAGTTTTATCATAACTTGTATTTATTTCTTTTAATTTATTTTCTAAATCATTATTTTTCTCTCTTAGCTCTTCAAATTTAACATCTAAATCACCGATTATTTGTGCTTGCTGTTTACTAAGCTCTTGATCGTAATTTAAATTAAACCCTACTAACATACCTATTCCTAACGATATGAATATAGCACCTATAGTTACTATATAATACTTCATATTTATATGCATCTTAATCCTCCTAAATTTACATCTGTAATAATAACCTAAACTTTAGCTGCATTAAGTGTATAAATTGTTTTACACTTGGTGAAAAAGACGCAACTATTAATATTGGGAATAATGCCGTCAAGATTAATGCAAATATATACTTAAGCTTTAATCTACTTCTATATAATAAATTTACACCCTTTGCATCTATAAGTTTTGATCCTATTTTTAACCTTACTAAGAAAGTGCTCGCCATTCCCGGTCTTCCTTTTTCCAAGAAGTCAATCATATTAGAGTGCGTTCCAACTGCAACTATAAGCTCTGCTTCATATTCATATGCAGTTAACATTGCTATATCTTCACTAGTCCCAGGTGCTGGGAATACAATCGCATCTAACCCTAAGTCTTGTACTCTTTTTAAACCAGGTGCTCTACCATCAGTATACGCATGAACAACAATTTCTTTTGTTTTTCTTAAGGCCTCATCACTTACACTATCCATATCTCCAACAATTACATCCGGAGTATAACCAAATTCAAGCAAAGCATCTGCACCACCATCAACCCCTACAAGAATAGGCTTCATTTCCTCTATATAAGATATTATCGTGCTTAAATCTTGTTTATAGTCTTGTCCTCTAACAACAATAAGAACATGCTTATTTTTATAATCAGTTTTAACTTTTGGAATTTCAACTTCTCCTAAAATAAGCCCTTTTTCTTTTTTGGCATAATCTATAGTGTTGTCAATAAATCTATCTAATTCTATACCTAAATTTTCATATGCTTCTTTTATCTTTCTTGAAACAGCATTTTTGTCTAAAACATCTCCGCTTCCTAAAAGTTTGCCATCACTATATATTTGACCGTCTACAACTTCAATAACCTGTCCTTCATTTAATTCATCAAATAACTCTTCTCCGACATTATCTATTATTAAAATATTTTTATCCGTTAGTATTCCTGGTCCTTTATTAGGATATCTACCACTTATAGAAGGTGCTGCATTAATTACTAATTTTATTTTCCCTTCTACTAAAGAATTTGCTGCAACTTCATCTAAATCTATATGATTTATTACTGCTATTTCTCCTCCTGTAAGTCTTTTCGCAAGCCTTTTAGTCTTTCTATCTACCTTAATAGGGGCTTCGACTCTCATATTTTAAACCTCCGATATGTTTTTAAAATCAAATTACATTATAGCATTATTTAGCAATAAAAGAAATATTTTAACCTGTTTTTCTACTCTCCCCTACATATACTCCTGTTTTACTATACTTCTATTAAAATTTACATTTTTTATTTTTACTATACCGCAATTTGCAAACTATTAGCTATATAATAAATTTACAGTAGATTTATAAGTATCTCTTTTTTATTTAAACTTGGACTTGCTATAACTTTATTTAGTAATTCATTCAAAATTTCCCCTATGTCTTTTCCTTTGTATCCTAACTCTTCTAAGTCACTCCCATTTATATCCAAATCTTTTAATCTATAACACTCTTTATTACTTTCTATTTCTAAAATTTTTTTGATTATGTTATTTATTATAAAAATCTTATCTACAATATCATTTTTCTTTTCTATTCTTGATGAATAATTATTATAGTATATTTTTTTTAAATTTAACGCTTCTATTATTTTTTCTGGTCCTACTTTATTTAATAGCATCTTTATTTCTATTGAATTTAGCTCTATATTATCCTTTAACATACACTCAACTAAGATCTTACATTCTTTTTTAATTTTATTAGAGTATACTAAGTTATCAACTATACTTCTAGACGGAATTTTTTTCTTTTTTATAATATACTCTAACATTGCCATTCTTTTAACTAAATTACTTTCACAATTATTTAGTACTCGAAGTTCTTGTTCTAAATCTTCATATTTTTCTTTATTGATATATGAAAAAATCCCTATAGATTTAAATATTCCAGTTTTATATAAAAGTATAATATCTTGAGGTTTGTCACTAAGAATCATCTTTGTAAATTCATCTGTAATTCTTTCCTTGCTTATATTTTTTATAATATCAACATTTTTATATATACTTTTTAATGTTTTGTCTTCTATTTTAAAATTCAATTTGCTACTAAATCTTATTGCTCTAACCAATCTTAATCCATCTTCGTTAAACCTTTCATCTGGATTACCGACTGTCTTTACAATCTTATTTTTTATATCTTTGATGCCATCAAATTTATCTATTATACCTAACTTGTCATTATATGCAATTGCATTTATTGTAAAGTCTCTTCTTTTTAAATCATCTTCTATATCTAACGTAAACTCAACATTCTTAGGTCTTCTATTATTTTCATATTCATCTTCTATCCTATAAGTAGTTATTTCATATACTTCTTTTTCTATTATAATCCCTACGGTTCCATGCTTTATTCCATTATCAATAATTTTAAAACCTTTAAATATATCTATAATTTCTTCTGGTCTAGCATTAGTAGTTATATCATAATCATTAGGCGTTATTCCAAGTATACTATCTCTTACACATCCCCCCACTATGAATGCCTCGTATCCTCTTTCATACATTTTATCTATTATGAATTTAACTTTTTGGGGTAAATATATTTCCATTTTTATATCTCCTTGATTATTTTATAAGTTAATATTGTTAATTATATGGAATATTAAAAGATTTCGTTCATACTTATCTTATTTTATGCTTTATATCAAAAAATAAGCCTTCTTTTATCGAGAAGGCTTATTGTCTTAATATCTATAAAATTATTTTACCATACTGTGCTCTAATCTTAATTTATCCGCGATCATAGCTATAAATTCAGAGTTTGTTGGCTTTCCTTTTGTGTTATGAACAGTATATCCAAATAATTGATTTATTGTATCTACTTTACCTCTACTCCATGCTACTTCTATAGCATGTCTTATAGCTCTTTCAACTCTACTTGGAGTAGTGTTAAACTTTTTAGCTATACTTGGGTATAGTTCTTTTGTTACTGCTCCTAGAAGCTCCACATTATCTATTACCATTTTTATAGCTTCTCTTAAATACAGATATCCTTTTATATGCGCAGGAACTCCTATTTCATGTATTATATTAGTTATTTCAGTTTCTATATTCCCAGAATTTTTAACAAAATCACTTCTTGTCATTTGAATATCTGTGTTAACTCTTGACTTTGGTTCTATATGAGTAGTCTTATTAGATACTAACTCTCTAATTCTATTGATGAATATTACAAAGTCAAAAGGTTTTACTATATAGTAATCTGCCCCTAAATTTATTGCGCTTTGTGTTATTTTATCTTGACCAACTGCTGATAAAACTATTATTTTTGGCATTTTTGGTATGTCCATAGCATTTAATTTTTCAATAACACCTAATCCATCTAAATGTGGCCTTATTACATCTAAAACTAATAAATCTGGTTGAGTTCTCTTTACTAAATCTAATGCTTCAATTCCATCCTTAGCAATCCCTAATATTTCTATATCGTCCTCATTTGATAAATATTCCTTTAAAACTTGACAAAAGTCTTTATTATCATCAGCTAAAACTATTTTTATTTTTTCGTTCACTAAAATTCCCCCCATTAATAAAACATTCTCTTATTTTCAGAAAATCTATTTTTTTAATTCTTTACTAAAAGACAATTCGACATAGTAAAATTATAATCCTTCATATTTATTAAAATTTTATAATCTATTTTTTATTTTACCATTTCATCTATAAAAATACCATATCCTTTTTTAGGGTTTTTCTTAAAAACATGAGTAATACTGCCTATAAGCTTATTATTTTGTATAATAGGAATACCACTCATTCCCTGAATTATTCCGCCAGTATAATTTATCAAATCTTCATCTGTAACCTTTATTACCATATCTCTATCCCATGTGCTATCATCTATTATTTTTTCTATTTTTATATCATAGGTTCTTATATTTCTATTTTCATCTTCAAAAAGAATTACAGCATCTCCAATTTTAACATCACTAGATGTACCTAATTCTATTTGCCCACTCAATAAATTTATTTCATCTAATAAATTCCCACAAATTCCAAAGTTTGAATTGTTATCAAATTTTCCTATAGCTTTACTTAAATCAAATTCCCCCTTTATCTTTCCTACATTTTCTGAATTACCCTTTATAATTTCTAAATTATTCGCATTATATAAAAATCCTTCTTTTATTTTCAAAAGTTTATTAGTATCTACATCTGTAATAACATGACCAATAGCAAAAAAGGTCTCCTTACTAGGGTCATATAAAGTCATTGTCCCTATTCCCGATATTTTGTCTCTAACCCATAAACCTAACTTATATTTGCCATTTTCATTTTTTACTTTTACAATTTCTTCTTTATATTCATTATCTCTTTGAAATCCTATCTTGACTTCATCCGTTTTTAAAGTATTTAATAACTCCGATACATCATTACTGCTATTAATCTTTTTATTATTTATTTTAACAATATTGTCACCTATTTTAAGGCCTCCTATATACGTTATATCATCTTCTTCATATCCTATTACCAAAACTCCATCTGTATTTGCTTTAATACCAACTATATTCCCTAATGGATATACATATCGTTTAGAATTATTTTCAAAAATATTTAGGGTTTCTATATAAGAATTATTATCTATAAATCCATAATATTTTATCATTCCTATAATTGAAAATATAAGTATAGCTACGCATATAAATTTTGTATATATCTTATTATTTAACATTTGTATTCTCCTATATTTACTAATTATGTTATTATAATTCCTTAATTGTAAAATTTTATTCAAATATAAAATAAATTATGCTTTTTAATAAAAAAAATAAGAAGACTTAAAAGTTTCTAGTGTTGCATCTAGTTAATGTTTGCAACTTGATTTTTACAAAATTTATATAATGAAAAAAATAACCTTCTTTGGTTAAATGGAAGTAACGACAAATCCATCCAAAGGAGGTTATTCATTATGAAAACTTTTAAATCTACT